>NZ_JBXARK010000001.1:0-600568 GCF_058808175.1 Flavobacterium sp. GW821-FHT11G01 | reverse complement strand
TCATACCAAACAATATTTGTAGCTGGGCTAACGTCTATAGTGGCAAAAGTCGGTGCATTTACCAAACAGAATTCCTGAGCTGTATCTGTAATCACTGGTGTTCCAGGATCAGTTACGCTTATGGCAATGGCTAATCTAACATTACTCTCACAAGTAGTTGTCGGATCTTTGATTGCAGCATAATAAGTACCCGTTGTAAGCGCAGTTGTGGATGGAATCAAGTTTCCTCCTGTCAACGCATCATACCAAACTATATTCGCAGCAACGGCTGGACTTACGTCTATAGTGGCAAAAGTTGGTGCATTTACCAAACAGAATTCCTGGGCTGTATCTGTAATCACTGGTGTTCCAGGATCAGTTACACTAATGGCAATAGCTAATCTAACATTACTCTCGCAAGTAGTTGTCGGATCTTTGATTGCTGCATAATAAGTACCAGTGGTAAGAGCTGTTGTAGATGGAATCAAGTTTCCTCCTGTCATCGCATCATACCAAACGATATTGGCAGCAACGGCTGGACTTACGTCAATAGTGGCAAAAGTTGGCGCGTTAATCAAACAGAATTCCTGAGTTGTATCTGTAATCACTGGTGTTCCAGGATCAGTTACGCTTATGGCAATAGCTAATCTAACATTACTCTCACAAGTAGTTGTCGGATCTTTGATTGCAGCATAATAAGTACCTGTAGTAAGCGCTGTTGTGGATGGAATCAAGTTTCCACCAGTTAAGGCATCATACCAAACAATATTTGTAGCTGGGCTAACATCTATAGTGGCAAAAGTCGGTGCATTTACCAAACAGAATTCCTGCGCTGTATCTGTAATTACTGGTGTTCCAGGATCAGTCACACTGATAGTGATAGCTAATCTAACATTACTCTCACAAGTAGTTGTCGGATCTTTGATTGCAGCATAATAAGTACCAGTGGTAAGAGCTGTTGTAGATGGAATCAAGTTTCCTCCTGTCAAGGCATCATACCAAACAATATTCGCAGCAACAGCTGGACTAACGTCGATAGTGGCAAAAGTCGGTGCATTTACCAAACAGAATTCCTGAGTTGTATCTGTAATCACTGGTGTTCCAGGATCGGTTACACTGATAGTGATAGCTAATCTTACTGCGCTTTCACAATTGGTAACTGGATCTTTTATCGCAGCATAATAAGTACCTGTTGTAAGTGCTGTTGTGGATGGAATCAAGTTTCCTCCTGTCAACGCATCATACCAAACTATATTCACAGCAACGGCTGGACTTACGTCAATAGTTGCGAAAGTCGGAGCGTTAATCAAACAGAATTCCTGAGCAGTATCTGTAATTACTGGTGTTCCAGGATCGGTTATAATTACAGTAGCCGTTTGAAGTGTACCTGCAATATTTTCACAAGTTGTATCGCTTGATACTCCCACATAATATGAAATAGGACTCATAGCAAGTGTAATTCCAGTTGCTGTTAAAACACCTGAAGAACTAATCGCATAAGTTACTCCACCAATAGTTGATCCATTTGCAATAGGTTGTGTTTTATTGCTATCTAAGTACCAATAAAATATTGGATTTGTTAATAAACTTGCTGTTGGTGTTAATGTTACAGGCAAATCATGACAAATTGATACATCAGAAACTGAAAGATCATTTTGATCTGAAGGTCTTAATATTGTGAACGTAATTTGTTTTCTATCTGCTTCTGCAGTTTCACAATAATTATCTCCACTAACGCCTACAAAATAAGTATATGTTCCCGGGATCAAACCATTCACAATTAATTGATTGGTTGTTTCACCAGCAATTAATTGACTTGTTGTTCCATTAAAACTATACCAGTGATAAACCGGATTCGTTATAACGGGAGTTCCTGTTAAAACAGTTGCTAAAGTAACAGTTCCTGTTGGAGCACAAATTGTAGTTGCTGTACCTCCATTTAGAGTAATATTACCCAAAGCATTAACTGGGCTTGTCGCTCTTACTTCAATAGTTACTTCTCCTCTGGCAAAAGTTTCACAACCATAACGAACTGGCTGTACGTAGTACTTATAGATTCCTGCCGCTAATGTACTTGGAACTGTATAAGTAGCACCATTTGCTACAACTGAGCCTCCGGTTGGTGAATCATACCAGGTATATGTAGAACAGGCATCTGCCGGAATCTGAAGCGTGACAGGTGTTCCCGGACAAACTGTTACTTTATTATTAATATCACTGCCTATGATTTTAGTATTACCTACACGTTCAACAGTATGAACTCTAAGGAATTCTAAAACTCCGGCAACCCCTCCAAAACGAATTCTAACACGATCGTAAGGATCTGGTTGAGAAGATACAAGTACCATAGACATTGTATTTCCAGGTAGTAATCTTATGCTTAAAAATGTACTTGTATTTTGAATAGGAGCACCAACTGCAACATTACCTAAATAACGTTGAATAGTAAATCCTGTCAATAAATTTACATCTAATAAAACACCTGGTTTTGAAACCACTATTCTTAATGTATCACTTGCAATAGCTGGTGTTTTAAACGCAACTGTCAAATCGGCTGCTGCCAAAGCTCCAACTCCGCTATACATTGTTGCAAAAGTTGTAATATCATTATCAGCGACATTCCAGGCATTACTAACACCTACTGTGGCTGTTAATGCTCCTATCGGAAGGCCTAAATCTGTTGCACCATAATAAACATCCTGAATGTCTCCAGGTGTACAAGTAACTGTTGGTACTGATTTATTATAATAAGCATCAAATACTTTTGTACTTTGGGCGACACTTAAAAGGGAAGCTGACTGAATTCTTACTCCATTATAATCTTTTGGTCCCGTACCATCAGCCGGAACAAAAGTATACTCGAAACTATTATCGCCAGATAGTAAATTCAATAATGACCCCGAAACAGATTGTAAGGGTCCAATATCAACACCATTCATAGTTCCAACTACAGATAAGTTTTGTCCTACTGCAACTGCGCTATATTCAGATCCTAATTTAATAGTTACCGGAGTTCCTTTTACAATATTTGCTGGCCATGTCAAAGTTTGCCATGTAGTACCAACTCCTAGAAGCCCTAACCCTGTTACAATTGTTGAATAAGTTTGAGGATTTCCGTCAACAGCATTTGCTCCATTAATTACTCCTCCTGTTAGAATTGAACCCTGAGTTTGGGTATTAGCATAAACTCTTTCTGTTAATGATTGGCAGGTACTAGGATTTATAACATTTATAGAAACAGTTCCTGTTCTTGAACAATTCGCATTAGAAGCAACTACTGTATACGTGTAAATTCCGGGAGTATTTAAAACACCTGTTGTAAACGGTGGCCCTGTTAATGCATTTCCTTGTGGATCAAACCATGCCAATGTCCCATCTGATGTTGCATTTAATGCTACTGTAGACCCAACATTTACTGATATTGAAGGTGTTACAACCAAACTTGGCAACGGGTTAATAGTAACCGTTACTGGTAGTATAGCTGATGAACATGTTACTCCGTTACCCTGAGCCTGAATTGAATAAATACCACTTGTATTTATATTTGCTGCAGCATTTGCAGGTAAAATATTATTTGATGGATCGTAAAAAGTATATGTTGTGTTTCCTGTTGTATCAAAACCTGTAATTGCATTTGCTAAATTTACAGTTCCACAACCTACCAAAGGTGTAGCAATTACTACTAATGGTGTAACTGTTGGAAAATTAACCGTTACTTGTTTTAGAGTATTGATATCATTTTCGCAAGTAGCAGCATTAGTCACAGAAACATAATAATTATAAGGCGCTCCTGAAGCGATAAGACCACTTATAGTTAATGCTCCTGTTGTAGCATCTTTAGAGAATGTTACTCCCGGCTGTGCTACAACTGTAGATCCTGTAATAATTTCCTGTGTTTTATTTTGATTCGTGTAATATTTGAATTGTGCTCCCACTAAAGGTGAAGTTGGAGATAATACAATTCCTCCAGCACAAGAAGCTTCTTGCGGACTTGTTATTGTTACATCCGCAGCAGTTGCAAATGGAGCTACAGTAACCGTTACAGGCTGGCGAACACTATTGATACAAGTACCTCCACGTGTTGCTTCTAAATAATAAGTTGTAGTAGCTGTTAAATTTGGAGTAGTATAAGATGCTGTAGGCGAAAGTTGAATTCCTGCACTCGCAGCATCATACCAGCTAAATGTTTCCCCTGCCACAGTTGAACTTGCTGCTAAAGTAGCCGTTTGTCCATTACAAATTGGCGTTGTAGCACCTGTAACAGTAGCATTTTTAAATCTGTATGAAGCTCCGTAAATATCTAAACTTGTTGCTACAGTAGCTACACCACCTAATCTAACTTCAACGGCAGTAAAAGGTCCTGCTGCTACGAAGCTAGCTTTTAAACGTGTAGAAGATAATAATTGAATATCAATTAATGCTCCAATATTAGTCTGATCAGCATTTGGTGTTATTCCATTATAACTTCTTAAGCTAATGTAAGAAAGAGCTGTTACATTTATAATTCCAGCAGGAATTCCTAATTCAACATCTATAATGTCGCCGGCTTGTCCAGAAGTAGAAAATGTAAGCGTTTGTTGTATATAATCATTTACTAAACCAGCAATAACTGAAAGATTTGCCGCTGTTGCCGAATTAGCATCGATAGAATTTCCTTCATTAGCTGAAGTACATAATAAACATCCAGTCAGTCCTCCTTTTGTAGTTGTCTGAGCATTTACCTGTAAACAAGTACTTATAGTATTACTTATTATTACATTAATCGGTGTTCTTGCACTACTAATACAACCTGAAGTAATATTTCTGGCAGTAACATAATACGTTTGGTTTGCTGTTAAAACCGGCGTTGTATATGTAGCTGTAGCTGTTCCGGATGCTAACACTGTTCCTCCAGTTGGTACACTATACCAATCAAATGTAACATTAGAGTCAGGGCTTGATACTTGCAAAGCTGCAGTTTGTCCTGATTGAATAATTACATTCGACGAAGCTGCAATTGGTGCTGCAGGTAGCGGATTAACTGTTACGGTAACAGGAGTTCGAGTCGCACTTGAGCAACTTCCAATCCCTGCTTCAACATAATACGTTGTGTTGACAGTTAAATTTGGTGTTGCAAAAGAATTTCCTGTAAATAATAAATTTCCGGCTGAAGCTGCATCATACCAAGTATATACAGTACCAGCAGCGGGTGTATCTATATTTAATGTAGTTGTCTGACCACTACAAATTGTTGTACCTCCTGCAGCAATAACCGGAGCTATCGGATTATCAATTGAAATTAATACCGGAAAACGCTCGCTATTAACACAACCATTTCTTGCTATCTCTATATAATAAGTAGTTGATGTCGTTAAAACTGGTGTTGTATAAGAAGCAGTACTAGCAAGCGATATACCTCCAGTTGCGACATTATACCAATTAATAGTTTCACCAACTGCAGTATTTGCGACTAAAGTAGTAGTTTGTCCACTGCAAATAGTTGTATTTCCTGTTACCGTAGGTGCTTTATATCTGTAAGTTGCCTGATAAATATCTACACTGGTTAAAAGAGTTGCTAAACCACCTAATCGAATCTCAACCCGATCAAAATTAGCTCCTGCAACCACACTAGCTCTAAAGCGATTACCAGATAATAATTGTAAAGTTATTAGCGGATTACTAACTGCTATTCTATCATTATTATAAGTTGCTCCATTATAGGTTGCTAAAGTAACGGCTCCTAATAATTGAAGATCTGTAATTCCGCCTGGTAATTCTAATTCTACATCAACAATATCTCCTGCTTTACCAGGATTATTAAATTGTAAGGTTTGTTGAATCCATCCGTTTATTAAACCAACCGGAACTGTTAATCTTGCTGCTGTCGCAGGATTTCCGTCAACAGAATTATTTGGATTTGTGCTACTACATAGCAAACACAAACCGTTTTGAAGTGTTTGTTGACTACCCGCTTCCAGACAACCTCCTAATGCCGATGGTATAACTGTAACTGTTACAGGAACTCTTGTTGCACTTACACAGTTTCCTGCTGCACTTTGAGCTTCAACATAAAAAGTTTTTGTAGCCGTTAAAATCGGTGTTGTATAAGTTGTTGTATTTATAGCAAGAGCTGTTCCGCCCGATGCGACATCATACCAATTTAACGTAACGCCTGCCTGAGAAGTTTCTGCATTTAATGTTGCATTTTGCCCTGATTGAATCGTAACACTTTGTGTCAGAACCGTTGGAGCTGTCGGAACAGCATTCGAAATTACATCTACCTGAGTTCTTGCAGGACTTAAACAGCTTCCTATTACTGCCTCAACATAAAAACTTGTAGTACCTAAAGGAACAGTTGGAGAATAAGTATCACCAGATGCCAATACTGGTCCTCCTGTTGACCCACTATACCAATTATAAGTAGTTCCCGGTATTGGATTGATTACTGACAATGTGGTTTGCTGAGTTGAACCACTGGAACAAATTGCTGTTCCAGATGTACTAATCGCTGGTGCGACAGGATTTGATACATTAATAACAACTGGTACACGCTCATTTCCTTCACAACCCGCTGCTCTCGTAACACCTATATAATAAGTTGTATTTGCAGTTAAAACCGGAGTTGTATACGAATTTGTAGTAGCTAAAGCTGTAGTTGAAGTGGGTGAACTATACCAAGCCACAGTAGTTCCGGCTGCCGGAGTTGCAGTTAATGTAGTTGCATTTCCTGAACAAATTGTTTGATTTAAACCTCCGGTTACTGTAGGAGCAGCAAATTCTAAACGAACATCATAAATTCTTAAATCAGTCAGCACACTTACAAGTCCGCCTAACTGTATTTGAACCTGGTTCGTATCACCTGTTAGAGTATATCTTAATACTCCAATTGTATTTCCTGGTAATAATGCCAGATTAAGCAAAGGATTATTTATCGCTACTGCTGATCCGGAATTCGTACCATTAAGTTTAGGCTGAATTGTACCTGAAGATAATAAGGATAGATTAAGTAAACCAGCACCACTACCTACATACAAAACAATTTGATCGCCTGCCTTTGCCGTTTGGTTAAGAACCAACGTTTCCTGAGCAGAACATAATACGCCGACGACTGTACTCAGCGTTGCAAATGTCGTTAAGCCTGCATCATTATCGTAGGCTGCTGTGGGATTATTTACACTTGTACCAATGCAGATACCAGAAACACTGTTCGTATTTGATATTGGTCTACAAAAGGTTTGTGCAAAATTTTTATTGCACAAAAGCAATAAAAACACCAAACTCAATAATCTCTTTTTTAAAATGAGATCATAAAAAGTAAATTTTTTTTTCATAATTTGGAAGATTAGAAAATGGACAATAAAATACCTGTTGCGATAAGCACGTGTGCTTAGGCAATTTTAAAAAACGTTAATAATCAGCTACTTAAAATGAAATTTAAAATACTAGTCGACTGTTATTTTAAACTACATTTCATTAAAAAAATATTGCGTATACAGAAGTACACAAAGACCATCTCTTATTCCTATGGAATAAAAAATGCCTCAAAACTTTTGTGGAATACTGATACAGATCAGCGTTCCAAATAAATAGAATGATTTGCTAGAAGGTTTAGCTTTCGGAAAGAAAATTTATGTCTAAAGTAGAATTTGGGAATTCTATTAAATAAAGAGTATGCTTCAATTTCAATAAAATGTTGATTAGACAATTTATTTTTATTTAGAAAATTTATGCCTTTCTAAATCTGAAACACTATTTAATGAGAAAGTATTTATCACAAAAAAATACGACAATACTTTTTAAGAACAAAGCCACCAACTGGGGTTTGTAAATAAAAAGCTGACGTAATATTGGCTTTTTTGAAAAATGTGTATAATTAAATTAAAATTTGCTTTTTGTATAACCTTAATTTTATCCACAAGAATAAAAAATAAAGCTAAAATAATTTGAAGACCTAATGTAAACTTAATGAGGAGAGTAAATGTCAATTCCATAAGCAAATTAATTAAGTTATTTTAAAAGAAATTTTAAACTATAGTGCAATAAAAATTTTACTAAATTTTCTTCTTTAAGAAAGAACAAATTGGATCTAATAAAATGTGTTTTTTTCAAAACATTTTGTTTAACCTTTCTTTTATTAAAATTAGTTAAAATGAAAATATAAAACAAGAATAAAATTCTTATTTATTTCATTTTAAAAAAAGACAAAATGTTAATAAAATGCTAATTGCATCAGAAAAATCAATGCCTTAGAGTAAAAAACAAGTGTTATAATAATCACAAAAAAAATTAATTTATTTTGAGTAAATTCTAAAAAAGAAGGTTTAAACCTACAAAAACAACTAGGCAATCGATTAAAAAAGGCTTAAACAAACCTTTTTAATGATATAAACTAATGAATATGAGATAATAAGGCGATTTATTTCGTTATTCAAAAAAAATGCGTAGAAATACCTGGTAAAAAAAATATAAAAGTTTAAACAAAAGTTAAAAAATAAAAAAAAGGCGAACAATTTAACATTTATTGTTCGCCTTTATCGAAGTCTATTTATTTCTTAATTTATTTTATGATTCCAAAATAGTATTAATTTGTTTGAATAATTGTCCATCACTTAAAAAAGCACCCTGTTGAATCAATTCAAAAATAGAAGCATTTCTATCCTCTGTAAACACTTTTTTACCAACTTTCATTTCAATCGTTTCTGTAAACATATTATCACTTAACCATTGCAAACCTTCTTTCGTTAGAAAATCAGTTTCAGGAACCAATGATTTTAAAACTATTGATTGTACATATGTCTCAAAACACTGAAATAAGAAAATATGATTTTTAGAAAAATGCTCTAAAAATTCGGCTCTTGACAAAACACCTTCCCAAATCAAATCCGAAAAAACATCCAATTCCTGTTCAGCTACTTCTGGTTTATTTATTTTTAAAGAATCCCACTCCGCTTTATCAATAGCCTGTGTCGCTAAAAAGCTGGCAAATTCTGCATGCAATTCATCAAATTGCTCTTTTGTAAGTCTTGCGTATTTCATTTATTTTTCTTTGTTTAAACATCTTAAAAAGAGCTCAAATGTTTTTCATTTTTACATAAAAAAGCCCTCGCAAATGCGAGGGCAAATTTACAACTTTTTTTACTTTCCTAAAAAATGTATCTGATACCAAATTGCATTTGCCATCTTGACGTTAAACTGGCGTCATAACTAAACGTTTTAGTTGGGGTATTATTAAAAGTATAGGTTGGGGTATTCCCTGCAACAGTTACTCCAATTGGCTGGACACTGGTTGGAACCTGAACAACTCCCCAATCTGAATTTATCAAATTTCCAAAATTCAAAATATCGATACTAAATTGAATTGTATTCTTTTTTTCAGAAGCAGATGAAACTCTAAAATTATAATCCTGCAACAGTTTTAAATCACATCTTCCTCTCCATGGAGATATTGCGCCATAACGTTCCGCATATTGCCCTCTTCTGTCTTTCATATATTTATCCTGAGCTATAAATTTATCGAATGCCTCGGCCTGACCAGCTCCACTAAAAGTCATCTGACCAATTTCTGCAGTGGTAGGTATATATATTAAATCATTTACAGAGGAACCGTCTCCATTAATATCTCCTCCATACGTATAATTAAAACGTCCTCCCTGAGCATATTCCAGAAATGTCGAAACCGTTGTTGCCCATTTGTCATTTCCATATTTCCATTTTTTAGAAGCAACTCCAATAAAACGATGATTATCTCCGTATTTAGAATTTGATAATACATCATTATTTACATTTCCAAGTGCTGGATTAAAAGCAAAGGCATCTCCTGTAATTTCAGCTTCAATTGAGTTTACATCTTTTGATTTCAAATAATTGTAAGCAACACTTGCATACAAACCATTTTCAAAAGTTTTTTGCAATTTAACAGTTGCATTAAAAGCACTTCCTTTATCTGAATTAGTCATTACATAAGCATTATTAGCTCCGTGATCTGCCGCAACATAAATTGCTCTGTTATCTACACCTTCCAAAGTTCCTGTAGGATCCTTTAATCCCCAGTTCTGAACATGTACGGCATTGATATCTTTATTATAAGACAAATCTAATGTTACAATATAATTACTTTCAAATCGATGATCAAACCCTAAACTTGTTCTCCAAACCTGAGGCCATTTATAATCCGGATCCATGATTTGCAAGAAACTGTCATCAGCTCCACTTACCTGATTTCCTAACCATACAAAAGGAATTCTTCCTGTAAAAATTCCAGAACCTCCTCGAAGCTGAGAAGTTGCATCGCCTTTAACATCCCAGTTAAAACCAATTCTTGGCGACCATAAAATTCGATCACTTGGTAAATCTGTTGATATTAATTTAACTGCCTGACCCGTTTGAGGATCATAATAATCTATGCTGTTATCTCTTCCTGCACCTCCATTATCTGTGTCTATATATTTCTGAATCAAATCAGCCGTATTAAAATACAATGGTTTATCGATTCGTAAACCCAGAGCCAATTTAAAATCATCATTTAGACTTATATCATCTTGTGCATAAAATGCTAATTGACCTACGTTTAGCTCGGCGAGTTTCCAACCACCATCAGATCCAACTTCAAATTGACTTTTTGTATTAAATGTATCTTGTGCATATTGAAGATTTTGAGCAATAATACTTGTAGCATAGGGCTGCGCAGCATCGTTTAAGAAATCCTGAGTGGTAAAATAAGGAGTAAAGAAAGTTCCGGCATAACCATTAGGGTTACCAAAATTATCATAACCGGCTAAATTGAAAGAATTTTTAAACCCAAATTTTTCGAAAGAAGTTCCAAAAGTGAACACATGTTTTCCAACGGTATAAGTCAAATTATCCGTAATCTGAATCACTTTCTGGTCTAAAGTATTGTTGATTGAAAAAGGTTCATGACCTGCAATAATATAATTAGAACCTGCTCCATCCTGAATATTAATTACAGGAGCTGGGACTGAAAATGGAACACGATAATCATTAAAATGAGAATATCCAGCTTGCAGTTTGTTCGAAACTTTTTCACTGAATTTAGAATTCAACTCCGCTAAAAAAGAGCTTAAATTGTTATTGATTTGATATCCTGAATTTCTAAACTGTAATATTGAAGCATTTGGACCTCTAAAACCAAGAGCTGTTGGATGCGCCGGTTTATCTTTTGAAGCATCCAGAAAATTATAAATAACTGCTAATTTATGATTATCATTGATATTCCAGTCTACCTTTATAATTCCTTTATTAGAGTTAGATTCATGTATAAATCCCTGATAAGCACCAGTATCATATCCCAAGGCTGCTAATGCATTTGATACAGCAATTAAATCAGATTCCATAACTCTTGATTCATTAATTCCGGTTACGCCATCGTTATTATTAGCAACAAAATTTGATCCTAAATCACTTCGTTTGTCAATTTCAAAGTTTCCAAAAATGAATAATTTGTCTTTAACAATTGGTGCACCTAAACTAAATCCAGCCTGAGTTTGTTCCAGAGTTGGTACAAATATTTTTTCACCTTTAATTTTACTTCCAGTCAAATCCTGATTTCTATAAAATGCATAAGCTGTACCATGAAATTCATTCGTTCCAGATTTTGTAACGGCATTTACAGAAGCTCCCGTAAAACCTGATAATGTTACATCATAAGGTGCGGTCGCAACCTGAATTTGCTCAATTGCATCCAATGAAATTGGCTGAGCACCAGTTTGACCACCCGGAGTTGCAGCATCTAAACCAAATGGATTATTAAACACAGCACCATTTAAAGAGTAATTATTGTACTGATCATTTCTTCCTCCAAAAGAACCACCACTTGCTGTTGGTTCTAAACGGGTAAAATCTTCAGCTGATCTTGAAATTGTAGGCAAAGCCGTTAATTCCCTTCTACCGATGGTAGTTTCAGCGCCGGTTTTTCCGCTTTTAAAAACTTTATCTTTAGAAACAATTTTAACTTCTTCCAATGCCTGACTAGCATCTGCTAAGATTACATCAATATTAAAAGGTTTACCTAAATCAAGATAAATATCATCATATTCCTGATTTTGAAAACCTACAAAACTGACAACAATTTTGTACGGACCTCCAATTCTCATATTTAAAATACTAAACCTACCATCTTCATTGGAAACAGCTGAATATTTACCTCCTGTTGGAGTATGAACTGCTAAGATACTTGCGCCTGGCAATAGCTCATTAGTTGAACTTTTCACAATACCCTTAATACTCGAAGTCGTCGTTTGCCCTGTGGCCACGGTTAAGGCCAGCAAACCTAACAATAATGCAAAGATTTTTTTCATTTTCCTGATTTTGAGTGAGTTATTACTTTCAAAATTAGGCAAAAAAAAACCACTCCTAAGAGTGGTTTTCATATTTTATTAACAAGAAGTTAACAAAATGTTATTTTTCAGCGATAATCTCGTATGGTAAATCAACGATAACATCTCTGTGTAAACGGATGCTAGCAGAATATTTTCCAGTACGTTTTACGATACCACTAGTAATGAATTTTCTATCAATAGCGTTACCTGATTTCTCTAAAGCTTCAGCAATGTCGATGTTTGTGATAGAACCAAAAAGTTTCTCTCCACCAGCTTTTGCAGTAAGTTTAATTTCAAGAGCTTTTAAAGTTTCAGCTAATGCTTTAGCATCAGCAACAACTTTAGCTTCTTTATGTGCTCTTTGTTTTAGGTTTTCAGCTAAAACTTTTTTAGCAGAAGGAGTTGCCAATGCAGCAAAACCTTGAGGAATTAAAAAGTTACGACCGTAACCAGGTTTTACAGATACTACATCATCTTTAAATCCTAGGTTTTGTACGTCTTGTTTTAAAATAAGTTCCATGTTGTTGTCCTTATATTTTAGAAGTTAGGTTCTGCTTTAACAGAAACCAGCGACTAGAGTTTTTAATTATTTTAATAAATCGGCCACGTATGGCATTAAAGCTAAGTGACGAGCTCTTTTTACAGCTACAGAAACTTTTCTTTGGTATTTTAATGAAGTTCCAGTTAAACGACGAGGAAGAATTTTTCCTTGCTCATTAACGAATTTCAATAAGAAATCAGCATCTTTATAATCGATATATTTGATTCCTGATTTTTTGAAACGACAGTACTTTTTAGTTTTGTTAGTTTCAATGTTTAAAGGCGTTAAATATCTGATATCTCCGTCTTTTTTTCCTTTTGCAGATTGCTCTATTGTAGACATAATAATTAAGCTTTAGTAGATTTTAATTTGGCTCTTCTTCTTTCAGCCCATGAAATAGCATGTTTGTCTAAACTTACAGTTAAGAAACGCATAACTCTTTCGTCACGTCTAAATTCAGTTTCAAAAGCAATTAGAACTTCTCCAGCTACTTTGAATTCGAATAAATGGTAAAAACCACTTTTTTTGTTTTGGATTTCGTAAGCCATTTTTTTCAGACCCCAATCCTCTTTCGATACCATTTCAGCTCCTCTACTAGTAAGAAATTCTTCAAATTTCGTTACTGTTTCCTTCACCTGAACCTCAGATAAAACGGGATTTAAAATGAAAACAGTTTCATAATGATTCATAAATACAATATTTATTTGTTAAAATTGGGTGCAAAAGTAACCATTATTTTTAAATAACCAACACTTTTTTTGCTTTATTCGTTGTAACGTAAAAAATAAGGCTTAAGTTTAGTTTTTTTCCTAGAAAAATAATACATTTACTACTGCTATCCTGAATTTATTCTAAATTTAAATGTTATGAAACTAAACTGTGTTGTTGTAGATGATAGTTCTATACAGAGGACAATTATTGCAAAATTAGTTAATAATCACCCAGGTTTGCACTTAATCGGGGACTTTTCTAACGCAATAGAAGCAAAAAGCTGTATCTCTTTAAATAATATCGATCTAATATTTCTAGATATTGAAATGCCTGTTATTAATGGTTTTGACTTCCTGGACGGACTAAAATCGAAACCTCAAATTATATTTATAACCTCTAAGGCTGAATACGCATTAAAAGCTTTTGATTACGATGCTACTGATTATCTTCAAAAACCTATTGCCGTTGACCGTTTCAATGCTTCAGTAAAAAGAGCAATCGACATGCATCTGCTTAAAAAAGAGGTAAAAGAAGAAGAAGGCGAACATATATTTATTAAAAGTAATCTTAAAAAGCTTAAAATTTTCACGTCTAAAATTAAATGGATTGAAGCTTTTGGAGATTACGTAAGAGTAGTCACAGAAGACGACAGCAACTTAGTTCTTTCGACAATGAAATCTTTTGAAAATGATTTATCAAAAGACAAATTCATTCGCGTACACAAGTCCTATATTATTAATATAGATAAAGTAGAACGTTTCAATAGTAAATTTGCCGAAATTGGAATCACGAAAATTCCGTTAAGCCGAAACAAAAAAGAAGATTTAGTTAAAGCATTGTCAACTTCGTCGTAATTTAGTAAAAATCGACGTTAGCAATAACCTTTATAGCTCTGTACTGAGCAACAGCCTCAAAACTATTCAGCATTTTCTGAATAGTTTTTTTTGTGTTTGCTAAATGCAGGTTTTGCGGAATCTTAATTAAAATAGTTCTGATATATTCATTTCTGATTCTGCTGATTGCAGGCTCTTCCGGTCCTAAAACCGGCATTTGTAAATTCTGACTCAAAACCTGGTACAGCCACATCGATCCTTCTTTTAATTTATCGAAATCCCTGTGTTTTAAAGTCAGCTTTATAATTCTGAAATAAGGCGGGTATTTATAGATTTGTCGATCATATAATTGTTCCTTATACATACCTATATAATTATGTGTCGTAACCTGCTGGATTGTATTATGATTTGGATTATAGGTTTGAATCACTACTTTTCCTTGTTTTTCTGATCTTCCGGCTCTTCCGGCAACTTGTGTCATCATCTGAAAACTGCGTTCAAAAGCTCTAAAATCAGGATGATGCAACATATTATCAGCATTCATAATTCCGACCAGACTTACATTATCAAAATCTAAACCTTTGGCCAGCATTTGTGTACCAACTAAAATATCAATTTCTCTATTTTTAAAAGTGTCTATGATTTTCTCAAAACCAAATTTCCCACGCGTAGTATCCTGATCCATTCTTCCGGTTTTCGCTTTCGGAAAAAGAGAAATCAATTCCTGTTCAATTTGTTCTGTTCCGAAACCTTTCGTAGTCAAATCTATACTTGAACAACTATGACAATGCGTTGGTTTTGCAATCGAATATCCACAATAATGGCATCTCAATTGATTTTTATGTTTATGAAAAGTCAAACTTACATCGCATTGCTGACAATGCGGAACATGGCCACAAGTCATACATTCTATTATAGGAGAATATCCTCTTCTGTTTTGAAACAAAATAACCTGTTCGCCCAAAGACAAAGCCTCTGCAATTTCTTCAATTAAAAGATCACTAAAATGGCCCGTCATTCTTTTTCTGAAATGTTTATCTTTCAAATCAACCAAAACAACTTCCGGCATTCGAACATTATTATAACGTTCTGTAATCGTAACTAAACCAAATTTTTCAATTTGCGTGTTAAAATACGTTTCAATACTTGGTGTTGCAGATCCTAAAAGCACTTTGGCATTATGAAAACCTGCCAAAACAATTGCTGAATCTCTGGCATGATATCTAGGTGCCGGATCTGTTTGCTTGAAAGTCTGCTCGTGCTCTTCGTCAACAATCAACAATCCGAGATTATTAAACGGTAAAAACAAAGCCGACCTCGCTCCTATTACAATTTGAGCTTTATCTGAATTTTCCAGCGTTTGTCTCCAAACTTCTACTCTTTCGTTGTTGCTGTATTTAGAATGAAAAACAGCGACCTTATCTCCAAAATGAAGTCGCAAACGCGAAACCAACTGTGTTGTCAAAGCAATTTCAGGTAATAAATACAAAACTTGTTTTCCTGTTTCTAAATACTCCTCAATTAACTTTATATATATTTCAGTTTTTCCACTTGATGTAACACCGTGAAGCAAACAAACTTCTTTTTCTAATAAACTATTTTTAATTTCATTGAAAGCAATTTCCTGTGCATCGCTTAATTGCAATTGTTTTTCAGAAGCTTTTCCATCAAAAGAAACCCGATCATGTTGCAGATAATATTCTTCGAAAATTTCTTTCTCTATCAATGCTTTTACAACAGTTGAAGTCGAATTTGAAGCTTCAGTCAATTTCTTAACCGTAATAGGTTTCTTTTCCGAAGCGCTAATTTGAAAATAAGCCAGAACAATTTCTTTTTGTTTATTAGCGCTTTTCAGCACTTCTAACAATTCATTTAGACCACTATCTGATTCGTATTTAGTATATAGCTTTACATATCGAACCAATTTTGGCTTGTAATTTTCTTTGACCTCCTCTTCTAATACAATGATATCTTTTGCTAATAATTTTTGAAGAATCGGCAGAATATTCTTTTTATTTAAAATGGATGCAATTTCCTGAACTTTAAGTGAACTTTGATGTTGTAAAGCTTCATAAACCAAAAACTCTTCATCAGAAAGTTCAGAATCATTTACTACAACACCTGTTTTATACGAAATTATGGTTTCACTTTCTAACAATAACCCAGTTGGAAAAGCGCCACGATATACATCACCAATACCACACATATAATAGTTTGCTACCCAAAGCCAGTGTTTAATCTGAGTTTCTGTCGCAATTGGCCTTTCGTCTAATATTTGATGAATTTCTTTGGCATCATACAAACTTGGTTCATTCTGATGCATATCAATTACCAAAGCCGTATAAATTTTACTTTTACCAAAAGGTACCGCCACCCGCATTCCTTGTTTTATAAAATGGAATTCAGCCTCAGAAACACGATAAGTAAAGGTTTTAGCTAAGGAAAGTGGTAAAATAACTTCGACAAAAAACATGTGATTTTTTTATAAGATTGAGAGAATTACTTTTTATTTGAAATTTTTTCAGCATTATATTCCTGCACCAATTTCAAAGTATGTTTTAAAGATGTCAGATCTTTCCAATCATCGTGACCGGTTATAATATATTTTGGGCTTTTAAATTTAGATTGCGCTTTTTTAATTGATTTTTCCCATTCCTTAACATCTGCATCACCCAAATATCCTAAATCTTTTGCTTCTGCGCTCTTAATAAAACAACCTCCGTAAAGTACTTTTTCTTTATTAAACCAAACTACAATATTGTCCGGCGCATGTCCCTTTCCTGGATAATAAACCTGAAACGTATGTTGTCCAACTGTAAATGTAGTATCATTTGGAATTACAAATTCAGCTCTTTTTTCGTTTTTCTTCTTAAGGATTTGGTCCGTTGCTTTTATAGTGTACGTTTTAATTCCTTTTTGTCTGTAAAAACCCAATCCTCCCGCACGGTCATCGTGCGAGTGAGTTGCAAAACACATAATAACCTCTTTATTATGTTTTGCTTTTATGGTATCTAACAAAGGCTGAAATTGTGTTTGATCCCAAGGAGCATCAAACAAAACAACACCTTTATCTGTAACAAGATATAAGGCATTGGCAGAAATCAAAGTTCCTTTGTAATCATGAAATGTTTTATAAACATAAAAGTCACCCGTAAGATGACTTATTTGTAATGGCGAATTCTTAGATTGTCCAAAACTATTGGATAGTATTGCTAAGAATAAAATTATCGAAGCTAATTTTCGCATATTTCTTTTATTTCACTCGTGTCCAATATTGTGTTCTTCCCATGATAGAAATCCCAACATAACCGCGAAGTTTTAATTTATCAGCTGATTCTAATTCAATATAACATTTGTATTTTTTACCATTTGTAGGATCTAAAATAGTTCCTCCGTTATATTCAGAACCATCTTTTTTAAGTCCGTTAATGATAACCATACCTAAAATTGGTTTGTTTTTTTCTGCACCTTCACATTTAGCACACACATCTTTTTTATGATCGGCACGAAGTATTTCTACAACTTTACCGTATATTTTTCCTGATTTTTCGTAAACCTCTACTACTGATTTTGCTTCGCCAGTTTCATCATCAATTGTTTTCCACTTTCCAATAACACTTTGAGCCTGAGTACTCAAAGCAAAGAAAAAAACACCAATCGTTAACATCCAATTTTTCATATTATTTATTTTTTTTTTGTTTTAATTTTCTGATAGAAGCGTTCAATTCGAACCCTAAAAGCAGAATCATACAGTTAATCCAAATGTAGAACATTAGAATTAATAATGTCCCAATTGAACCATAAAGTTCGTTATATTTTGAGAATTTTATAACCCAAATCCCAAAAAAGAACGAAGATATAACAATTAAGACCGTTGTAAAAACAGATCCAATGCTAATAAAAGGCACTTTATTATACTGTTTTGTACCATAACGTAATAATATTGAAGATGTTATCAAAATCATTAAAATAACGAACAAATATCGCCCTAAAATAATAAGCGGAATACGATCACTCAGCACATCCTGAATGATTGTTTTTTGGATAAATACCTCAAAAACGACAATTGTGGCCACCGTCACGAATAAAATAATAGTCATAACAAGCGAAATAGCCAACGCTACCAAATATTGACTAAAAAAACCACGCTTATCAAAAACATGTTTTGAAGATTCAAAACCACTCAAAATTCCGTTAATACCATTTGCCATCAAAAAAATCGAAAGCAAAAATCCTGAAGAAAGTAATCCGGAATGACTATTATTTAAAATATCACTAATGATTTTGCTAATCGCATCATAGGTATTTGGTGGAACTCCCTGTTGCACAAACTGAAGAAAATCATCCTGAAATCCCTCAATTGGAATAAACGGAATTAAGTTCAAAATAAATAGTGCAAAAGGAAACAAAGCCATAAAAAAGCTAAAAGAAACTGCACTCGCATGATACGAAAAAGCCCCTTCAAGAATTCCAAGTACATACATTTCAAGCAAATCGTACAATGAGAACCCTTCAAGCCATGGAAATTTTATTCTCTTAAAAAGACGAGCAACAGAACGTACAACCGGCACTTTTTCAATCCGATCTTCAATTTCTTGAGACATATATTTTTAGATTTTTAGACTTCTTAGACTGTTAGACTTCTTAGATTTTTGGATTAACCGATTTGCTTTAAATTACAAACTCATAACTTATAACTCATAACTTCTTAAAAAGCTTTCAAGCTCAAATCCATATTATAAATCGAATGTGTCAATGCTCCCGACGAAATATAATTTACACCACAAAGACCGTATTCGCGAATCGTTTTTTCGTTGATATTTCCAGATGATTCTGTCTGGCATTTTTTACCAATTAAAGCCACTGCTTTTTTAGTATCTTCATAATTAAAATTGTCAATCAGGATTCTGTGAACGCCATCGCTTAACAAAATTTCACGAATTTCATCTAAATTTCTGGCTTCAACAATGATCTTTAAATCCAGATTATTGGCTTTCAGATAATCTTTTGTTTTTTTTATGGCAAGCGTAATTCCGCCCGCAAAATCAATATGATTGTCTTTCAGCATTATCATATCATACAAAGCATAACGATGATTTTCGCCGCCACCAATTTTTACAGCCCATTTTTCGGCCACTCTAAAATTAGGCGTTGTTTTGCGTGTATCTAATATTTTAGCGCCGGTTCCTTCTAAAAGTTGCATTAATTGACTAGTTTTTGTTGCGATCGCAGACATGCGTTGCATGGTATTCAAAACCACTCGTTCCGACTTTAGAATTGATTGTGAACTTCCTGAAACTTCAAAAACTATATCTCCATATTCTACATGTGTTCCGTCTTCTATAAAAGTTTTCACTTTTAATTTTGGATCAACAAACTCAAAAATCATTTTCGCCAATGCAACACCGGCAATAATTCCCTGATCTTTTACCAATAATTTAGCTTGTCCGTGCGCAGTGTCAGGAATACACGCCAATGAACTATAATCTCCCGGACCTACATCTTCTCGAATGGCATTGCTAATCAATAGTTGTAATTCGGTTTGAAATTGTGCTTCGCTAATCATTTTTTCTAAATTTTATAAGATGCTAAAGTAGGACTTATTTTGGGGATTTGAAAGTTCATTTAAAACGAAAAATCAATTAACGTCTTAATTATCTCTTTTTTTTACCATTAAGATATTAAGAAAATTTAAGCTTTTCACTTTAATAAAAGTTAAACTCTTAATGGATTAAATATTTTTATTTTTTGTTCGCAACTAATTAATAACATTAAATATCTTTGAAGTTCATTCAAATAAAATCATGGGATTAATTAAAGATATTTACTCTGTTTCTTTTTACGAAAAATTTAGTCAGGCTGTCGCCGAAGTGCATCCAACTTTCGACAAACAAAAATTTATTGAAGCCATTTATAAAGGAGATTTTGCTCAAAAAGAATGGAAAGAAAGAATGAAACACACTACAGTTGTATTTCATCAGTTTATGCCTCAAAATTTTGCTGAAGCAGTTACTTTAATTGATAAAATAATCGAAAATCTAAGGAAAAATAATTTTGCAGATAGCAATTTGGCTTTTATATTTTTTGCTGATTATATCGAAATGTACGGTTTAGATGATTTTAAAACTTCGGCGAAAGCCTTTGTTTCCATCACACAATTTATTAGTTGCGAATTTGCTGTTCGTCCTTTTATTTTAAAATATAAAGAACAAATGATCGGCGAAATGGTAAAATGGTCATTACACGAAAATCATCATGTTCGAAGATTAGCCAGCGAAGGAAGCCGACCAAGATTACCGTGGGCAATGGCGATTCCGTTTCTTAAAAAAGATCCAACTTCAATTCTTCCAATTTTAGAAAACCTAAAAAACGATCCTTCAGAATATGTCCGCCGAAGCGTTGCCAATAACTTAAATGATATTGTAAAAGACAATCCTGAAATTGTATTGGAAATTGCTAAAAAATGGCGTGGTCTAAGCAAAGAAACAGACGCCATTATTAAACACGGTTGTCGTACTTTATTAAAACAAGGACATCCAGAAATTCTGAGTCATTATGGATTGGAAAGCACTAATATTGAGCTTTCTAATTTTGAAATCAAAACACCAAAAGTAAAAATTGGAGATTATTTACAGTTTCAATTTCATTTAAATAATAAAAATGACGATGCAAAAACAATACGTTTAGAATATGCTGTTCATTATAAAAAAGCAAAAGGACATTTGGCGAAAAAAGTCTTTAAAATTAGTGAGAAAGTTTATTATCCAAATCAATTAATAAAAGTTGATAGAAATCAATCTTTCAAAATAATTACAACGAGAGTTTTTCATACGGGAATTCATCAATTGTCAATTATTATTAACGGAACAGAAAGTGAGGTTTTGGAATTTGAATTGATAAATTAAATGTAACGAATTCCCCTATTTTTTTGTCATTCCGAGGAACGAGGAATCTCACTCGGGATTCGACAAAGATTGGCGCTTTACATTGCAGAGTTTCTAGTGTGATTCCTCGTTCCTCGGAATGACAAACAGGACTGCTTAAAAAGAAGCATTTGAATTATTCGACATTTTCCTTACTTTTATAGATAATACAAAAAACAACTTTTCTTAATCTAAATTAAGTTACAGACTCCTATCACAACTGTAATTTTGTTTTCAAATCAAATCAAAATAACCATGTCAAATATCAGTTTAATTATCGAAGAACGTGCTGCCAATATTGGCAATTTTATGGTGGGCCGTTTATTGCCTTTCCGTGAAAAAAGAGCCGTTGGACCCTTTGTATTTATAGATCATATGGGACCTGCTCATTTAAGTGATCATGAAAATATGGATGTTCCTCCGCATCCGCATATCGGACTTTCAACTTTGACTTTTTTGTTTGAAGGAAGCATTATGCATCGTGATAGTTTAGGAACCGAATTAGAAATAAAACCGGGCGCAGTAAACTGGATGACGGCCGGAAAAGGAATTGTACATTCTGAAAGAACGCCGGAATATTTAAGACATTCTGATAAAATGCTTCATGGTTTGCAAATTTGGGTTGCCTTACCAAAAGAATTAGAACAAATGGATCCGAATTTTGCGCATGTTGAAGCAGATGACATTCCACAATGGGAAACAGATGGTATTTCGTATAAACTAATTGCAGGAGAAGCTTTTGGTAAAAAATCTCCAGTTCCAGTTTATAGTCCATTATATTTTATTGAAATTAAAAGTACTGAGGCAAAAAAAATCAACATTGGCAAAGATTTATTCGGCGAAAGCGGATTATATATTTTAGAAGGAAGTATTAAAAGTGGCGAACATATTTACGATCCAAAACAAATTCTGATTACCAATGACAGCACTTTATGTGAGTTTGAAATAGCAGAAAACAGTACCGTTTATATTTTTGGCGGACAGCCGTTTCCTGAAGAACATTTTATCTTTTGGAATTTTGTTTCTTCGGATAAAAATCTACTTGAAAAAGCCAAAAAAGACTGGACAGAACAAACTTTCCCGAAAGTTCCCGGCGAAACCGAATTTGTGCCTTTACCTGAACCAAGAATCAAATAAAAATATGGATACGATCTCAGCAAAAATAGATACACGTTTGTATCGAACGGAAATAAAATCAGCAAGCGACAATGTTTTAATTTCTGACGAACCGCAGGAATTGGGCGGGAAAAATTTAGGATTAAATCCGACGGAACTTCTGGCCGCATCGTTAGCTTCGTGTACTGTAATTACTTTGCGAATGTATATCAATCGAAAACAATGGAACGTATCAGAAATAAATGTCAAAATTGATTTTGAACGAGATTCTGAACGAAGTGTTTCCGTATTCACAAGAAAAATCGAAGTAATTGGAGAAGTTGATGAAACACAAAGACAACGTTTAGAAACCATTGCCAACAGCTGTCCCATTCATAAAACGCTTACACATTCAATAGAAATTAAAACCACACTAATATAACAACTTATCATGGAAATAAATCAAATCAACGATACAAGAAAAGGCTATTTTGAAGCTGTAGAAGACGGAAAAGAAGCTGGAAAAATGACATACACCTGGGCTGGAGATTCAAAATTCATTATTGATCACACAGAAGTTAACGAAGAATTCAACGGAAAAGGTGTTGGTAAAAAACTGGTAATGAAAGCCGTAGAATATGCCAAAAATAATAACCTGAAAATTATTCCACTTTGTCCTTTTGCAAAAAGTGTTTTTGATAAAACGGAGGATATTCGTGATGTACTTTTTTCTTGAGGTTCAAAGTTGCAAAGAAACAAAGGTTCAGAGGGTTTCTCTTTAAACTTAATAATTTTTAATACTGAGACGCACTTTTGTGCGTCTTTTTTATTTTTTATAATTCTCATTTCTTTAAAACTTTGTCCCTTTGCCTCTCTGAACCTTTGCCCATTTAAAAACAAAGTTTTTAAATCTCCTCGAAAAGCCTTACATTTGCATGTAATTTAAACTTAGAGTATGACAAGGATAATTACGCTTTTCTGTATTTTTATAGCACAAATCGGCTTTTCTCAAACTGCTGAAAGTTATTTAGAAAAAATCAGAAACAATGAAGCTCTCTTAACAGCTTTTTTTCAACAAATGCCAAAAGGAGGCGATTTACACCACCATTTTTCAGGATCAATTTACGCAGAACCGCTTTTGGAAAGAGCCATTTCCGAAAACTTTTATTTGAATTTAGAAACCATGGCGGTTTCGAAAACCAAACCTGAAAAAGGAAATTGGGAAAGCTTCTCCTCTCTTAAAGAAAAAGGAAAATTAGATTATTTCCAACAACAAATTATGCAGACCTGGTCAGCTAAAGATTATAACGGTTCTGTTCCTTCTGATGATTTATTTTTTGATTCTTTTATGAAATTCGAACCAACTATTGCAGGTCATTTTGCAGAAGGAATGCTCGAATTAAAAAAACGCGCTATTGCTGAAAATGTAAGTTATATTGAAACACAATTATCTACGATTCCGTGTGATATGAATGTTTCAGATTTATCTGATTTCAATTCAAAATTGCGTCAGGTTTCAGTTCAAAAAGATGAAAAAGCAGTCTTAAAACTTTTAGACGAATTGTATAAATCTATTCAGAAAAAAGATGCTGAAAAATATGCTGAAGATTTCAATACTAATTTCTTAGCAAAACTTCACAAAGATCTAAAAATGGATGATGAGCGTTTTACCATGCGCTATCAGAATTTTGTATTGCGTTTTATGGAGCCTGTTGATTTATTCAAAAATCTGGTTATTGCTTTTATTTCTTCTAACGAAAGCAAACTTACTGCGGGCGTAAACATTGTTTCTCCGGAACATGGAGAAAATTCTATGAAAGATTACTGGCTTCATATGGTAATGTTTAAATACTGTCACTCAAAATTTCCTGACGTAAAATACACGCTTCACGCTGGCGAATTGACTTTAGGTTTGGTTCAGCCGGAAGATTTAACGTGGCATATTAACGATGCTATTTATGTTGCGGGTGCTAATAGAATTGGTCACGGAGTTGATATTGCTTACGAAGCAAGTTCATATGATTTATTGAAATATATGTCTAAAAATAACATTCCGATCGAAATCAATTTAGTGAGTAACGAATTCATTTTGAAAGTAAAAGAAAACAGACATCCGTTTACGCTTTATAAAGAATTTAATGTGCCGATTGTAATCAGTACTGATGATGCGGGAATTTTAAGAAGCAATATGACAGAACAATATGTTTTATTAGCCAAAAGATATCAGGATGTTTCGTACGCGACAATAAAACAATATGTTTACAACAGTATTAATTACAGTTTTATCCAGGACGAATCGGTTAAAAAACAATTGATTAAAGATTTAGATAATCGTTTTAAAACTTTTGAAACGAAGTTTTCTAAAAACTAATCTGTGCGAAAATTGCACGCAGATTTAAGCTGATTAACGCAGATTTTTTATTCTAAAACATTAAAATAAATCTGTTTAAATCTGCATGAAAAAAATATTTTTATTATGACTTTAGAAGCAGTATATCTTTTTATAAAACCAGAATTAGTATCAAAATTTGAAGCTGATTTTGCGAAAGCAAGTCAATATATTTCGTCAATTGATGGTTATTTAGGACATCGTTTAGAGAAATGTCTTGAAGTCGAAAATAAATATCTTTTGTTGGTTGATTGGAATACATTAGAAGATCACACAATAGGTTTTAGAACTTCTGAAGCGTATTTAGAATGGAAAAAGATTTTGCATCATTATTACGAACCGTTTCCTGTTGTGGAACATTTTGAAACGGTTTTTGAAAATAAAAAATAAACATGAACATCAAACTCATCGCCATTGGCAAGACCGATAATAAATCGCTTCAGACTTTGATTGACGATTATACTAAACGTTTGTCGTTTTATATCAAATTTGATTTGGAGATTATTCCCGATATCAAAAACGTAAAAAACTTGTCTGAAAGTCAGCAGAAGGAAAAAGAAGGCGAATTGATTCTGTCAAAACTTTCTCCAACCGATCAATTGATCTTATTGGATGAAAACGGAAAAAACTTCTCCAGCGTTGGTTTCTCTGAAGAATTACAAAAGAAAATGAATTCCGGAATCAAAACGCTGGTTTTCGTAATTGGCGGTCCTTATGGATTCTCTGATACAGTTTACAGCAAAGCGCAGGGGAAAATTTCGCTTTCGCTGATGACATTTTCGCATCAAATGGTTCGTTTGTTTTTTATAGAACAATTGTATCGCGGGTTTACGATTTTAAGGAATGAACCTTATCATCATCAATAAAAGTTTAATCGTTTATTTGTTGAATTGTTTAATCGTAGATTCTAGAAAACAAACTCTTCGTCTTCGTTTATAAAAACAAACGGAATCTTTTTATCAATAATTGTCTGCACATTAGTTTTACATTCAATATAATCTCCGTAGCTCATATTTTTATCATATGAAAACGTAATTTGAGTTTTTGGATTTATAATCAAACTATCTAAAAATGGCTTTAAATTATTTTTAGGAAAATCATACTTTTTTCTTCCGCTGTATTGTATCATTCCGTTCTTTTTAAAATACAACTGACTTCTATTGTTTGCAATTTCCATTTTATAATACACTTTCGTGAAAGGCAAAAAGGCTAAATTCTTCCCGACTGAATCTGCGTACGAATAATAATTTTCAGCTTTTTCATTTTTATGAGCGCTGTCTGCTCGCTTTTTATCCTGCAATTTCATTACTTCCGGAATTACCAATTTTAAAGGCAAACGTTTATCAATATTGAAAATCCAATTGGTTGAGATAATGCTGTTTTTTCGGTTCACTTCTGCAATGGTGTCTTTTCCTTCTGTTTTGAAAAAGATATAAATTGGCGAATGATCCTGAATATCTTTTACAATTGTTACGTTTGATTTTGGGAGTAAAACATCTTTTTTTTCTCCACAAGAGAAAAGAAAGAGGGCAATAATTAGAGCAAAGTATTTCATTTTTATTTGTTTTTAAAACACAAAGTATGTCATTTCGACGAAGGAGAAATCACACTAGTAATTCTCCAAAGAGAATCGCCAATCTTTGTCGAGCTTCGAGTGTGATTTCTCCTTCGTCGAAATGACAAAATCAAGCGAATATTTCTATTATAAACTCAATTTATTATATAAAGCCACACATTCCACCGCTTCTTTCACATCATGAATACGCAAAATTTTAGCGCCTTTAGTCAAAGCAACTGTATTTAGAAACGTTGTTCCATTTAAAGCTTCTTGCGGTGTAATATCAAGTGTTTTATAAATCATAGATTTTCTCGAAATCCCTGCTAAAACTGGTAATTCCAAAAGATTAAAAAGTTCCATTTTTTGCATGATTTCATAATTCTGATCAGTAGTTTTGGCAAAACCGAAACCTGGATCTAAAATCAAATCGTTGATTCCTAAACTTCTTGCCTTTTTTACTTTTTCAGAAAAATAGAAAAGCATTTCTTTTATAATATCATCATAATCTGTCAAACTTTGCATGGTTTGCGGATTACCGCGCATGTGCATCATAATGTATGGAACGTTATATTTTGCAATAACATCAAACATTTTATCGTCAAGTTCTCCAGCCGAAATATCGTTTATAATCGCTGCACCGCTTTCTATACTTGCTTTTGCAACTTCGGCTCTAAAGGTGTCAATTGATAATAAAGTTTCTGGAAAATGTTTTAAAATCAATTCTATTGCAGGAACCATTCGGTCAATTTCTTCTTGTTCCGAAACAAATTCGGCACTTGGTTTGCTCGAATACGCACCAATATCTATAAATGTTGCACCTTCAGAAAGCATTTTATCGACTTGTGAAATAATTTCGCCTTCGTTTTTATATTTACCTCCGTCAAAGAAAGAATTTGGCGTAACATTCAAAATCCCCATTACTTTAGGAATCGATAAATCTATAAGTTCGCCTTTGCAGTTAATCAACATTTTGTTTCAAGTTTTATTTGTTTCAGGTTTCAAGTTATCTGCCATTAACACTTTGTTTAGAAAAAACTTGAAACAAAGAAAACCTTAAACTTGAAACTCTTTAATTTAATCCTTATTTTTGGAAAAATTTAAGCAAATATACAGCAATAAATGAAGAATACTTCCCTTGAATTTGATAATGTAATTACGGTTTGCCGCACCTTATTTATCAATAAAATGAAAGATTACGGCAGTGCGTGGAGAATTTTAAGACTTCCGTCATTGACCGACCAAATTTTCATAAAAGCACAACGAATCAGAAGTTTACAGGAAAATGATGTCCGTAAAGTTGATGAAGATGAAAAAGGAGAATTTATCGGAATCATCAATTATTCTATCATGGCTTTAATTCAGTTAGAATTGGGCGTTGTGGATCAGCCTGATCTTGACGTAGAAAAAGCAACGGAACTATATGATGCTAAAGTTAAACTCACAAAAGACTTAATGGAAGCCAAAAATCATGATTATGGAGAAGCTTGGCGTGATATGCGTGTGAGTTCTTTGACAGATTTGATTCTACAAAAACTGCTTCGCGTTAAGCAAATTGAAGATAACAAAGGCGCAACTTTAGTTTCCGAAGGAATCGATGCAAATTATCAGGATATGATTAATTACGCAGTTTTTGCTCTGATTTTAAACCCAATTACTAAATAAAATTGCAAATCTTAAATTCCAATACTAAGCTTGGAATTTGGAATTTCAATATTTAAATATTTGTTATGAAAAACATCATTACTCAATTTTCCCGATTATTTGTCGGTGTTTTATTTATCATTTCCGGATTAATCAAACTGAATGATCCTGTTGGTTTCTCTTATAAATTGGCCGAATATTTTAGCGAGCCGGTTTTCAATATGCCTTTTTTAGAGCCATTAGCTTTAGGATTAGCTATCTTTTTAGTGATTTTAGAAGTCGTTTTAGGAGTAATGCTATTGGTTGGTTATAAAACAAAAACCACGATTTTGGCTTTATTGCTTTTAATCGTTTTCTTTACCTTCCTTACCTTCTATTCGGCTTATTTTGATGTGGTAAAAGATTGTGGCTGTTTTGGTGATGCTTTACATTTAACACCTTGGCAATCGTTCACAAAAGATGTAGTATTACTTTTCTTTATCCTGATTTTATTCTTCAATCAGAAATTAATAAAACCATTATTTTCAACTCCGCAAACCAATTTTGCTGTTTACGTAAGTGTTGTTTTGTGTGCTTTTATGGCTGTTTGGGTTTTGAATCACAATCCGATAAAAGATTTCCGTCCTTACAAAGTAGGAACTAATATTGAGAAAGGAATGGAAATTCCGGAAGGCGCACCGAAATCTGTCGTTGAAATGACTTTTATCTATAAAGTAAATGGTGTTGAGAAAGAATTTGGTGAGAAAGATTTAGCAAATATTCCGGCCGGTGCTACTTTCGTAGACAGAAAAGACAAAGTGATTACGGAAGGTTATGTTCCGCCAATTCACGATTTCACCATGACAAAAGACGATTCTGACTATAAAGAAGAACTTTTAAAAGAACCTAAATTATTGATTTTTGTCACCTACGATTTGGCTTTATCTGAGCCGGCGGGAATGAAAAAATTAGAAGCTTTAAATAAAGAAGCACAGGCGAAAGGTTACAAAGTTATCGCTATGACAGCTTCAGGAGCTGAAGAAATTGCAAAAGCTAAAAAAGAATACGGCTTAAATGTTGATTTTTATTTCTGTGATGCTACAGCTTTAAAAACAATTGAAAGAGCAAATCCAAGCATTGTTGTTTTACATAAAGGTACAATTGTTCAAAAAGTACATTATAATGATATTGATGATTTGAAATTATCAGATGTTGCATATGGTATATAATAAATACTATTATTTTCTTCGAAAAAGCTACAATTAAAAATTGTAGCTTTTTTTGTTGAGATCTGACGTTTTTTTTTGCCTCCAAATGCTCAAACAATAAAAAAAACGTTAAAATTTTTACTTCATTAAAAAATGAATCCCATTTTTTTTCATTTTTCAGACGAACTATTACGTTTTCAAAAGCGTTTTTATAACCCAAATTTCAAGTTTTGTTACAAAATAAACGACTCTTCAAATTTTGTTAATCTCCATTTGGCATTCAATTTGTTTGTTTAACTTTGTTGAGAACCTTAATTTATGAAATTGCTCTGATTTGAATTTGCAGATTCAGTTCAGAAAAGACAATTCATAATATTTTTAAACCCAATTATAATATGAAACAAATAGCGCTAGTTGTTATTGCATTGATTACATTTTCATGTTCTCAGGCACAAAAAACAAGTTTTTCTAAAGAAGCTTTGTCTGAAAAATTATTAACCGTTGATGGAGGTCAGACTTCTTTCAAAAACATTTTAAAAAAATACAAAGGTAAAACTTTGGTAATCGAAGTTTGGGCTTCATGGTGTGGCGATTGTGTAAAAGCAATGCCAAAAGTAAAAGAATTACAAGCCAACAATCCTGACGTTTCTTATTTATTCCTTTCTGCTGATAAAACGGCTGAAAAATGGAAAATCGGAATTGAAAAACACGAATTAAAAGGTGATCATTTTATGATGAATGATGGTATGAAAGGTGTTTTTGGAAAAGCTATTGATTTAGACTGGATTCCGAGATACATCATCATCGACAAAACAGGAAAAATCGTTTTATACCGTGCTATTGAAACTGATTTTGATAAAATCAACGAAACCCTGAAAAGTTTAAAACAAGTATAAATAGCTTTCACAAATTACCACAAAACAAAAAAAAGAATAATAAAAACTACCAAAATGAGAAAAAAGATTGTTGCAGGAAACTGGAAAATGCATAAAAACGCAGGACAAACTGAAGAATTATTAAGCGAATTAATCACAAAAATACCAGCACAAACTACTGCTCAGGTAATTGTTGCCCCAACGTTTGTAAACTTACAGGCTGCAGTTGCAAAAGTAAAAAACACAACTATTGGAGTTTCTGCTCAAAACGTTCACCAGGCTGAAGGTGGTGCTTTTACAGGAGAAATTTCTGCAGATATGTTAACTAGTATTGGCGTAAATACTGTAATTCTTGGTCACTCTGAGCGTAGAGCTATTTTTCATGAAACAGACGCATTAATCGCAAGCAAAGTTGATACAGCTTTGAAACATGATATGACAGTAATTTTCTGTTTTGGAGAAGAATTGAAAGATCGTCAATCGGGAAATCATTTCAATATTGTAGAAAATCAATTGCGTGACGGATTATTTCATATTGCAAAAGAATCTTGGGCAAATGTTGTTTTAGCTTATGAGCCAGTTTGGGCAATTGGAACTGGAGAAACTGCTTCACCAGAACAAGCTCAGGAAATGCACGAATTCATTAGAGAAGTAGTACGTAAAGCATTTGGAGCTGACATCGCTGACGAAGTTTCTATTTTATACGGTGGTTCTGTAAAGCCAGACAACGCAAAAGAAATTTTCTCAAAACCAGACGTAGACGGTGGTTTAATTGGTGGAGCTGCTTTAAAGGCAGATGATTTCTTAGCAATTGTAACTGCAATCTAAATTTAGATTTTAGATTTTGAAATCTCACTTATATAAAAAGCGTTCGCTGGTGCGAACGCTTTTTTTGTGCCTTATTTATTTTTAAATTAACAATGTTCTCCCAGATTTATAAGCAACTTCTGCTTTCTATTGTTACCTTTGCAAAAAAATTATTTATGTCAAATATATATTTAGGATATCATTTTAAAATTGAGCCGAAAGAACCAGGATCAGAAATTTTAATTGCTGAATTAGGCGAAAAAGCGTTTGAAACTTTTACAGAAACAGATAACGGAATTTCAGCTTATGTGAAGAAAGATTTATGGGATGAAAACATTCTGGATGATATTTATATTTTACAATCAGAAGAATTTAAAATTGAATATACCATTGAAGAAATCGATCAGGTAAACTGGAACGAAGAATGGGAAAAGAATTTTGAAGCGATCGACGTTGATGGAAAATGTCATGTTCGTGCTCCTTTTCATCCAAAAACGGATGCCGAATTTGATATCGTAATTGAACCAAAAATGAGTTTCGGAACGGGCCATCACGAAACAACACACATGATGATTCAGCATTTATTAGAAATGGATGTTAAAGGCCTTAAAACATTAGACATGGGTTGCGGAACTGCAATTTTAGCCATTTTAGCTGAAATGAAAGGTGCTCAGCCAATTGATGCTATTGATATTGATAATTGGTGTTATTTGAATTCAATCGAAAATGCAGAACGCAATAATTGCAAACATATTACCGTTTATGAAGGCGATGCAGCTTTATTGAAAGGTAAAAAATACGATTTTATTATCGCCAACATCAACCGAAATATCTTATTGAATGATATGCAAAGTTATGTTGATTGTTTAAACCCAAAAGGAATTATCTTATTTAGCGGTTTTTATGAAGAAGACATTCCGTTTATCGATGCTTCATGCACGGAAAAAGGATTGACATATGTTAAAAAATTTCAAAGAAACAACTGGGTTTCATTAAAATACGTAAATTAGTTTTAGTAATTACAACAGTACAAAAACCTAAAAACATGAGTACTAAAGAAAAAGTAAGAGAAAGAGTTCGTGAAAAAGAAGCAGTTGGTTTCAATAACGAAATCATTGTTTATAATGACGATGTAAACACTTTTGACCACGTAATTGACACTTTAATGCGTGTTTGCAGTCACACGGCAGAACAAGCAGAACAATGTTCCTTAATTGTACATTACAACGGAAAATGCACCGTAAAAACCGGGCCAATAGACAAGTTAAAACCGCAATGTACACAACTTTTGGAAGCAGGGCTTAGCGCCGAAATTGTTTAATTCCGAATAATTTAAAAAATGTTATAAAATATTCTATATTTGAATATTTTATAACATTTTTTTATGGAAGAATACGGAAAGATATTAATTATTGCTACGCCTATTTTTTTGGTTTTAATTATAATTGAAAAAATCTACGGTCTCTATAAAAAAGAAGACACCGCGCCTTTAATAGATAGTGTATCGAGCATCAGTTCTGGAATTACTAATTCTGTGAAGGATGTTTTGGGTTTAAGTCTGACTTTTATATCATACGAATGGCTTGTTTCTAATATAGCTATTTATCATCTTCAAGCTAATGTTCTCTCTTACTGCATTGCTTTTTTTGTCATCGATTTTTATGGTTATTGGAGTCATCGACTGGCACATCAGATTAATTTCTTTTGGAACAAACATGCCATTCATCACAGCAGCGAGGAGTTTAATTTGGCCTGTGCCTTACGCCAGCCTATTGCTAGTTTGGCTAATTTATTTACCTTTTTATTGATTCCGGCCGCATTGTTAGGTGTTCCGGCTTCTGTAATTGCTATTACCTTGCCACTTCATTTATTTTTGCAATTTTGGTACCACACAAAGCACATCAAAAAAATGGGCTTTCTTGAAAATATTTTGGTAACTCCTTCGCATCATCGCGTACATCACGCTATAAACCCGGAATATCTAGATAAAAACCATTCGCAGATTTTTATTTTTTGGGATAAACTTTTTGGTACTTTTCAAGCCGAAATGGATGATGTTCCGCCTGTTTTCGGAATCACAAGACCAGCACATACGTGGAATCCAATCAAGATTAATTTTCAACATCTTACCTTATTAATTCAGGACGCCTGGCGTGCAGAAAATTGGAAAGACAAATTTACAATTTGGTTTAAACCAACAGGATGGCGTCCGGAAAATTTTGAAGAAAAATATCCCGTACACAAAATTGAGAATGTTTATGATTTCGAAAAATATGGAACACAAAACTCTCAAAAACTAATTTACTGGTCCGTAGCGCAAGTCTTAATTACGCTTTTGTTAGTAACCTATCTGTTTGATAATATTGCTAAAATTGGTTTACCAAATATCTTTATTTATGGTTTTTTTATTCTGGTGACCATTTACAGTTATAGCGAATTAATGGATAAAAGCAAATATGCCATCTATTGGGAGGCATTACGTTTTTTGGTTGCTATTGCGATTATATCCTATTACGGAGATTGGTTTGGCTTAAACCAGGTTTTCCCTGCCTCAAATTATATTATTTTAAGTTATTTAAGCTTATCTTTTTTAGCTTCTGTCTATTTTATTACCAAAGACTTTAAAACCGCACCAAATCAATTACTAAATTCATAACCCCATTATGAGAAACGCTACCATCTTTAAAATCTACGTCGCATTTAGCCTACTCTATCTGCTTATTTTACTTTTAGGATATGAAAGTCTGGATTTATTTTTAAAACCCGCACTAATTCCAATTTTAGGCTTTGGAGTATATTTATATCGAAAGTTCCCCACTAAAAATGCACTTTTATTAGCTTTACTATTTACATGGATTGGAGATGTTATTTTACTTTTTGCGGATATTGCCGAAATATACTTTATTCTTGGCCTTGTTTCTTTCTTAACCGCACATATTATTTATTGTGTTCTTTTCAATAATCAAATAAAAACAAAAGCTTCAAAAAACAGGATTATTTTCGGAATTGGAAGTTTTATAATTGCGCTCTATTTAATCGGAATGCTTTCTGTTTTATTACCTTCTTTGGGCGATTTAAAAATACCCGTTATTGTATATGCGAGTGTTATTTCGATTATGCTTTTATTTGCTTTTAACGGGTTTTTAGTTTGGAAGAATCCCGGGAATAAATTCATTTTTGTTGGTGCAATTGTGTTTGTTATTTCAGATAGCATTTTAGCTGTCAATAAATTTTATACACCAATCGAGAAAAGCTCTTTTTTTATTATGTTAACGTATCTTGTGGCACAATATCTGATTGTAATTGGTATATTGAAACTAAATCCTAAGAAAGTAGAATAGCACACTGATTTTACTGATGAAACAGATTTATAGTGATTGTTTTTAATCTTTAAATTAGTATTTTTATCTGTGACAAGACATTTTTACTTTTGCATACCAATATCATTAAACCATGAAAAAAATAACTTTTTTTATCATTTTACTCCTTACAGTAACTTCTTGCGTGAGCACAAAATCGACTTTGAAAAATGTAGATGACAATGCTCCCGACCTGATTTTGAAAAAAGATAATACATTCACAATTACACTTTTCAGTAAAGACAAAAAATATGGTTACGATCCTGATTATCCTGTAAATATTTTTTATCAGTCTACCCGAAATGAAACTTTAAACGAAACTCGTTTTTTAAATGCATTAGCAGGACCAAACGGAGAAAAAATAACGTATAAGCGTGTAGAAACCTGTTGCCCTTTTCCGACCAAAAGAAGTGATATGGGTGCCGGATTCCTAAATGTATACGAATTAAGCTGGCAAGGACAAAAGAAACCTGTTACGCTTTATTTGAATGTCTACGAAAAAGGAATTTTGATGGTTCCGATGGGATTGAGTTTGAAGAAGGAGTAATTTTTAAAATTAATAAATGGAAAAACTTGTTTACGATATAAAAATACTACCAGATGATATTTCTGATGCTAAAGACCTTACTAAGAAAACTAATAAAGTTTCATTAAAATATGAATTGTCATTTTTAGCTCTTTTAGGAATCTCTTCCGTCATTTTTGGCTTTAAATTATACTATCTTCTTTTTATTTTATCTTTAAGTATATTAATTCCAATAGCACTTAAAATCTATAATAAATGGGCGTTTAAAAAAAATAAAAGCTATGATAAAAAGCTTTCTGCACTCGCTTACCAAGATGATTATTTTCAAATAAATTTAGACCATGAAAAAATCACATATGGAAAAGCAATAATTTATTATAAAGACATTCTGAGTATTATTGAGAATCAAAATATTTATTTATTCCTTTCTCCCGATTCAAAATTTATTGACAGACGAGTTTTTTTAATAATTCCTAAAAGAGATATAACTAATCCAGAATTTGAAAATTTTATTTCAAAAATGCAATTAGATCAACTTCGTTCAAAATCAAAAACTAGATAATAAATCACAAAAAGATAAGTATTAATTGATTTAATTTGAATGTAAATATGTTACCGAAATTATAAGACAACTAAGTTGTTGTGTGGTAAACGTATTGAAGTCACTTACTTTGAAAATCCTCCAAAAATAAGTTAAATTCTTCTTCTACTTATTTAAAAGCTTTAATTTTGGTTACATGGAAGTACTTTCCAAAAATTAAAAAAATTAAAATGGAACAATCAAAAAATCAATATAAAATTGAAGCACCAAGTTTCAATTTACAGCAATATTTAGACAGAATCAAATTTTCAGATGAAATTGAATTAAATATTGAAGGCATTACAAAATTAATGCGCAGCCAATTATTCAGTGTTCCTTTTGAAAACATTGACGTTCAAGCCGGTAAGGTTATATCTTTAAACGGTGATGATATTGTAAATCAAATTGTGAAATTAAATCGAGGTGGTTATTGCTACCAGATTAATGGTTTATTTTCATTGGTTTTGCAGGAAATCGGGCTTCCGCATTATTATGTTGCAGCGCGCCCTTTGGTAAATCCCGGACAAAATGCTAAAACACATTTGGGTATTATTGCAACAATTGAAAATGAAGAATATCTAATTGATTTAGGTTTTGGAGGAAACAGCATTAGAAAACCTTTAAAACTGAGTGAAATTGGTACTGATATTCTGCATGATTCTGATACTTTTACTTTGATTAAAACGGAAGATGATGACTATTTACTGCAAATACTGATCGGACAAGAATGGACTAATTTATATTCGTTTGATTTGACTCCACAAAGATGGATCGATTTTAAACCTGCTAATTATTATAATTACTCGCATCCGGATTCGGTTTTTACGCAAAAATTAATTGTGGTGCTACAAAATCCGTTGGGCAAAAAAATATTATCTAAAAATTCCTTAAAATCAGTGACAAACGGGATTAGCGAAATTATTTCTTTTGAAGATGATGAATTAGAAAATATTTTGGAATCAGAATTCAGTTTGAAAGTACAATCTTAGAACTTTACAATTCAAAACTTCTTATAAACTCATAATTCCAATAAAGCTCTAGCCTTGATAGAAGTGGAAATCCTTTTTTGAGAAAGCCTATTTTTTATGGTTTTTGCAGAGCGACCAACGGAAGCTCCTGCAAAGACCAATAAAAAAAGGATTTGGAGAAAAAGATTGCAGCGGATAGCAGGATCAGCTTCTTAAAAAAAACTTAAATCTTCATGTGCTATTCATAAATCATAACTACCTTTGCACTGTCAAAAAATCATATTATGAACATACAACATATTCCACAAATTAAGCATACTGATAGTGGGAATTTCTTTTTATTGGCGGGGCCTTGCGCTATCGAAGGAGAAGAAATGGCACTAAGAATTGCTGAAAAATTAGTTGGTATTACCGACAAACTTCAGATTCCTTATGTATTTAAAGGATCTTTCAAAAAAGCCAATCGTTCCAGAATTGATAGTTTTTCGGGAATTGGTGACGAAAAAGCATTAAAAATTTTAAGAAAGGTATCAGAGACTTTTCACGTTCCAACTGTAACAGATATTCACACTAATGAAGATGCTGATATGGCTGCGCAATATGTTGATGTATTGCAAATTCCGGCTTTTCTGGTGCGCCAAACTGATCTTGTTGTTGCTGCGGCTAACACAGGAAAAGTAGTAAACCTGAAAAAAGGACAATTTATGAGTCCGGAAAGCATGAAACATGCTGTTCAAAAAGTATTAGACTGTCATAACGAGAATGTTATGGTTACAGATCGTGGTACTATGTTTGGTTACCAGGATATGATTGTTGATTTTAGAGGAATTCCTACTATGCAACAATATGCAAGTACTGTTTTGGATGTTACGCATTCATTACAACAGCCAAACCAAACTGCCGGCGTTACGGGCGGAAGACCTGATATGATTGAAACTGTTGCCAAAGCGGGTATTGCTGTGGGTGTTGACGGTATTTTTATCGAAACTCATTTTGACCCTGCTAATGCAAAAAGCGATGGTGCTAATATGCTTCATTTAGACTATTTCGAAGGTTTAATGACCAAATTGGTTGCTATCAGAAAAACAGTTAACTCATTCTAAATTTTAATACACGCTCATTGAAAACAAATATTTTATTTTTCTTTCTGATGTGTTTTTCATTAAACACTTTTGCTCAGCAAGAAATCACAGTAGAAAAATACACAGCACATAATAAAGGTAAATTCTTCGTTTCATGGGGAGGAAACAGAGACAGTTACACTAAATCTGATGTGAATTTCAGAGGAAAAGATTACAATTTTACGATTGCTGATATGAAGGCTCATGATAAACCAAAAGGATATCATATTGATTATCTGAATCCGGCAAACATGACGATTCCGCAAACTAATTTTAGAATGGGATATTTCTTTAACGATCATTACAGCGTTTCTATTGGCTGGGATCACATGAAATATGTAATGACTCAGAATCAGACTGCAAACGTTACTGGTTCTATTAATTTACCTGCTGATCAAGCTGGATCTATTTACAACGGAGTTTATAATAATACACCTGTAGATATGTCTCAAGGTGGTGCTCAGGAAGGTGGTTATGGGAAAAATGGTGATCCGCAAAATGGTACTGCTTTTTTAATGTACGAACATACAGATGGGTTAAACTATGTTAATACTGAGGTTTCCAGACATGACGATATTTCGAAATGGTTTGGTTTGCCAAATACAGATAAAGTTCAGATTAACTTAACTGAAGGTTTAGGAGCTGGAGTTTTGTACCCAAAAACAAATACAACTTTATTAGGAAAAGAACGTCATGATGATTTTCATATTTCTGGATTTGGTGTATCTGCAAAAGCGGGAATCAACTTTACTTTCTTCAAGTATTTTTACTTGCAAGGAGAGTTAAAAGGTGGTTATATCGATATGAAAGATATTAGAACAACAATCAGCAATGAAGATAAAGCAACGCAACATTTCATGTTTTTAGAGAGAATTATTGCGGTTGGAGGAATTTTCAGAGTTTAAAAAGAGTTTTTTCTAAAGTATAAAAATAGTTATCATTATTGGTAACTATTTTTTTTTGACCTTTATTTGTTGTTGCAAATTTAGATAAGAATGAAAAAATCAAAATATTTATTTCCCATAGTTACTTTTTTAATCAGTTTTGGATGTGCTTTGTTTGTAGCAATGAAAGTTTTTCCGAACAATCCTTTTTCTAAATCCAAAACAGAAAATATTGATCCTAATAAAATTCATGATGGAGACATTATTTTTCAAACATCAGAATCAAAACAATGTGAAGCAGTAAGAATTGCAACAAACTCTAAATTTTCTCATTGTGGAATTATTTTATTTGTTAATGGCGGAGAATTTGTTTTAGAAGCTGTACAGCCTGTAAAAATAACGCCTCTCGAAGAATGGATCGCTCATGGAAAAGATCATAAATATGTTGTTAAGAGGCTAAAAAATGCTGATAAAATCCTTAATGAGGAAACTCTTGATAAAATGAAGGCTTATGGCAAACAATTTCTAGGAAAGGAATATGATGCTTATTTTGAATGGACGGATAACCGAATTTACTGTTCTGAATTAATCTGGAAGATTTATAAAAATGGAGCCGGCATTGAATTATCAAAACTGAAGCAATTGAAAGATTTTAATTTAACTGATGAAAGAGTTCAGAAAATAATAAAGGAAAGATATGGAAATGATATTCCGCTCGACGAGAAAGTCGTTGCACCTTCTGATCTTGTTGATTCTGAATTATTAAAAACTGTAATTGATACTTATTAAATTTTACAAAATCAGATCTAATAAAAAAGCTGCAAGTAAAAACACTTGCAGCTTTTTTATATTATAGAATTATATATTAGTTTGCTGTTGGAAGAACAATTCCGCTTTGATCAATTAAATAAATTAATGACGTCATGGTAGCTGCTCCAAGTTCTAACTCTCTTTTGTTGATTGCATCAAATTTATCATTTGCTGCGTGATGATAATCAAAATAACGTTGTGAATCTGGTTGTAATCCTGCTTTAACTATTGTTTTAGAAGTTAAATGCTCAATATCTGATCCTGCATGTCCTTTTATAAAACTGTGAATGTAATATGGCTCAAAAAGAGGTGCAAATCCTTGAATTTTCTTAAGATTTGCATCATCAGCTTCAATAGAAAATCCTCTTGGTGTAAATCCGCCTGAATCACTTTCTAAAGCAAAAATATGATTCTCGTTCTTTTGTTTAGCAACTTCTTCATATTTAGCGCCACCTTTTCCACCGTTCTCTTCATTCATAAATAATACGACACGAATTGTATTTTTCGGTTTGTAATTTAAATTTTTAAGAATACGAACTACTTCCATACTTTGCACTACTCCTGCTCCATCATCGTGAGAACCATCAGCTAAATCCCAAGAATCTAAGTGACCACCAACTACCATAATATTTTCGGGAGTTACAGTACCTGTTAATTCTCCAATTACATTATGAGATAATACATCTGGCAATGTCTCACAAGATTGTTTGAAATAGAACTTAAGCGCTGGATTGTTTTTTAATAATTTACTCAACAATTCTGCTCCATTTGTACTGATTGCAGCAGCAGGAATGTATTGCGCTTTTGGCAAATCGCCATAACTTTGCGCTCCAGCATGAGGAAAATCATCTAAACGTAAATTCAAAGAACGAACGATTGTTCCAACTGCTCCTAATTTAGCCGCTTCTTGTGCTCCGCTGCGTCTTTGGTCTCCTGCACCTGAATAAGCTTCAAAAGTGCCGATGTTTTCAGGATTCATTGGTCTGTTGAAAAACACAATTTTGCCTTTTACCTTATCTCCCAGCGCTTTTAATTCATTGATACCTTGTACTTCAATAACCTCAGCAGTAATTCCGGTTTTTGGAGTTGCAACTGATCCGCCTAAAGCACAAATTGGTACTACGGTTTTCGTTTTATTATCTAAAATAAAAGCAGTTTCTTTTTCGCCACGAACCCAATGAGGTACCATAACTTCCTGAAGATATACTTTATCAAGCCCTAAAGTTTCTAACTGAGATTTTGTGTATTGTATTGCTGCTGCTGCACTTGGAGAACCTGATAAACGGCTTCCAATATCATTAGATAAATACTCTAGCCAAGTGTAACATTTTGCCTCGGTTAAAGCTTTTTTATAGAATAATTTGATGTTTTTTTCATCATTTGACTGTGCAAAAGACGTCAATCCGTTTATAACTAAAACAGTTAAAAGAATCGTTTTTTTCATAGGTTATATTGCGTTTTTGGGTTGTTGCACAAAGGAACAAAATTCTTTAGACCTGCCACAGATTTCATTACAACTTTTATCAAATTATTTTACCTCGATTAACTTGTTTTGTATCCCAATTCCATTTTCATTAAAAGCTTCAATAGTAAAATAATATTTTGTGCTTTTATCTAAACCTCTAAAATCATATGAATCTTCATTATACATCATAATACTGTTGTATAATTTATCCGGACTTATTCCGTAATAAATGTTATAACCTACTGCATCTGGTTGTTTTTTCCAGGTAATTATTGCATTTCGGGAATCTTTTGCATTTCTGGCAACTTTAAAACCAGAAACTGTTTTTGGTTTTGCTGTTAATCCATTTCCAAAAACTCTAAAATCTGAAACTGCAAACAATCCTGAAGCATTATGAATGTTTACCATTTTGATGTAACGTGCCTTAATTGATTTTGATAGCTCAACATAATCATGCGGAACGTCTTTTGCATTTTGAGATTTATCTACTACTAATGACCAGTTTTGGGCATCATCAGACATGAAGATTTTATATTGATAATAAATATCCATTGCCTTGTTGTACTGCGTGGCTTTATGATCAGCATAATTGATTTGTAATGCATTTATCTCCATTGATCTCCCTAAGTCGAGTTGCAGCCATTCGCCAGGTGCATCTGTTTTTGCTGACCAATAGGTTTGAATGTTTTCATCCGTTAAATTTTCAGCACCATAACAGAATTTCTCGTAAACTTTTTTACCGCCGTTATCCATTCTGTGCGTCTCTACTTCCATACATTCTTCAGAAGAAGAAACTGTCACTGGTTTTTTGTAAGAAAGCAACATCCATCCGGAAGACGCTCCTTTTTCCTGATTTCTCTGACTAGTTGGTAATACGATCGGAAAATCACCATAAGCCGTAATCGAATACATAACATCATCTTTATCGAATCCTGCCGGAAACATGTCTATACGACGCTCAAAACGATCTTTAATAGATATTTTGCAAGTTCCGGTGTTCCAGTAATTCCCGTAGTTATCAGCAAAAGTATTTCCGTGACCAGCTCCAATTACAAATCCACCAGGTTTATAAGACATTGGATTGTGTTTTTGATAGGTAAAAGGTCCCAGCGGATTATCTCCCACATGAACACCATTGGCATAACCTTTAAATTCTGTAGCTGGCGCACCATATTGCATGTAATATTTACCGTTATGTTTGGTCATCCATGCACCTTCAATAAAATTTCCCCATGGTGCAGGTTCCATATCATTATTCGGTCCGAATCGCTCCCAGCCGTGAGCTGAAGGATCTAAAATAGCAACTTCTTTAATTTGTCCATACGGACGCTGAATGTCCTCTACTTCAGTTGCTTTGTATAATTTTTCATAATCGGCTTGATTTCCTTTTGGAAGCCAGGTATTATAGTCAACTTCTGTACCAACAAGAGGCAGTTTTCCGCTTGAACCATAATACATATATACTTTTTTATCATCATCCTGAAAAATGGCAGGATCCCATGTTGGCAACATTGCTTTATCAACATGTCTTAGCCATTGTCCTGATTTTGGGTCAGCTGTTTTCCAGATTGGATGATCTCTTTTCCATGTTGAACCTACATAAAATAAAGTATCATTTACAACCCATGCTGCTGGTGCGCATTGATCGTCATCTCCGGGTTTTCTTTGAAAACTTCCGTAAACAAATTTCCAATCTGACATGTCTTTACTCCAAAAGAATCCAGCCTGATTTGTAGCGAATAAATAATATTCATTTTTATAGGTAATAATTACCGGATCTGCACTGGAACGACGGGATTCTGGAATTCCATTGTGATTTTGAGTTGTATAATTATAGCCAATATTAATTGGATTACAATAAGTCGTTGCCGGTTTATTCGGATCAAACCATTCTGTTTTTTGCGCAAAAAGATTGCCATTGAAAATCATCAAAAACAATAGAATCGGCAAAGTAAATTGAGATACTTTTTTCATAGTTTCATTTTATTTGGAAAGCTTAAAGATTATTTTTTCTTCTTTACTCTTTCTTTTAATAGTTCAGGTTCATTTGTAGTTATATAATTGAATTTATGATCAATAATCCAATCCATATCAGAAGCTTCATTAACTGTCCAGGCATTTAGAATAATATGATTTTCTTTTGCTTCTTTAATCCATTCCGGATGTTTTTTAAAGACAGAGAAATGATAATCAACACCCGAAATCTTATCTAATTTTACTTCTTTTGGAGATTTATTCCCTTCCAGATATTGTAAAACTGTTTTCTGATCAATTTGCCTAATTTGTTTTAAAATTTCGTAATCAAAACTAATGTAACAGGTAATTTTATCTGCTTTCAGTTTCTTGATCGTTTTAACCGTTTTCAAAGCAGTTTCTTTTCCTCTTTCTTTACTTATCTCTGAAGGTTTAACTTCACAAACCAAAAGAGTGTGTTTATTATTTTTTTTGCCTTCTGTAATGTACTCGTGTAATGTTGGTAACTTCTCTCCGTTTGAAAGTTTGAACTTTATTAAATCTTCATAATTTGTCTCTTCGATAAGCAATTTGTTGTAATGTGCATCGTGATTGATTATAAGTGAGTCATCGGCTGTTCTCCAAACATCAAATTCAGAACCAGGGAGTTTTAAATCAATTGCATGCCTCAAAGAAGCGATAGAATTTTCAGGAAGATTATTCTTTTTCCATGCGCCTCGATGTGCGACAATAGCATTTTTTTCTACTCCACAAGAATGAAAAATAATAGCCATTATCAATAAAAGTAATGCTCGAAATATGTTAGAAATTTTCATTATTTTAAAAATTTTGTCATTGTTAAAAAAAGTTCTTTTATGAAAAAGCCCTTCGTTAACCAGACGAAGGGCTAATTACTAATTTAACAAACCAACTATTTAGTTAACTCAAAACTAACTTTCTTGTCGGCAGCCGAGTTTCCTCCAACGAAAACATCAAACTGTCCAGGTTCTGCTACGAATTGTAAATCAGAATTATAAAATTTTAAATCTTCAACCGTGATATCAAATGTCACAGTTTGTTTTTCACCTTTTTTAAGTGTTATTTTTTGGAAATTTTTCAATTCTCTAACTGGTCTTGTTACTGAACCTACTAAATCTCTGATATACAATTGAACGGTTTCTTTTCCGTCATAATTTCCTGTATTGGTAACATCAACAGTAACTTTTAATTTTCCTCCAGCATTCATCTTATCAGATGAAATCTTTAGGTTTGAATAATCAAAGTTGGTATAACTCAATCCGAAACCAAATGGAAATAAAGGCTCATTTCTTTCATCTAAATAATTAGATCTGAATTTTTCGAATTTACCTTCCGTATTTGCAAGTGGTCTTCCTGTATTTTTGTGTGCGTAATAAATCGGCACTTGCCCAACGCTTCTTGGAAAAGTCGTAGTTAATTTTCCAGAAGGATTCACATCACCAAATAAAACATCTGCAATTGCATAACCCGCTTCGGTACCTACAAACCAAGCATTCAATATAGCAGGAACAGTTTCATTTTCTTCTTTTAATACTAACGGACGACCGTCAAACAAAACTAAAACCACTGGTTTTCCTGTTTTTAATAAGGCATTCAATAAGTCTTTTTGTGCCTGTGGAATTTCTAAATTGGTACGGCTGCTAGATTCTCCGCTCATTTCTGCAGATTCTCCAAGTGCTGCAACAATTACATCTGATTGGTTTGCTACTTTTAAAGCTTCTGCTAATAATTCTTCTTTAGAACGACCATCGCGATGTAAGGTTTTACCAAACATTGTTGCGTTAGTTTCAAAAGTTTCATCGTAATCTAAATTGCTCCCTTTTGCATAAAGTACTTTTGTAGAAGGTCCGGCTACTTCTTTGATTCCAGCCAATAATGAAATCGCATTTTCCATTCTGGTAGCCACACTCCAGGTTCCCGGCATGTTTTCTTTAGCATCAGCCAATGGTCCGATTAATGCAATTGTTCCTGATTTTTTAAGAGGCAACACCTGATTTTGATTTTTTAACAAAACCAGCGACTGCGCTGCAATCTGACGGGCTTCTTTTCTACTTGCAGAAGTAAAAATTTCTGTTTTAGCTCTTTTTTCATCGCAATATTTATATGGATCGTGGAATAATCCTAAATCATATTTTGCTTCTAAAATAAGTTTAACAGCATTATCAATTTGCTCGATAGTTACTTTTTTCTCGTCTAATGATTTTTTCAATGTAGTTAAGAAACCTTCACCAACCATATCCATTTCAACACCTGCATTTAAAGATAAAGCCGAAACGGCTTGTAAATCTCCCATTCCGTGCTCAATCATTTCGTTAATTCCTGTAAAATCAGTTACTACGAAACCTTTAAATCCCCATTGTTTTCTTAAAACATCTGTCATTAACCATTTATTTCCTGTTGCAGGAATTCCATCCACTTCATTAAAAGATGCCATTACAGAACCTACGCCTGCATCAACAGCTGCTTTGTAAGGAGGGAAATAATCGTTGAACATTTTAATATGACTCATATCCACAGTATTGTAATCACGTCCTGCTTCTGGTGCTCCATATAAAGCGAAGTGTTTTACACAAGCCATAATCGAATTATTTTTCGAAAGATCATGTTGCTGATACCCGTTTACCATTGCTTTTGCAATTTGGCTTCCTAAGTATGGATCTTCACCAGAACCTTCAGAAATTCTTCCCCAACGTGGATCACGAGAAATATCTACCATTGGAGAAAATGTCCAGTTGATGCCATCAGCACTTGCTTCCTGAGCAGCAATCTGTGCACTTCTTTCTATCAAATTCATATCCCAGGTACAAGATAATCCTAACGGAATTGGGAATGTTGTTTCGTAACCGTGAATAACATCCATACCAAAAATCAATGGAATTTTTAAACGGCTTTTTTCAACAGCTATTTTTTGTACTTCTTTAATTTTTTGAACAGATTTAATATTGAATAAACCACCTACTTTACCTTCAGCAATTTTTTTAGCCACATCAGAACTGTTTGCTTGTCCTGTCGTAATATCTCCAGAAGTTGGTAAATTAAGCTGACCTAATTTTTCGTCTAAAGTCATTTTTGACAAAAGCTCAGCTACAAACTCTGATTTTGGTTTAATTGTTACTGTGTTTTTAGTGTTCTTTTTTTGAGCATAACCCAAAACAGTACATCCTAAAAAAAGTAAGACTAATTTGTTTTTCATTCTATTCTATTTATTTGTTCGTATTGTTTTAATATTCCAGTATTTAGCTTAATACTAAATCCCGTACTTTCCAGACTTAAATCCAAGTTTTACCAAACCTTGTTTTACTTCAGGAGCATTCATAAATAATTTCCATAATAATCCTGAGCGATAATTTTCGATCATAACCACTTCCGGTCCCTGATCAATTGCCAAATATCTTTTTGCCGTCCAATTGTTTTGTAAACTTACTGCATCATAAAATCCGGCTTTGCCCCAGGTTTCCTTTTTATGATTCTCATATAAATTTCGAATAACAGCCATAGATTCTTTTGGTGTATATACAATTGAACTAATTGCTGCTGTTGGCGAAATAACACCTTTATCATTACTTGGCATATGTGCATCATACCCTACTGAACCATCAGGATTTCTAGAATAGGAAGCTGTTAATCCCCAATAATCAGCTCCGTAACCATTAAACTTCTTTGGATTTTCGACACAATATTGATAGTCAATTTTTACCTGATTTGAATTTAGATCCCAATAATTCGCATATTTATCGCTTAATTGATTCGGATCTAAGCCTAAATAAGAATAATGTGCCCAAAATAAAGGTCCGCCGAATTCCTCGGCTCCATTGTGTTTTAAAATTAGAGGCAAATTATATTTGGTTTTAGAAGAAGCAATTCCACCACCTCTGGCCCAACCTTCATGATATACTTTTGCTTCAATTGTATGCGTTGGCGAAGATGCAGCCATAACATAAGTAATCAAACATTCATTGTAACCCTGCAAAGGAAAATTCATTTGCCAGTCGTAAGTTGGCGACCAATGCCAATACAATACATTTTTATTATTGGTAAACCAATTCCAGTCTACACCTTTCCAAAGTTCATCGTATTTTTTAGCTACTGCTTTTTCTTTTTCAGAACCTATTTTTAAATATTCGCGAACTGTAATCATTCCTGCCACTAAAAAAGAAGTTTCAACTAAATCTCCTCCATTATCTTTCATTCCGAATGGTTTTACTTTTCCTGTGTTTCCATCCATCCAATGTGGCCAAGCACCATGAAAACGATCAGCTTTTGCAAGAAAATCAGCAATTTTATTTAGTCTTTCAACACCTTCCTCTTTGGTCACATAACCGCGTGACATACCTGAAACAAGAGCCATTAATCCAAAACCAGAGCCTCCTGTTGTAACAATATGAGCATCATTTTCAGGATAATTCCCATCAGGATGAAAACGTTCTCTCGCTAGGCCAGAATTTGGTTCAGCATAATCCCAGAAATAAGCAAAAGTTTGTTTTTCTACAGTATTCAAAAGTTGATCATCTGTCAATTGCTTCTCAGAAGTGTTTTCGACAGCAACCTCTTTTGATTTATTTTCTTGTTTACCACAACCAAAAAGAGTGATAATACTAAGTAAGATTGATAATCTAATCATTGCAAAATTTTAAAAAATTAAATTTTAAAAATCACTCCCTTCAAAAGAAGAGAGTGATTTTGAAGTTTTAAATTAATAACCTCCAGGGTTTTGTTGGGAAAGTGTTCCCGCTTCTCTTAAAAATGAAGTTGGAATAGGCCATAATTCATGTTTTCCAACGACAAAAGTTTTTCCATCTGCTGCCATAGCTGCTGCAGCTTGTCCAGTTCTAACAAGGTCAAACCATCTGTCATGCTCAAAAGCTAGTTCTAATCTTCTTTCTTTCCAGATTGCTTTTCTAATATCAGCTTGAGAAGTAAAAGGAGTATTACCTAAATTTGCTCTTTTACGAATTTGATTTACTAAAGGAATAGCAGCTGACGTTTGCCCTAATTCATTCAAAGCTTCCGCTTTCATTAATAAAACTTCTGCATATCTTAAATATCTAAGATTTGTATCCGTAAATTCCTGATTATAAAAAGATGATGAATAAGCTTTATAATTGTATCTTGGATTCGCTACAGTTGATGGTATTTCTCTACCATCGTATAAAACTGAACCACTGAAAATAATGGTTGCAGCTCTTCTTACATCGCCTGCTTCATAAGCATTAGCTAAACCTTCAGTTGGTGTATTGAAACCCCATCCCCATCCTCCGGCACCACGTGGCGCTTGAGAAACTGAATAATTTCCTATTCCAAATCCAGGGCTTGAAGTTCCTCCAATTCCATCAATCTCAAAAATAGATTCCGGTCCAAATTCTCCTTCTTTTTTAAATTGTGCAGCATAATCTGCTACTAAACTGTATCCTGTTACTTTATCACAATTGTCAATAACATTTTGCCATTTTTTCTGATATAGATTTACTTTTGCTAACAAAGCATAAGCAGAACCTTTAGAAACACGTGTTTTATCTTTTGCCCCATAAGTTGATCTGTCAGGTAAATTTGCTATAGCATCGTTTAAATCTTTTTCTATAAAGGCGTAAACTTCTGCTGGTGTTTTACGAGTTAACTGCATGATTCTGTCTTCTTCTGAAACCGGAAGAGGCACATGATCTACAATAGGAACTCCGCCGTATCCTTTTACCAATGTAAAATACATAAAGGCTCTTAAAAATTTAGCCTCACCTTCTAATCTTACTTTTAAGGCAGGTGTTACCTTATCCAACTTAGGGAAAATATCCAAAGCCTGATTACAACGATTTATTCCTGCATAATTAGCATTCCACGTAGATTGAAATGATGGAGTTGAAGCATTATAAGTTAAGGCATCAATAAGATCTTTATCACCACCCGCATCTCCTGGATCTGAACCTTTATCAGCATCGTCTGAAATAATACTTGAAACTGCATTCCAACCGAAAGAAGACATATCCCAACCTAAAAACTGATTGTAAATTGCTGTTACAAAACCGTTAGCTCCTTCGTCATTATTTACCAACTCTACATCAGCGGGAATGGATTCTGTAGGGTTTACATTTAAGAAATCATCTGAACAACCGGAAAGAAATAATCCAGAAAGCACAAATATTGATATATATAATCTTTTCATAATATTAAAATTTTAAATTAGCGCCTATAACAAATGACCTCAATGCCGGGTAAGCATCTAACTCAACCCCCTGAGTGCCTTCAACAAGTTTACCATCACTTGTAACATCTGGTGAGAATCCTGAGAATTTTTGAGAAATAAACGGATTAATTGCGTTTACATAAATTCGGCAAAAGCTAATAAACTGATCGTCTTTAAGAGGAAGTTTATATCCTAAAGTAATGTTATTGATTCTAAAGAAATCTGCAGACTCCAAATAATAAGTTGAAGCGAAAGGAGTTAAATTAGAAGGTGCAGGATTCGAAGCTGTTGTATTAGTTGGTGTCCAGAAATCACGAGCAGCTGAAGCTTCTATGTTTTCACCTCCAAAGCGTTGTGCTTTTTTACCATTGTACACTTTTGCTCCTCCTGTTCCGTAACCATCAACAGAAAAATCAATGTTTTTGTAATTCAATCCTAAAGAAACTCCATAATTAGAAGTTGGTAAAAGAGAGCCTACGTATTTTTTGTCATTAAGTTCATCTAACCCTGATTGAGCAACTTTAGAACCGTCTGCTTTATAATACAACATTTGTCCATTTGCCGGGTCAACACCTGCGTATTCATACATATAAAAACTACCTAAAGGCTGCCCTATTGAAGTATTGTCCAGAATTTTGGTGTTTTGACCATTTCCTAAACTTCCTCCAATAACTGGATTTAACTGAACATTTTTAAGGCTGGTAAGTTCATTTTTATTATGAGAAAAGTTTCCTCCAACCCAATAACTTAAATTATCATTTATTTTATCATCCCAACGCAATGCAATTTCATATCCTTTATTAGATACTTCCCCAACATGGGCAGGTGTTTGTAATGTAATTCCTGAAGATGAATATGGTTTAACATTCAAAATTGTATTGGTTGTCTTTTTGTCATACAAATCAAAAGATCCTTTTAATCTGTTGTTCAATACTTCAAAATCAAAACCTCCTGAAAGCTCCTCAACAATTTCCCAAGATAAATTAGGATCTACCTGAGAATTAATTGTTGTACCTGAACCAAGACTCGGATAATCTAAGCCAGAAGTAAATACCTGAGTATTAAGTGGTACATTTTGATTTCCTAATCTACCCCATGATCCTCTAATCTTTAATAAATTAATTGGCTCTACATTACTTAAAAAACTTTCTTTAGATATAATCCATCCTAAACCAACAGATGGAAATGTCCCCCAACGTTTGTCTTCAGCAAATTGTGATGATCCGTCGCGTCTTACAGTACCCGTAACCAAATATCTATCTAATAATTTGTATTGAAAACGTGCAAAATAAGAGGCTAATCTTCTTTGATTCAAAGCCTCATCTTTATAACCTGTAACTCCACTTGCAACATTAATATCTTTTAAAGACCAATAGCTAGAATTTGGATTGACATTTTTTCTATCGATAGTTAATTTCTCTCTGGTACCTTGTACATTAGCCTCAATACCTGCTGTAACTTCAACATCATGAATTTCTGCAAAAACTTTATTATAAGTTAAATAGTTAGATAAATTCCAATTGAAATATTCGTCTCTACCTCTTGTCAAAGTATTTACATTCAAATCTGCAGGGTACTTTGATTCTACACGAGTAGGGTCTGCTGATAACCAAAGTCCACGATTATCAACATAATTATACTGATTGTAAGTAAAATATTCTCCGTTAAACTGTGAGGTAAACTTTAAAGATTTAATAATATCCCAATCTAATTTTAAACCTCCTTGCAAAATAACACTTTCTTGCTGCTCATTTGTATAATCTAACTGAGCTACAGGATTACCAACATTATTAAAAGATGCTCCTGTTTCGGCCACAACTCCATTTGAAACAAATGGTACACCATATTTTCCATCAGCATAACGTACAGGAACTAGTGGAGATTGTCTGTAAGCATTAGTGAATGCACTCAAAGGCATTGGTGTATTCTTTATAGTACTTACACTAAAATTTTGGCTTATTCTAACTTTTTCAGAAAGCTTAAACTCGTTGTTGTTTCTGATAGTAGTTCTTCCATAATCAGATCCGTTCAGAATTCCTTTTTCTTCATAATTTCCAACACTAAAAAAGTATTTTACATTTTCTGAAGATCCCGAAATCGCAATATTGTTTTGAGTATAAGATCCTGTTCTTGTGATCTCATCAAGCCAGTCAGTGTTATAAGGCTGATTAGCAGAAAACCTTCCTTGTGGAAAAGCATTGCTGAAAGCAGCGTTGCTATAGCGAACATACTCGTCACTATTTGCCATTTTTACTTTTTTCAAAGGAGTTCTCACACCTGCAAAACTTTCAACATCTACAGTAAGTTTTCCTTTCCCGCTTTTGGTTGTAATCATAATTACACCATTTGCACCTCTGGTTCCGTAAATAGCTAATGAAGAAGCATCTTTTAAAATCTCGTAAGATGTAATATCATTAGTATTTATGTTATTGATATTCTCAGTTGGCATACCGTCTACAACATATAAAGGATTTCTTCCTCCTAATGCAGTACCGGCTCCCCTGATCACCACTGAAGGTGTACTTCCTGGCGCATCTGAAGTAGATACCTGGACTCCCGCAGCTTTACCTTGTATAGCTTGAGAAGCATTTAACACTTTCATCTTTGTGATTTCTTCAGATTTAATTGAACTTACAGCTGAAGTATTATCAATTTTCTTTCTTGTACCATATCCGATAACCACTACTTCTTTTAATGCAGTATCACCTGATTCTTTTAAGGTTATTGTCATCGGAGCCGCAGTAGCTGGCACGGAAACAGCTTCAAAACCCAGCATCGAAACTTTTATAGTTTCGCCTTCTTTGGCATTGATTGTAAAATTTCCATCGAAATCAGCATCAGCGGTTGCTCTGGAATTTACGGCACTAATTACTGCGCCCGGAACTCCCATTCCACTACTGTCTACTACTTTTCCTTTAATTGCCTGCCCAGACATGTAAGCTGGCAGCAATAAGAGTGCTAAAAAGCTAAAAATAAAATTTTTCATACAGTTCGTAATCGTTTAAGTTAGTAGAGCCAAATTAAACAATTACAACGTTGTAGTACATCAAACAGCACTACTACACAGCTACATCATTATGTTAAAATATAATTTTATACTACTGAAAATCAATAACATAAAAGTTAAATAAATTCCTTTAACACAACGTTATGATGTAGTAATGATGTATTAGAATTATATAAAAAAAGAGGTAGAAAAATATAAAATCTTTAAAATTCAAATACAAATCTTACACACTTAATAAAAACTTAGACAGGTTTTCTTCTTGTGAGAGATTTAATTTCTTTCTTAAGCGATATCTGTGCAATTCTACACCTCTAAATGATATATTCATCATAGGCGCTATTTCTTTTGAAGAAAGGTTCATTTTCAGGTAAACGCAGAGTTTTATATCTTTTGGAGTAAGGTTTGGATATTTCTTTGAAAGATTAATTATGAACTCATTATGAATCTGATTCAAATTAGTTTCAAAAATCTCCCACTCGTGTTTATTAACTTCATTAATCTTAATTGCTTTTTTGATTTCGCTTTTAAGCTTGTTAAAGTCTTTTTCAGAATCCAGAATGTTCTGAATATTTTCAATCATTTCACTTTGTTTAGCAATAGATAATGATTTCCCTGCAACTTCAGATGATTTAGTTTGCAATTCAAGTTCTAAAATATGTTTCTGGTATTCCTGCATATTCAACTCGTTCTCAGCTTTTAATTCCATTTCGAGAATTTCCCGCTGATGTTTTAATTCTTCTGCCTGCAATCTTAGTTTTTGCATATATCGAAGCTTATTCCATTTGTAATAGAAAAACAGTACTGCTCCTATTATTACGAAGTACAATAAAATCATCCAAAATGAAAAATACCAAGGCTTTGCGACATTAAAATCAAAACCTGCGACATTATCATAGTTCGCACCATCATGTTTATAAACATTTACAGAATGACTTCCACTGCTTAAATTATTTAAAACAATTAATCCATTTGAAACTGGAATAAATTCTTTTTCACTATCAAGTTTATAAAATAAATTAGGTTTACTGGCTCCATAAATTCCAGAGATAACATTTATTTGCAATTCAGTATTATATTTAATTTTTGAATCGTTTGGTATTAAATTTTCTTCGTTAAAAGATTCAATATTAACAGTTGAATTTTGCTTGTTTTCATATTTCAATTGTAGCGAAATAAAGCCATCATCGAGATTTAGCAAATAGTGATTAGCATGCTTAAATATTCTTAAATTATCGTTGATTAGTTTTCCTTTATAATATTTTGCCTGAATAATATTCCATGCAAATTTATTTCCATTAGCTTTGATATGATATAAAATTCCATCTTGTAATACCATAAAATGATCTTCATCAATGCTTATTATATCAGAAACATTCTTGAAGTTCTGATTAAACAATTCGTTTTCTTCGAGTTTATTGGTTATTGAATTATAAGTATACCACGAATTATTGATAAGAAATAAAATTTCATTTCTAAACTCAAATATCTTAACCCCAAAATCGTTTTTAATCTTGCTTTGCTGCGTGATATTTTCAACTTTTTTAGTTTTAAAATTATCATCATATAAAACACGATACAAACCACGATAATTATCGGCCGCCCAAATTTCATTCTTCTTGTTTTGTGCTACATATTTTATAGGTTTAGAAAGATCATTAATCACTTTCTTTTGAGTTAAATCTGAAAGATTATCATAAACAATAACACCACTGTAAGTAGACTGAAAATAAGTATTGTTGATACTGCTTTTAGATAAATTCCAACCACCACTTATATTATTTATTTTTAAAAGCGATCCATTCTCATAAGAAAACGTACCGTCGTTATGACCAATAATATATTTGTTATTAATTTCTGTAATATTCCATGCCTGCCCCTGTGTATTGGGCATCATTTTGAATTTACCCGAATCAAATTCAAAAACACCGTGATTTGTTGCTATTAAATAACCTTTGTTAGTTGTAGCAACCGAATAAACTGAACCTAAAATACCCGAATTATCATAAAAGATTGAAATAGGAGAATTAATTTCAACATGAGCAATTCCATTATCTAAACCAAGCCATAAATCATTTTCTTTGTCAAAACCAATACTCAAAATCGAGTTATTCATTAAGACATTTTTTCTGTCAATATTTTTATAGGTGTCAGAATTGAAATCATAAACAAAAACGCCTCTGTTTCCAGTACCTACAATAAGTTTATTGTTTTTAGTAAACTTACCTACATTAATTGTAGAGGTTTTTAAAATTTCATTTAATGGATTATTCCAAGATCTTAAACCTTCTTTTTCCACTGTAAAAATTCCTTTTTTCTGTGTAAAAATATAAGTCTTATTTTGATGTTTTTCGATAGCATGAACAACACAGTTCTTAAGAACATTCCAACCCTTTGAATTTGCAATTCTTGATCCGTTCATTTTAAAAGTACCTTTCGCTACAGAGGCAACATAAAGATTTTGATCAACAACAAAGCAATAGGAGATTAAAAACGGAAATTTAATTTTCTGAATATGTTTTCCGTTATAAATAAAAACATCATTGAACGACTGAAAATATAAAGATTCATTAAACCTGAAAATTTTCCAGATTTCTTCATTGTCTTTTTCATCAAACAAACGCAGGTTTTTGGTAATCGAAACATAATGCATTTTACCATCTTTTCTATACCAGTAACCAAATTCTTTATAAGAACCTGAATAAATTCGATCTCCTTCAATCAAAATCGAACGAATAATTGTTTTATTGGGTAATGAATATTTTTCCCATTTTACGCCATCATATCGTAATAAATAATGGTTATTAGCAAAGTACATCGCATTATCTTTTCCCTGAACAACATTCCAGATTTGGTTGTCACCCTGATAATTTGATTTATTATAATTTTCAACGAAAGGAAGTAATTCTTGAGCTTGAATTTGAGAAGCGATGAAAAAGAAGAAAAGTGATTTTAGAAGTATCGATTTCAAAATATATCGGATTTATATTCAAAGATACTGACAAATATTTAATAAGTAAAAATGCTCCTCAATTGAGGAGCATTTTTATATAAATCCTAATTTAAATTAATTTTGAAGTAACTGATAAACCTGATTTGCAATTTCATATTCTTCATCTGTTGGCACTACCAAAACTTTAGCTTTTGAATTTACTTTATTAATCTCTCTAATAGATTTAGAACGTATTTGATTCTTTTCTTCATCTAATTCTATTCCGAAATAATCCATGTCCGTACAAACTAGTTTACGCATGTGAGAAGAATTTTCTCCAATTCCAGCTGTAAAAACAATAGCATCCAAACCATTTAAAGCAGCTGTATAAGAACCAATAAACTTTTTGATACGATAGGCATTCATTAATAAAGCCAACTGACATTCTTTGTTTCCTTTTTCAGCTTCGGCTTCAATATCACGTAAATCGCTGTAACCTGTGAGTCCTAGCATACCGCTTTGTTTTAACAAAATTGAATTTACCTGATCTGGTGCATAACCAAGATTTTTAATCATATAAAAAACAACTGACTGATCAATATCGCCAGAACGTGTTCCCATAATTAAACCGTTAGATGGCGAAAACCCCATTGTTGTATCAATACATTTCCCGTCTTTAATAGCTGCCATGCTACAGCCGTTTCCTAAGTGGATTGTAATTATTTTAGAATTGTTTTCTAAAAACGCAATCGCTTTTTCAGAAACATATTTATGGCTTGTTCCATGAAAGCCATAAACACGTACTTTATTTTCTGTTAAAAGATAATTTGGAATTGCATATTTGTAGGCTTCAACAGGAATCGACTGATGAAAAGCAGTATCAAAAACAGCAACTTGTTTCGCTTCTGCAAAAATTTCTTCCGCTACGTTTATCCCAACTAAATGTGCCGGATTATGCAATGGAGCTAATTCAGAAAGTTCTTTTATTTTTTCTTTAACTTCATTATTGATAATAGTCGTATCTGAAAAATAACTACCACCGTGCACCACGCGATGCCCTACAGCAGCAATTTCTGAAGTTGATTTAATAACTCCTTTTTCTGGTTCCAAAAGCATTTCAGCTACTTTTTGCAAACCAATCTTATGAGTAGGAATTGGAAGTATTTCTTCTATAACATTAGATGAAGTTTTAAACGTGATATTTGAAGTTTCCAAACCAATTCTATCAATCATACCAGAACAAATTACTTCGTTTGTTGGCATAACCATTAATTGATATTTTATTGATGAGCTTCCTGAATTTATAATTAATATTTTCATTTTTTTTAAGATGCTAAGTTTCTAAGGTGCTGAGTTTTCTAAAAATACTCAAAAATTTTTTTGTTTCTATTTTTAAATTTGCTTTTACATTACAAAGCATAATTTATAATTCACAATTATTAAAGTCCCTGTGCCTGAATCGCTGTAATTACAACCGTATTTATAATATCGTCTACGGTACAACCACGGCTTAAATCGTTTACTGGTTTATTTAAACCTTGCAACATTGGTCCAATTGCTAGCGCTCCGGTTTCTCTCTGAACAGCCTTATAAGTATTGTTTCCTGTATTTAGATCGGGGAAAATTAATACACTCGCCTGTCCTGCTACTTCAGAGTCCGGCATTTTACTTTTTCCTACGGCGCGATCCACTGCTGCGTCATATTGAATTGGTCCTTCGATTTTTAAATCCGGGCGTTTTTGTTTTACTATTTCTGTTGCCGTTCTCACTTTCTCTACCTCATCACCTTTTCCTGAAGTACCGGAAGAATACGAAAGCATAGCAATTTTAGGTTCAATTCCGAAAGCCGAACTTGAATCTGCTGATGAAATAGCAATTTCGGCCAATTGCTCTGCTGTTGGATTTGGATTAATGGCGCAATCTCCAAAAACGGAAACCCTGTCTTCTAAACACATAAAAAATACAGAGGAAACTACAGATGAATTTGGTTTTGTTTTTATGAATTGTAATGCCGGTAAAATAGTATGTTGCGTTGTATGCGCAGCTCCTGAAACCATTCCGTCAGCGTGGCCTTTATAAACCATCATAGTACCAAAATAGGAAACATCTTCCATTAAATCTCTTGCCATTGTAATGCTTACATTCTTGGCTTTTCGAAGCTCATAATAGGTATTGGCATAATCTTCATAAAACTCAGACTCAGCTGGATTAATGATTTTTATTTTTGAAAAATCAAAAGTAATTCCGAGTTCGGCAACTTTACTTTCAATTTGTTTTTTATCACCAATAATTGAAATGTCAACCACATCCATATCTAATAATCTTGACGCAGCGGTAATGATTCTATCGTCATTTCCTTCTGGTAAAACAATATGTTTACGGTGTTGTTTGGCTCTTTTAACCATATTGTACTGAAACATTTTTGGCGTCATTCCTTCAGGCACAAAAGTGATTACTCTTTCAGATAAAGCTTCAATAGCTACATATTTTTCAAAAGTCGTAATTGAGGTTTCAATTTTATGTGTGTTATTGGCATAAATTTCAGATTTTATTGAACCTATTTTATTTGTTATGTTATAAGTACCTCCATCGACGGCAATAATTGGAACAATTGCCGAAAGTCCTTCAATAAGTTTTAAAATGCTTTCTTCCGGAATAATATTTCCCGTTAAAATGATTCCGGAAATGGTTGGATAATTAGCCGATTCATTGGCCTGCAAAGCTCCAAGAATTATATCAGAACGGTCACCAGGTGTAATCACTAGCGCATTGTCATGTAAGTGAACTAAATAATTGTGCAACTGCATAGCACCAACACTAAAATGTCCAATTTCATTGTTTAGATAATTTTCTCCAAACATTACTTTTGCATCAAGTTCGTTGACAATTTCCTGCATCGTCGGGTTATTTAAACTAGAAATCAATGGAATAGTATTTACCAAAACATTCTCAGGCAAACTTTTTTGAAGGCCTTTGGTAACTAATTCAATATTTTCAGGCTGGACTTTGTTGGCAAAAACCGATAACACTTCAACCTCTTTTATTTTAAATGAATCGTAAACTAAATAAAGGCTGTCTACTAATTCTTCTAAAGTTTTTCCGACTCCTGAACCAATAATCATGGTTGGAATTCCGAGATTTTTGGCAATTAAAACATTCAAATCTAATTCTATTGAAGTTCCTTCTCCAGTAAAACTGGTCCCTTCAACTAAAACAAAATCAAAACGTTCTTCCAGTTTTTTATATTTCTCAATAATCAAATCAAGGACCTCTCCTATTTTTCCTTTATTCTTTTTCTTGATCAATTTGCTTTTGGTAATGGCATAAGCTTCTTCAAACTTAATATCAAGGTTAAAATAAGACAGAACTGTTTCGATATGATTATCCTGTTCTCCATCAACAAAATCTTCTATTATAGGCCTGAAATATCCAACCTTAGCTGTTTTACCAATTAAAATGCTCATCAAACCTAAGGTAATAATAGATTTTCCGCTATTATGGTCACTGGTAGCTATATATACTGCTTTGCTCATAATTTAAATTTTGAAACTAATAATTAATAAACGTTAAAACCAACGTCTTTTTTTGAAATAGATAATCAGGGCTATTACCAATAAAAACATGCCTCCCATAACAATAAAATACCCATTTCTTTCTTGAAGTTCCGGCATATATTCGAAATTCATTCCGTATACTCCAACAATAAAAGTAAGCGGAATAAAAATGGCAGAAATAATGGTCAGCGTTTTCATAATTTCGTTCATTTTTCGGCTTTGTTCCGAAAAATAAAAGTTAGAAGCACTTTCTAATGAACTCATATCCGAATCAATTTGTTCTAAAAGCTCTAAACTTTTTTGGTGCAATCTGATGAAGAAATTAAACGTTTCTTTTTGAATTAAACTGTTTGCATCATCATCTTTTATTGTTTTCAAATAATATAACGAATCACGAAGCGGTATAATAGAGCGCTTTAAGAAATTAAAGTTATCGCGGTGGTTTTCGATCTTTTCCAAAATAATAGGATCTGCTCCTTTTTTAGTCAAATCAATTAATTCTTCAATATTATCTTCTTCATCTTCAATTGTAATATAAAAATTCTCCATTACCGCATCTAATAATAAATAAAGGAGATAATCTACTTTTTTCGTTCTTACAATTCCTGCATGAGTACGTAAACGTTCGCGTATATGAGTGAAGAAATCGCTTCGTTTTTCCTGAAATGAAATCAGAATTCCGTCTTTTAGAATAAAGCTTAATTGCTCTACTTTAAGACCATCTGAGGATTCTGATGGCAAAAGTGATTTTATATTAAAAAATAAAACATTTTGTTGTTCTTCTAACTTTGTCCTTTTCGTGGTATTTAAAATATCTGCTAATAAAAAATCGTCTAACTTAAAATGTGCGCCAATAGTTTTAATTAAGTCGATATCATTTAATCCGTGAATATTTAACCAGTTATTTTTAGTATAATCGATACAGGTATTAAGTGCCAAAACCATAAATTTTTCATATTCGATGACCGTTTCGTCATTATATACAAAAAGTTGCATTTCTGTTTTTAGATCTTTATGAGAACCAGTATACTCTAAACTAGTATGTTGCAGCTTACGTCCTTTTTTGTATTTTATCTTTCTCATTCAAAATGATTTATATAGTAATATTACAAAAAAGAATCCGAATGAGAAATGACAATTGTCATTTTGTGAAGATATATAAATAGCGAAAGCTTACCATTACTAGCTTCTTGAAGATGTCGAAAATTTAAATATAAAAAAACCGGACTATTTCTAGTCCGGTTTTTCATTATTGTTAAAGAAGAATTATTTTACTTCTTCGAATTCAACGTCTTCAACATTGTCTCCAGATTGCTCTTGTTGTGGAGCAGCTTGTTGACCTTGTTCTCCACCTTGAGCGTACATTGCTTCTGTAGCTGTTTTCCAAGCTGCATTTACATTGTCTAATCCTTTTTGGATTGCTTCAAGATCTTGAGATTGGTGAGCAAATCTTAATTCAGTTAAAGCAAATTCGATAGCTGTTTTTTGATCGTCTGTTAATTTACTTCCCAATTCTTTTAATTGACTTTCAGTTTGGAAAATAGTACTATCAGCTTCGTTCAATTTCTCAGCTCTTTCTTTAGCTATTTTGTCAGCGTCAGCGTTAGCTTCAGCATCTTTTTTCATTTTTTCGATTTCTTCAGCTGTTAATCCAGAAGAAGCTTCGATACGAATATCATGAGATTTTCCTGTTCCTTTATCAGTTGCAGAAACTTTGATGATACCATTTGCATCAATATCAAAAGTAACCTCAATTTGAGGAACTCCTCTTGGTGCTGGTGGAATACCATCTAAGTGGAAACGACCGATAGTTTTGTTATCAGCAGCCATAGCTCTTTCTCCTTGTAATACGTGGATTTCAACAGATGGTTGAGAATCAGCAGCAGTAGAGAATACTTGAGATTTTTTAGTTGGAATAGTTGTGTTAGACTCGATTAATTTAGTCAATACACCACCCATAGTTTCGATACCTAAAGAAAGAGGTGTTACGTCAAGTAACAATACATCTTTTACATCTCCAGATAAAACTCCACCTTGAATAGCAGCTCCAATAGCAACAACCTCATCAGGGTTAACACCTTTAGATGCTTTTTTACCGAAGAATTTTTCAACTTCGTCAGCGATTCTTGGCATACGAGTAGAACCTCCTACAAGAATAACTTCGTCGATATCAGATGTAGATAAACCTGCATCTTTTAATGCTTTAGCAACTGGCTCCATAGAACGTTTTACTAAAGTATCAGATAATTGCTCAAATTTAGCTCTAGATAATTTTTTTACTAAGTGTTTTGGTCCAGAAGCAGTAGCTGTTACGTATGGTAAGTTGATTTCAGTTTCAGCAGAAGATGATAATTCAATCTTAGCTTTCTCTGCAGCTTCTTTCAAACGTTGTAATGACATTGGATCTAAACGTAAATCAATACCTTCTTCAGATTTGAATTCGTCAGCTAACCAGTCAATAATAACCTGGTCAAAATCATCTCCACCTAAGTGAGTATCACCATTTGTAGACAATACTTCAAATACACCGTCTCCTAATTCAAGAACAGAGATATCAAAAGTACCTCCACCTAAATCGTAAACAGCAATTTTTTGATCAGTTCCTTTTTTATCTAATCCGTAAGCAAGTGCAGCAGCAGTTGGCTCGTTGATGATACGCATAACTTTAAGACCAGCAATTTCTCCAGCTTCTTTTGTAGCTTGACGTTGTGCATCGTTAAAGTAAGCAGGAACAGTAATAACCGCTTCAGTTACAGTTTGACCTAAATAGTCTTCAGCAGTTTTTTTCATTTTTTGAAGTGTCATAGCAGACAACTCCTGAGCAGTGTATAAACGACCGTCAATATCCACACGTGGCGTATTGTTGTCACCTTTTACAACACTGTAAGGAACTCTTTTTGCCTCTTCCTGAGTTTCAGCAAAAGTGTGTCCCATAAAACGTTTAATAGAAGCAATCGTTTTTGTAGGATTCGTTACTGCTTGTCTTTTTGCAGGATCACCCACTTTAATTTCGCCACCTTCAACAAAAGCGATGATAGATGGAGTTGTTCTTTTTCCTTCTGCGTTAGGGATAACAACTGCTTCGTTACCTTCCATTACAGAAACACAAGAGTTCGTCGTACCTAAGTCAATTCCGATTATTTTACCCATTTTTTATATATTTAATTTTGATATACATTTTATAACTCAGGTGGCATAAGTCAATCTCTGTGCCAATATAAAAAACCAAAGTAAATTGTCAGTTTTCATGTCGACACATTAAAAATCATCTGACAACATGACATTTTTAAAACCTGACAGACGTGGCATATCAGTACGTTACATGTCATTATTAAGAGCTGTTGTTATTATTTTAAGGAGCTGTTTCCCGCTTTCGGCTATATCTTTTTTAAGGCGAAGAAAAATCGCCTCAAAAAAGGATACCGCCTCTATCGGGGCTAAGGCACTCTCTTTCAAAAGAAAATTTATTCTCATTAAAATCAAAATCTTTTTTAATTAAATTAGCTATTCCTAAAAATTCGCTAAATCTATTTAATGGAAAATTATACTATTATCATTTTTATTCTAACCATTGTAATTGGCCTTTCTGCATTTGCTGACAAATCAAAAATTCCCTATCCTATTCTTTTGGTTATTGTTGGAGTTGCTATTGGTTTTATTCCAACAATAGCAGAAATAGAAATAAATCCGGAGATTATATTCCTGATATTTCTCCCTCCTTTATTATATGATGCTTCTTTTAATATTTCTCCAAAACATTTCAAAACTAATCTTAGTACAATAAGTACACTGGCAATACCATTAGTTTTTCTAACAACTTTTTGGATTGCCGTAGTTTCGCATTATATGATTCCCGGTATGACCTGGCCATTATCATTTGTACTCGGAGCTATACTTTCTGCTACTGATGCTGTTGCTGCCGTAAACGTAACAAAAGGCCTCGGAATACCCGAAAAAACAATTACAATACTCGAAGGCGAAAGTTTAATTAATGACGCTTCAGCATTGGTTGCTTATCGTTTTGCCGTGGCGACTGCAATGGGTTCTGCTTTTATCATCTGGAAAGCAACATTTCAATTTATGCTTTTATTAGCAGGCGGATTTTTAGTTGGTTTTGTAATGGCTAAAATTCTGGCGTTCATTCTTACCAAAGTCCGAAAAAATATAAATGTTACGGTAAGTTTTATGCTTTTAATGCCTTTTGTCACCTATCTGGTCGCAGAACATTTACATGTTTCGGGAGTAATTGCAGTGGTCTGTTTAGGTTTGTCGATATCACGTTTTAGTAAAAAAATCTTTCCCGAGAGTTTAAAAAACAATTCGAAAAATTTTTGGGACGTTATTATTTTTATTCTAAACGGATTAATTTTCATTCTCATTGGCCTTAATTTTCGATACATCGTAAAAGACATTGATGATAACATGATTTTGCCTTATATCAGTTATGCTGCTATTATAACTATTGTCGCATTATTGACCAGAATGGTAAGGGTGTTTTTTCAAAAAATAAATCTCCAAAAGGCTTTTCTAAAGAATGATAAAAAGAAACGAAAAATTAGTGAACATGCCCTGCTCGACTCTAAAAACAGTTTTATTATTAGTTGGTCCGGAATGCGCGGTATTGTTTCGCTTGCCATTGCTTTAGGTTTACCAAAACATCTCCCGGACGGAACCCCATTTCCGGAACGAAATGCAATATTATTTATTTCTGTAGCGGTTGTACTTTTAACCATTGTTGGACAAGGGCTTTCACTTCCGTGGATTGTCAAAAAACTAAATATTAAAGAGGAAGAAAAATAATTTTAAAAAAAATAAAATAATTTGTCCAATTCTGAAAGTTCGATTGTTATTCCATTATAACAACATTTATAAATATAAAATTTAAACAAAATGGAAAATCGAATTAACATTCACGAAAAAGGACAAAACGCATTAAAAACACTTTATCCAATTGGCGGATATTTGAAAAAATCTCCTGTTGAATTAGCACTTTTAGAACTGGTTTTTTTCAGGGTTTCTCAAATCAATCAATGTGCTTATTGTCTTGATATGCATTACAAAGATGCACGTGACAAAGGCGAAACAGAACAAAGATTATACGGATTAAGTGCCTGGAGAGAAACTTCTTATTACACCAACCGTGAAAGAGCTGCATTTGCATGGGCAGAAGCATTAACAAAATGTGATGTAACAGATTCAGTTTACAACGAAGCGGCAAAAGAATTTTCAGAACAGGAATTAATTGATTTAACTTTAGCTATCACAAACATTAACACCTGGAACCGTATTAATCTTGCATTTCCTAATGAGCCTGGAACTTACAAAGTGGGACAATTTGGTTAATTAAATCATTTTACACACAGATTTCCAAATTACTATTAATCTGGAAAATCTGTGTGTAAAAACATCAAAACAAAAGTTATAACATCAAAAAACAATATCATGAATGAATTTTTATTAATATTCCGCAGAGATTTTAGTACAAAGGAAACACAACCTTCACCACAGGAATTACAGGAATCATTAAAATTATGGCAAGACTGGCTGGGTGGCATCGCAGCGCAGGATAAACTAGCCAGACCTTTACAACGCTGGGATGGCGAAGGAAAAGTAGTCAAAACCAATAAAAGTGTAATTAACGGACCGTATGCTGAGATCAAAGAAGCAATTGGTGGATTAATTATCATAAAAGCAGCTGATTATGATGAAGCTGTTGCCATTGCAAACGGATGCCCAATACTTGGATTGGGTGGAAATGTTGAAATACGTATGGCTATTTCTGCACAATAAAACAATTATAATCGCTTTATTCTTTAAAAAGCATTGTATCAAAATATGGAAAAAAGTCAGCTTTTACCCAATTTATTCCGAACAGAGTATCGAAAAATAGTTTCGGTACTCTGTTATTTGTTTGGAATCGAAAATATTGAAATTGCCGAAGACATTACAAGCGATACTTTTCTGGCCGCAACCGAAATGTGGAGCATAAAAGGAATTCCTGAAAACCCAACGGCCTGGCTTTATACAGTAGCTAAAAACAAAACCAAAAATTACCTGAAAAGAAATGCTGTTTTCGAACAAAAGCTTTCTGTTGAAATAAAACATACGGCAAATAAATCAGAAGAAATCGAGATTGACTTATCTAACAAAAACATTAACGACAGTCAATTGGCCATGATATTTACCGTTTGTAATCCGGTAAATTCTGCTGAGGCACAAATTGCATTGGCATTAAATTTATTGTGCGGATTTGGAATTCAGGAAATATCAGATGCTTTTTTAACTAATAAAGAAGTCATTTACAAAAGAATTAATCGGGCAAAAGAAAAGCTCAAAGAAGCCAATATTAAAATTGAACAACCTACCATTTCTGAAATCAATAATCGCTTAGAAATTGTTTTAACAACCTTGTATTTATTGTTTTCGGAAGGTTATTATTCAACTTCACAAAATACAATTCTCCGAAAAGATCTTTGTGCGGAAGCTATGCGATTGACTTTTTTACTAATCGAAAATCCAACAACCAATCTTCCGTCCGTAAACGCTTTACTTTCCTTAATGTGTTTTCATAGTTCTAGATTTGATGCCAGAACAAACGAAAATGGTGAAACAATCTTGTATCAGGATCAAGACGAAACACTGTGGAATCAGGAATTAATTGAAAAAGGCCAATATTATCTCGTTCAGGCTTCAACGGGAAATAAACTTTCAAAATACCATCTTGAAGCAAGTATTGCCTATTGGCATACGCAGAAAGAAGATACTTCTGAAAAATGGCAAAATATCCTGCAACTTTATAATCACCTTCTTATTTTAGAATATTCGCCCATTGCGGCTTTGAACAGAACTTTTGCCCTGGCTAAGACAAATGGTAAACAGGAAGCCATTATTGAAGCTGAAAAACTAAATCTTATTGAAAACCCTTTTTATTACTCCTTATTAGGCAATCTTTATACCAATATCGACAACAAAAAAGCAATACAAAATTTCGAAAAAGCATTGCAGATTACTAGTTCTCCTGCAGATAAAGCAATTATAATTAAAAATATTAATTTGATTAAATAATTCTATTTTTTGGAAATCAATTTTAATATGCGTGCATAATATTTATGTTTTTACAACCACTTTTATATTTTTATTCGTAATTTCGATTTTCTAAAATGGGCTGCTTTTTAAGGCAAAATCTTTGAAAAGCACTCTCAATAAAAATTAAAATACAATAAAAAATGGCTTCATTTATAAAAGAGATTTCTTTTCGTTGGTCTGATCTTGACCCTAATTTCCATGTTCGTCACAGTGCTTATTACGATTTTGGTGCACAACATCGTATTGAAATTCTTGAAGAACTTGGTTTGACCTTAAGAGTAATGCAAACGCAGGGTTTTGGTCCGGTTTTATTTAGAGAAGAATGTGTTTTTAGAAAAGAATTAAAACTTTCAGACAAAATATTCATCCATACCAAAACATCAAAAATGAAAGCCGATGCTTCGCGTTGGTCTATTATTCACGAATTTAGAAGAGAAGATGATACACTTTGCGCAACGATTACTGTTGATGGTGCCTGGATGGATACTAAACTTCGTAAATTAGCTTCTCCAACTCCGGAAATTGCTATTGAAGCTTTGAGTATTTTTCCAAAAAGTGATGATTTTGTCGGTTTATAAAAACAAACATCCTTTTTCATAACTTTATCAAATCCAAAAAACAGTATTTAAAATATGTTTTTTGGATTTTTTTCTTAAATCAAAAAATTATGATTGATTACATAAAAGACTTTAGAATAGGAATTTTCATTGCCATTATAGCAATTACAACTATTGTTTTAGGTGCGATTACAGATAAAGTATTGCGTTATTTTTTGTATCAAAAACTCAGTCATAAAGATTATGATGCAACTGGTTTTAAGTTTTTAAAACATTTAATCATAACTGTGATTTATATTTTAGGTTTTGCCTTTGCGCTTATCCAAATTCCTGAATTTAAAATCATAGGCCATTCCTTTTTAGCTGGTGCCGGAATGATTTCTCTAGTTGCTGGTTTGGCTTCTCAACAGGCTTTGAGTAATATTGTCAGTGGTATTTTTCTAGTCATTTTTAAGCCTTTTAGAATCAATGATAAAATTACCATCAACAATTTTATCGGTACGGTTGAGGATATCAATTTACGACAAGTTGTTTTGAAAGATGCCGAAAACAATCGAATCATTATTCCAAATTCAGTTATCAGCAATCAGATTATTGTGAACACCAATATGCACGATAATAAATGTTGCAAAATAATCGAAATTGGAATTGGTTATAAATCTGATCTTGAAAAAGCCCTGGAAATCATGAAAGATGAAATTGCCAAACATCCCCTTTTTATCGATACCCGCACAGCAGAAAATAAAAAACAAAAAACACCTTTGGTTGTGGCACGAGTTGTAGCATTGGCAGATTCAAGTGTAACCTTAAAAGCGTGGGCGTGGGCTAAAAATTCAACCGATGGTTTTGTGATGTATTGCGATTTATTACAAAGTATTAAAAAACGTTTTGACGAAACGAATATTGATATTCCATATCCTCAAAGAGTTGTGACTTTAAAAAAAGAAAAAACAGATATCGAAGAATCCACAAAATAGGTTACCGAAATAATTCACCTCTGGGTAAATTCTGTCGGGTAATGCCTCATTGAAACTTCAAACCAAAATTTACTTTATCAAAAGTCGTGCTGCAGGAAATGGCAAATCGGCCTAAATTAACGGTTCCAAAAATACCTCCTACTCCATGTCCGGAATAAAATCCGCCGGCTGAAAAACGACGAACCTGATATTTTAGAGCAATATCATTTACCCGACTGCTTAATTGCCCGAAAACAATAACATTGGGAATAACTTCATAACTTCCAAAAACCTTAGGAACTAGTTTTTTATAGTAATCAAAACTCTCATCAGTTTCATAATCTATACTTGTCGAATGCAGGTTTTCAAGATTTCCGCCAATATAAGTGTTTTCAGAGAAATGCCAGGAAACACTAAAACCGGTAAAGGTTCCATCATAACCGCTTCTCGATTCGAGATAACCAATACCAATAGTAGCCCTAAACTTACCGCATATTTTACCGATGTAACCAATATAAGTTCGGTCAATTTCCGACTTATCAATTCCGGCACCAAAAATAATGTCATCATCACACATATTAAATGCATACTGAAAATAAGCCGAATATTGATTTTCATTGGCCGCGACAACGCTCCGCCCTTTATCGAGGTCGATATTTGCAGATATTAATGTAGAGTTTATAACAGCGAAATCAAATGTGTTGATTTCCTGGGCAAATGTGGGGACTGTGAGCAAGAGTAATAGTATCGTTTTTTTCATAATACCAAGTTTAGCTAACAACATTCTTACTCTAATTTACATCTATTTTTCTTGTTAATAATCGAAGTTCTTTAAAACTACCACATTACTCGATTAAGTGTAATATTTTAGCAATCAACTTCTTACATGTGATTAAAATTCAAAATAGATCTCCATATTGACCGATATATTTTTGTTTTATTTTTCTGATAACTTTAAGACTTTAATTTTTGTTTTTCAAAATGGTTAGCGGTAATTTTATAGTTCTTAATCCTAAATCTGCCTGAAAATGAAAATTATAAAACTGATTTTACTGCTTTTTCCATTTTTTTGCTTTTCTCAAGAAGGAAATATTAAGCCTTTAGATATCAATTTAACCAATTATGAATATCCTTTTCCAGTAAAATTTATAGAACTGAGCAACCAACGCCAATCTTTAAAAATGGCTTATATGGATATAATTCCTGAAAATTACAACAAGAAAAATATTGTATTACTTCATGGGAAAAACTTTAACGGAGCTTATTGGGAAACAACGATTAAAGCTTTGACAAAAGAAGGTTTTCGTGTCATCGTTCCGGATCAGATTGGTTTTGGAAAATCTTCAAAACCAGATAATTTTCAATATACTTTTCAGCAATTGGCTGAGAACACCAAAAAACTTTTAGATCATTTGGGAATCGACAAAACAACTATTCTTGGGCATTCTATGGGCGGAATGCTCGCTACAAGATTTGCTTTAATGTATCCTGAAACTACAGCAAAATTAGTTCTGGAAAACCCAATTGGTTTAGAAGACTGGAAGTTGGTTGTTCCTTACAAACCTGTCGATTGGTGGTACGAATCTGAATTAAAACAAAATTATCAAGCCATCAAAAAATACCAAATGGAAAATTATTATGATGGAAAATGGAATGACAATTTTCAGAAATGGGCTGAATTAGGTGCCGGTTGGACTTCAGCTCCTAATTATGATCGCGTAGCATGGAATTCAGCGCTTTTATATGATATGATTTTTACGTAGCCTGTTGTATACGAATTCAAAAACATCAAAAGTCCAACACTTTTAATCATCGGTACAAGAGACAAAACGGCTTTAGGAAAAAATCTAGTCTCTGAAGAAGTCAGAAAAAAAATGGGAAACTATGCCGAATTAGGTAAAAAAACACAAAAAGCAATTCCGAATTCAAAATTAATAGAAGTTCTAAACACGGGGCATTTACCACATATTGAGTCTTTCGACCAATTTATAAAACCATTAATTGTATTTTTGAAAGAATAATTTTTTCATCACTAATTTCACAAATTAACACGAATTCCTATTTTAACTTTTGTCGTGTACTAAGAAAAATTAGCGAAATTCGTGGCAACCTTTTTAATAATCTAAAACTAAAAATATATGTTTACAATAGAACAAATCAAAGAAGCGCATGCTAAAGTAAAAAGTGGAGCAGATTTTCCAAATTACATTCAGGACCTAATCATTTTGGGCGTAAAAGGTTATGATACGTTTGTAAATGACGGACATACCGAATATTATGGTGTAAACAATTACACAGTTGCTTCTGATGAAAAATATAATGCAATAGGAATATCTTCAACTGTAAATAAAGAGTTGTTTATTGAATTATTAGTAAAACACCAACATGGCGAAACCGATTATATGACTTTTTGCAATCATTGCGGGCAATGCGGAATAGCAAAGTGGAGAGTTGATATTATCGAAATGACTTGTATTTATTTTGATCTGGCTGGTAATGAAATACTAATCGAAAAAATCCCTGGTTAATCCCTAAAAAAAGATTTTATGTCTAAAAAATATATTCTGATTGTTCTTTTATCAATTTGCTTTTTAGGGTTTTCGCAGTCTAAAAAAACAAACCCAAAATTTAAAGTCATTGCTTTTTATACCGCAAAAAATGATCAGGCGCATATCAGCTTTGTTCATGAAGCCAATAAATGGTTTCCAAAAATGGCTGAACAAAATCATTTCGAATATGATTCAACCAGCAATTGGGATAATCTGAATGCTAAATTTTTAGCACAATATAAAGTAGTTCTGTTTTTAGATACAAGACCTGAAACACCAAGTCAGCGAGAAGCTTTTCAGAAATATATGGAGAACGGCGGCGCTTTTATCGGATTTCATTTTTCGGCTTTTGCCTTAAACGATTCTTCTTATCCTCAAAACTGGGATTGGTATCATAATACTTTCTTAGGTTCTGGCGAATACGGAAGCAATACCTGGCGACCAACATCGGCAGTTTTAAGAGTTGAAAATCAAGATCCGATAACGAAAGGGCTTCCTAAAACTTTTTCATCACAACCCAACGAATGGTACCGATGGAGCAATGATCTAACGAAAAATTCAAATATTAAAATTCTACTGGCAATTGACGAAAGCAGTTTTCCTTTAGGAACCGGACCAAAAGCGCATGAAATTTGGCATAGTGGATATTATCCCGTCGTTTGGACGAATAAAAAATATAAAATGCTCTACGTAAATATGGGGCACAATGATATTGACTACGAACACGGAACGAACAAAACGCTCTCGTATACTTTTGAAAATGAAACGCAAAGTAAATTAATTCTCAACGCATTAAATTACTTCGGAAATTCAAAAAAATAAATGATTTTAAAATGTCACAAAAACTTTCTCCCATAATAAATCCTGAAAAATTAATACAATTAAAGGATTCATCAGAAATTGTTTTAATTGATGCCAGAGCCGGAATCAATGCCGAAGAAAACTATAAAAACGAACATTTAAAAGGTGCGCGTTATGTCGATTTAAATCGGGATTTAGCAGCTGTAGATAATCCTGCAAATGGCGGCAGACATCCATTGCCTTCCTTAGAAAAGTTTTCGGAAGTACTTTCTAAACTTGGAATTTCTCCAAAAAGTCATGTCATTATTTATGATGACAAAAACGGATCAAACGCCGCAGCAAGATTTTGGTGGATGTTGAGAGCAATTGGTCATGAAAAAGTTCAGGTTTTAAATGGCGGTATACAGGCAGCTATAAAAACTGGTTTTTCAACAAGTTCAGAAATCGAACATTTTGATTCAACTGAATATAAAGTTTCGGAATGGAAATTGGCTGTCGCCGATATCGAAGAAGTAGAAAAAGCCCGAAATAGCAATCAGAATATTGTAATTGATGTACGAGATAAAAATCGTTTTGATGGCTTAACAGAACCGCTGGATTTAATTGCAGGCCATATTCCCGGAGCAATTAATGTTCCGTTTAGCGAAAATCTAAATGAAGATGGTTTCTATAAATCAGCTTCAGATTTGAATCAAAAATATACTTCCATTTTAGGCAACACAAAATCAGAAGACGTAATCGTTCATTGTGGTTCGGGAGTAACAGCCTGTCACACTTTATTAGCAATGGATTATGCCGGAATTGAAATTCCGAAACTTTACGTGGGATCCTGGAGCGAATGGTCCAGAAACGATCGCGAAATGTTTACAAAAGAAACAGAATAATTATTTTAAAATACAGAAATGCAGCATTGGGATATCCTTTTATCAAACTTAGTAAATAAAAAAGCCTTTATAGACATATTGCTTTCCGGCAGCGCCAAAGGAGAATTAGCCGTTTTTAATAATCAAAAAGGAATTCTGTTTTCAGACATTGCAATTGAGAAATTCATCGAAAAAGAATACCAATATGATTCTGTAGAAGCTTCTCCGGAATCACACAGACAATTGAGAACTTTTTCATCGGGAGAACGCAAAAAAGAATTTTTAAAATACTGCATTAACCAAAAACCGGATTTTATCATTTTTGATAATCCATTCGATCATTTAGATCAGGCTTCAAGAGTAATTTTAGCTGAATCTTTAAAAGATTTAGCGAACATAATTTCTATTATTCAAATAGTAAATCGTGTTGTTGATGTGCTTCATTTTGTTCCGAACAAAGCTCAGATTAAGGACAATTCATTTGAATTACATCCAATTTCAAAAGTGGAAGATCATCATTTTAAAACTTTAAATACAACTGCAATTCCCAAAGCGATAGAACCACATTCTTTTCACGAAAGTGTATTAATAAAAATGGAAAATGTCTCGGTAAGTTATGATGACAGAAAAATTGTAGACAACATTTCATGGACTATAAAACAAGGCGAATTCTGGCAATTAATTGGCCCGAATGGTTCCGGAAAAAGTACTATTTTATCTTTGATTACCGGAGATAATCCAAAAGGATTTGGTCAAAATTTATATCTATTTGGAAGAAAAAAAGGAACCGGAGAAAGTGTTTGGGACATTAAAAAACAAATCGGAATCTTCACAACCTCAATGACCGATTTATTTCAAAAAGGTCACACTCTTGAAGAAATGATTCTTTCAGGTTTTTTCGACTCTATCGGACTTTATATCGAGCCAACTACGCATCAAAAACAAATTGTTTTGCAATGGCTTGAAGTAATCGAGATGACACATTTAAGAAAAAAACGTTTTATTGATCTTTCTATCGGTCAACAAAGAGTGGGATTAATTGTTCGCGCCGTTTTAAAACATCCGCCACTATTAATTTTAGATGAACCTGTAGAAGGTTTAGACGATGAAAATGTAGATATGGTTATTCAGCTTATCAATACCATAAAACAAGAAACAAATGTGAGTATTCTATACGTTTCACATCGCATAGAACAAGGTCTTGCTCCTACTTCTGTTTTTGAATTGCTTCCAAATCCAACCGGTTCAATTGGAAAAATAAAATACCACTCGGAGTTAAACTAAAAAATATAAGAACCATTAAGATATTAAGTTAATTAAGCTTAATGTTACTTAAAGAAAATTAAGTTCAAAGCAAACTTAATTGACTTAATATCTTAATGGTAAAAACAAAAAAAGCTCCAAACAGGAGCTTTTTTATTATAAGAAATTATCTAATTTTCTAATTGACAAATTATCTAATTTAATTCTCTTCGTCTTCAATACTATGCGTCTTTCCATAATTACGCCATTTCTCAATACAATCCTGAAAATCCTGAGGCAGTTCCGTATCAAAACGCATCATTTCGCCTGTATTTGGATGCACAAACCCAAGTGTTTTGGCATGCAAAGCCTGACGTGGCAATGCTTTAAAACAATTCTCAATAAATTGTTTGTATTTGGTAAACGTAGTTCCTTTCAAAATCAAATGACCTCCATAACGTTCGTCATTAAACAACGGATGTCCAATATGCTTCATATGCGCACGAATTTGGTGTGTTCTTCCTGTTTCTAATTTACAAGAAATCAAAGTCACATAACCAAAACGCTCCAAAACTTTATAATGTGTAATCGCTGGTTTCCCTATTTCAGGATCAGCAAAAACTGCCATTTGCATACGGTCTTTTAAATGTCTGGCAAGATTTCCTTCAATTGTTCCTTCTTCTTCGGCAACATTTCCCCAAACAAGGGCAATATATTCACGTTCAGATGTTTTAGCTTCAAATTGTTTCGCCAAATGCGTCATCGCTGCTTCCGTTTTGGCAACAACCAAAAGTCCTGAAGTATCTTTATCAATTCGGTGTACCAATCCCGGACGCTCACTGCTGTTCATTGGCAAATTATCAAAATGATGTGCCAAAGCATTTACCAAAGTTCCGGTATAATTACCGTGCCCCGGATGCACCACCATCCCCGGCTCTTTATTTATTAATAAAAGCGCGTCATCTTCATAAACAATATTCAGCGGAAGATCTTCCGGAAGAATATGGTTTTCAAACGGCGGATGCGATAACATAACTGTTACAACATCAAATGGTTTAACTTTATAATTTGATTTTACCGGAATATCATTTACAAAAATATTACCTTCAGTTGCGGCGTTCTGAATCTTATTTCGCGTCGCATTCTGAATCAAATTCATTAAATATTTGTCAATACGCAAAAGCGCCTGACCTTTAGGTACTTCAAATCTGAAATGTTCAAATAATTCGTCTTCCAGATCTAAATTTTCAATAGTATTATTCATCTTTTGGGGTTTCTGTCTCCGGCACAGCCAAACTGTCTGTTACCTGACTATCATCTACATACGTTGCTTTTCCGTCACCTAAAACCAAGTCGATTTTAGAAGCTTTCAGCACACGATCTCCTACTTTTAAATTTCTTCCTTTATAACGCATCTCCAAAACCATATCTTTTCCAAGGTTTGGAATATAGGTAATCGTTCCCGCTTCAAGACCTAAAGCCTTCAAAGTTGGAACCGCTTCACGATACGTTTTCTCGATTAAATCAGGGATTTTCACCGATGAAAATCCTGAAGCATTAATTTTGATATATATTTTCCTTCCCACTTTTACTTTCGTTCCCGGCAACGGATCTTGCTCAACAACACTGTATTTTGGGAATTCACTTCTGTAATCAACACTATCCAAAAGCACGTAATCTAAGTCTAATTCGTCCAATTTCTCTTCGACTTGTTCTTCAGTCAATTTAGATAAATTAGGAACCGCAATTTCATGTCCGTGATCAGTGGTAAAAGTCAACCAATGCATAAACAAATAACCTAAAAGAGCAATAATAGCAAACGCTATTAAAATTTGCACGAAAAAAACTCGGCTTGTTAAATACTGACGTAAACTCATAAATTTATTTTTATTAGTGGCAAAGATAAAGCTATTTCGTTTCAAAAAAAATGATAATTTTGTTTTAGGCAAGAAAGCTTTTAATACTCGTTAGTATCAGGAGCTGTTTCCTGCTGTCCGCTGTATCTTTTGCGCCGAACCCCGGCACAAAAGGATGCCGCTCCCATCAGGGCTAGGACACTCATTTTCAAAAGAACATTTCGATTAAACAAAATAAACGATTAAACAAATAAACAGTAAAACATGAAAAATATTGCCATTATCATGGGCGGGTATTCAAGCGAATATAAAATCTCTCTTATCAGCGGAAATGTCGTTCACCAATATCTTGACAAAACAAAATACAACGGATTCCGCATTCATATTTTTAAAGAAAAATGGGTTTATGTAGACGAAAAAGATGCCGAATATGCTATTGATAAAAATGATTTTTCAGTAACTGTAAACGATCAAAAAATCACTTTTGACTGTGTTTTCAACGCGATCCACGGAACTCCCGGTGAAGACGGATTAATGCAGGCGTATTTTGAATTATTAGGAATTCCACAATCTTCTTGTGATTATTACCAATCAGCATTGACTTTCAATAAACGTGATTTATTATCTGTTTTAAAACCATACGGAATCAAAACGGCTATTTCTTATTACCTAAATAAAGGCGACGTTATCAATACGACAGAAATCGTTAAAAAAGTTGGTTTGCCATGTTTTGTAAAACCAAATAAAGCAGGTTCTAGTTTCGGAATTTCAAAAGTAAAAACAGAAGCTGAATTACCAATTGCCATTGAAGTTGCGTACAAAGAAGACAATGAAATCATCATCGAAAGTTTCCTTGACGGAACTGAAGTTTCTGTTGGTGTAATCAATTATAAAGGAGAAATTAAAGTTTTACCAATTACTGAAATAGTTTCAGATAATGATTTCTTCGATTACGAAGCCAAATACGAAGGAAAATCACAAGAAATTACACCAGCCAGAATCTCAGATGAACTGACTCAAAAAGTTGGAGAAACGGCCAAACGTGCTTATGAAGTCTTAAAAATGAAAGGTTTCTCAAGAAGCGAATTTATCATCGTAGACAACGAACCATACATGCTTGAAATGAATACTATTCCAGGTCTAACAACCGAAAGTTTAATTCCGCAACAAGCCAAAGCAGCCGGAATATCTCTTGAAGATTTATTTACCAATGCGATTGAGTTAGCTTTGGCGTAGCCAAGATAGTAAGGTTCTGAGATGATAAAATCTCAGAACCTTTTTTAAATAAAAACAATTTATCTGGTTTCTAAAAAACCTTTGAACCTTTGCCACTCTGAACCTTTGAACCTCAAAAAAAATGAAAGAAATCTTCGAATGGAATAGATTATTTTACAATGACTTACCGGCAAATTTTGCCTTAGAAGTGGTATTTCGTTCTACTGTAATGTTCATCATTTTATTGCTAACGTTAAAGTTAGCAGGAAAACGAGGTGTCAAACAATTATCAATTTTTGAAACCGTAATTATAATTGCATTAGGTTCTGCAGCTGGAGATCCAATGTTTTATGAAGATGTCGGGATTATTCCTGCTGCAATAGTTTTTACTGTCATTATCATTTTATATCGTTCGGTAACCTGGCTGACAGGAAAAAGCAAAAAATTTGAAGAGTTTATAGAAGGCAAAACTGAATGCCTTATTCAGGATGGTAAATTTTCTGTTTCAACTTTTAAAAAAGAAAGTCTGGCGCAAGACGAATTTTTCTCAGAATTACGTATAAAATCTATCGAACATTTGGGTCAGATAAAACATGCGTTTATAGAAACTAGTGGAGAAATTAGTGTGTTCTTTTATGAAGATAAAGATGTAAAGTACGGTTTACCTATTTTACCCGGCTTATTTAACGACAAAAGTAAACAAATAGTAAACAACGGCATCCATGCCTGCACTTTTTGCGGTCATACAGAAGAACAAAAACCAGGAACTGCAAAATGTAAAGTATGCCAAAAAGACGAATGGGTTCCGGCTATTAAAACGTTGAGGATAACATAAATTAAAATCTTAGAAACTTAGCAACTCAGAACCTTAAAACCTAAAAAAAGCCTTTGCGCCTTTGTGCCTTTGCAGCTTTGAACCTTAAAAAGAAAAAAATGCGAAAAGCCATATTTCCAGGATCATTTGACCCTATTACACTTGGTCACGAAGATATCATCAAAAGAGGAATTTCTCTATTTGACGAAATTGTAATTGCCATTGGCGTCAACGCCGAAAAAAAATACATGTTTTCATTAGAAGAAAGAAAACGTTTTATTGAAGAAACTTTCAAAGACGAACCAAAAATATCCGTTATTACATATGAGGGTTTGACAATAGATTTGGCACATAAAGAAAAAGCACATTTCATATTAAGAGGTTTGCGTAACCCAGCCGATTTTGAATTCGAAAAAGCTATTGCGCACACCAACAGACGTCTTTCTAAAATCGAAACTGTGTTTTTATTGACCGCTGCAAGAACTTCTTATATAAGTTCAAGCATTGTTCGTGATGTATTGCGAAATGGAGGTGAATATGAATTACTCGTTCCGGATGCGGTTAGGGTTAAAAAATAAAAACCAGCAACAATCCGTTTCAACCTGTAAAATCCGTGAGCCAAAAAACACACGAAACATAAACTTGCAAGCGAAAGCAATTATAAGTAATTTCGCATTTTTAAACAAACAGAAATAATGAGCATCGAAAGAGAATTGAACAAACGAAGCGGATCTAAATGTGAACTTTGTGGCGCCGAAGAAAATTTAAAAGTATATCAGGTATTGCCAACCAAAAAAGGCGGACTTGACGAAAGTATATTAGCTTGCAGTACTTGTATTGACCAAATTGAAAATCCGGATAACGTTGATTTAAATCACTGGAGATGTCTTAACGATAGCATGTGGAATGAGAATGTTGCCGTGCAGGTTGTAGCCTGGAGAATGTTAAGCCGTATGCGCGCCGCTGGATGGCCTCAGGAATTATTAGATATGATGTATTTAGACGAAGATACTCTGGCATGGGCGCAAGCAACCGGAGAAGGCGAAGACGATGAAAACAAATTGGTTCACCGTGACAGCAACGGAGTTATATTAGAACATGGAGATTCTGTAGTTTTAATTAAAGACTTAAAAGTAAAAGGTTCAAGCATGGTTGCCAAACAAGGAACTGCTGTACGAAACATTCGTTTAGATCATGAAAATGCTGAATATATTGAAGGAAAAGTAGATGGTCAGCAGATTGTGATTATTACACAGTACGTGAAGAAAATTTAAGTTTGAGGCGCTAAGGTTCTAAGATACTAAGATTCTAAGTTTTTTTTACCGCAAAGTACGCAAAGATTTATGCTAAGTTCGCCAGGTTTTATTTAAAAAGCTTTGCGAACTTTGTGCTTTTACAAAACCTTATATTAAAAAAAACTTTGCGTACTTTGTGGTAAATCAACATAAAGTAAGCAACCTGAAACAAAAAAAGGCTATTCAGTTTTGAATAGCCTTTTTAGTATTATTTACAGTTTCATGACAAAGGTTTAACTTGAAACAAGTAAAACCTGATCCCGAAGCTTCGGGAGAAACTAAAAATTATTTTTGGAATAATTTATTAATCTGATCTTTTACGAATGGCTCAGAAACACTGCTAGTTGCAGAAGAAGCCTCTTTGCTTGAAACCATAAACTGAACTGTAGCTTTCTCAGGAATAACACTTCCTGTGTAATGTAACCAAATATAATTGTTTGGCAATTCTAATTTGATATCATATAACGGACTTGCACCAAAACCATTCATGATAATACTGTAAAGACTTGCGTAATCGTTATTAACGTTTTTAAACGTAAATTTTCTCAAAGCTGAACCATCTTCATCATCGTTTTGAATACTTGTGTAGTATACAGTATATTCATCTCCGATTTTCTGAATGTAGTTGTTATTTACTTTTCCTAACTTCTCAACTGGAACAGTTTCAAGAACTTTAATTTGTGCAAAAGAGACAACGCTAATCAACAAAACGGCAATCGTAATAATTCTTTTCATAATTAATTTGGGGTTTATTATTTACTAGTACAATAAACGCAGAAATTATGATAAAATAAAGTCTTATTGGTTAATTTATTAACAAAAGATTAAGATTGTTGTTTAAAATTGATTCTATTCAGACACAATAACAAATTAAACCACTGAAAATCAATTAATTATTTAGTAAAAATCCGGCTAAAAGAGTAATAAAAACACTTTAAAATATCGATTTTAGAAGCTTAAAAATGCTCTAAAAAAGAAAAAATTTTACTACAAAAATCACTAAAAATCTCTGCTTAGGTTTTAAATTTTATCTCAATTTTACCTCAAAAAAAGCTAAAATGAGATAGCCGAAACAAAAAACCTTACCTTTCCTCTTCTTTCTTCACCACTTTTCTGGCAACTTCAATTTTAAATTTCTTGCCTTTCATTTTTTCATCTTTGATGTTTTTTAGCAAATCTTTTACTTTATTGTATCTTACTGCTGCAAACGAAATGAAATCTTTTACCTCAATTAAACCTAAATCGCCTTTTTCTAATTTTCCTTTTTGAGAAAAGAATCCAACAATATCAATTTTATTCAGTTTTGTTTTCTTTCCACCACTAATATAGATAGTTTGATATTCTGGTGGTTTTGGCAATGTTGTAGTATTTTCAACTTTTAGAACTTCCATTCCGTAGTCGATGTAATCTAATTTTTTTTCACTTTCGTGGATAATAATGTACGCGGTTCCTGAAGCCTGCATACGTGCGGTACGACCGTTACGATGTGTAAACTCATCTTCTTTTAAAGGCAAATGATAATGAATTACGTGTTTCATTTCGGGAATATCTAATCCACGTGCCGCTAAATCTGTTGTGATTAAATAACTCATACTTCCATTTCTAAACTGAATCAAAGCGCGTTCACGCTCGTCCTGATCCATTCCACCATGATAATAGGTAGCGTAGATTCCTTTTTCGTTTAAAGTATCACTAATACGTTCAGCCGCATCTCTGTGATTACAAAATATAATAGCCGATTGTGATTTCAACGAGCAAATTAAATTGAACAAACTTTCCAATTTATCTTTTGCTGGCGAAACCACCATTTTCATCAAAAGATTCGCTTTTTCTTCTTCTTCCGGAATAAAATCTAAAACCGTAGGATTCACAACTCTTGTATATCTCGGAATTTCAATATCTGAAGTTGCTGAAACCAAAACACGTTTGTTCAGTTTCGTTAATTTTCCAATAATATAAGACATTTGCTCGTGGAAGCCCAATTGCAAAGATTTGTCAAATTCATCTAAAATCAATGTCTGGATTTTATCAGTACGGAAAGTATCTCGGTCAATATGATCCGCAATTCTTCCAGGAGTTCCAATTAAAACCGCTGGTGGATTGCTTAAATTCTTAATTTCAGTATCTATAGAATGTCCACCATAACAAATGTTTACTTTATATTTCGTTCCCATTTTCTTCCAAACCTGCTCAATTTGCAAACCTAATTCACGTGAAGGCACCAAAATCAAACATTGAACCGAAAGAATCTCAGGCTGTAATAATTCTAAAATTGGAAGCAAAAAGGCCAATGTTTTTCCTGATCCTGTTGGAGAAAGCAGTAAAACATTGTTGTCATTTAAAATTGCGTCTTGAGCAACTTCTTGCATTTCGTTTAGGCTTTCAATTCCTAAATTCGAAAGTATGTTGTTGGAATGGTGTTTTTTATTCATTTTGCAAAAGTAGGTAAAAAAAGTTGTTTCAGGTTTTTCTTGTTTCAGGTTTCACGTTGATATACTTTGTCTACAATTTAACTTCTACAATTTAACCACAGAGTGCACAAAGGTTTTATACTAGTTTATGTTTAGAATCTGTTGAAAAACACAAAGTTCGCAAAGCTTAGTGATCTTTGTGTTTTTTTATAAACCTTGAGATGCAAAAAACCTTTGTGCACTCTGTGGTTAAATTATAGGCAAAGTATATCAAACCTGAAACAAGAAAAACCTGAAACTAATTTTTTATATTTGATTTCTATTAAAAACCCGAATTCATGAAACTTTTTACCATTTTCATTTCACTTTTTACACTTACCATTTTCGCTCAAAACAATAAAAAATACGATACTTTTTTTGAGAAAGGAAACGGAAATCAATCTGCTTCTTATCAGGAAACTATTGCTTATTTTAAGCTTTTAGCCAATGATTTTCCAACGATTCAAATTAAAGAAATGGGATTAACAGATTCTGGAGAACCTTTGCATATGGTGACTTTTAATCCAGACAAGGAGTTTGATTTTAATAAAATTCAGAAAACAAAAGCGGTTCTTTTTGTCAATAACGGAATCCATGCCGGCGAACCGGATGGAATCGACGCAACAATGCAATTTTATAGAGATTTAGCCATTGGAAAACTAAAAGCACCAAAAAATACTGTTTTGGTTTGTATTCCGATTTATAATATCGGCGGAGCTTTAAATCGAAATTCAACGACAAGAGCCAATCAGGACGGACCGGAAGTTTATGGTTTTAGAGGAAATGCCAGAAATTATGATTTAAATCGTGATTTAATGAAATCTGATACGCGAAATACGAAGAGTTTTGTCGAGATTTTCCAGAAAATTAATGCCGATGTTTTTATTGATAATCATGTAAGCAACGGTTCTGATTATCAATACAAATTAACTTATATTATGACACAGCATAATAAATTAGGAACTGTTTTGGGAGATTACATGAATGATGTAATGATGCCTGCTTTAGTAAAAGATTTACAGCAAAAGAAAATCGAAACAACACCTTACGTAGATTCTTTTAAAGATACGCCTGATAAAGGTTTTGGTCAGTTTGTGGATAGTCCGAGATATACGACGGGTTATACTTCTTTATTCAATACAATTGGATTTGTAGTTGAAACACATATGCTGAAAAAATATGCAGAGCGTGTAAAAATGACTTACGAATACATGAAATCGACTATGGATTTTACGGATGCCAATTATCAAAAAATCAAAGAATTGCGAATTAAGAATCTTGAACAATATCAACCAAAAAAGCCATACACTTTAAAATGGGAACTGGATAGTACAAAAGCTACGACTTTTTCGTTTTTAGGATTTGAAGCCGGTTACAAAAAAAGTGATGCTACAACTGGAAATCGTTTGTACTACGATCGAAGTAAACCGTATAAAAAAGATGTTCCGTATATAAAAGAATTCAAATCACTAAAAGACGTTGTTGTTCCATCTGCTTATATCATTCCGCGTGGCTATTGGAATATTATTGATCTCTTGAAGAACAATAATATTTCGTTTACACAGCTTAAAAACGATACGATTATTGAAGTGGAAAGTTATAAAATTGCTGATTTCAAAACATTTTCAAGTGCTTATGAAGGGCATTATCCACACTATAATACAACCATAAATTCTAAAATGGTAAAAATAGCTTTCGCCAAAGGAGACTATCTCGTTTCAACAAACCAAAAAGGTGTGAAATATTTAGTAGAAGCTTTTGAACCAGAAGGTGTTGATTCCTTTTTTAACTGGAATTTCTTTGATCCTATCTTACAACAAAAAGAACATTATTCCGAATATATTTTTGAAGATACTGCTGCGAAATTGCTAAAAGAGAATCCAGTTTTAAAAGCTGAATTAGAAACTAAAAAACAAAATGACCGCGAATTTGCTAAAAATTCCGAAGCACAGTTAGACTGGATTTACAAACATTCTGTTTATTATGAAAAGGCGCATATGCAATATCCTGTTTATCGATTGCTTTAATTTTAGCCACAAAGTTTACTAAGTTTTTGATTTCTAGTGTGTTGAAAAACACAGAGATCACAAAGTTTAATCTAGACTTGTTTTTTTTAAACCAAATTTGAATAATCTAAAAAACATTTAAAATCATTAATTTGCAATATGGTAAAAAAATACAATGCTCTTCTTGTTTTTGGAATGATAGAAACTATTTTGTTATTAATAGATTTCTTTTTTATACCAAAAAATAGTGCGATTTCATTTTCAATTCTAACGACACTTTTTCTTATCGTTGCACCTATTATTTATTATTTTTTAAGTAGAAAAGAACAAACAGAATTTACTTTTTGGTTTGTTTTTTATTTGGCTTTTAAAACTGCGCCTTATTTATTTCCAATGAAAGGAAATTTCTTTGAAGTTATTTTTGATTGGAAAATTTACTTCAATATCGCATTCCTTTTGTTTTTAATCTGGACATCTGTTCGTTTTATTTTGGACTTTAAAAGAACTATAAAACAAAATAATATAGAAAATCATGACGATTATTCGCTAATAACGAATGCATTGCAAAAATCAATTAAATTTAAAAAATTGGGCAAAATTATCGCATTCGAAATTTGTTCTTTTTATTATTGTTTTATAAAATGGTCAAACAACAAAACTTCTGAAAATCAATATACAGGATTTAAAAATAGTGGCGTAAGTGCCATCTATATTGGATTAATGCTGGCTTCAATTGCTGAAGCCGTAACTGTACACATGCTACTTATTTCAAGAAGCAAAAACGGTGCAATTCTGTTTTTAATATTGCACATTTATGTTTTAATCAATTTAACCGGACAGTTAAAAGCAATTATTTTTAGAAGACATTTTATTACTACTGATAAAATTATAATTCAGTATGGACTTTTTAATTCGCTTGAAATTCCACTTAGCCTAATTGAAAATATCAGCAAATTTGAAGGTGATTACGAAAAAAATAATGAGCTTGTAAAGTTTGCATTCTTAGGCAAATTAGAACCTCATAATGTGAAAATTGAATGCAAAAATAATATTGAAATTAGTTTGCCTTTTGGAATTGTAAAAAATCCTAAATCAGTGTTATTATATATTGATGATGCAAATATTTTTATTACAAAAGTTAACGCGATTCGTAAACTTGAAACCATGAAAAATGAAACAATTATTTACAACGTGTAGCTTTGCGTGAGGGATAGAAGCAATCCGCCGCGGCGGAGCGGATAGCCCGACAGCATTAAGAAAAGGCCCAATGAACGCAATGCTCATTGGGCCTTTTTTTAATGGTGGCACGCCCAAAATAATTTTCTAAGCTGCTAAGTTCTATCTTGATTCTTACTTCTTCTTCTATATTACTCTTCAATCGAAATTTTATTTTCTTCTTCAAAAAGTAGTTTAATATTTTCGTAGGAGTTTTTTAAGGCTTCTTTAATTTGTTCCGGATTTAGCCAGGCAACTTTCTCGATTCCTTCTTCAATTTGACCTTGCGGAGTTCCTTCAAAATCAGAAAACATTTCGAACCAATGCGTGATTTTAAGTTTGTATTTCCCGTTGCGTTTAAAAACGTGATACGTTTTTTGGAGTTTATTTATGATTCGAAGTTGACCAACGCCCGTTTCTTCCTCCACTTCACGCATCGCAGTGTTCTCAATTTCTTCCCCTTTTTCGATTCCGCCTTTTGGTAAATCCCATTTTCCGTTTCTGAAAATGAATAAAACTTCTCCTTTTTTATTGTATACAAAGCCTCCTCCCGCTTTACTAACCGGGATTTTAGCTTTTAGAGTCTTCATAATCTCTCTTTCGTCGGGGTGATATAAGTAGGCCTTTTGAATTTTATTTTGAAAAATTTTCACTATAAGCTGCTCAATATCAATACTCTCCAACAAGAATAATTGAAAATTAGTCTCTCTTGAGATTTCATTTGTCAAAAAAAGTGGTTTGTCGTTCACAAAAACTTTATACATTTGTACTATGATTTTTAATAAAGATACTGCCGAAAAAACAGCCGAATTGCTTTTGCAAATAAATGCAATTAAATTGAATCCAGAAAATCCTTTTACATGGGCTTCTGGATGGAAATCTCCTATTTATTGTGATAATAGGTTAATTCTTTCATTTCCGATCATCCGAAATTATGTTCGTGATGAATTTGCGAAAAACATTGAAAAACAATTTGGAAAACCAGATGTTATTGCCGGTGTTGCCACTGGAGCTATTGGAATTGGAATTCTTGTTGCTGAAAGCCTTGGATTGCCATTTGTATATGTGCGTCCGGAAGCTAAAAAACACGGAAGACAAAACCAGGTTGAAGGTTTTTTACAAAAAGGCCAAAATGTGGTTGTCGTTGAAGATTTAATCAGTACCGGAAACAGCAGTTTGATGGCTGTTGAAGCTCTACGTAATGAAGGTGCTAATATTAAAGGAATGGCAGCGATTTTTACCTACGGTTTTGGTGTTGCCGAAGAAAACTTCAAAAACGCAAATATTGATTTGTACACTTTGAGCAACTACGAAAACTTATTAGAATTAGCTGTTCAGAAACAATATATCACTGAAGAACAGCAATCTACCTTGCAGGAATGGAACGCAATTCCATCAACTTGGGGACAGGATTAATTTTAGATTTTAGATTGTCGATTTTAGATTAGATCTAGCTTTGCGAACTTTGTGTTTATAATAAATTTACAATATAAAAAGAACCTTTGCGCCCTTTGCGGTTAAAAAAAAATAAAAAATAAAATATGAACTTAGAAAGTCCAAAAGTTACTGTTCAGAAATCAGCTCAAGATTTATTTGATCAATTGTCTGATGTAAAGAATTTTGAAAAATTAATGCCGGATAATATCGCTAAATTTGAAGTAATTGGTGAAGATGCTTTTATTTTTGGATTGAAAGGTATGCCGGAAATAAAACTAAAAATGAAGGAAAAAGTAGCACCAAACAAAATTGTTTTGGGAGCCGCAAGTGATAAACTTCCTTTTACTTTGGTTTCAAACATTGATAGTATTTCAGATTCAGAAAGTGCTGTACAATTATTTTTTGAAGGAGAATTCAACGCCATGATGGCTATGATGATCAAAGGACCAATCAGTAAATTCATTGAAACTTTAGCTAACAATATGACTAAATTGTAATTGTAATTATAAATTGTTAGTTGTTAATTCGCTATTTACATAAAAATTTAAAGCCTGATTTTTTTACGATCAGGCTTTTTTTATTGCCAAAGATTTCACAGATTAAAATGCTTTTTTGCACGAAGATTTTATGCAGATTTAAAAAGATATTCTATTTCTTAGCAAGAACTTTGTCTCTTCGCGTCTTCTTAGCAAAACCTTTGAACCTTTGTAACTCTGCCCCTTTGAACCTCTAGTAAAGCATCTGAACTTCCTTAATATCAAACTCCGAAACAGAATCATCTTCAAGCATAATTTGTATTTTACCTACTGAAGAAACGCCCTGGATGATTCCCATAAAATTTTGTCCCGATGCATCAGGATTCAGATTTTTAAAAGGCATTGGAATACCTTTTCGGAATAAAGTATTATAATAATCGCTCCAGAAAATCGCTGAGTTATTTTCCCAGGATTCAATTTTTTTCTTGATTTTTTCGATAATTAAGGCAGGTAAAATTTCTTTGTCAAAAGTATGCCCTGAAATGACTGCCAAAGAAGAAGCATTTGGCAATTCATCAAAATTTGTTTGGTTTACATTGAGCCCTAACCCAAATACTGACACGATCCTGCCATCACTTTTGAGGCTATTTTCGATTAATATGCCACCAATTTTTTTATTGTATGACATAATGTCGTTTGGCCATTTTATACTTAAATCAGGAATATTTAATGATTTTAAAGCCTCAATTACGGATAAGGAAACGATTATGCTTAAATTAAAAACCTTTTCATTATCATAGAGAAAATCCTTGACCAAGGCACTCATAATTAAGTTTTTACCAGATTCTGATTCCCACTTCGCTCCCATTTGCCCCTTGCCTTTTGTCTGATTTTCAGCCGTTACCACAGTAAAATTATCAAGTTCATCCTGACTTGATAATGCTTTAAGAAAGTCGTTTGTCGAATCTATGGCATCGAGTTTGATTAGTTTCATTCAAGTAATTTAAATAACTTAATTTAATATTTTGTTAAGGTTCAAAAATAATCACAAATTTTGGTAACTTTACAAATTCATATAAAATAATTCATGGCGAAAAAGACTATTAATAATGATGTTCTACTGGCGAACATAATCAAGGGGATTGAAGAAGTAAAAGGAAATGATATTGATATTCTTGACTTAAGGGAAATAGACACGGCTGTTTGTGACTATTTTGTTATTTGCAACGGAAGTTCTAACACTCAAGTTAACGCCATTGTAAACTCAATCCAAAAAACAGTATCTAAAGATTTAAAAGATAAACCCTGGCACGTAGAAGGAACCGATAACGCGGAATGGGTTCTAATGGATTATGTGCATATCGTGGTACATGTTTTCCAAAAACACATTCGTGAATACTATAATATCGAAAGCCTTTGGGGTGACGCCAAAATAACTACAATCGAAAACAAATACTAAAGAAAATTTTTTCTAATGGCTAAAGATAATAATCCAAATCCGAGTAAATTTAAAATAAGTCCTTGGTTAATATATACCGCAATACTTCTAGTTTTTTTATTTATAAGTTTTGCAACCGGAGGATCTAACTTAAGCGAACCTGCTCAATTGACTTCTTCTAAATTCAATGTTTTATTAGAAAAAGGACAAATTGAAAAAGTTATCGTTTATAATAAAGCTGAAGCTGAAGTTTATTTAACTGCCGCTGCTCTTAAAGATGCAGCCAATAAAAAAGTAGCTAAAGATATTTTTGACAGAGCAAACAAAGGTCCTCACTATACTTTAGAAATTGGTAATGACCAGATTTTTCAAACTAAATTAGAAAAAGCTGTTGGTGAAGGCAAACTGAAAGATTTTAATTTCTTGCAGAAAAACAATTGGAGTGACATTTTAATCAGTCTGCTTCCAATCATCATTATTATTGGTGTATGGATTTTCATTATGCGTAAAATGTCAGGCGGTGCCGGTGGCGGTGGCGGACAAATTTTCAACATCGGAAAATCAAAAGCTAAATTGTTTGATGAAAAAACAGATATCAAAACAACATTTAAAGATGTTGCTGGTTTAGAAGGTGCAAAAGAAGAAATACAAGAAATTGTAGAATTCCTGAAAAACCCGGAAAAATATACTAATCTTGGAGGTAAAATTCCAAAAGGAGCTTTACTTGTAGGGCCTCCGGGAACTGGTAAAACTTTATTAGCTAAAGCTGTTGCTGGTGAAGCTCAGGTACCTTTCTTCTCATTATCAGGTTCTGATTTCGTGGAGATGTTTGTTGGAGTTGGTGCTTCACGTGTTCGTGACTTATTCAAACAAGCAAAAGAAAAATCTCCTGCTATCATTTTCATTGATGAAATCGATGCTGTTGGTAGAGCAAGAGGAAAAAGCAATATGTCAGGCGGAAATGATGAAAGAGAAAACACTTTGAACCAATTATTGACAGAAATGGATGGTTTTGGTACAAACTCTAACGTAATTGTTTTGGCTGCAACCAATAGAGCTGATGTTCTTGACAAAGCTTTAATGCGTGCCGGGCGTTTTGACAGACAAATTTTTGTTGACTTACCAGACATTCGCGAAAGAGCTGAAATCTTTAAAGTTCACTTGGCTCCTATCAAAAAAATTGAAGGTCTTGATTTAGATTTCTTAGCAAAACAAACTCCAGGTTTCTCTGGTGCTGATATTGCAAACGTTTGTAACGAGGCTGCCTTAATTGCTGCACGTAACAATAAAACTGCAGTTGACAGACAAGATTTCCTTGACGCAGTTGACAGAATCATTGGTGGTCTTGAAAAGAAAAATAAAATCATTACTCCAGAAGAGAAAAGAGCAATTGCAATTCACGAAGCTGGTCACGCAACTGTAAGCTGGATGTTAGAGCATGCTGCTCCACTTATTAAAGTAACAATTGTTCCGCGTGGACAAAGTTTAGGAGCTGCATGGTATTTACCAGAAGAAAGACAAATCGTTAGAACAGATCAAATGTTAGACGAAATGTGTGCAACTATGGGTGGAAGAGCTGCTGAAAAAGTAACTTTTGACCGAATTTCGACTGGTGCATTAAGCGATTTAGAAAAAGTTACACGTCAGGCTCGTGCTATGGTAACGATTTACGGTTTGAATGAAAAAATCGGAAACGTGACATATTATGATTCAAGCGGACAAAGTGAATACAACTTCTCTAAACCGTATTCTGATGAGACTGCAAAAGTTATTGACAAAGAAATTTCAGAATTAATTGAAGGTCAATACCAAAGAGCAATTCAAATTTTAGAAGAGAACAAAGACAAGTTAAATCAGCTTGCTGATATATTGATAGAAAAAGAAGTTATTTTTAAAGATGACTTAGAAACAATTTTCGGAAAACGTACTTTTGACAAAAATCTGGAAGAAGTGGTTTCGTAAATTATTCAGAAATATGTAATATTTTTTAAAATCTTAATTCAAAATAGCCTTTTGAATTAAGATTTTTTTATCTTTGAACGTTTTCAATTAACATGTAAAGTATTTCATATAAAATGAATTTTTTCAAAAAAATATTTGGTTCTAGCGATGCCGCATCTGACGAAGAACATGAAAGCGAATATGGAGGAGGTAATCCAATTCCGAACAGTCATTTATCTATTGACGAGCAATTCATTTTCAATTTTAAGAAAAACGGTGGTAAATTTTTGTATTGTGAAAACAAACAAGAAGTTGCTGAACAATTTGAAAATATTCTAGAAGAAAACGATTGGTTCGAAAATGAAGTTTTATGTTACGAACCAGGTCTTTTTCATTTATTAGAAGAAAACAAACTTATTTATGTTTCACCAAGAGCTCCTAAATTCTTATTAGCTTCTTGTGAAAACCTTATAGCTGATGAAGGTTCTATTTTGTTTTCTTCAAAACAAATCAGACAGGACAAACCAAACGAATTACCAGCAAATATCGTCATTATAGCAACTACAAGCCAGATATTACCAATGAAAAGTGATGGTTTGAGCGCTATTAAACGAAAATACGAAAGAGACTATCCAACTAACATTACCACTATAAAATATTTCGAAAAAGCAAAAGAGGAAGATTTTACACAATACGGAAGCGTTGCAAAAAATCTCTATTTACTGCTTTTAGAAGACCTTTAAGATGAACGAAACACTCAAGAGAACCATTTCTGGTGCTGTTTATATCGCTTTATTATTAACTGCAATTCTGTTTTCTACTGAAAGCTTTATTATTCTTTTTGGTCTTTTCTTAATAATTACAATCTACGAATTTTGCAGTTTAGTCCATCTTAACAAAGTATTTTCCATTCTTTTTGGAATTATCTTATATGGGACAATTCTGTTAATCAGTCATTATAACAAACAGACTACTTCATTTTTAAACACGACATTCAATTCAGACATAATCTTAAACACTAATATTCAACAATTAGATCTTGTGTTACTGGCCGTAACATTAGTAATTTCTATAAAATGTATTTTATTTTTGTTTTATGACAATATTCAAAGTGTTAGCACATCCTCAAAATATTTGTATTTATTAGGATACATTGTATTACCGTTTATATTTATCGTTAAAATTTCTTTCGGTACCAATGATTACAATCCAAAAATTATTCTTGGATTATTCATCTTAATCTGGACCAATGATACTTTTGCTTATTTGGTTGGAAAATCGATGGGAAAACATAAATTATTTGAACGTGTTTCTCCTAAAAAAACTATTGAAGGATTTCTTGGCGGAGTTGTATTTGCCGCTTTTGCCGGTTTTTTAATTTCTAAATTATACATTCAGCCAAAACCAGAATTCAGCAGTAAATCTATTCTAATCTGGACTATAATTGCTTTAATTGTAAGCATTTTTGGTACTATTGGAGATTTGATTGAATCAAAATTTAAAAGAATTGCCGGTGTAAAAGACAGTGGTTCCATAATGCCTGGCCACGGAGGCATCTTAGATCGATTAGATAGTGTTATATTTGTAGCACCAATTATATTTTTATTTTATCAAATTTTATATTATGTTTCATAAAGAGGGAGGCCCATCCATTTTATTAGGTACTGTTTTTGCAGTTGCTGTACTTTTAATTGCTGACAAATTCATTGATATTAGTTGGTTAAGAATTCTTGTGCAAGTTGCCGGGATAGTAGTTTTAATTATTATTCTGCAATTTTTCAGAAATCCAAAAAGAATTGCAATCAGAAACAGCGACCACATTCTGGCTCCGGTTGACGGAAAAGTTGTGGTTATTGAAGAAGTTTATGAAGGTGAATTTTTCAAAGACAAACGTTTACAGGTTTCTATTTTTATGTCACCAATAAACGTGCACGTAACACGTTATGCGATGGACGGAATTATTAAATTCAGTAAATACCATCCAGGTAAGTTTTTAGTTGCATGGCATCCAAAAGCAAGTGAAGAAAACGAGAGAACTACTGTTGTTATTGAAAACGAGACCTTTGGACAGATATTATACAGACAAATTGCTGGTGCTTTAGCGCGTAGAATTGTAAACTATGCACAAGAAGGAATGCAGGTAGTTCAAGGTACTGATGCAGGGTTTATCAAATTTGGTTCAAGAGTAGATTTATTTTTACCTTTAGGTACCCAAATTAATGTAGAATTGAATCAAAAAGCAATTGGTGGAAAAACCATTATCGCTACAAAAGCATAAATGACCGGAAAAGATTTAGATACCCGTTTTTCTGAAGCTGTAGAAACTGCTTTAAAAATGACTCAGTCCTCACTGCCACAAGATGTGCAGCTAAGACTGTATGCTTATTATAAACAGGCTACTTTTGGAACTGCTGTATACAATCAATCTGAGAATTTTGACTTACGCGATGCATTTAAAACAAATGCATGGATGCAGATTAGTCACATATCAATTGACGAGGCAAAGGAAAATTATATTGAAATCATAAATTCTCTAACATCAAAATAAATCACATTATGAAGAAAAACTTAACTCGGTTTAGCATTTTGACTTCATTCTTCGTATTATTTTCTTGTAACGATAGCAATAAATTAACCGAAGTTGTTGAAGTTCCTCTACCAACAAAGGAAGAAAAAATAACGATCGGGTCACCTGATGAAGTAAAGGCTGATCCTGGTTCGTTTGAACTCACCAAATTAGCGTTTCCTTATGATGGATTAGCTCCTGATATTCGTTCTTTAACTTTAGAAACACATTATTCGAAGCATTATTTAACGTATACGAATAATTTAAATAAAGAAATTGTTTCGACAGAGTTTGAAAACATGCCGATTGAAGATATTCTGAAAAAAATGGATCTTAGCAATGCTAAACTTCGTCAAAATGCAGGAGGATATTATAATCATACGATGTATTTTAATCTTTTGACACCAAAAGAGCAAACTCCAAAAGACACTTTAGCAGGTTCTATAAATAAAGAATTTGGTTCTTTTAATAATTTAACGACCCAATTTAAAGGCATGGCTACAAAACAATTTGGATCTGGCTGGGTTTGGTTAGTCGTTGATAGATATGGAAAACTTCAAGTAACCCTTACAGGAGATCAGGACAATCCATTAATGAAAAATGCTTTGATACCCGGAACTCCAATTATGGGAATTGATTTATGGGAACATGCTTATTATCTCGATTATCAAAATAGAAAAGGAAGTTATATTGATGCTTTTTACAAACATGTAAATTGGGAAAAAGTAAACGAAAATTATAAAGAGGCTTTGAAGAAAGTCAAAAAAGTATAAAAATAAAAAAGCTGATACAATGTATCAGCTTTTTTATGTCTACTCTTAACAAATCTTATTTTAATTCATAAATAAACGATTCAGAAGGTGCAATTTTTACTTTTGCAACTCCTTCTCCATTATTTACTTTTAACTGAACTGAATTCTTTTGATAAAGTTGATCTCTTAATTGATACTCTCCATCTTTTAAGTTCCATTTTAAAATAATATCAGAAGGGATTTTTAAATCAAATTCACTTGTTTTTTCAGAAGAAAAATTCACAACAACAATCAGTTTTTGCTTTTCAGACCAACGTACATAAGAATAAATGGATTCATCATAACCTACATTGTTCTGACGATTAACAGATTGAATTTCCTGAAAAGTTCCCATTAAAGCTGAACTATTAATTGAAAAATTCAATAAACGTTTGTAAAAGTCACGTAAATTCTTCTCTGAATCAGAAAGTTTTCCTCCATCAAATTTCCCTTCATTCATCCATCTTTGATGATTTGGAACTCCGATATAATCGAAAATAGAAGTTCTTGAATGTGTTCCAAAACCTGCATTTTCGTTTCCGGCCTCTCCTACTTCCTGTCCAAAATAAACCATTGTTGGCGATGTACTTATTGTTGTAGAAACAACCATCAAAGGCTTTCCACGTTCAGCACTTCCGGCAAATTCAGGACTTGCTAAACGCTGTTCATCATGATTATCTAAAAAATGAAGCATATGGTGTTCAATATCCGACATTCCTTTTTGAATATCTGATAATCCGTCAGGATTTGATTTTCCTTTGATAATATCTTTCAGCTTATCATAAGTTTCCACTTTATCATACAGATAATCCATCTTTCCTAAACGAATATAATTGCGATATTCATTTGGATTGTAAACTTCTGCCAATAAAAAAGCGCTTGGGTTTTTCATTTTAATAGCCGAGTTCATATAACTCCAAAATTCGTACGGAACCATTTCGGCCATGTCATAACGAAAACCGTCAACGCCTTTTGCTGTCCAATACAAAGCAATAGATTTGAATTTCTTCCAGGAATCCGGAACGTTTTTGTCTTGCCAAAAAGCAAAATGTTCCTGATACGATTTTTGATCAAATCCCACCGGAAGTTCTGGAAAATCTTTAGAACCATCTGGACGAATTCCGTAATTTACTTTTACCGTTTCGTACCAGTCATTTTGATCCGGTTTTACTTTTCTTGAGCCATTTCCAGTCCATTTTGCAGGATTTTCATCGAATACGCCATCGATCATAGAATTCTTTTCTCCATTTAATGGAATATCACCATCCGGAATCTCAAAATGGTTTTTCGGTATGTAATAGAAATTATTATCTCTTTTATACTCCACATTTACATCATCATCGGCGCCAAAATCTCTTATATCTTCCGGATTATTTTTACCTTCATATTTTCGGGCAATATGATTGGGTACAATATCAATAATTAACTTCAATCCCGCTTTATGCGTGCGAGTGATGAGAGCTTCAAATTCTTGTAATCTATTAGCTGGATTTACGGCTAAATCAGGATTTACATTGTAATAATCTTTTACTGCATAAGGTGATCCCGCGCGGCCTTTTACCACTTCAGGATCATCATTTGAAATTCCGTAAGCGGTATAATCACGAACCAAAGCATGATGAGGAACACCAGTGTACCAAATGTAGGTTACACCCAAATCTTTAATTTCATGAAGCGCTGTATCTGTAAAATCATTAAATTTTCCGACTCCGTTTTCTTCAATGGTTCCCCACGGTTTGTTTGTTGTATTTTTATTTCCAAATAAACGTGTAAAAACCTGGTACACTACAATTTTCTTTTCTGTAGCAATTTCTTCTTTAGCCGTATTCATTTTTAAATCTTTTGTTTTACATGCCGAAAACAGCAGGGTTACAGCCATTCCTGCAACTATAAATTGTTTATTTATCATATTCTTTTTATAATCTTATCTTTTTGAAGCTTCAGAATTAAAATTACTTCATCGAAAACCATTTTCTAAATTTAGTTTAATTTTTAAAATTCGAATGAAATTCAATTCAATTTGTCTTAAAATGAGTTAGAAATGACTTACTACAACGTGAGAGTTCTGCCTTTTGTTGATAAATTAAAGGTTCAGAGGGACAAAGGTTCAAACAACAAAGGTTTTCTCAAAAATCCAAAATCCTTTTAGCCTTTGTCCCTCTGAACCTTTGTATCTAAAAAAAGAAACAATTATAAATTAATCCTAATATCCATGAAGGTTGTATCCTTTTTCATAAATTTGACAAAAATTTAATCAATTGAAGAAATCACTGTTTTTCATATCTTATTGTTTACTTCTATTAAGTGTTCAGAGCATTTTTGCCCAGGCACCTAAAAAAATTATTGTAGAAAATGCCGATTATTCTGATGTCAATCAAGAATTAATGCCAGACGCACTTTTGCTTACAGGAAATGTAAAAGTAAATCATGACGGTGTGGTCTTAACTTGTAATAAAGCCTATTTTTTCCAGAAAGAAAATTACCTTAAAGCCTTTGGTAATGTACAATTGGTACAAGGCGACACTCTATTCCTAAACAGTAAATATGCCGAATATAATGGGAATTTCAAAAAAGCATTTGCTACCGGAAATGCGGTTATGACTTCACCAGATGCAACTTTAGCCACTGATACCATTAATTTTGATCGTAATGTTCAAGAGGTTTTTTACAACACAAAAGGAACTATCGTCAATAAGGATAATACATTAGTTAGTAAATCCGGCAGGTATTATGTAGCCGAAAAAAAGTTTCAGTTTTTGACAGAAGTAACGCTAACGAATCCTAAATATGTTGTAAAATCAAATCATTTAGATTATTACAGTAATTCTGGGCATACTTATTTACTTGGTCCATCAACTATTACCAGTAAAGCCAATTATATTTATACCGAAAAAGGTTTTTATGACACCAAGAAAAACCTGGCGCATTTTCTTAGAAAATCTTATATAAAATATGATGACAGACGTATTGAAGGCGACAGTTTATATTATAATCGGAATACTGAATTTGCATCGGCAACACGGAATGTAAAAATTACAGACTCTATCAATCGTGGAATTGTAAAAGGCCATTACGCTGAATTATATAAATTGAAAGATTCGATGTTTGTAACCAAAAGAGCTGTCGCTATTAATTTAGTAGAAAACGACTCTGTTTATATTCACGGACAAAAATTAATGGTAACCGGGAAAGAAGGTGAGCGAATTTTAAGAGCTTATAAAAATGTTCGCTTTTTTAAAGTAGACATGAGTGGAAAATGTGATTCGATACATTCTAACTCCAAAACAGCCTTGACCAAACTGATTGGAAATCCGATTTTATGGAATGGCGATAATCAGATTACCGGAGATGTTATGCATTTAATTGGAGATAATACTACCAAAAAATTAGATTCCTTAAAAGTGCTCAATAACACTTTTCTGGTTTCACGGGATACACTCGGTACTGGATTTAATCAGGTAAAAGGGCTTAATTTATTTGGAAAATTTAGAGATGGAAAACTCCATGATGTCGATGTCATCAAAAATACCGAAGTGATTTATTATATGCGGAATGATGCCAATGAACTCATCGGGATTAATAAAAACGTAAGTAGTAAAATCAATCTTATTTTAGAGAATAATGCGGTTGAAACCATTACATTTTATAATAACGTTGACGGCGATATTTATCCAGAAGCCGATTTACCTGAAAATGCCCGAAAATTAAGAGGTTTAGTCTGGCGTGGTGATGAAAGAATAAAATCAAAAGATGATATTTTTACTTTGGAAGAAAATGAAGAAAACGACAAATTAATAAAAGAGGGCAAAGACGAAGAAGCGAAAAATAAGGACGTCCCAATGCAAGTCAGGAAGGAAACGCGTGACTACGATAAAAAGAAACCCGCGGTAAAAGCAAGTGCAACTAAAGCGGATACAACAAAAACTACTAAAGCTAAGAAGTAGTTTTGAGTCGGAGAGGTCGTTTTCAGCGTAGAGCTTTGTGATCTTTGCGGTTAAAAATCATTCGCAGCTTTCAGTTTCCAGTCAACTTGAAACCTGAAACTTTTAAACAAACAACAGTGAATCCAGATTTTATAAAATACCAGGCACAAACATCTCCATATCCTCTTGGAATGGAAGTTTCACATGCCATTGGTTCCTATATTTACGACACTAACGATAAAAAATATTTAGATTTTGTTGCTGGCGTATCTGCCTGCACACTTGGACACCAGCATCCGAGAGTTAATCAAGCCATAAAAGATCAGTTGGATAAATATTCGCATGTTATGGTTTATGGTGAATATTCGCAAAGTCCAGCCGTTCAATACTGCAAATTACTAGCTTCACTCCTACCCGAATCTTTAAACAAAACTTATTTAGTTAATTCAGGTACTGAAGCTATAGAAGGCGCGCTTAAACTGGCTAAACGAACTACAGGCCGAAGTCAGCTTATTTCGTGTCACAATGCTTATCACGGAAACACAATGGGATCGATGAGTGTTATGGGATTTGAAGAACGCAAACAAGCTTTTCGTCCTTTACTTCCAGATGTCGATTTTATCACATTCAATAACGAAGCCGATTTACAAAAAATAACTACCCGAACCGCAGCAATTCTTTTAGAAACCATTCAGGGAGGTGCCGGATTTATTCAGCCTGAAAACAACTTTTTACAGAAAGTCCGTAAACGCTGTGACGAAGTTGGAGCCATGATGATCGTAGACGAAATTCAACCAGGTTTTGGAAGAACCGGAAAACTATTCGGTTTTCAAAATTATGATGTCGTTCCGGATATTGTAGTTATGGGAAAAGGAATGGGAGGCGGAATGCCTGTTGGTGCTTTTACAGCTTCTGCAGAAAAAATGGATCTTTTGACAGAGAATCCGAAATTAGGACATATTACAACTTTTGGTGGTCACCCTGTCATTGCGTCAGCTTGTTTAGCTACTTTGCAGGAATTAACTGAGACTAATTTAATGCAGGAATCCTTAGAGAAAGAAAAACTCTTCAGATCGCTTTTGGTACATCCTTTGATAAAGGAAGTTAGAGGAAAAGGATTAATGCTTGCTGCGATGACAGAAACAGCTGAAATAACCAATCAGGTTATTTTAAATTGTCAGGATAAAGGATTGATTTTATTCTGGTTACTGTTTGAAGGATGCGCTATACGAATAACACCGCCATTGACCATTTCTGAAGAAGAAATAAAAGAAGGTTGTGCCATAATTTTAAGCGTTATGGATGAAATCATGAAAAAGAGCAAAGAGCTTAATTAGAAGCTATCGAAACCAGCTTCTATTAAATAAAAATTAGAATAATAATCAAAATAATCTTTTATATATCAGAAGATTATGACTAAAAACAGAGTGGAAATTCTGTCCATATTGTTAATTAAATTGTTCAAAACAATTAATTTCCTTTCCAACAACAATAATATGGTTGCCTAAATTTATAACAGGCTAATTTCAAATAAAGACAGTATGCAATTAAGCAACGAAGAAGAAGATTATAACCTATCCCTATCCAAATTTGAGTCAATGTTAAAAACTAACAAAGTACTCTTTTTTGATTCTGAAGAATTTGAAGAAATTATTCTTCATTACTTAGACATAGGTAAGGCTAATTTAGCAAAAAAGGCCTTAAAACTCGCATTAGACCAACATCCAAAATCTACAGGCTTAAAATTAGTACAAGTAGAAATGCTGGTCTACGACGACAAACTCGAAATCGCCGAAAAGCTTTTGAACGAGTTGTATGCAATCGAACCTAACAACGAGGAAATTTACATCCAGAAAGCCAATATCTGTTCTAAGAGAGATCAACACGAAAAAGCGGTAGAATTGCTTAAAATTGCCTTGCAATATACTGACGACTACGCTGACGTGTACAACTTGATTGGAATGGAGTATCTGTTTATGGATAACCTTGAGATGGCAAAAGATAGTTTTATCAAATGTCTTGAAGAAGACTTAGAAGATCAATCTGCTTTGTATAACGTGGTGTATTGTTTTGAATTTTTAGATCAAAATCAGGAAGCCATTGTTTATCTGAACGATTATATCAATAAAAATCCATATAGTGAAATCGCCTGGCATCAGCTTGGACGTTTGCATTATGGCGTAAAAGAATATGAAAATGCTATTCGTGCTTTTGATTATGCAACTTTAATCGATGACGAATTTTTAGGTGCTTTCATGGAAAAAGCAAAAGCTTACGAGCGATTGAAAAAGTATAATGAAGCGATCGAAAGCTATAATCGTACAATCGAACTTGACGATGCAACTTCTTATGCTCTTTTACGTATCGGAAAATGTTACGAAAAACTAGGAAATTCAGTAAAAGCGCTTCAATATTATAATCAAACAGTTCATGAAGATCCTCTTTTAGACAAAGGCTGGATTGCGATTACTGATTTTCATGTTCGCCAGAAAAATTTTCAAAAAGCATTATTCTTTGTTAATAAAGCGTTGGCAATAGACAATCAAAATCGTTTGTACTGGAAACGTTATGCAACGATCAACAAACAAATGAACTTTTTTGAAGAAGCTGAATTTGGGTACAGAAAAGCCGTTGAATTTGGTGATTATGCATTAGATACCTGGTTATATTGGGTTGATATTTTACAGTTTTTAGGTGAATTCGAAAGTGCCATCCAAACCTTATTGCAAGCGTCAGAATATTTTCCGGAAGAAAACGAAATCGAATATCGTTTAGCCGGATTGTATTTTATGATTCAGGATAACACAAAAGCAAAATTACATTTAAGTAATGGGTTACGTTTAAACTTTGACAATTACATTTTGATCGAAGATTTATTTCCTGTGGTCTGGACAAAAAAAATGGTTAAAAATTATATTGAAAAACATAGAAAACAATAATGATTGATATTTTAAGAAGGCGTTTTGGCTTATTGGGTCGTAATATAAGTTACTCTTTTTCAAAGGGATATTTTACAGAAAAATTTAGCGATGAAGTTTTTGCAGGCAACAGCTACGAAAATTTTGACATTTCTGAAATCAATCACTTTACTGGGTTGTTGAAAAATAATCCGGATTTAAAGGGTTTAAACGTTACGATCCCATACAAAGAACAAATAATTCCTTATTTAGATAAATTATCAACCAAAGCAAAACTTATTGGTGCTGTTAACACTATTAAGTTTACCAAAAATGGAAAATTAAAAGGATACAACACAGACTATTATGGTTTTAAAAAATCATTAAAACCTTTATTAGAACCTCATCATAAAAAGGCGCTTATTTTAGGAACTGGCGGTGCATCAAAAGGTGTTGCCTTTGCACTTGATGAACTTGATATTCCGTATACTTTTGTATCGAGGGAAGCAAAAGAAAACATAATCGATTACGATTTGATTAATGCCACTACGTTTGACAACTTTCAAATCATAATCAATTGTACGCCAGTCGGAACGAGTCCAAACATTGAAGCTTGTCCTGATTTACCGTACGAATTCTTTACTGATAAACATATTGCATACGATTTAATTTATAATCCTGCAGAAACGCAGTTTATGATAAATGCCAAAAAATACGGAGCAATTACCAAAAACGGTTATGATATGCTTATTTTTCAGGCAGAAAAGGCTTGGAAAATATGGAATAAATAAAAAAATAACTACAAATTAAATTTCATCATTTTTTTCGTAACTTAGACTACTCATTAATAGCTAGTTATGAAAAAAATACTACCATTTTTTGTGTTATTTATTTTATTTTATAATTCACTTCAGGCTCAAGATACTATTGCGCAAAAGAAAAATATTTATGAAGAAGCGCGCTATCATTATTATCTTAAAACCATTTTACTTTTTAATGAATATTTAGATACTGACAGCGGTTCATTTAATACTACACAACTCCGTTTTTTGCACCCGATTGCAAGTAAAGCCTGGAATTTAAGAGTGGATCTTCCTTTAATTTCTACCAATACGAATTCAATAAATAAAACCGGAATTGGTGATATAGGAGTTGGTTTAAGCTATATTCCTTACATGCGTTACAAGAAAGATGGTATGGCCTTTCGTGCCAGAATAATTTCCAATTCTGCCGTAGATCCTGCACTTGGAACAGGAAAATGGGTCTTTTCTCCAGCTGTTTTCTATGGGAGGTATTTCAACACAAATTTATTATGGATCAGTTCAGTAGAGAATCAAATCAGTTTTGCCGGCTCTGACAATAGAAATGATGTAAATCTAACCGCGTTTGAAAATTATTTCATGTTTATTCTAGGTAAAAACTGGCTCGCAGTTGATGCTGCCTTTAGATATAATGCTACTAATAAAGGATTCCCCAATAACGCTTTTGTAGAATTTGGACGAAGAATAACCAAAAATGATATGGCATATATTCATCCAAGCGTTGCTTTTGGAAATCACAAAACGTATAATTTTGGTATCGAAGTCGGAATGTTAATCTTATTTTAATTTCTATCCTCCTAAAAATTCTCATATACCTCTTCTCTCCAATATTAAGAAGAAAGCAGATTTTTTTCGATTAAACTATAGCTTTCTAACTGCTTTTCTTAAAACAATATTTATTCTTAATTTAAATTAAGTTTAAAAAATCAATAAAAAAAACAACAACGTAATTGTAAATTAGTTGAATAATTAGGAATTTAATCGTAAAATAGCGTATAAACAAACGATTTATTTTGTATTTAGAAACACCTTTACTATCTTTCGCAATGTTTAAAATAAAACCTTATTACATTTAAAATGTTAGAAGAAAAGAATGATAACCTGCAAGAAGCAGACGGAAAATTAGGAATCGAAATTAGCGATTCTATACAAGATGATGCAATTGAAACATTGGATTCTGAAGCAACGACAGAAAATGAAATTTCGCTTACCGAAAATGAAACTGAAGATACTGCTGAAGCTACAGAAACCAATCATCAAACAGCACTCGACGCTATAACAAATTCTAATGCTGAAGAAAGTGAAGATGAGACGCTAAAAGAGCGCCATGACATTCCTATGCAGGACTATGATACTTTTTCATTAGATGCCCTTGTTGATGAATTAAAAAAGCTTGTCAATACAGATAAAGTAATGTCTGTAAAGGATCATATCGAAGAAATTAAAAAATCATTTTTATTACAATACAATCATCTTATAGAGGAGAAAAAAGAGGAATTTAATACCTCTAAACAAGATCCTAACGAGGAATTTGAATATCATTCTCCGCTAAAATCTAAGTTTGATGAATATTATAATGTTTTCAGAGAAAAAAGAAATGCTCATTTTAAACATTTGCAAACCAATTTAAAATCTAACTTAGAGAATCGACTTGCAATTGTAGAAGAACTAAAAGAGCTTATAAATCCGCAGGAAAACATTAAAGACACACTTAAGCATTTTAATGATTTAAGAGAAAGATGGAAAAATGCAGGTGCAATTCCTAAAGACAAATACAATCACGTTTGGAATAATTACCATTTTCATGTAGAAAATTTCTATGATTATCTGCATTTAGACCGTGAAGCCAGAGATTTAGATTTCAAATACAATCTTGATCAAAAGCAAAAAATAATTGCTCGTGTTGAAGAGTTAGTAAACGAAACTGATATCAGCAAGGCATTTCGTGAATTACAAGATTTGCACAGAATCTGGAAAGAAGACATCGGACCTGTTTCTAAAGAACATCGTGATGCAATATGGAATAAATTTAGTGAGTTAACTAAAAAAATTCATGATAAAAGAGAGCTTTTATTTGAAAGCCAAAGAGCAAACGAACAACAGAATCTCGAAGTTAAAAAAGGAATTATTGCCACTATAGAGGTTTTAGCCACTGAAAAAGTGGGATCACATTCACAATGGTTGGTACAAATACAAAAAGTAGAAGCACTAAGAAATGAGTTCTTTGCTGCCGGAAAAGTTCCATCTGAAGTAAACGAAGAAACCTGGGCTGCTTTTAAAACTGCCGTTAGAAACTTTAATTCTTTTAAAAATTCATTTTACAAAGACATTAAAAAAGATCAAAATGACAATTTAAATAAAAAAATGGCTCTTGTTGCCAAAGCAAAAGAATTACAGGAAAGTGTTGATTTTGGTGCTACTACCCCAATAATGAAACAAATTCAGGAAGAGTGGAAACAAATTGGTCACGTTCCTAAAAAATATTCAGATAAAATCTGGAAAGAATTTAAAGATGCCTGTAATCATTATTTCAATAAATTGAAGGAGCATAAATCTGAAGAAAATGGTGATGAAGTAGCTGCTTTTGATAACAAAAAAGCATATTTAGATATCTTAAGAGCCTATCAATTAACAGGTGATCACAAAACAGATTTAGATGCTATTAAACAGCATATTGAAACCTGGAAAGGATTTGGAAAAGTACCTTTTTCAAGACGCCATATCGAAGGAAAATTCAATAAAATTTTAGATGCACTTTTTGAAAAACTAAGTTTGAGTAAAAAAGAAACTGAAATGATGCGTTTTTCTAACAGAATTGATTCTCTATCAGAAAGCAACGATACACGTAAATTAGATAATGAAAAAATCTTTTTAATGCGTAAGATTGAAGAAGTTCAAAATGAAATTTTTCAATTAGAGAATAACATTCAGTTTTTCACGAATACTAAAAACGCTAAAAAAGAAAATTCAATTGTTCTTGAAGTTCGCAAAAACATTGCGATCCATAAAGAGAGTTTAGAAGTTTGGAAAGACAAATTAAAACAATTGCGCAATTTAGGTCAGGAATAGATTTAATTTAAGACAATAATAGTAAGGTGCGATGAAATTCATCGCACCTTTTTTTATGAATTTATTTTACATAACAAATTGATAAACTATTACTGGAGAATATTAATTATATTTGATAATCAATACTTTAATAAAATATTAATTTAAAAATACTTTACGATGAAATTTACTAGAAAAGCAAATGCCAACTGGAAAGGAACAGGCATGGAAGGAACAGGAACGATCAGTACTCAAAGTACAACATTAAATAATGCACAATTATCATTTAAAACCAGATTTGCAGATGGTGTTGGTACAAATCCAGAAGAACTTGTTGCAGCAGCGCATTCAGGCTGTTTTACAATGCAGTTAAGTTTTTTATTGAATGAAGGAGGTTTTACAGCAGATGATTTGTCTACAGAAGCTACAGTAACTTTTGAAGACGGAACTATAACACTAATTCATTTAGATTTAAAAGGAAAAGTACCCTCAATTTCGGCTGAAGAATTTGAAAAAACCGCTGCGAAAGCAAAAGAAATCTGTCCGATTTCTAAACTTTTAAATACAACTATTACATTATCTGCTACTTTAGTTTAGATAGTGATATTTTAGCATAAAAAAAATCCCGTTTTCATCAAACGGGATTTTTTTTATAAAATGAAATGAATTATTAGTTCATTGTAGCTTTCAATGCTTTTGCTTCAGCAGTCATTTCTAACGCTTTATAAACACCTAATAACGTTTTAGATACATCTTCATTTTTAGGATCTAATTCATGTGCTTTTTTAAGGTAAGGAATAACACCTTTAAAAACGTCTTCTCTTTGTGCTTTTAAAACATTATAACGTTTCGTATCCTTATCAGAAGTTCCCAATTTATTCATTTCATCAATAATTGGTTTCTCAGCTTCTAATTTTAAAGCTGCAAGATTAAGATATGCATTAGTATAACTTGGATTGATTTCAATCGCTTTCAAATAATATTTCTCAGCATCTGCTTTATTACCTGCGTTTCCGCTGATAACTCCTAAATTAAAAATCAAATCAGCATTGTTTGGGTCTTTTTGTAAAGCCTCACTAACTAATTTTTTGTAAGTATCGAAATCTTTAGTTTCCAAATATAAATTTGCTTCTGTAAGTAGCAAAGAAGTATCATCAGGATTTGTTTTTCTTGCATCAGCAATTGCTTTTTTAGCATCTTCAGTACGACCTTCCTGAACCATGATTAAAGCTAAATTTTTATAAATTTCTCCTCTTTTAGAAGGAATCGCTTCAGTTTTAGGTTTTTCGTGAGTTCCTAATTTTACAGCTAAATCTCTTTCATTAGCAGTATTAAAACCATCTTCATTACCAGAAGCTTTATTTAACGCCGTATAACTAGTTCCTTTACCAGAATAATTCAATTTTTTCAATTCTTCATACATTGGCATAGCTGTTTTATAATCCTGAGCATTTACCGCTGTCGAAGCTGCATAGTATAAATTAATTGTATCTTTTTTATCTAACAAATAAGCGTCATACAATTTTTTTGCACCTTCTGTATTCTTATTTGCCTGACTATCCGCAATAGCAGAATTAATCAATTTCCCTTTAATTTCAGTAATTGAAGCAGCTGCCTGAGTTGAATATTTTAGTTTTCCAGAAGCTTTTTCAATATCAATTAATTTTTTATAGCTTTCAGCAGCAAGTGATAAGTTTTTACTCTCTTCTACTTTTTTATTTGCTAAATCTAAATAAGCATTTCCTTGTACAGAATAGTATTGCGCTTGTTCAACATCTTTGGCATTAACCACCAAATTTTCTGCATCTTTTAATATCGCAATTGCTCCTTGAGCATCTCCGCTTTTTAATGCTTTTTCAGCACTTTTAATTTGATCTTTTTGAGCAAAAGTAGCTACTGAAATCAATAATGCTGATGCAAGTATTACATATTTACTTTTCATAATATTCAATTTGTGTATTTAATTTTAAATTTCGTGGTTATATATTTTTACTCTTCAGATTCTTCTTCTTCAGAATCATCTTCGTCTTCAACTATTTCATCAGTGTCGTCTTCATCGTCTTCAACTGTACCGTCGTCTTCAAGAACTTCTAAATCAGGTTTCACTCTTTCGATAACAGATTCAATAACATTTCCATCTTCATCCACAATTACTTCTTCAACATCATCTTTCATAACTTTTGTTACGGCTGCAATCGAATCTTTACCTTTTAAGTTAATTAATCGAACACCTTGTGTTGCACGACCCATTACACGTAAATCTTCAATAGCCATTCTAATTGTTAATCCTGATTTGTTGATAATCATTAAATCATCAGCATCAGTTACGGCATTAATCGAAATCAGTTTTCCTGTTTTCTCTGTAATGTTAAGGGTCTTTACACCTTTACCACCACGGTTTGTAATTCTGTAAACATCTTCTCCATCTTCGTCAACTAATTTGGTACGTTTACCATATCCATTTTCAGTTACAACTAAAATTTGCGAATCGTTAATATCATTTTTATCAACAGTAACCATACCAATTACTTCATCAGTATCGTCTTTTAAGGTAATTCCACGAACTCCGGAAGCCGTTCTTCCCATCGGACGTGTTTTGGTTTCTTCAAAACGAACCAATTTACCAGACTTAACTGCCAGGATAATTTGACTTTCTCCGTTTGTCAATTGTGCACCCATTAATTCGTCACCTTCCTTAATAGTAATAGCAGCAACACCATTTACTCTTGGCTTAGAATATTTCTCCAAAGAAGTTTTCTTAACCTGACCTTGTTTGGTAACCATTACAAGGTTATGGCTATTGATGTAATCTTTGTCTTTTAAATCTTGTGTACAAATGAAAGCTTTAACTTTATCATCACTTTCAATGTTCACTAAATTTTGGATTGCTCTACCTTTTGCTGTTTTACTTCCTTCCGGAATTTCATAAACACGCATCCAGAAACATTTCCCTTTTTGTGTAAAGAACATCATATATTGGTGATTGGTTGCAACGAACATATGCTCAAGGAAATCCTGATCTCTTGTTCCGGCGCTTTTTTGCCCAACTCCTCCTCTATTTTGTGTTTTGTATTCTGTTAAGTTGGTACGTTTGATATAACCTGCATGCGAAATTGTAATAACTACATTCTCATCAGCAATTAAATCTTCGATACTAACATCTCCACCAGAATATTCAATTATAGAACGACGCTCATCTCCATATTTCTCACGAATTTCTTCAAGTTCTTCCTTAATTAAGTTTGTTCTCAAGTTTACATCCGCTAGTAAGGCTTTTAAATGTTCAATTAATTTCATCAATTCTTCAAACTCAGCTCTTAACTTATCTTGCTCCAGACCTGTTAACTGACGCAAACGCATCTCAACAATAGCACGAGCCTGAATATCAGACAATTTGAATCTTTCGATTAATTTCTCACGAGCTTCTTCTGTATTTTTAGAACCTCTGATAATAGCAATTACTTCATCAATATTATCAGATGCAATAATTAAACCTTCTAATATATGAGCTCTTTCTTCTGCTTTACGTAATTCAAATTGCGTTCTACGAACTACAACATCATGACGGTGCTCAATGAAATAGTGAATCATATCTTTTAGATTCAACATTTGTGGGCGACCTTTTACTAATGCAATATTATTTACACTAAAAGATGATTGTAATGAGGTAAACTTATATAAGGTATTCAAAACTACGTTTGGTGTAGCATCACGTTTCAGAATGTAAACGATACGCATACCATTTCTATCCGATTCGTCACGAATATTCGCAATACCCTCTATTTTTTTATCGTTAACCAAATCAGCCGTACGTTTGATCATTTCGGCTTTGTTAACCTGATACGGAATTTCAGTAACGATGATACATTCTCTTCCGTCAACTTCTTCAAAACCAACTTTAGCGCGCATTACAATACGCCCTCTACCCGTTTTAAAAGCTTCACGAACTCCTTCATAACCATATATTACACCGCCGGTTGGAAAATCCGGAGCTTTAATATGTGTCATTAATTCGTCAATTTCAATATCGTTATTATCAAGATACGCTAAAGTACCGTTGATTACTTCCGTTAAATTGTGTGGAGGCATATTCGTTGCCATACCAACCGCAATACCTGTAGCTCCGTTTACTAATAAAGTAGGAACTCTTGTTGGCATTACTTTTGGCTCATATAAGGTATCGTCAAAGTTCAATTGAAAATCAACTGTTTCTTTTTCGATATCTGCCATAATATCTTCTGAAATTTTGCGCATTCTGGCCTCAGTATAACGCATTGCTGCCGGACTGTCACCATCAACAGAACCAAAGTTACCCTGACCGTCCACTAATAAATATCGCATACTCCACTCTTGGGCCATACGCACCATCGCATCATAAACAGAGGTGTCTCCGTGCGGGTGGTACTTACCCAGAACCTCTCCTACGATTCTCGCAGATTTTTTGTGGGCAGATCTTGATGTTACTCCTAAGTCATACATTCCGTAAAGAACTCTTCGATGCACTGGTTTCAAGCCATCTCTAACATCCGGAAGTGCTCTTGATACGATTACTGACATCGAATAATCGATGTAAGCTGATTTCATTTCATCTTCTATGTTAATAGGAATTAACTTTTCTCCTTCAGACATAAGTTGTTATATTAAATAATTATATTAGTTTCAAAGCGTGCCAAGATACGGTTTTTTGAAATTTTTTCAGCTATTTACTTACACTTATTTCAATGATTTATTAACAACTTTATTTCTACTTTTAGTTAATAAATTAAGCGTTTTTTAACGCTTTTATTGTTATTTTTTTTGTCAATTAGCTGACAGTAGTTCTCGAAGGGTACGGTTTTTGTTTTTGAAACTGTAATTCACTAAATTTACAATACCAATAAATATATTATGGATGATAATTTTTCACCAAGAGTAAAAGATGTTATTACATACAGTAAGGAAGAAGCCCTTCGTTTAGGACACGACTTTATTGGTACTGAACATCTAATGCTAGGCATTTTAAGAGATGGTAACGGAAAAGCTATTCATATACTTAATAACCTAGCTGTCGATTTAGACCATTTACGCAGGAAGGTAGAAATACTGAGTCCAGCCAACCAGAGCGTTGAAGTAAATGCTGAAAAGAAAAATCTTCATCTTACCCGACAGGCAGAAAGAGCCCTGAAGACAACCTTTCTCGAAGCTAAAGTATTTCAAAGCTCGTCGATTAGCACGGCACACTTGCTTTTATGCATCTTACGAAACGAAAACGATCCAACAACCAAGCTATTGAATAAGCTAAAAATAGATTATGACATAGCTAAAGAACAATATTTAAACATGACGCCAAACGAAGAAGAATTCTTAGAAAACTTGCCAAGAAACGAATCGTACAATGACGATTCAGGACAAGATGACAGTCTTAAAGAAAGTAGTTTTAATAATCCAGCCAATAAGTCAAACAAAAAATCTAAAACTCCGGTTTTAGATAATTTTGGGAGAGATTTAACAGAAATGGCTGAGGAAGGAAAACTGGATCCGGTTGTAGGACGCGAAAAAGAAATTGAACGTGTTTCGCAAATCTTAAGCCGTAGAAAAAAGAACAACCCGCTTCTTATCGGAGAACCAGGAGTTGGTAAATCTGCTATTGCAGAAGGACTTGCTTTGCGTATTATCCAAAAGAAAGTATCTCGTATCCTTTTTAACAAACGCGTGGTTACTCTTGATCTGGCTAGTTTAGTAGCCGGAACAAAATACCGCGGTCAGTTTGAAGAAAGAATGAAAGCTGTTATGAACGAGCTTGAAAAAAATGATGATATCATTCTTTTTATTGATGAAATCCACACTATTGTAGGTGCTGGTGGAGCAACAGGTTCGCTTGATGCTTCAAACATGTTCAAACCCGCTTTAGCAAGAGGAGAAATCCAATGTATTGGTGCTACAACTCTTGATGAGTACAGACAATATATTGAAAAAGATGGTGCTTTAGAAAGACGTTTCCAAAAAGTAATCGTAGAACCAACTTCTGTTGAAGAAACGATCGCGATTTTGAATAACGTAAAAGATAAATACGAAGATCACCACAATGTTACTTATACCCAGGAAGCAATTGAAGCCTGTGTTAAATTAACAAACAGATATATGTCTGAGCGTTTCTTACCGGACAAAGCGATTGATGCAATGGACGAAGCCGGTTCTCGCGTGCATATTACTAACATTGATGTTCCGAAACAAATTCTTGATTTAGAACGTCAGTTAGAAGAAGTGCGTGAAAACAAAAATATGGTTGTTAAAAAACAAAAATATGAAGAAGCAGCCAAACTTCGTGATGATGAAAAACGCATTGAAAAAGATTTAGCACTTGCACAGGAACAATGGGAAGAGGATTCTAAAAACAACAGAATTGAAGTTACAGAAGATAATGTAGCCGATGTTGTTTCGATGATGACCGGAATTCCTGTAAACAGAATTGCACAAACAGAAAGCAACAAATTAGCTAAATTACCTGAATTAATTCAGAATAAAGTAATTGGTCAAAATGAAGCTGTATTGAAAATTGCACGTTCTATTCAACGTAACAGAGCTGGTCTTAAAGATCCTAACAAACCAATTGGTTCATTTATTTTCTTAGGTCAGACTGGAGTTGGTAAAACACAATTAGCGAAAGTTTTAGCAAAAGAATTATTCGATTCTGAAGATGCGTTAGTTCGTATTGACATGAGTGAATATATGGAGAAATTTGCTATCTCTCGTTTAGTTGGAGCGCCTCCGGGATACGTAGGTTACGAAGAAGGTGGACAATTGACTGAAAAAGTTCGTAGAAAACCATATTGTGTGGTTCTTTTAGATGAGATCGAAAAAGCGCATCCAGATGTGTTCAATATGATGCTTCAGGTTTTAGATGATGGTTATTTAACAGATAGTTTAGGTCGCAAAATTGACTTTAAAAACACTATTATCATTATGACTTCTAATGTTGGAGCACGACAGTTGAAAGATTTTGGACAAGGTGTTGGATTCGGAACTGCTGCTAAAGTGGCTCAAGCTGATGAAAATTCAAAAAGCATTATCGAAAACGCATTGAAAAAAACTTTTGCTCCTGAATTCTTAAACAGAATTGATGACGTAATCGTATTTAATGCATTAGAAAAAGCTGATATTGATTTGATTATCGAAATTGAACTTAAAAAACTATATTCTCGTATTGCTGAATTAGGTTACACGCTAAGTTTAACTGATAAAGCAAAAGCATTTATTGCAGAGAAAGGTTTTGACAGACAATTTGGTGCAAGACCTCTAAAAAGAGCGATTCAGAAATATGTTGAAGATTTGTTGGCCGAAGAAATCATAACTTCAAAAATTCATTCAGGCGACGAAATCTTAATGGACTTGAAGGAGGATTCTCAAGAACTTTCAGTAGAAATACACAAAGCAGAAGAGCCGACTAATCAATAAATTAGTTAAAAATTATAACAAAAATAATATACCCGTTACGTTTTCATAACTTAACGGGTATTTTTTTTGAATAATTTACTATCTTTAATAAAAGCAAATAGCTATTTTTGAATTAAAATTACATAACAATAAAACAACGTATGCTTCAAAACAAAGTCATTTTAGGCAGTGAAGAATGGTGCTCATTTCCAGAACTAGGAATCCCGACAATCAAGGCTCGTGTTGATTCTGGTGCCAAAACTTCTGCAATGCACGCCATCAACATAGCTCCTTTTATAAAAAATGATGCCAATTGGGTAAAATTTGATATTAATCCAATTCAGAATAACATTAAAACCATCATCCATTGTGAAGCTCCGTTGGTTGATAAAAGAATTGTAAAAAGTTCAAGCGGTTTTAGAGAACATCGTTATGTAATTCAAACAAATTTAAAAATTGGTGATGTAAAATGGCCAATAGAAATGACGTTGACCAATCGTGACTCGATGGGTTTTAGAATGCTTTTGGGCCGTGAGGCCATGAGCGGGCGTGTATTAGTTGATCCCGAAGAAAAATACTTATTAGGACAACCTACAACCGAAGCTTTAAAAGAATTATATCAAAACTCGGAAAAAGCAACTTCTGGTTTACGAATCGGACTTTTAGCCAGTAATCCTGAATTGTACAGCAATAAAAGAATCATGGAAGCAGGCGAAATGCGTGGCCATGAAATGCATTTTTTGAATATCAAAGAATGCTATATGAAACTGGATGCTAAAACTCCTGAAATCCATTATAGAGGCGGGAAAATATTAAATCAATTTGACGCTATTATTCCAAGAATCCGACCAAGTATTACTTTTTACGGTTGTGCCCTAACACGTCAATTTGAAGCTTTGAAAGTTTTCGTTTTAAATTCGGCTACAGCCATAACGCAGTCACGCGATAAACTATATTCACTACAATTACTTTTGAACAGTGGAATTGATATTCCAACAACTGGTTTTGCTAATTCTCCTTTGGATACAGATAATTTAATTAAAATGGTTGGAGGTTCGCCTTTAATTGTAAAATTGTTAGAAGGAACACAAGGAAAAGGAGTTGTTTTGGCAGAAACTAAAAAAGCAGCAGAAAGTGTTATCAATGCTTTCAAAAGTTTAAATGCTAATATTTTAGTTCAGGAATTCATCAAAGAAGCCAACGGAAAAGACATTCGTTGTTTTGTAATTGACGGAAAAGTTGTTGCTGCTATTCAGCGTGAAGCTATGCCGGGCGAATTTAGAGCAAATATTCATCTTGGCGGAACAGCATCAGTAATAAAAGTAACTGCCGAGGAAAAAAAGATCGCTATAAAAGCCGCAAAAGCAATGGACTTAAAAGTAGCAGGCGTAGACATTATTCGTTCTTCGAAAGGACCATTATTGCTTGAAGTAAATTCTTCCCCTGGATTAGAAGGAATCGAAGGCGCCACAAATAAAGATATTGCCGGAGAAATGATTAAAGCAATTGAAAAGAATTTCAAAATAATTAGTTAGTTCATCCTAACTTAATTCTCAATATTTATTTTAGCAGCTTTGTCAAAGTTTAAACTTTGACAAAGTTTTTTTTTTACCTTTAAAATAAAAAACAATGTTAAACCCCTATTTAGATATTATTTTAAGAAGTCTTGCTGTTTATTTTTTCATGACTATTGCCTTGAGAATTTTCGGCAAAAAAGAACTCTCACAACTAAATACCGCTGATATCATTCTGATTTTATTAATCAGTAATTCAGTTCAAAATGCAATGGTGGGGCCAGACACCAGTCTTTGGGGAGGTTTGGTTGCTGCATTAGCTTTGTTTGTAATTAACTTTATTATCAAAAAGCTGACACACAAATACAAACTATTCAACGATTTGCTTTTAGACAAACCAGAAATATTAATACATGATGGAAAACTGGATTTTAAAGCATTAAGCAAATTAGACATTTCTAACGACGAATTAAAAGAAGCAATGCGTGAACATGGATTAGAACATTTTACCGATGTAAAGCTTTGTATGTTAGAAATTGACGGTACTATTAGTGTAATTTCTGAAGATAAAAAACATCTTAAGCAAACGCATTACAAAAGAAAACACAATCATAAGAATTTTAGAAAATAATTTTAAATAAATTAACTGATTGAAAATCAATATATTAATTATTTAAATTAAAAAAACTTAGCTATATACTTTGTTATACTATGTATTTTGTTATACATTAGCCAAATGAACGAGACATTTGTAACAAACTGGAAATCACAGGTAAAGAAAGGCACCTTAACTTTCATTATCCTCAATGTACTCAAAAATCATGAGTACTATGGTTATGAACTTATAGAACAAATAAGAAAACATACCGAAATAGAAATTGCAGAAGGAACTCTTTATCCTTTAATGAATCGATTAAAAACAGAAGAATTAGTTGATTCTAAATGGGTAGAACAGGAAACAGGCATCCCAAGAAAATACTATTCCTTAACTGAAGCAGGAATCGAAACACTCGCTCAGATGAACGTCTATTGGGAAAATCTGGAAAAATCAATTAAAAAAATCATTCAATGAGAATAGAAGATATCAAATTCGAACAGAAAGCTTCGCAGCGAGTTTACAATGATTACATGAAGCGTATCAGGAAAGCAACTGCATCTTTATCAAAAATTGATCAGGATGATATTTATATGGAGTTTAACAGTCATATTTATGAGGCTATTCACCACAAAAAAGAAGCAAATGAAATTGACTCTCTTTTAGATATTATAGAAAAACTAGGCTTGCCAGAAGAAGTATTAAAACCGCTTGTCGCTGATAAAAAATTACAGCAGGCTACAAAAACATTTAATCCTGTTCATGTTTTCAAGGCCTTGATATTAAACTTTACAAATGGAGTTTCCTATATCTTTTTCTTCATTTTATACCTTTTTCTATTTGGCTTTGTTTTTTTAATTTTTGCCAAAATTTTCAATCCTTCTCTTGTTGGACTGTACATGAAAAAAGATTCGTTTTCTGTTTTCGTCTTGGGAATAATCAATCCTGAAAGTCAAAATAAAAATCAAATTTATGAAGTTCTTGGCAACTGGTTTATTCCCGTAATGCTGCTATCAATCGTATTATTTTATTTCCTTATTACCCTATTATTAAAGTTCAAAAAATCAATCAATCAAAAAACACTATCATGAAAAAAATTATTACCTGCTTATTTGCTCTTGTAATTACGAGTGCTTTTTCCCAAACTTTCAACACCAAAAGACTCGACAGTTTGTTTCTTCTTTTAGAGAAAAACAATAAATATCTAGGAAGTATCGCAATCTCTGAAAACGGAAAAACAATTTACACAAAATCAATTGGCTTTGATGATCTTGCCACATCCAAAAAATCAAGTATTAATACGAAATACAGAATTGGCTCAATCTCTAAAACATTTACAGCTTCACTCATTTTTAAAGCAGTTGAAGAAAATAAAATCAATTTGAAACAAACTATCGATTATTATTTTCCAACAGTAAAAAATGCCAAAAGTATTACAATCAGCAATTTATTAAACCACAGAAGCGGTATTCATGATTTCACAAACGATCCGGATTATTTAAAATGGAACACACAGCCTCAATCGAGAACGAAAATGACAGAACGAATAGCTGCTGGAGATATTGTTTTTGAGCCCGACACAAAAGGTCAATACAGTAATTCAAATTACATTTTATTGTCGTTTATATTAGAAGACATTTACAAAAAACCGTATGGCGAAATTTTAAATGTAAAAATCATTAAGCCTCTTAAATTAAAAAACACTTATTTGGGCGGAAAGATTAATCCTGAAAACAACGAATGTTATTCTTATTCTTTTGCCGGAAAATGGGAAAAAGAAAGCGAAACTGATATGTCGATTCCGCTTGGGGCAGGTGCGATTGTTTCCAATCCGACGGATTTAAATCTTTTTATTGAAAGTCTTTTTGCAGGAAAAATTGTTTCTGTCGAACATCTAAATCAGATGAAAACAATTAAAGACAAATATGGGATGGGAATTTTAGAATTTCCTTATTTCGAAAGAAAAAGCTACGGCCACAATGGAGCAATAGATGGTTTTAGATCTATTTTAGGCTATTTTCCAAATGAAAAATTAGCTTTAGCCATAACTTCAAACGGAATGGGTTATGACAACAATAACATCTTATTATGTGCTTTAAGTTCTTATTTTAACAAACCATTTAATATGCCAGTTTTTACTAACATTGCAGTAACTACTGAAACGTTGGATTCGTATGCAGGAACATATGGAAGTTTGCTTATTCCTTTAAAAATAAGCATTACTCAAAAAAACAACATACTGATTGCCCAGGCAAGTGGACAGCCTTCTTTTCCTCTGGAAGCTATTGCCTTAAATATTTTCAAATTCGATCAGGCAGGTGTAGTTATGGAGTTCGATGCTGATAAAAAGGAGATGATTTTAAAACAAGGCGGAAAAGATTATTTATTTAAGAAAGAGTAAAACTAAAGTTTAGTATACATAAAAAAGCTGGTTTCAATAATGAAACCAGCTTTTTTTATCTGTTTTAAAATGCGATCAAACTTCTCACATTTTACAAAAATCTTTTTACTATGAAATAAATACGCTCAGTACAAAGTAAACCAATCCTGCTAAAATAGCCGAAATAGGAATCGTTAATATCCAGGCCCAAATCAAACTTACAGTTACACCCCAACGAACGGCAGATACACGTTTAGTTAATCCAACTCCGATGATAGAACCTGTAATAGTATGTGTTGTACTTACGGGAATTTTTAAGTGTTCAGTAAAATAAAGAGTCAAAGCACCAGCAGTTTCGGCAGCAACACCTTCAAAAGAAGTTACTTTAGTGATTTTAGAACCCATTGTTTTCACAATTTTCCATCCACCACTTAAAGTTCCTGCTGCAATAGCAGAATAACATGCTAATGGAATCCAACCTGGCATTACTCCTTTTATTCCTAAATCATCATTTGGTAATACAACATCTAACCAGGAAGCCATATGAACTCCGGGATTTGTATTGATATAAACCGCTACAGCTGCAGCAATAATACCCATTACTTTTTGAGAGTCATTTCCTCCGTGTCCTAAACTAAAAGCTGCAGAAGATAATAATTGCATTTTTTTCAAAGCTGCATCAGCCTGATGAAGATTTAAACTGCTAAATATTAAACAAAAAGCACTTACTGTTAAGATAATAAAAGCAACCAAAAACCATTTTATATTGTGCGGGTCGAAAGCTACACTCCAAAAATGAGAATCAAAACGAGGTTTTTCAATATCAGCATAAGGAACCATCAGACTACTAACAATCCAAACTGTTGCAATCATTAATGCTACAGTAAATATTTTAGGAAAAATACTTTTACGAGAAGCATTTAACAACCATATCGATATTAAATAAGAAGCCAATGCTCCCAATAATGGCGCTAAAACGATAAAAGCAATAATGATAAGAACTCCCGAAGGCATTCCACCATCTTTTCCTGCTTTATACCAACTTACGATTTCGTACCAATAATGAGTAGTTCCATCTTCTCCTACATAACCTGAAAAACCATGTACAGCGATCGCATGTGCCACTGCTGCTCCGGCGAAACCACCAATTAAAGTATGTGATGAACTTGAAGGAATTCCTAGCCACCAAGTCAATAAATTCCAACAAATAGCTGCAATAACACCGGCAAGGATAACAACAAGGTTAATCTCCATAGTGTGCGCTGTTTTTGCAACAGTATCTGCAACACCAAATCCGAAAACCCAATAAGCCAGAAAGTTAAAAAATGCTGCCCAAAGAACGGCCTGAAAAGGCGTTAGAACCTTTGTAGCAACAACAGTCGCTATAGCATTTGCCGCATCATGAAAACCATTGATGTAATCAAAAATTAAAGCTAATACTATAATAATTATAAGTAGCGTCATAAAATTATAACTTCAGAATGAAATAAATTGAATTAAGAATGTTTTACAGAAATAGATTCTAGTATGTTCGCAACACTCTTACATTTGTCTGTTGCTGATTCTAAAACAGATAACACTTCTTTATATTTAATAATATTTTTAGCGTCTGTTTCGTTTTCAAAAATTTCAAAAACTGCTTTGTTATATACATTATCAGACTTGTTTTCTAGTTTATTAATTCTAGCACAAGCATCTTTAATAATGTTCATATTTTTTAAGTTGCTCAACTCTTTTACAGCACTGTCAATGTTTTGACAAGCTTCAAGGTTGATTTCTGTCATCTTTCTGATCGATTTTGTAATCTTATCAACCTGATACAATCTCATTCTGCTTGCTGCACCATGAAGGTAATCAGCAACGTTATCAATAGAAGTAATTAAAGTGTGAATATCCTCTCTATCAAATGGAGTAATAAAATTTCTGCTCAATTCAAGATTGGTTTGACGTGTAATGTCTTCTCCTCTTTGCTCTAATTCATCAATTTTTTGAAAAAGAACTTCTCTTTCTTTTAATGGAAGATTTACAGCTTCGTGTAAGTTAGAAGCTAATTCAATTAAATTGCTTGAAGCTTCTTCAAAAAGTGGAAAGAATTTCTTGTCTTTCGGCACTAAAAATTGGAAAATACTGTTTATTGACATTTTTTTATTTTTGATAGTGCAAAATTACTTCATTAATATTCTATAATGTTAAGCCAGTGTTAACAAATCGTTTTCAATTTGGAAACTATCCAGGAATGCAACTGTCTTTTCAATGTCGTAATGTAAGATGCGATCTTCTTTAACCAAAGGCACTACTTCTCTATAACTACTTAGGAACATTTCGATGAAATCACTTGATTTCAAGGGCTCTCTGTAAGCAATTGCCTGCGAAGCGTTCATTAATTCGATCGCTAAAATGCGCTCTAAATTATCCATAACACGCAACGCTTTTGTTGCCCCGTTTGCTCCCATACTCACATGATCTTCCTGCCCGTTGCTCGAAACAATACTATCAATACTTGACGGAGTTGCCAATTGTTTGTTCTGGCTTGCAATACTTGCTGCAGTATATTGTGGAATCATAAATCCTGAATTCAATCCCGGATTGTCAACCAAAAATGCCGGAAGATTTCTTAGACCTGAAATCAATTGGTATGTTCTTCTTTCAGAGATACTTCCCAATTCTGCCAAGGCAATTGCCATAAAATCTAAAGCCAAAGCCAAAGGTTGTCCGTGGAAATTTCCACCGGAAATAATCTGATCGGCTTCTATAAATATATTTGGATTATCGGTAACCGAATTAATTTCCGTTTTGAATACTTTTCGAACATAATCAATTGCATCTTTTGAAGCGCCGTGAACCTGAGGCATACAACGGAAAGAATACGGATCCTGAACATGTTTTTTTTCTTGTTCAATTATTTCGCTTCCTTCTAAAAATTCATTGATACGCTGAGCTGTAATAATTTGTCCTTTATGTGGACGAATAAAATGAATCAATTCATTGAATGGCTCGATTCTTCCATCAAAACCTTCTAAAGAAATAGTTCCGATTAAATCTGCCAAATACGAATATTTATAAGCTTTTAATAAAATGTGAGCTCCATAAGCACTCATAAATTGGGTTCCGTTTAGCAAAGCCAAACCTTCTTTTGACTGTAAAACGATTGGTTCCCAGTTAAAATGTTTTAAAACTTCGGCGGAAGCCACTTTCTTTCCTTCAAATAAAACTTCGCCTTCTCCTAATAAAGGCAAAGACAAATGCGCCAATGGTGCTAAATCTCCGGAAGCACCAAGAGAACCTTGTGTATATATAATAGGAAGGATATCATTATTGTAGAAATCAACCAAACGACTTACCGTTTGTAACTGAATTCCGGAATGTCCATAACTTAAAGATTGGATTTTAAGCAACAACATTAGTTTTACAATTTCTGCAGGAACTTCTTCTCCTGTTCCACAAGCATGAGATTTTACCAGATTCTCCTGAAGCTTTGATAAATTTTCATTTGAGATTTTTACATTACAAAGTGATCCAAAACCCGTGTTGATTCCGTAAATAGGTTCAGAATGCGACGCCATTTTTTTATCTAAATAATCACGACATTTCTGAACGTTTACTTTTGCTTCTTCAGATAATTCAAGCATTTTCTGATTTACAATAATTTCTTGCAGATCTTCTAAACTTATGGTTTCAGTACTTATATAATGGATTTCTCTCATAACATTTTTAATTTAAGGCATCAAAATTCAACAAATCAATATTAAAAAGCAACATTTGTTCATAATAATTAAAATTTCAATAAAACAAATAATACGTATTTAGCTATTTCACAATACTAATCATACAAAATCAGTGCTTTATTTTTTTTCTGCAAAATCAACCTTCAAAACTTATTATAAAAAAATCAATTTCCTACTTATTTTATAGACTAATAACTCTTTCTGTCCAATATTTTGATTAGAAATCAGCTTTTTAAGCTCTTAGACTTCCAATAAATACGGGTTTAAATATACGAATCCATCAATTTATGATATTCAATCTTAACAAAAACTCAATATTAAATCAATGAGAATTGAATTATTAAAATATTCGCAAAAAGAAAATAAAGGTTTTTCGCTTTTATAAAAATCTGTACTTTTGAAACATCAAAAATGAAAAGTAACAGCGCAAAATATCAATCTACAATGACAACTCAAACTAGAGTTGCAATTGCTGCTACAACAATTTCTACAACTACGACTACCCCTTAGGGGTATACATTTTACATATAAACCAGGTTATCTATACTTTTTTCATGAAAGAAGAGAGTCATTGGATACATAAAAATATTTGCATAAAAAGAAAAAAATCATCAAAATGAAAGTATTAAAATTTGGCGGAACTTCGGTTGCCAATGCTCAAAATATAAAACTCGTTCTCGAAATTGTTAACCAAAAATCAAAACAAGATCAATTAGTTGTTGTGGTTTCAGCTTTAAGCAAGGTGACCGATTTATTGCAATTAGCAGCAGCAAAAGCGGCAGCTAATGACGAAAGTTTTAGAGAAATTGTTGCCGAAATCGAGAAAAAACACCTCGACACTTTAAAAGAACTTATTCCGGTTAGCGAGCAAAGCAGCTTGTTGAGCCATATAAAAAGAATCATCAATCACTTAGAAACTTTGCTTGATGGATGTTTCTTATTAGGCGAATTATCTCCAAGAACGGCTGACACTATTTTGAGTTTTGGAGAATTGCTTTCTTCTTACATCATTGCGCAGGCATACCAGCAAATTGACAAAAATGTAGTTTATAAAGACAGTCGTGAAATAATCAAAACAAATGCTGATTTTGGAAAAGCCGTTGTAAACTTCGAAATTTCAAATCAATTGATTCAGGATTATTTTGCCGAAAATCAATCGCAAATCAATATTTTACCTGGATTTATTGCGTTAACTCTTGACGGAATCACAACTACTTTAGGCCGTGGTGGTTCTGATTATACTGCGGCAATTATCGCCGGAGCGCTTGATGCTGAACAATTAGAAATTTGGACAGACGTAAACGGAATGTTTACAGCGAATCCAAAAATTGTAAAACAGGCACAGCCAATTGCCAACATTTCGTATCAGGAAGCGATGGAATTATCGCATTTTGGTGCCAAAGTTTTGTATCCACCAACAATTCAGCCGGTTTTAAGAAAAAATATTCCAATTTTAATCAAAAATACTTTTGAGCCGGAAGCAGAAGGAACTTTGATTTCTGATCAGGTTTCGTCTAAGGATTCGGTTGTAAAAGGAATCAGCCATATCGATAATATTTCGCTTGTAACACTTGAAGGCCCTGGAATGATTGGCGTTGCGGGTTCGTCAAGACGTTTGTTCGAAGTATTGTCTCAGGAAAAAATCAATGTAATTTTTATTACTCAGGCTTCTTCTGAGCATTCGATATGTATCGGAATTTTAAATTCGGATGCAGAAAATGCTGAAGCTGCGATTAACAGAGCTTTTGAAGTAGAAATTCTTCAAAACAAAATCGATCCTGCCATTGTAGAAAAAGATCTTTGCATTATTGCTTTGGTTGGAGAAAACATGAAAAACCATCAAGGTTTGAGCGGTAGAATGTTTAGCACTTTGGGTAAAAACAACGTAAATATTCGTGCGATTGCGCAAGGTGCATCTGAACGTAATATTTCGACTGTAATCAACGAAAGAGACGTTAAAAAAGCGTTGAATACTTTACACGAAAACTTCTTTGAAGAAAATACTAAACAGCTGAATTTATTCGTAATGGGTGTTGGAAATGTGGGTGAAAAATTCATCGAGCAAATTCACAATCAAAGGAAATTCTTAAAAGATAATTTAAAGATTAATGTTCGCGTAATTGCTTTGTCAAACTCAAGAAAAATGCTTTTTGATGAAGACGGAATTTCATTGAAAGACTGGAAAGCGACTTTAGACAAAGGAGAAGAAGCTATTCCATTAGAATTCATCGCACGTGCAAGAGAATTGAATTTACGTAACAGCATTTTTGTGGATATTACAGCAAATGCAAGCGTTTCTGAAATGTACGAGAAATTCTTAAAAGAAAGTATTGCCGTAGTAACCTGTAACAAAATTGCCTGTTCATCGGCATTTGACAATTACAAAAAATTAAAAAGCTTATCGCGCCAATATAACGCTCCATTTTTATTTGAAACGAATGTGGGCGCCGGATTACCAATTATTGATACTGTAAAAAACTTAATTGCTTCTGGTGATAAAGTGCATAAAATTCAGGCGGTTTTATCTGGAAGTTTGAATTTTATTTTCAACAATTTTGATAAAAATAATTCTTTCCATGATGTGGTTAAAGAAGCCGGAGTTCAGGGCTTTACAGAACCGGATCCGAAAATCGACTTAAGCGGAATTGACGTGGCTCGTAAAATCCTTATTCTTATTCGCGAAAGCGGTTACGAAATGGATATTGACGCTATCGCAAACGAATCGTTTTTGCCTGCCGAATGCTTGGAAACAACAAATAACGAGGCCTTTTTTGCATCGTTAATCAAACACGCACCGCATTTTGAAAAAATCTATGAAGAAGCATTAGCAAAAGATTCAAGATTGAAATACGTAGCACAATTTGAAAACGGAAAAGCAAGCGTTGGCCTGCAATTCATCCCGAAAGATCATCCTTTCTACAATTTAGAAGGAAAAGACAATATCGTATTGTTCTACACAGATCGTTACGTAGATCAGCCTTTATTGATCAAAGGCGCCGGAGCCGGTGCAGCAGTAACAGCCTCTGGAATTTTTGCAGACGTTATTAGAATAGGGAATAATTAGCCGCTAAGGCGCTAAGACACAAAGTTTTTAAGTTTTTATCCCTAAAACTTTGTGTCTTAAAAACTAAAATAAAAAAATTTGTGTCTTAGCGCCTTCGTGGCAAAAAACACAAAAGCTAAAATAAAACTTTGTGACTTTGTGCCTTCGTGGCAAAATCAACCAGAAATGAAAGAAATTAAACTATTTTGCCCGGCAACTATCGCAAACCTCTCGTGCGGATTTGACGTACTCGGCCTTTGCTTAGACAATGCGGGCGATGAAATGATTGTTCGGAAAGTCGATCAAAAAGGAGTTCGAATCACTAAAATTGTGGGTGCCGATTTGCCTTTAGAAACGGAGAAAAACGTTTCTGGAGTTGCGGCTTTGGCCATGCTTGAAACATTAGACGAATTGGATTTTGGCTTCGAAATCGAAATTTATAAAAACATCAAAGCCGGAAGCGGAATTGGAAGCAGTGCTGCCAGTTCTGCCGGAGCGGTTTTCGGAATAAATGAATTATTGGGAAGACCTTATTCCCGCAAAGATTTGGTGCAGTTTGCGATGCAGGGCGAAAAATTAGCCAGCGGAAATGCACATGCAGACAACGTTGCTCCTGCCCTTTTAGGCGGATTTACTTTGGTAAGAAGTTATGCTCCTCTAGATATTATCCGAATTGATAGTCCGGAAGAATTGTTCGCAACTGTGGTTCATCCTCAAATTGAGTTGAAAACTTCGGATGCGCGTTCGGTATTGAAACAAACTGTTTCCCTGAAAAGCGCGATTATGCAATGGGGAAATGTCGGCGGATTAATTGCCGGTTTGTACACCAAAGATTATGATTTGATTGGAAGATCACTTCATGATGAAATCGTCGAGCCTTTAAGAAGCGTTTTGATTCCGGGTTTTGATCAAATCAAACAAACGGCTTTAGAAAACGGCGCTTTAGGTTCTGGAATTTCAGGTTCTGGCCCGTCAATTTTTGCTCTAAGCAGAGGAAAAAACACCGCAGACCAAATCGCCAAAGCCATGAGCGACGTTTACGAAAACATGAATTTGCCATATGAAATTCACGTTTCGAAGATTAATCCGGATGGCGTAAGAATTATTTAAAATGAGTAATTAGTCCTTAGTGATTAGTCCTTAGTTGCAAAAAGCTAAAGATTAAGACTAATTACTAAGGACTAATAACTAAGAACTTAACAACAATGAAATACTATAGTTTAAACCATAATGCACCAGAAGTTTCATTCAAAGAAGCTGTAATACAAGGATTAGCAAGTGATAAAGGATTGTATTTTCCGCAAATCATTACGCCTTTAAATCCTGCGTTTTTTAATGTAATCGAAAATTTAAGCCATAACGATATTGCTTTTGATGTGATTCAGCAATTTGTGGGCGATGACATTCCTGAGGACAATTTAAGAGAAATTATTAAAGATACTTTGTCTTTTGATTTTCCGGTTGTGGAAGTTGAAAAAGGGATTTATTCGTTAGAATTATTTCACGGGCCTACAATGGCTTTTAAGGACGTTGGAGCACGATTTATGTCACGTTGTCTGGCGTATTTCAATAAAGATAAAAAAGACAGCAAAAATACCGTTTTAGTAGCGACTTCCGGAGATACGGGCGGTGCGGTTGCCAGCGGATTTCTAGGTGTTGACGGTGTTGATGTAGTGATTTTATATCCGTCAGGAAAAGTGAGCGACATTCAGGAAAAACAATTGACCACTTTAGGAAAAAACATTAAAGCACTTGAAGTTGATGGTGTTTTTGATGATTGCCAGGATATGGTGAAAAAAGCGTTTTTAGATGAAACTTTAGCGCACAAAAACCTGACTTCGGCGAATTCTATTAATATTGCGCGCTGGTTGCCACAAATGTTCTATTTCTTCTTTGCTTACAAAGCGTTGAAAAGTCAAAACAAACCGTTGATTTTCTCTTGCCCAAGTGGAAATTTTGGGAATATCTGTGCCGGAATTATGGCAAAGAAATTAGGTTTGCCAATTGAGCATTTTGTAGCGTCTACCAACGTAAACGATACTGTACCAAGATTCTTAGAAAGCGGAAAATACGACCCAAAACCTTCTAAAGCAACGATTTCGAACGCTATGGACGTTGGAAACCCAAGTAACTTTATTAGAATTCAGGAATTGTACAATAACGATTTAAAAGCTTTCGAAAAAGATTTCTCATCTTACAGTTATACCGATGAAGAAACACTCGAAGCCTTAAAACAAATTTATAATACCGACGGTTACATCGCAGAACCACACGGCGCTGTGGGTTATTTAGGTTTGAAAAAAGAATTACAAAAACACGATAACGCGATTGGTGTTTTCTTAGAAACCGCGCACCCAATTAAATTCTTAGATGTTGTTGAACCTGCTTTAGGCATTACACTTCCGATTCCAGAACAAATTGAAAGTGTTATGAATGAGGATAAAGTTAGTGTGAAGATTAAGACTTATGAGGAGTTGAAGGCATTTTTGAGGTAATTTTTTCTCTTATAAAATTTTAAAAGCCAAGAATTAAATTAATAATTCTTGGCTTTTATCATAAACATACTTAGTAAAACTAAGCATCTCTATCTTTAATTTCTTTTATTAATTCTTCTGATTCTCCAATTAATTCCTTAACTAAAAGATGAATTAGAGTACAAGGATTATGAATAGCATAATTTTCACAAGTATGTGATGCGATCAATTGCTCTGCCCATTTTATAGCTTGAGTTTGATTACCATATTTCTCTAAAATCTGATACATTTCTGTACTATTCTTTTTATACTCAAACTTTTTAGGCTTTTTGCTTTTAGATTCTTTCGCTATTTTAGCGTTTATTTCATCTTCTATAGCTTTCTTATATTCTGTTCTAGACATTGAGGTATTTCTATATTGAAAATGTAATAAATACCAAAGTTCAAAAGCCTCATTAGACCATCCCACTTTAATGTCTTGACTATTTGCTAATTGAATCGCTCCGTTAAAATTATCTGGACTAAAACTATCTCTATCAAAAACAGTCCAAACTCTATCATATTTTTGACTAGACTTATCCCTCGCTTTGATAGTTCTTTTTACTAAATCCTTGGTGTTAGAACCTTCTCCTAATGTATCTATTGTATAAACAAATGATTTTATATTTGATTTAAATGATTTAAAATAATTAGGTTCTGTTTTTTCTCCTTCACAAACTATTAAAAAATAAACTCGTACTTCTTTAGTGTTCTGTTTTCGTTTATTTTCTGTTCTTTTTTGTCTCTTAAGAACAGCATTATCAATTTTAATAATATTTGCCATATATTATATCTCTTGAAAGTTTGAAATATAAGGAATAGCGCCGTAACGTCCCATTATATAATCTTTTTCAAAACTTCTATCTTTTCTAATTGTATTTCCATCTTCATCTTTAAATTCAAGTAAAGAATACAAATCAGTAGCTTCACAATTATTTTTTTCTGTAAACCAAATTTGATCTCTTCTAAAAAGTTTTGCACCAAGCAAATTAGTGTCATGAGTAGTAAAAACTAGTTGAGCATCATTAGGATTTGTTTCTGGGTTATTGAATAATTTAATAATTTCTTGAGTTAAAATGGGGTGTAATTTCGCATCTAATTCATCAATAAATAAATGCAACCCAAGCGAGAGTGTAAAAGCAATATGACCCGAAATATCAAAAACCTTATTAGTTCCAGAAGATTCATGTTCCACTAATTTAAATTCACGTTCCCCAACTATTTTTCCATTATCATCAAAAATATTATGAATAGTCTTAATCCGTTTTTTAAAAGTTTCATTAGAATCCGTTTCAAGATGAAAAGATCGAAAACCTAAATTTAATCTATTTATTAGTTTTTCAACTGTATCTTGATAACTGTCGGTTTGATGCATCAAAGAGGTCATATTAATGGACTTCTCATGCTCTACACCAGATTGTATAAAAATATAAGAGAAACTTCCCATTATTTGCTTACCTATTTCAATATTTAATTGATCTAACAAAGATATAAACAAGCTATTATCCTTTGTATTTTCAATAAACATTTTTGCCTCCTCAAAAATATCAGCTACTCCAATTCCATCAATATTTCTAATAAAATATAGAGTTTCTTTTTTTGAATTCTCATTCAATATATATAGCCATTCTTCATGAATTCTTTCATTATCAAGCTCAAAACCATATCTATATCTTTTTCCATATTTAGTGAATAAAATTTCAAAATGACTCGGTAAATTAACTGTTTTATCACTGAGTAAAAAAGGTTTCGCATTTAGTTTATCCGTTGAATTTAATTTGGATGAGTTTCTAACTGTTTCAACCATAAATTCTAAAGCTTTAATAAAATTACTTTTACCACTAGAATTTGCTCCATAAATAACAGCTGAACGAAGTATTTTATATTTGCCCTTTTGTACAACATTCTCTTTATATTCAGTAATACTAGAAGCTTCTAAACTAAATGTTTTTTTTTCTTTAAATGACAAAAAATTCCCAACTGTGAATTCTAACAACATATCTATGATTTTAATTTGAGAAATTTTCTCAATTTCAGAACAAATGTAATTAATAAGATTTAATTAAAAACTTATTTTAACAAAACATTCATTAATCATTTTAACTGAGATTTTTATTACAATAATTAAGATGAAAAAACGCTCTACGAAGTATTCTTAATTAATAGCAACGCTTGCTGTGTGAAGTCCCCCCGCTAGAGCGAGCGTCCCGCTCGTGAACACAAAGAAATTCAAAATCAATTGGAACGTTCACGAGCGGGACGCTCGCGCTAGCAAATAAAACTTACTTCTCTGCATAAATGACCTCCCAACATCCATCGTTTAGGTTGTTTGGTGCATCGTTTAGGTTCCGAACCTCAAATTTTACGTCGGGAACCTAAAAATATACGTTGCCTGACGTCAAATTTCACGTCATGAGCGTCAAATTTTGGGATCTTGACCTAAATGATGAGGCTCGCAACCTAAATGATGAGGTTCAAAACCTAAACGATGCATGATAGAACCTAATCAGAGATTTAAATTATTTGATAGCTTTCCATTTCTAATTCTCAAATTAGTTTTCCGCAAGTAAAATTACTATGTTTGAAAGACCAAAATCTACTTATGAAGAGACGCAACTTTCTTAAAACATCATTACTTTTTGTCACATCGGTACAATTGTTTCCTAACAAATTGCTTGAATCCACTTTATTCCTTAGAAGTAATTTCAAATACATTTATACGAACTCAAAACTTAAAAATCAGTTCTTTTTATTTTTGAAAAACGTGTTTAATTTATATCCAGAGGAAGAATTCCATAAATTAATTTATGACAACACGATTTCAAAAAGCACTGATAAAGAGATTTATACGGCAACGCAATCGCAGTTAGACGACATTACCCCTATGTTATCGAGCGTTCGTTATCAGCTTCCGGCTTTGATGCATCAAAAAAATGAGATGTCAGTTGAGACGGTTTCTTTGTTGGGAGAAGGCACATCTTATAATGGTTATTTAGAAATTGGTTCTTCGGGACGATATCTGGATTATCTGGAAGAAAGCATTTCCATCAAAGGAAAAAGATATTATGCTGATGGCCGAAAACCAAAATACTCCTTTACCGAAATGGTCGAGCGCGGTCAAATAGCTGTTGGCGCAGAATACATTCCCTTTACCAATTACGAAACCAAATTTGGAGATCATGTTCCGCACAATAGTGTTGATTTGGTTACTGTTTATATCGGTTTTCATCATTGTCCTTTAGAATTGCGAACACAATATATTTCTTCAATCAGAGATACGATGCGCGTGGGCGGAAAATTGATTTTAAGAGATCATAATTGCGATACTGAAGATCAAAAAGTATTGGTCGCATTGGCACACGATGTCTTTAATCTGGGCGTAAATGAAACCTGGGAATACAACGCCAAAGAGGTTCGGAACTTTTATTCCTTAGACTTTATTTGTGCTTTTGTTGAAAACATCGGATTTAAATTCAACAAAAAAACATTGTACCAAAAAGGCGATCCTACCAAAAACGCTTTAATGGTTTTCACAAAAATATAATCTCTTTTCTATACGCCTTTATGAAGAAAATCTACCGTTTTATTCAATTGCTATTTACCTGGTTACTAAAAATTATACAATTCATTTGCACCGGAATCAAAAAAGCGATTCAGTTTATCAATAGAAAAAAACGCAGGGCAGTTCCGTTTTACGGTTTCCTTTTATTCGTTTTATACATTTTCTTATTAATCCAATTCTCCGGTGATTCAAAATTCGACACCACGATTGATAATAAAACGCTGAATGATATCACGCAAATAAATCCGATTCAAGTCAACGAAATTATCAAACCCAAAACGGTCAACGAGATTGTTTCTGCTATAAAAAATACGACCGGACCTATTTCGATTGGCGGTGGAAAATACAGTATGGGAGGTCAAACGGCCTTCGAAAACAGTTTGCATATTGATATGCGATCTTTTGATAAAATCATCAATATCGATAAAACCAAAAAGCAGATTACAGTGCAAGCCGGAATTCGTTGGAGAGACATTCAAACCGTAATTGATCCTTTAAATTTGTCGATCAAAATCATGCAAACGTATTCTAATTTTACGGTTGGCGGAGCGATTTCGGTAAATTGTCATGGAAGATATGTGGGTTATGGTCCTATTATTTCATCGGTTTTAGAATTGAAAATTATTACCGCAAATGGTGCCATCATCATTGCAAACCGACAAGTAAATCAGGATGTTTTTAATGCTGCAATAGGCGGTTATGGCGGAATTGGCGTTATCGCCGAAGTTACTTTGCAATTGGTCGACAACGAAAAAGTAGAAAGATTCCACCAGGTCATGCCGATTGAAGAGTACAAAACTTATTTTGATAAAAACATTAGAAATAACCAAAATATTATTTTTCAGAACGGGAATTTATATCCGCCGAAATACGACAAAATAATGAGCATTTCATGGGAGAAAACCACAAAACCGCTAACCGATACCGACCGTTTAATCGATGAAACTCAAAATTATTGGCTGGAATCAAACTTGTCTGGAGTGGTTTCCTGGGGAAATTCGGGAAAATGGATTCGCGAATACGCGATTGATCCTTTGTATTTTATTCCGAAAACGGTTCGATGGCGCAATAAAGAAGCAAGTTATGATGTGAAGGAATTAGAACCTTCTTCTCGCGAAAAGTCAACATATGTGTTGCAGGAATACTTTATTCCGGTGGAGAACATAAAATCCTTTATTCCGAAAATGACTGCTGTTTTTCAAAATAACAAAGTCAATGTTATCAATGTTTCGCTAAGACATGCCTTGCCAGATCATGAAAGTTATCTTTCGTGGGCACGAAAAGAAGTATTTGCTTTTGTGATTTATTACAAACAAGGAACCAATCCCGAAGCAAAAGAACATGTCAAGAAATGGACACTTGAAATGACAGACGCTATTTTAAGCGAAAACGGAACCTGGTACCTTCCCTATCAGCCTCACGCGACGGTTGAACAATTTCAAAAAGGCTATCCAAATAGTGCCAAATATTTCGCTTTAAAAAACAAATTAGATCCGGATCAACGCTTTACAAACAAATTACTGGACAAGTATAATCCGTATACGAAAGACAACTTAGCGCATCAAAAAAAGAAAATAAAAGAATACTTCAGAGCAGAAGAGCAAACGATTCTGACGGTTCCTGAATGGTATTTGGTTTACAATCCAAAAGAATATGCAGATTATTTAAAAAGTGGCAAAAATCCATCTGATTTTCCTTTTTATAAATCGATTGATGAATATTGGAAACTGTATGATCGTTCGATAAAACTAACTTCAAAAGCCTATCCTGAAAACGGCGAATATAAAACGATGTTGCAAGTCATTGGCGTAAGCATGACGATGGAATATGGCGCGAAAATTCTTTACGAAAATACAACGGGAAGATTCTTTTCTTTATTTGCAGAAGACAAAATATCCAAACAAGAAGAAATCATAATTGAAGCTCAAAACGCTTACAGTCATTTTATATACCAAACGGCCTGGTATGAATTTGAATTTCTGCCGTGGGTTAAAAAAGTATGGTCTGCCTCTGATACTTCGGATTGCAGTACTTTACGAAAATGGGAAAGAACGCTGTTATTTACAGCCGAATTTTCGTTTAAAGCTTTTTATTCCAAACTTATTGAGTGGGGCGCGAAATCCAGCTACGAAACACCATCTAATCTTATTTATTTAATCGTTTCTAATACTGATGCTATTAAAGAAAGTAAAGACCTAAAAATCATCAAAAAAGGAAATGGCGACAAAATGATTATTTCGATTACCCGTTGGGAAATTTTCACTAAGGAAATAAAGAAACTTGCCGATCAGGATGTAAAAATCTATGAAATTTCCGGTAATGATGAAATTGCGGTTTCTGTAATTATGAAAAAATCACAAGATCTAAATTCGAAGGATATTAAGTTATTGTATCAATCCCGAATTGTTACAGATGATGGTTTAAAAAGGAATGTTTACTTTATGCCGGTTGAGCAGTTATTGCCTTTTATTAAGAAGGCTAAGAGTGAAAATGTTACGGTTGAACATGTTTATGATTATTAAATAATTAAAAGATAAAACTATGCTAAAAAAAATCGCTTTCCTTTCGTTAATTCTGTTGGTATCTTGCCAAAAAAATGAAACCATTCAAAAAAAGAATGAGGATCCAAAGGCATTCGAAGAAAAAACTTTTGATATTGGAAGATCTGGAAAAGGCAATGATTTAGTCGAAAACTTGTATCAGGAACTGGTAGATAAATCTCCTGAATTGACAGCTTTAGAAAACGAATTAAATGAAGTGAAGGCCAGAGATACAACTGATGTTTTTTATAATTATGATCAAAAATCTGATGATTATTATAATTCTGCAGAAAGCCATATTAATGGTATAAGGGATAGCGTATTGAAACATAAAATGATAAATTTAATTACGAAAAGTAACGATAAATATGCCTCTCAAAAAGCTGATCTGGAAAATTTAATAAAGACTATTAATCTAAAAAGAAGCGAGATAACTGACTATCATAATACTTTAAAAATTATTTTAACGATTCCGCTTATTGAAGAATATCAAAAGCAACATTTACCAAATAAATCTCCATTTGAGAAATTAATTGAAAAAGAAAATCAATTGCTTGAAAAGATAAAAAGCAATATTCCAAAATAGTAATCGGAAAGAAAAAATGTTATTATTGAACATGTTTATGATTATTAAACTTTAAAAAACATAATTTAAAGATGAAAGAAGAACATAAAGTTATCCTCGATTTAATTGCATCTTATCTAGAACAAAACCCAGATCAAAGATTTGGTCAGGCACTTTTCAATCTTAGTGTTAATGAATTTCAAAAAACTACTGATCCCAGAAATCCAAATTATAACATAAGAGATATTCATGGCGACAATGATCTGGATATTATTAAACGAATTAAAAATCGATTGGACTTAATGAATTCTTGAAAAGCAAATAATTTAAAACAGAATTATGGAAAAGTTATTTCTAATATTGATTATTCAGATGTTAGCTTATGGCTTAGTTGATCATTTTAAAATTAAATATGGTCATTTCATAATTCTATCAATATTTCTATCACTTTTTTTAATTGTCTTTCCTGTTTATTTCAGGATTGATGAAGAAACAGAAGAAAAATCAATGTTCTGCTTTTATAATATGTTTGCCTATTTTCAAGTGTATTGGAATATTGGTATTACAATGGTTATAGTTTCTCACTTTACTTATTGTCGCATCATTAACAGAAGATCAAAAAGTTCTTAACCAGAATTGATTCATTTCTTTAACAGAATATGTTTTTAACGAAGAAAGTACATCATCCCACGAGACTAAAAATCATCACTTGCTATTTTTTTATATCTTTAAAAACTCTAATTATACTCATCTATTTAGAATACTGAAATTCAATAACACACTCTAATTCTATGAAAAAAACATTAATCTTATTTCTTTTAGCTGGATTTTTCACTTCATATGCTCAGGATTCAAAACCGAAAATCACCGCTACACCTCCCGTTACAAAAGAAGAAAATTCACCTGCGAACCTTACTTTCAATCCAGATTCTCAAGTAGTCACCAATCATACAACCACAATAAAAGGACAAAAAGTTGCTTATAAGGCAACAACCGGAACTATGCCAGTTTGGGACGAAGACGGAAAAGCAATTGCCGGATTATTTTATACGTATTATGAACGTTCTGATGTAAAAGATAGAAATTCTCGTCCTTTAGTTATTTCGTTTAATGGTGGGCCTGGATCTGCTTCAGTTTGGATGCAGATTGCTTATACGGGTCCAAGTTTGTTAAATATTGATGATGAAGGCTACCCTTTGCAACCTTACGGAATAAAGGAAAACCCTTATTCTATTTTAGATGTTGCTGATATCGTTTTTGTAAATCCTGTTAATACAGCGTATTCAAGACCTACAAGCAAAGAAATCCCTACTACAAAATTCTTCGGTGTAAATGCCGACATTAAATACTTAGCCGATTGGATCAATGGTTTTGTAACCCGCACTAATCGTTGGGCTTCACCAAAATACTTGATAGGAGAAAGTTATGGCACAACCCGAGTTTCCGGATTAGCACTTCAATTACAAAACAATCAATGGATGTATTTAAACGGAGTGATTTTAGTATCTCCTACTGAGTTAGGAATAACGCGTGGTGTTGTTTCTGATGCTGCTCTTAAATTACCTTATTTTGCCGCTACTGCCTGGTATCACAAAGTGCTTAGTCCTGACCTCCAAAATAAAGATTTAACTGATATGTTACCGGAGGTTGAAGATTTTACCATAAACGAACTTCTTCCTGCACTGAGCAAAGGAGGATTTTTGGACGAACAAAAAAGAAAAGAAATTGCCACTAAAATGGCACGTTATTCTGGTATTTCAGAGAAAGTTATTCTGCAAAACAATTTAGACGTTCCTTATGATTATTTTTGGAAAGAACTGTTAAGAGATAAAGGCTACACAGTAGGAAGACTTGATTCAAGATATAAAGGAATTGACCGCAAAGACTCAGGCGAAAGTGTCGATTTTAATGCCGAGCTTACTTCTTGGTTGCATTCTTTTACTCCTGCTATCAATATGTATGTACGCAATAATCTTAACTACAAAACTGATTTTAAATACATGATGTTTGGTTCTGTACATCCTTGGGACAGATCTAATGATAAAACAGGAGAAAATCTAAGACAAGCCATGGCACAAAATCCATATTTGCATGTAATGGTACAATCAGGATATTATGATGGTGCATGCGACTATTTTAATGCTAAATACGATTTATGGCAAATGGATCCAAGCGGAAAACTAAATGGCAGAATGTCATGGAAAGGCTACAGAAGCGGTCATATGATGTATTTGAGAAAAGCCGACCTAGAAACTGCAAATGAAGACATCAGAACATTTATTAAACAATCGTTACCTAAAGCGGCCGAGCCTGCAAAATATTAAATCTGATTTCTAATCAGAAAGAAGCTAAATTACAAGTACTATAATTCATGATTTCAAAAGCAACATTAGCAGATATTCCTGCTTTGAATATATTAGTCAATTCCGCATACAGAGGTGAAACTTCTAAAAAAGGCTGGACAACAGAAGCCAATTTATTAGAAGGAAAAAGAACCAACGCGGAAGAATTGACGGAAACGATTCTGAATCCGAAGAATACCATTTTGAAATATACGGAGAACGATCAAATCATTGGTTCCGTTTTATTGGTCGAAAAAGAACATCAATTGTATTTGGGAATGCTAACTGTTTCACCTGAATTACAAAACAGCGGAATCGGAAAAAAGATGCTCGCTGAAGCCGAAAATCATGCCAAAACTTTAGGTTTGTCGAGTATAATTATGACGGTTATTTCAGTTCGTGAAGAGCTTATTGCGTGGTACAAACGCCACGGTTATGTTGATACTGGCGAAAGAGAAGCTTTTCCTGAAAGCGAAATTCATGTTACGATTTCTGATGCGCCTTTGGAGTTTATTTATTTGGAGAAGCTTCTTTGAGAATCTTATTTCACAGAGATTCACAGAGATTTTGCATGGAGATTCGCTGATTTTTTTTAATCACGCAAAGACGCAAAGTCGCAAAGTTTTCTTTTAAAATTTTCTTTGCGACTTTGCGCCTTTGCGTGATTTTTAAATTCTACACGTTAGACGCACTGCTGTGCGTCTCTACAAAAAAACCTTTGTCCCTTTGTAACTTTGCAACTTTGAACCTTTTTTTTAAAATAAAAAATGAACATACGCCTTTTGTCTAAAAAAGATAGTAAAGCCTCTATTTGGAGCGGTGGATTGACATATGAATATATGATATATCCGGAAACAGCAAACTATGCCGATAGAGATTTTGTATTCAGAATAAGCAGTGCTTCAATTGAGCAAGAGCCATCAGAATTTACGAAATTTAAGGGTTATTACCGGTATTTGGTTATGCTTGATAACTGCTTGCATATTGAAGTAAATAAAGAAAAAAAAGTATATGAGAAATATGAAATCATGGAATTTAATTCCGATGACGAAGTGACTTCTTATACAAAAGGTATTGATTTTAACTGGATGGTTTCTGATAAAATAAGTCATCATCAACTGAAAACAACGACTGGTAATCAAAATTGTAATGCTCAAATAATAATTTTATTTTCATTACATACGACAGTTATTAGAATTAATGAGAAGTCATACAATCTTGAACCTCATGATCTGTTAGTTATTGAAAATCAAAAAAAGGAAAATATAATGCTTCATTTTTCTAATGAATGCCTATTTGGAATATTGGATTTTTGATTAAAAGTTTTTTTCCATGAAGGCACAAAGACACTAAGCTTTTTTAATCTCGCAAAGACACAAAGTCGCAAAGAAATTAGCTAAAGTTACCATACAGTTTGTCATTTCGACGGAGGAGAAATCCTCGCAAGTAGCTCCGCACAGAAATGTTGCCAATCTTTGTAGAGTTTCTTGCGAGGATTTCTCCTCCGTCGAAATGACAAGATTGCGGTTAATGTATAAAATAAAAAACTTTGCGACTCTGCGTCTTTGCGAGATTTTCACAATACGTTACACGCACTGCAGTGCGTCCCTACAAAAAACCTATGCCCCTTTGTTCCTCTGCCTCTTTGTCCCTCTTTTAAAGAACCAACTCTTCAAACAAACGATTAATCGTTTTCTCCAAATCCTTACATAAACCAGAATGCGGTCTTGACGTTTGAATTGCTGAGCTACGAATCGCTGTTAACCAGCGAAAACGCTCTGGAATATCCATTGCGCCAATTGGTCCGCCGTCTTTATCTCCATCTGCAATTTTGTTTAGGGCTGTTATGTTGCAATGCAATTGCTCAATATCAAAATCGTTGGAAAGGGCTTCTACTTTGGCGTCATCAATATGGGATAATACTTTTATAAATTTGGCTTTTTTGCAAAATAAAATGATTCCAATATTTAGGAATTCTTCGCGCTCTACTCTGGGTACCACGCGAATTACGGCATACTCATATAAGTGACTATCTTGCATTTTGAGCTTGATTTACAAAGATTTCGGAATTATTTAATCTTGTCTGCAAAAATTGTAAGTATACATTTCGCAAAGCTTCTGGCGTTTCATCGGTATCTTCCCAAACCAGCCATTCTTCCGGAATTGTATTGACAATTTCTTCTAATTTTTCATTGGTTAAAAGCGATTTGAATTCGGCATCAACTTCTTTTAAAAGTGAAGCCTGAGGCAGTAAAACATGATCTTTGATCAATGCAAACGGACTTTTGGCATGTTGTTCCCAATTATTCCAGGAATGATGAAAATACAAACAAGCGCCGTGGTCAATCAGCCACAATTCTTTATGCCAAATCAACATATTGGTGTTTCTGAATGTTCTGTCTACATTCGTGATATAAGCATCAAGCCAAACAATTTGAGATGCTAATTTAGCATCGACAGTTGTCACAACAGGATCAAAAGTAATCGCACCTGACAAAAAATGAAGTGCTAAATTTAATCCCTGACTTCCTTGTAGTAAATCCTGAATTTCTTCGTCACCCTCAGATCTTCCAAAGGCTTCGTCCAGATTGGCAAAAACCAATTCCGGAAGCTGTAGTTTTAAGGCTTTTGCAATTTGTCCGCCAACTAATTCGGCTATCAGGGCTTTTATGCCGTGACCGGCTCCTTTGAATTTTAGGACATATTTAAAATCGTCATCGGCTTCTGCCAAAGCGGGTAAAGAACCGCCTTCGCGCAAAGGCGTGATGTAACGCGTAACATTTACCGTTCTGAGATCGAAATTGTTTTTCATAAATACAAATCTACTAATTTAGATTGTTAGATCTTTAGACTTCTTAGATTTTTAGATTTTAGAAAAAAGAAGCTAGAATAAAGAAAAAAGACTTCTCGGGATCATGAAAATTATCTAATTATCTAATTGGCACATTTTCTAATTTTCTAACAGCAAAAAAGCTTTTCCCAGGTTTTCAATAATATCTGAAGCAATAAAAGATTGATAACCTGTTTGCGGTAAAGCAATATCTGCAGTTAAGCCGTGAAGGAAGATACTTAATTTTGCTGCATATTTAGGTTCGTAGCCTTGGGCTAGAAAACTTGTTATGATTCCGGTTAGGGTGTCGCCGCTTCCTGCGGTTGCAAGGGCAGCGTTTCCGGTTGTGTTTTCGTAGATTTCCTGTTTGTTGATGATATAGGTTGGCGCACCTTTCATTACTATAATCACTTTGTATTTTTCTGAAAAAGCAATTGTTTTTTGAAACTTTTCGGATTCCGAATTCCATTTTCCTATTAAACGTTCCAATTCTTTTGGATGAGGTGTTAAAATGGTGTTTTCAGGAACTAATTCAAGCCACGATTGATTTTCTGCTAAAATATTCAACGCATCAGCATCGAGAACTAAAGGTATTTTATTGCTTCTCAAAAATTCAAATAACGCTTTTTGAGTAGCGAGCTCCTGCCCGATTCCAGGACCAATTCCAATTGCTTGTGGAATCAATGGAAGATGGATATTGGTTATAAAATTCGTATTTTCATCAGTAACAACCATAACTTCGGGAATGGAAATTTGCAGAATTTGATAACCACATTTTGGTGTAAAAGTGGTTACGAGCCCGCAACCCGATTTTAGGCAGGATTTTGAGGCTAAAACGGCTGCTCCAATTTTGCCATAACTTCCGGCAATAATCACAGCGTGGCCCTGAAGTCCTTTATGTGTGTGAGGATTTACAGGTTTGTAGCTTTTTAGGATTTCTTCCTTTGTGATTAAAAATGGAGTTTTCATCTTAAGACTTTTGTTTGTGCTATATTTAAACACATAGAATCATAGTTTTTTTTGCGTAGAAAGGCGTTTCACTTGTTTTAATAAACATAGCTATATTTAAAAAGCATGATTTTATGATTTGATTTATTTCTAAAAATGTTTCTTATAAAGTTACATAAAATTTGAAGAAAAAGTTCTTTCTTAATACCTAAGTCCCCTAGCCCTGATAGAAGCGGTATCCTTTTTGTTTTTTCTTTAAAAACAAAAAGATATAGCGGATAGCAGGAAATAGCTCCTAAATATTGCGAAATTTATAATTTTGACTATCCATTTTCGATATTTTTTAAATAAATTTGCGACTCACTTTTACAAAACAACACAATGAAAAATACTGCGCTTACGCACATACATGAGAGTTTGGGAGCGAAAATGCTGCCTTTTGCCGGTTACAACATGCCTATTACCTATGAAGGCGTAAATGCTGAACACGAAACAGTTCGTAATAGTGTGGGCGTTTTTGACGTTTCGCATATGGGCGAATTTTTACTTACAGGACCAAATGCTTTGGCTTTGATTCAGAAAGTAACTTCGAATGATGCTTCGACATTGACAATTGGAAGAGCGCAATATTCTTGTTTACCTAACAATGACGGCGGAATCGTTGATGATTTGATTGTGTATAAAATGAAAGAAGAAGAGTATTTACTTGTTGTAAATGCTTCGAATATTGAAAAAGACTGGAACTGGATTTCATCGCACAATGATTTGGGTGTTGAAATGAAAAACCTTTCTGATGATTATTCTTTATTGGCAATTCAGGGACCAAAAGCGGTTGAAGCAATGCAACCTTTGTCTTCAATAGATTTATCGGCTATTGCTTATTATCATTTTGAAGTAGCAGATTTTGCTGGTTTTAATGATGTAATTATCTCTGCAACTGGTTATACAGGTTCTGGCGGATTTGAAATTTACTGCAAAAATGCTGATGCTGAAGCGATTTGGAATAAAGTTTTTGAAGCTGGTGCAGCTTTCGGAATTAAACCAATTGGACTTGCAGCTCGTGATACTTTGCGTTTAGAAATGGGATTCTGTTTGTACGGAAATGATATTAACGACACGACTTCTCCGCTTGAAGCTGGTTTAGGATGGATTACGAAATTCAATAAAGATTTCACGAATTCTGAAAGTTTGAAAAAACAAAAAGAAGAAGGTGTTACTAAGAAATTAGTTGCTTTTGAAATGCAGGAACGTGCTGTACCAAGACATGATTATGAAATTGTTGATGCTTCTGGCGCTGTAATTGGTGTTGTAACTTCTGGTACAATGTCGCCTTCTATGAATAAAGGAATTGGTTTAGGATATGTTACGGTAAACAATAGCGCTGTTGACAATGCTATTTTTATCAGAATCAGAAAAAATGATGTTCCTGCTAAAGTCGTAAAATTGCCTTTTTATAAGAAATAGTTTTTGAGACTTATATAAATTTAAGAAATGCATTGCTGATAAAGTGATGCATTTTTTTTTACAAATTGATTGTGCATTTCATCGAAAACAAATCGTTTAAATGTAAGATATTTTAGAAAAAATATAACTTTTAATCAAAAAAATAAGCGTAATTTTAAGGTAAACGAAGATCTTCGATTTATGAAAAAAATACTATTATTTTTTTTGATGACTACAAATGCTCTATTTAGTCAAAATAGCGCAGCCACATGCGAAATCTTAAGCAAGATAAACAGACTTATTCAGACCGAACATATTAGACCAAAACCAGTAGACGACAGTTTATCCATTTTTGTATTTGATAATCTTATTAATGAACTGGACCCTTCAAGAAACATTTTTTTTAAGACTGAATACGATGAATTATCCAAAAAATATCGTGTTAGTTTAGATGATATGATTATGGAAGGAGATTGCAATTTCGTAGCCGATATTTCTGATAAATACAGAGACGGATTACTTAGAACTAAAACAGTTTTAGAAAAAATTCAGACGGGGACTATTGATTATACTAAAAAAGACACGATTCGGTTTTATAAAAAATCATTTCCTTTTTATCTTAAAAAAGAAGATTTAGAGAAAGTCTGGCTGAAAAAATTACGTTATCAGATTTTAGATGATATGGCTGAAACGAGTGATAATCTAGATTCTATTAAAGCGAATTTCAAATCGATTGAACAGGCTTCGAGAACTACTATTTTAACCAATGAAATTTGTCGTTTCAGTACGCTTTTAGAAACAAATACCAAACTGGAAGAGAAACTGTATAATTTCTTTTGCACTTATTTTGATCCGCATACAGCCTATTTTAGTGATGATTCTAAATCGAGTTTCGTGGCTTCTCTATCAAAAGAACATTTATCGCTTGGAATGACGGTTAATTTGAATGAGAAAAACGAAATTATTATTGACGAAATAGATCCAAACGGTCCTGCTTTTAAAACGGGACAAATAAAAAAAGGCGATCAGATTGTTTCTATCTCTAACCATAAAGATACATTACAGGTTTCTTGTGCATCTCTGGAATCTATTTCTACCATGATTTTATCAGAATCCAATAAAAGTATAACGCTTACGCTAAAAAGGAATTCAGGCAAAAGTTTCGACGTTTACATCGAAAAGCAAGTTATGAAAGATGAAGAAAATTCTGTTTTTAGTTTTATTGTAGGCAAGGAAAGTAAAATTGGCTACATCAAGATTCCGAGTTTTTATGCTGATTTAGATGGTAACAGCCGAAAAGGTTGTGCCGATGATGTTGCCCGCGAAGTAATAAAACTAGACCGCGATAATATAAAAGGTCTTGTAATTGATTTAATTGACAATGGCGGCGGATCTATGGAAGAAGCTATCAAATTGGCTGGAATGTTTGTTGATTATGGCCCGCTTTCGATTGTAATAGACAACAAACAAGGCACATCTGTTATTAACGATCCTTACAGAGGAATGATTTATAAAGGTCCGATTGTAGTGTTGGTGAATAGCAATACAGCTTCGGCAAGCGAGTTTTTTTCTTCAATATTACAAGATTACAATCGCGCATTAATTTTGGGCAGCAATACGCTTGGCAAAGCAACAATGCAAACCATTCTTTCGCTTGATGAAGAAAAAAATACTGATTTTTTAAAAATCACTATCAATAAATTTTACAGAGTAACCGGAAAAAGTCATCAATATATAGGAGTTGCTCCAGATGTTATTGTACCGGAATTTTATGAAGATGTTTATCAGAAAGAAAGTGATTTTCCGACCGCTATTAAAAATGATAGTATTGAGCCTTTTTTAAAATACAAACCATTTGTAAAACGACCTTTAATTGATAAACTTGCCCAAAGTAGCAGAGCACGATTGGCCGATAATTATTATTTTAATGATGTAAAAAAGATAAATTTAAAAATAGATCAGTTGGTTAACACTCCAAAATCAGAAATTCCAATGACAATTGATGCTATTTTTAATCAGAAAAAAATAGTGAATTCTCTTTGGAAAGAGATTAACACGTTTAATGATGAAAACAATCCTTTGGACGTTTATAACTCTACTGTAAATCAATTTTTGTTAGGCGTTTATCCCACAGAAAAGACAATAAATCAATATCAGATCGATAATCTGAAAACAAATCCATATTTAAACGAAGCTGTAAATATTATTACTGAATTTAATGCGTCGAAATAATTTCAGATTTCAGGTTTCTCATATAAAAAATTCCGTTCGCAAAACGAACGGAATTTTCATTTTACAGACTCCAACAACTTGAAACCTCAAACCTGAAACTTGAAACATTTAATTTTTAACATCTAACTTCTAACTAACTCTAAAAAAGAATACGTTTGATTTTGGAAAAATAAGGAATAACCGTATTTTTGCATCACAAAACTAAAAATTAGAAATGGGAAGAGCGTTCGAATTTAGAAAAGGAAGAAAAATGAAACGTTGGTCAGCAATGGCCAAAACATTTACCAGAATTGGTAAAGACATCGTTATGGCTGTTAAAGAAGGCGGACCAAACCCAGATGCCAATTCTAGATTAAGAGCTGTAATACAAAATGCGAAAGCGGCTAACATGCCTAAGGACAATGTAGAGCGCGCGATAAAAAATGCTAGTAATAAAGATACTGCCAACTATAAAGAAATTTTGTTTGAAGGATATGCTCCTCACGGAATTGCAATTTTGATTGAAACAGCATCTGATAACAATAATAGAACCGTAGCAAACATTCGTAGTTATTTCAACAAATGTAACGGAACTATGGGAACTCAGGGTTCTGTTGAATTTATGTTTGACCATACTTGTAACTTCAGAATTGCAAAAGGAAATCTTGATCCTGAAGAATTAGAATTAGAATTAATTGATTTTGGCGCTGAAGAAGTTTTTGAAGACGAAGACGGAATCTTAATCTATGCTCCTTTTGGAAGCTTTGGAGCTTTACAAAAAGAATTAGAAAACAGAGGTCTTGAAATTTTATCTTCTGGTTTTGAGCGTATTCCTCAAATTACTAAAGAATTAACCGAAGCGCAAATCGCTGATGTCGAAAAACTAATCGAGAAAATTGAAGAAGATGATGACGTAATGAACGTTTATCATACAATGAAAGAGGAATAATATTCTCTTTATATAAATAACAAAAAGCCCTGAAAATTTCAGGGCTTTTTGTTATTTATAAATTTATTTAATTCATTTTCTATCCTAATAATTTATTTCTTATTTGTTACTTTAATCAAATAAGTTCCTTCTGGTAAATCACCAATATTAGAAGCGTTGCTTCCCATTATTTGTCTTCCTTGCGAGAAAACTTCAACAGTTTTAGTAATACGTGTTTCATTTGTTGGAATAGCAGGAGTAGCACTTTTTGCTGCAACTGTAGCTTTAGTAATTGGTGTAGAAGTCGATTTCTTAACCGCTGCTGAAGCCTGAGCAGTTTCAGTTACAGTTTTAACAGTTGGTTTTGAACTATTGTAAGATTCCATAACTTGTTCGCCTGTCATGGCAACATTATATATTTTAAGATCGTCTACATCAGCATTTATACTAGCTGCAGCGTTTAATTGCCCTAATCTAAGTATATAACCTTTAGTTGCACGAGGAATTCCATCTACAGCTTTTAATAATTCACCATTACGATATATTTTTGAGCTATTACCGTCGTAAGTAATACAATATTGATACCAAACCTCTTTTTGTAAGGGAACTGAAACTACAACATTATTTGAATCTCCCCAACCAACTAAACTCGCGTCTGAATTGCCAGCATATACAGCTTGTTGCAATAAACCAAAATACTGTGTATTCACTGAACTACCATAACCCAAAATATAATTTGCCGAAGTAATAGAATTAAATTTCACCCAAACAGATATTGATCTTGGTTTATTCTCCTGTGGAAGATCCCCTACCATTCCTTGCAAAACTTTGTTATTAATGCGTTGAGCCCCTTTAAGAACTCCCATTCTATCATTTACAAAATTAGGTGTTCCTAAGAGGGAAATTGTATTATCTGTATTGTTTAAAGTTCCGTTGAAATTAAATTCCTGAACTGGATTTTGTGCATTTGTATTTAAAAAGCTTACCAACATTAAAGTGAGTAATAATTTCTTCATATCGTAGGTTTTTGGGGTATTATAGAAAGCGCATTTATAATTGATTTACTATCTTCAAATAATCAAAATTGATGACTAAAAACTATTCATTAGATTTATTTATACTTTTATAAATTTTGTTAAAACTATAAATTTAATTCAATTTTACAAATATTTTCCACGTATAAATACGGCATTCTCACTGAAATAAAAAACATTAACACTTTAAAAATGCTATAATCACATATTTGTAAAAACATTTTTACAAATACTCAATTGTTTTTTTAAGAATGATTTTCTATTTCCAAAAACGCAATACACTTCTGTATAATTTAAACCTTAAAAAAACATTGTTTATAATGATTTTAAACTGAAACCGAGAATTATGAAAAATCATATTAACCATTATATTTGCGCTACCTCAAAAAAAAAACAATTTTATGAAAACATCAAAATACACAAAAGTTGCCGTAATCATTATGGTTATCTTATTTGTCGTGCTTAGCGTAATAAGCTGTAGCACACATACACATAGCACTGGTCCAGGTAAGATTCCGCCAGGACAGGCAAAGAAAATGTCAGGTAGCAAAAGTGCTAAAGCCTATGCTCCGGGACAGCAGAAAAAACATTAATAAAAACAAAAAAGCCTTTTAAAATCCAACTTTAAAAGGCTTTCTGCACTATTCAAAAAATTTAATTCCTACTAACACAAAAAAACTAACTAACTATTTATAAACCAAATTTTCATTTCTATTTTGATGTTATTCTATTTGAAGGTTTATTTGTTATCTTCAACAAATAAGTTCCTTCTGGCAAGTCATTAATATTCATTGCATTGTCACCAGCTATTTTTTGGCCTTGCGAATATACCTCAACATTTTTAGTCACTCCATTTACATCACTAGTTGCAATAATTGCACTTGATGAGGCAGCTTTTGAAGCAATTTTTACTTTTTCTGTAGTTTTGCCAGGTTTTGAAACTGGCAATGATTCTGCAATTACTATTGCTGGCTTGGAACTATTATATTCTTCTAAAATTTGCTCATCTGTCATTGCAACATTATATATCTTTAAATCATCGATGTCAGCATTTATACCTATGGTTGTATTTATTTCTCCTAGTCTAAAAATATTGCCTTTTGTAGAACGATTAATTCCGCTTACAGATTTCAATAACTGTCCGTCCCGATAAATTTTAGAAACTGTCCCATCAAAAGTAATACTATATTGATACCATGTATTTTTTACTAAAGGCGTCGAAACAACAACATCATTTGAAGCACCCCAACCAGCCAAACTTAAATCAGAATTAGAAGAAGTCGTCCCTTGCTGTAGTAAACCACAATATTGAGCATTGTATGCGGTTCCGTAGCCCCAAATGTAGTTTGCGTTTACAATATCATTTAATTTTACCCAGATAGTAACTGTCCTGGCTTTATTATCCTGAGGAAGGTCAGTTATAATAGCTTCCATTCCTTTATTAACTAAACGCTGAGCACTGTTTGCAATTCCATTTCTATCGACAACAAAATTATTTGTTCCCATAAATGAAGTTGTATTTTTAGAATTAATCAAAGTTCCATTAAAAGTGAATTCCTGAATCGGGTTTTGAGCACTCACATTCAAAAAACTTACAAACATTAAAGTGTGTAGTAATTTTTTCATAATAGCAGATTTAGGGTTATAAAATAACATTGTGTCATTTTAACACTGCTAATCTATATTATTATGTATTTGAGCGAAAATTTTTTCGACAACGAACCTAAATAATCGTTTAAATAACCAAAATTGATAGTTTTAACCGTTCAATTGTATTTATTTATAAGTTTAGGAATATTATTAAAATTATAAAGTTACTTCAATCAAAATAAAAAATTCTTACGTATAAATACGGTATTATCAAATTTACACAGCAATACTAAAAAACAAGCTTCGTTCTAAAATTTAATATTTAAACAAAAAAAACTCCAAATTATTTATTTGGAGTTTTTATATTTTAAAAAAGCTTTTGTTTATTTTACAAATTCAATTTTTTGAACTTCTTCTTCATTAATGCTATCAAAAAATCCTTGCTCATTCATCCAGTCGTCGCTAAATACTTTGCTCATATAACGAGAACCGTGATCAGGGAAAATGGCAATGATATTACTATCTTTTGTAAATTCACCCTCTTCAGCATATTGTTTTATAGCCTGCATAACTGCTCCTGAAGTATATCCGACAAATAAACCTTCTTTACGAGTAATTTCTCTTGCCGAGTGCGCACTCTCTTCGTCGGTTACTTTCATAAATTTATCAATAATATCAAAATCTGTAGCAGATGGGATTAAGTTTTTACCTAAACCTTCAATACGATAAGGATAAATTTCTTTGTTATCAAATTCTCTTGTTTCGTGGTATTTTTTCAATACTGATCCAAAAGCATCAACACCTAAAATTCTAATATTTGGATTTTGTTCTTTTAAGAATTTAGCCGTTCCAGAGATTGTCCCTCCAGTTCCACTGCAAGCGATAAGGTGTGTGATTTGTCCTTTTGTTTGTTCCCATATTTCTGGTCCTGTACTGTTGTAGTGTGCATCAATATTTAACTGATTAAAGTATTGATTGATGTAAACAGAACCTTTTGTTTCTTCGTGTAAACGTTTGGCAACATTATAGTAAGATCTTTCATCATCTGCTGAAACGTGAGCCGGGCAAACATAAACTTTTGCACCTAAACTTCTCAACATGTCAATTTTGTCTTTTGATGATTTTGAACTTACGGCCAAAATACAGTTATAACCTTTAATAATGCTTACCATTGCCAAACTAAAACCTGTATTACCAGATGTAGTTTCGATTATGGTATCACCTGGTGATAGAATTCCTCTTTTCTCGGCTTCTTCAATAATATATAACGCTATTCTATCTTTTGAGGAATGACCCGGATTAAAAGCTTCTACCTTTGCGTAGAAATTTCCTTCTAACTCTTCGGTGATTTTATTTAGCTTAATAAGTGGGGTGTTACCTATTAATTCTAAAACATTATTATAAGCATTTATTTCTTCTTTCATAAAAAAATAGTTAATCAAAGGCATTTTAAAATAACCCCTGATAGGTTGCAAATTTAACAAAAATTTTCTAATTAGCTTTTAATTTTCTCTAAATCTAATAAAAAACTAAATTCTTTTGCTAAGTCTTTTAAAGCTTCAAATCTTCCTGAAGCGCCACCATGTCCAGCATCCATATTGGTATCTAAGAACAAAACATTGTCATTTGTTTTCATAGTTCTCAACTTAGCGACCCATTTCGCAGGTTCCCAATACTGCACTTGTGAATCGTGCAATCCGGTGGAAACATACATATTAGGATATTTTTGTGCTTTTACATTATCATATGGTGAATAAGATAACATATAATCATAATATTTCTTATTGTTTGGGTTTCCCCATTCATCATATTCTCCGGTTGTCAACGGAATACTATCGTCAAGCATTGTTGTTATTACATCTACAAAAGGCACCTGAGCTATCACTCCGTTGTACAATTGTGGGGCTTCATTTACGATAACTCCCATCAAAAGTCCTCCTGCAGATCCTCCTTCTGCATACAAATGTTCAGAAGAAGTAAATTTTTCGTTAATTACAAATTTAGAGCAATCGATGAAATCTGTAAAGGTATTTTTCTTTTTTAACAGTTTTCCGTCTTCGTACCATTGTCTTCCTAAGTCTTCTCCACCTCTAATATGAGCGATGGCGTAAACAAAACCGCGGTCTAACAACGAAAGTCTGGTCGAAGAAAAATAGGCATCCATTGTGATTCCGTACGAGCCATATGCATAAAGCAACAGCGGATTTTTACCATTTTTCTCTAATCCTTTTCTGTAAATCATCGAAATTGGCACTTTAACACCATCTCTGGCAGTCGCCCAAACTCTTTCTTCGATGTAATTTTCTTTATCAAATTTTCCACCTAAAACCTGTTGTTCTTTTAAAATTTCTTTGGTTTTGGTTTTCATATTAAAATCGATTACAGACGAAGGCGTTGCTAGCGATTGGTAGCTGTAACGTAAAACATCGGTATCAAAATCAATATTTGTTGTGGTGTAGGCATTATAAGTTTCACTCCCAAAAGGCAAATAGTAATCCGGTTCGTCACTCCAGGGCATAATTCGAATATGATTCAATCCGTTTGAGCGCTCTTCTACAACTAAATAATTTTTAAAGATTTCAATATCTTCCAGTAAAACATCTTCGCGATGCGGAATAAGATCTGTCCAGAATTTTTTTGCTGTTTTGTTTTCAGGCGTTTTCATCAACTTAAAGTTGGTTGCCTTATCTTTATTAGTTAAAATGTAAAAAGAGTCTTCATAATGCGAAATACTATATTCCAGACCACGTACACGAGGCTGAAAAACTTCAAATTCCCCATCAGGATTATCTGAGTTTAAAATTCTGTATTCAGTCGTTAAAGTACTTCCTGAACCAATTACAATATATTTCCTGGATTTTTCTTTGCTGATTGAAACATTAAAGGTATCATCGGTTTCATCAAAAACCAAAACATCAGTTGCAGAATCGCTATTTATTTTATGTCTGAAAACCTTATCAGATCTTAAAGTAACTTCATCTTGTTTGACATAAAAAATAGTTTTATTGTCATTTGCCCAAACAGATCCGCCAGTTGCATTCTCTATTTTATCATTCAGAATTTCATTTGTTTCTAAGTTTTTAATCTGAATGGTATAAATTCTCCTTCCAACAAGATCAAGTCCGAAACTCGCAAATTTGTTATCAGGACTGATACTTAAACCTCCTAATTTAAAATAAGCATGTCCTTTTGCCATTTCATTGCAATTGAACATAATTTCTTCATCAGCAGAAAGGCTTCCTTTTTTTCTTGAAAAAATTGGATAATCCTGTCCTGTTTCAAATCGGGTAATATAATAGTAACCATTATAAAAATAAGGAACAGAGGAATCATCTTCTTTAATTCTGCCTTTCATTTCTTCGTACAAAGATTCCTGTAGGTCTTTTGTGTGCGAAGTCATGTTTTCATAATAAGCATTCTCCTGATTTAAATAATCGATAACTTCCGGATTTTCTCTGTTGTTGAGCCAAAAATAATTATCGATTCGGGTTTCTTTATGTTTTTTTAAGTTTTTTGGAATTACTTTGGCCTGTGGAGCCGTTATATCGTTTTGCATTGATTAAGCATTAATTTTTATATAAGACAAGGCAAAAATACTACAAACACAATAGAACAGAATTAATATTTTCATAAAATATTGTATTGATTTAATACAGCAATATACTAATTTTGTCTGAAATAATTTAAAAATCAACAAAATGGATTTAATGGGAATGATGGGTAAACTTAAAGAAACCCAACAAAAAATTGAAGATACAAAAAAGCGTTTAGATACTGTTTTAATTGATGAACAAAGCGCTGACGGATTATTGAAAGTGACATTAACTGCTAATAGAAAAGTAAAATCAATCTCTATTGATGACTCTTTACTAGAAGACAAAGAACAACTGGAAGATTACTTAATCGTAACCTTAAATAAAGCTATTGAAAAAGCAACAAACGTAAATGAAAGAGAATTGGATGCCGTTGCTAAAATGGATATGCCAATGATTCCGGGAATGGATAATTTGTTTAAATAGGTCCTTAGGTTAAAAAAAAGGTTCAAAGGAACAAAGGTTTTTCTCTATTGTGAATAAACCTTTGTTCCTTTGAACCTTTGTATCTCTGTTCCTTTTCCTAAAACTTCTGAAGCGTTTCAATCACATACGTATGCATTACTTCTTTGTAATCTAAATGCGTTACAATTCGGAGTTTGTTATGTCCAAGCGCGCTTATTAAAATATTTTTTTGCTTTAATTTTTCTATTAAAAGCTGATCGCTGTAACCTTCTGATAAAGAGAAAATTAAAATATTCGTTTCTACAGGTTCAATTGCGGCAATCCATGGTTTTGTACTTAAAACTGCGGCAATTTCTTTAGCTCTTCTATGGTCTTCGGCTAATCTTTCAATATTATGGGCCAAAGCATATAATCCTGCAGCTGCCAAATAACCAACCTGGCGCATACCGCCACCTAATATCTTTCTGATTCTCAACGCTCTGCGAATATCAGCTTTGCTTCCTAACAAAATAGAACCTATTGGAGCTCCTAATCCTTTAGATAAACAAACCGAAATAGTATCGAAAATAGCTCCAAATTCCTTCGGATTTTGTCTTTTTGCAACCAAAGCATTCCAAATTCGAGCCCCATCCAAATGGAATTTCAAATTATTAGCGTCACAAACTTTTTTTATTTCTCTTAAATCTTCTAGTTCATAACAAGCTCCACCGCCTTTATTCGTTGTGTTTTCTACACAAACCAAACTAGTTAATGGACTATGGTAAAATTCAGGGTCATTAATTGCTGCAGCAACCTGACTTGCATTTATCATTCCTCTGTCTCCATCTAACAAACAACAAGAAACACCACTGTTAAAAGAAACTCCTCCTCCTTCATAATGATAAACATGTGCATATTTATCAGCTATCAATTGTTCTCCGGGCTGTGTATGTAATTTAATTGCGGTTTGGTTTGCCATAGTTCCAGATGGAAAAAACAGTCCCGCTTCCATACCAAAAAACTCAGCTACTCTGGCCTCTAATTCGATAACTGTTGGATCTTGTTTATATACGTCATCACCAACCTGGGCATTGAACATATACTGCAACATTTCGTGTGTAGGCTTGGTAATGGTATCGCTAATTAAATTTATTTCCATATTCTAAAAACTATATCTTATTTTTGTGCAACAAAATTACGTATTACTGTTTGTTATTCTCGGCAAGTTTTAGTAAATTTTAACTAGCTAAATATCATACAAGCAAATTAACGTAATATTTATAAAAAACATATAAAACTACTATTAATTTATGACAACTACCGAACAAATAAAAGGTATTGTGGAGCGCCTTGGTGCGTTGAGGAGGTATCTTTGACGTTGATGCCAAACTAATTGAAATTGCCAACGAAGAAGAAAAAACCTTCGCTCCCGATTTTTGGAACAATGCAAAAGAAGCTGAAGTCATTGTAAAAAACCTTCGAAACAAGAAAAAATGGATCGAAGATTATAACAAAGCCATCGAACTTACTGACGAGCTTCAACTGGCGCATGATTTCTATAAGGAAGGAGAACTTTCTGCAGAAGAACTAGATGAACATTATAAGACAACGCAAGATCATATTGAAAACATCGAGTTCAAAAACATGCTTTCTGATGAAGGTGATAGTCTAAGCGCTGTTGTTCAGATTACTGCCGGAGCCGGTGGAACTGAAAGTTGTGACTGGGCCGGAATGCTAATGCGTATGTATATGATGTGGGGCGAAAGTTATGGCTACAAAATAAAAGAATTAAACTTTCAGGAAGGTGAGGTTGCCGGGATTAAAACCGTAACTTTAGAGTTCGAAGGAGATTATTCTTTTGGTTACTTAAAAGGAGAAAATGGCGTACATCGTTTAGTACGAATTTCACCTTTTGACAGTAATGCAAAACGTCATACTTCGTTTGTGTCGGTTTATGTTTATCCACTTGTTGATGATAGTATCGAAATTGATATAAATCCTGCTGATATTGAAATTACAACTTCCCGTTCCAGTGGTGCCGGAGGACAAAACGTAAATAAGGTAGAAACTAAAGTTCAATTGGTGCATAAACCAACCGGAATTCAGATTCAATGCTCTGAAACGCGATCTCAACAAGATAACAGACAACGTGCCATGCAAATGTTACGTTCTCAATTGTATGAAATCGAATTGAAGAAACAACAAGCACAACGTGCTGATATCGAAGCCGGAAAAATGAAAATCGAATGGGGTTCGCAAATACGTAATTACGTTATGCAACCTTATAAATTAGTAAAAGACGTTCGTACCGGCTATGAAACCAGTGATGTTGATGGTGTTATGAACGGAAATATTGATCCATTTCTTAAAGCATTTTTAATGATGATGGGACAAAAGGAAGAAGAATAATTACAGTGGTCAGTATTCAGTCCCGAAACTTCGGGATAGTGTTCAGTCGCGATAAACCTTAAACCTTAAACCTTAAACTTGAAACCTTAAGCTAAAAAAAAGAGTTATGATAAAATGGGCAGATGTAATTCGTTTTACAAATAAAGGAAATCCAACTCCCGAGAAAAGAGTGGAAAAAACGGAAGAAGAATGGAAACAAATTTTAACTCCTGAAGAATATCAGGTAACGCGCTTAAAAGGTACTGAAAGATCTTTTAGCTCTGAGCTTTGTAGTTTATTTGATCCGGGAATTTACGAATGTAAATGCTGTGGAACTTTGCTTTTTGACGCTTCAGAAAAATTCGAATCAGGAACGGGCTGGCCTTCTTTTACACAACCCATAAAAGAAAATGCAATTGCCTATCATGCTGATAAATCATACGGAATGATTCGCGTTGAAGTTGTTTGTAATGTCTGCGATGCACATCTTGGACATATCTTTCCTGATGGTCCTGAGCCAAGTGGTTTACGATATTGCATTAATGCCATTTCATTATCCAAAATAAAAGAGTAAAATTTAAAAGCGATTCCTTATTAAAAGTGAATCGCTTTTTTTATATCCACTTCTTAACTACCTAATTAAAAATTGTAAGTTACTACCTATCAATTAACTAAATTTTAATTTTGCTTTAATTTTTCTAAAATTCATATTCAATTTTGAAGAAAAACTCAACATTGACTATGCATGCATAAATTAGAAAACAATTAATAAATTAAGAGCTAAAATGTTAATTTTGTAATATTTAAACTGTTATTTTAAACATATTTCAATAAACATAAAAAAAATATTAGGTAATTAGAATCTAATTGATTTTATTTGGAAAAAAATAACCCCTAAATCAATTAAATTCATTAAATGAAATCCTATTCAATTCAAGAAATTAACGAAGTGATCAATGGCGTAATTTACGGCTCAACTTCTCAAAGTATAACTGCAACAGAACAATTAGAAAAAGCAACAACTTCAGAAATTTCATTTATAGGAAATAAAAAATATGAAAAATATTGGTCAACTTCAAATGCCTCTATTGCAGTTGTTAACGAAGATATTTCAATAGAACCTGGAGAAAATCGCGCCTTTATAAAAGTAAAGAATGCTGATTTGGCAATGTCTCAAATTTTAGCTCTTTTCGCCCCTCCTACTCCTATTTTTCATACCAATATTCACAAAACTGCAACAGTTGATGAAACAGCAATTATTGGCGAAGGAGCCAGAATTGGTGCTGGATGTTACATAGGTCCAAATGTTCAAATTGGTGCTAATGCAACCATATATCCAAATGTGACTATTTTAGATGAATGTACTATTGGAAAAAATACTATTATCTGGTCTGGAACAGTTGTTCGTGAGCGTTGCCATATTGGTAATGATTGTATCATTCATCCAAATGCGACTATTGGAGCAGATGGATTTGGATTTCGTCCTTGTAAGGAAAAAGGTTTAGTTAAAATTCCACAAATCGGAAACGTAATTATTGGAAACGGAGTTGAAATTGGAGCAAATACTTGTGTTGACCGTGGGAAATTCAGTTCAACTATTCTTGGAGATGGATGTAAAATCGATAATCTAGTTCAAATTGGTCATAACAGTAATTTAGGTAAATTTTGTATTATGGCTGGAAACAGTGGCCTTGCTGGTTCTGTAACTTTAGGAAATGGTGTTATAATTGGCGGAAGCGCTTCTATAAAAGACCATACTACTATTGGTGATGGTGCTGTTATTGGAGCTGGTTCAGGTGTAACCTGCGATATTCCTGCAGGAAAAACAATGCTGGGATATCCTGCTGTAGAAGCTCGTGACGCATTAAAACAATGGGCAATCTTAAAACGAATGGTTTGCGATTCTAAAAAATAATCAAATTCAATATATTATAATAAAAACAGAAGTTCGCTTCTGTTTTTTTGTTTATAGCAAGCTCAAAATAGATTGTTTATGCCTTGCAGAAAAATATTTAAAATTAGATTTCACATACCTGCTTTTATTTCATTCGAAGATCATATTTATTGTGTCGGTTTCAATTGATTTTGTAAATTAGCCAACAGTATTTTGTAAAAACATCAATTTCTTATGGATTTAAACTTCAATAAAAACGAAGATCACAATAAACTCTTACTTTCAGAATTAAAACAAAAATTTGCCAAAGTAAAATTAGGCGGAGGCGAAAAGCGTATTCAAAAACTCCATGCCGAAGGAAAAATGACAGCTCGGGAGCGTATCGATTATTTATTGGATGAAAATTCTAAAAGCATAGAAATTGGTGGTTTTGTTGGTGAAGGAATGTATGCAGAACACGGCGGATGTCCTTCTGGCGGAGTTGTGATAAAAATAGGATATATAAGAGGCAAACAATGTATTGTTGTCGCTAATGATGCCACTGTCAAAGCGGGTGCTTGGTTTCCTATTACAGGAAAGAAAAACCTGCGTGCTCAGGAAATTGCCATGGAAAACAGATTACCAATTATCTATTTAGTTGATAGTGCAGGTGTTTATTTGCCTTTGCAAGATGAAATTTTTCCTGATAAAGAACATTTCGGGCGTATTTTTAGAAATAATGCCCAAATGAGCAGTATGGGAATTACTCAAATTGCCGCCGTTATGGGAAGCTGTGTTGCAGGAGGAGCTTATTTACCTATTATGAGCGATGAAGCTTTAATTGTAGATAAAACCGGAAGCATTTTCCTTGCCGGAAGTTATCTTGTAAAGGCTGCCATTGGTGAAACTATAGACAATGAAACTTTAGGCGGAGCCACAACTCATTGCGAGATTTCTGGCGTTACAGATTATAAAGCCAAAGATGACAAAGATGCTTTAGATAAAATAAAAAATATAGTAGATAAAATTGGTGATTTTGATAAAGCGGGCTATAGCCGAATCAAAGCTGAAAAGCCAGCCTTAGAACCTAAAGATATTTACGGAATCCTGCCAAAAGCCAGAAATGAGCAATACGATATGATGGAAATCATTAATCGTTTGGTCGATAATTCGGAGTTTGAAGCCTACAAAGATGGCTACGGTCAAACCATAATTACGGGCTACGCCAGAATAGATGGTTGGGCAGTTGGAATCGTTGCCAATCAAAGAAAAGTAGTAAAAACCAAAAAAGGCGAAATGCAATTTGGCGGTGTTATTTACTCAGATAGTGCCGATAAAGCAACTCGTTTTATTGCAAATTGCAATCAAAAGAAAATTCCTTTAGTCTTTTTACAAGATGTTACAGGTTTTATGGTTGGATCAAAATCTGAACATGGCGGAATCATAAAAGATGGTGCCAAAATGGTAAATGCAGTAAGCAACTCAGTAGTACCAAAATTTACTGTAATTGTTGGTAATTCTTACGGTGCAGGAAATTATGCAATGTGCGGAAAAGCCTATGATCCAAGATTGATTTTTGCCTGGCCAAGCGCAGAACTTGCTGTAATGGGCGGAACTCAGGCAGCAAAAGTTTTAGCACAAATTGAAGCTTCTTCGCTTAAAGCGAAAGGAGAAATCATTGATGAAGCTAAAGAAACAGAGCTATTCAACAAAATAAAAGCACGTTACGACGAACAAACTTCACCATATTACGCTGCTTCAAGGTTATGGACAGATGCGATTATTGATCCACTTGATACCCGCACCTGGATTTCTATGGGAATTGAAGCTGCAAATCACGCCCCTATTCAAAAAGCATTTAATTTAGGTGTCATTCAGGTTTAATTCTGTTTCATGAATTCTCAGAATACGTTAAATAAAAAGCAAAAAACTTATTTGCAGCTACTTAAAAATAAATATATCACTAAAAATTAGTAACTTAGTATATTATTTTTAATCACGTAGTATCATGGAAAATGTAAAAAGTTTGAATAAATGGGCAAATTCGCACACTTATTTACCAGTAGATTTAGTACGTATTGTATTGGGTGTTTTTTTATTTATGAAAGGAGTTTCATTTGTAACGAATGCTCAATATTTACATGATTTAATTTCTCCTATTGATCAATATGGAGGCGGAATGTTTCTTTTGCATTATATCGCTCCAGCCCACATGATTGGAGGAATAATGATTGTTTTTGGGCTACTCACCCGCTGGGCAATTGCAGCCCAATTACCAATACTTTTTGGTGCAGTACTTGTAAATTTTATGGGACACATGCATTCTGAAAGTTTAATTTTAGCAATAGTAGTATTGTTACTTTGTATCTTCTTTTTATTCTATGGAGGAGGAAAACACTCAGCTGATTATTATTTTAAAATGCAACAATAAATAAATTTTATCCTCAACTATCTCAATAAAGTTGAGGATAAAATAATAAAGCTATTTTTAAGAAGTAATTAGCATCCTAAAATTTCTTTAATTGTGTTTTATGAACTAAATTCGCAACCATGAATTGGATTCGTAAAACCGTTATTTTTGTATCACTTTTGATTCTTGCCTTTTTTGCATCTCAAGAAAGTAGTAATGCTATGCAAAAAAATGAAAATCAAAAAACGGATACCAATTTCTCTAAAGATTACACAGATTCATTAGCTTTTATACAACCGCAAACGAGCTATCAATTTGCCGCAAATATTAAAACAAACCATCCTGGCATAGTTAAATGGTTTGATTCGCTATTAGTGGTAATTCCGCAACATAAGGTTGTTGCATCAACATCAAACTTTGCAAATCAATTTTCCACTCAGAGCAAGAAAGTCTTACTAATGCTCTACCCTTTCCATTTTTTTTGGTAGTTAAATCCATGAGATTTTAGTCTGAAGAATTTATTTCTTCACAAACAATCGAACCGTTTTCTTTTTCCTGAAAACAGTTAGTATTTCATATTATCTATCAAATTCAAAAACATGGAAACAAGTGTAACCATTATTGGCGTTGTGATCGCAATCATAGTAGCCATTCCAGTATATTTTTCAGCACGAACGAGCGCTGCAAACAAATCAAAAATTCTAAATATTAAAAAGAAATTTAATCCAACTCATCCGGAAGATTTCGATTTAACGGAGTCTCAAAGCAATAAAACGCTCACCATAGACCAAAAGCATAGAAAATTCATTTTAATGAATTTTAATCCAAATCAACAGGAATCAACATTTGTTGATTTAAAATCAGTTTCATCCTGCAAATTAACTTTAACTACGGATGGAAATTCAGATACCATTCTAAAAATTGATTTTGACTTTCAGGAAAGAGAAACTTCTAAAAAAATTACAATTCCATTCTATGATTTTGATGATGATCGTATCAAGCAAATAAGTTCATATCAAGATCATATGTTTGCAAAAAAATGGCTTAAAATCATTCAGGATTCTATTTAGTGTTAGTTATTTAATTCAGGGAAGAGGCTCATTTTGAGTCTCTTTTTTTTATATTTTAAGTATGACATTTATCATTTTATATTTTGGTATCAAGAAGTAATTTTGATAAATCCAAAATGCTTTTTTATGAAAATATCATTGATTCAGAAGTACAATGTTCCAGGTCCAAGATATACCAGTTATCCAACCGTTCCATATTGGAATGACGCAGGGTTTTCAGAACAAAAATGGACTGAATCATTTCAAAAAGCTTTTTCAGAAAGCAATTCTCAAAACGGAATCAGTCTATACATTCATTTACCATTTTGCGAAAGCATGTGTACTTTTTGTGGCTGTAATAAACGAATAACCAAAAATCATTCTGTCGAAGACACTTATATAAAAGCCCTCTTAAAAGAATGGAGGCTATATTGTAAATTATTACCTGAAAAACCTTTTATAAAAGAAATACATTTAGGTGGTGGAACTCCAACATTTTTTTCAAAAAACAACTTAGAACATCTTATCAATGGCATTTTTACTTTTGCCAATAAAGCGGATAAGCACGAATTTAGTTTTGAAGGACATCCAAATAATACAACTTACGAGCAACTTCAAAAATTATATGATTTAGACTTTCGCCGAGTAAGTTTTGGAGTTCAAGATTACGCTGAAAAAGTTCAAAAAGCAATTAATCGTATTCAACCATTTCATAATGTCGCTAAAGTAACTTTTTGGGCCAAAGAAATTGGGTATACCTCTATTGGACATGATATCATTTTTGGTTTACCTTTTCAAACTATCGAAAATGTGGTAGATACTGTCGAAAAAACAAATTCTTTAAAACCGGATCGATTGGCTTTTTACAGCTATGCTCATGTGCCGTGGATTAAAGGAAATGGACAACGTGGATTCAATGAAGACAATCTTCCAAAAGATGATGAGAAAAGAAAATTATACGAAATCGGGAAACAATTACTTTCTAAAAATGGTTATCACGAGATCGGAATGGATCATTTTGCTTTAAAATCTGATAGTTTATACAAAGCATCAGAAAATAAAGGATTACACAGGAATTTCATGGGTTATAGTGCTTCAAAAACACAATTAATGATTGGTTTAGGAGTTTCCTCTATCAGTGATAGCTGGTATAGTTTTGCTCAAAATACTAAGAATTTAGAAGATTATTATCAATTATTAGAATGGGACAAATTGCCTATTGTAAAAGGACATATCTTAACCGATGAGGATCTGATAATAAGAAAACACATCTTGAATTTAACTTGTGAATTTGAAACTTCATGGGATAATAAAATACTCTTTTTTGAAGAATTACCGAGTATCCTAAAAGATTTAAAAGAAATAGAAAAGGATCGATTAATTATAATCGAAGAAAATAAAATTAAAATTACAGAAGCAGGAAAACCCTTTGTGCGAAATATTTGTATGGCTTTTGATTTACATCTAAAAAGGAAATCACCAGAAACGAATCTGTTTTCGATGACGGTTTAATGGCAATTAGGAGTTCCCTGAACGAACAAACTCATATTGGATGGAGAGATATAAGGAATTCCTAAACCTAATCCTCTAAGAATAAAAAGAATTCCAATAACAACAGCAACGTAGGGAATTGCTTTTTGAATTTTATTTCGAAAAGGTAATTTTATTAAAGAATGAATGTAAACTACAATACTCATTAATGGTACAGTACCTAATCCAAACAGCAACATATACAAAATGCCAAAACTGGCACTCTGCATAGCAATTGCGCCAAATAAGGCAACGTAAACCATTCCGCATGGTAAAAATCCATTTAATAAACCAATTATAAAAAGAGATTTAAAACTTCTGTTTTTAAATTGACTTCCCAAACTTGATTTAATTTTTGAAATGATTTTATAAACAGGTTTTGAAAAATTATATCTCGAAAAGATTTTCTCCGGAATTAAAACTGCAATTATCATAGCAAGACCAATAAAAATTGACATTTTCTGTTGTAATCCAGCCAGAAAAAAACCTCTTCCCAGCAACCCGAAAATCAATCCGATTGTTGCATAAGCAGTTAATCGGCCTAGATGATAAGTCACAATTTGAGTAACTTTTTTAGTTTCATTCTGATGATCTACAGGCAACATCATAGCAATTGGTCCGCACATTCCGATGCAATGCAAACTACTGATTAAACCTAATATAAATGCAGAATATAACATATGTATTTTAGTTTACGTAAATAACCTCTTTAGTTAAATACTTTGTTCCGTTATATTGCCATTCCATATTGACATCCCAACGACCTTTAACCAGTTTGTTTTTTGGGATTAGTAAAGCTGAATCGGTCAACGCAATCTGAGTATTAAAATCAAATTTCTTATTAGAAGGGCGGTATAATAACACATTCCCTTTTACTTTATTACTTTCGAAAGTAGCAGGAAAAGTAACTTTCACGCCTTCATTATTATATATAATTGAAGGTTTTTGTTGTAAATCCTGTGCATTTTGCACTCGTGCCATTTCTTCCTGAAAATGTGAGTCATGTTTATAATATTCTTCCACAACTAAGTCATTATCATATTTACTGTTAGATTGTACCTCAAATACAAAATATAATATAAAAGTCATGAATAATGCAAAAGCAATGACAATTCCAGTTCCCCAATTTATTTTCATGGTGGTATTATTTTTAATTAAAACTACGTGGACCTAAAAAGTTTGTTGTGGTAGTTTCAAGCAATTCCTTGCCGTTGTAAACCCCAATCTTAACTTTTGTTTTATCACTTTCTAAAAGAACTTCGTTAATTTCTATAAACAAAGTCCCTTGAGAAATACCTTCTTTTTGTATTTTAAAATGTTTTTTTCCAACATTTTTAATTTCACCTTTTTGTTCAATCAATTCAAAATGAATATCATTGTAATCCTTCATTGTTTTGTTTACAATCTTATAAGTATAAACATTACTTATTTTATCACCTTTATGCTGAAACAATTGTCCCGGTAAACGCAAAATAATAGCCTCAACATTCGTTCGTAAAAACAACATTCCCACGAAAACACTTAGCAAAATGAATAATACAGCTGTATAACCTTTCATTCTCGCTGTGAATTTAAAAGGTTCTTTCTTTGCTATTTCATCTTCAGAAGCATAACGAATAAGGCCTTTAGGCAAACCTACTGTTTCCATTATTGCATCACATTCGTCAATACAGGCGGTACAATTGGTACACTCTAATTGTGTTCCGTTTCTAATGTCAATTCCCATTGGGCAAACGTGCACACATTGGTGACAATCAATACAATCTCCTTTTCCTGCGGTAGCTCTATCTTCTTTTTTATTAAATTTAGCGCGCCCTGCTTCCTTTTCTCCCCGAACAAAATCATAGGCTACATTAATAGATTTATTATCCAAAAGTACACCTTGTAATCTTCCATATGGACAAGCAATTATACAAACCTGTTCTCTAAACCAAACAAAAACAAAATAAAAAACGCTTGTAAAGATTAGTAGTGCTATAAAATTGCTTGATTGCTTAATTGGTCCTTGTTCAATCATTAAAAATAATGCATCACTACCAACTAAATAGGCTAAAAAGACATTAGCTATACCAAAAGAAATTAGAAAAAAGATTGTCCATTTAGTAAGTCTTTTTCGGATTTTTTCAGCATTCCATTCCTGGCGCGCTAAACGCGATTGTGCACCACGATCCCCATCAATCCAATATTCAATTCTACGGAAAACCATTTCTAAAAAAATAGTCTGAGGACAAATCCAGCCGCAAAATATTCGACCAAAAACAACCGTAAACAAAATCACAAAAACAACACCGACGAGCATCGATATTACAAAAAGATAAAAATCCTGAGGCCAGAACGGAAAACCAAAAATATTAAAACGACGTTCCATAACATTGAACATCATAAATTGATTACCATTTATCTTTATAAACGGATTTGCAACTAAAATAGCCAGCAAAACATAACTGACCATTTTTCGATAACCATAGAACTTACCAGACGGTTTTTTAGGGAAAATAAATTTTCGATTACCGCCTTCATCAATAGTTCCGATGGTATCTCTAAAAGCTTCGTCTGGTAAATTTGACATGATTATGATTATTATTTTTTAACTTCTGTACTATCTGGTGTTTTAGTTGCAGTATCTTTAGGAGCACTTTCATCTGTCCAGATTTCTCCTTCAGGTTCTTTCGGATCTTTAGGCTTACTGCCTTGTAAAGACAATATATAACTTGCCACTTTTTGAATTTCTTTTGGTTTCATACCGTTTGTTTTCCAGGAAACCATTCCTTTTCCATCACGGCCTCCATTAGTAATCGTATGAAAAACATTTTTAATTCCTCCACCTAGAATCCAGTGATCGTCTGTTAAGTTTGGGCCAATTTGTCCACCGGCATCTGCCCTGTGGCAAGCTGCACAATTGGTTGTAAAAATTTCTTTACCAGCCTCTAAACTTTCTTTATCAGTAAGTAAAACAACCGTTTTTTCATCCATTAAATCCGGAGCTGTTTTTAAATACTCATCCACATCAATTTTTGCCTGTGCCATTTCTTTTTTAAGCTCCATTTCTTGATTGTCAGCTCCAAAAATTTCAAAACGGGCAAGATAGATAACTCCAAAAATTATAGTGATATAAAATAAATATACCCACCATGGTGGCAAATTGTTATCCAATTCTTTAATTCCATCATAATCATGATGCAATAACAGATCACCTTCTTTTTCAATTGGCTGTGTTTTAGTAAGCTTTTGCATTAGGTCTTTAAACCAGGTACTTTCCTTTAAACTCAAACTATTTTCATAATTTAATTTTGCTTTTTCTTCAGGTGTCATCAATTGATACATCACACGATTAACAGCGTTCAATGTAATTTCAATAGCAATCAGGATAAATAGAAATACAAACAAAAAAACAGAAACCATTGGATATTTTATAAAAGCTGGCTTATCTCCAGAATCTATACAATATTCCATCAAAGCAAAACCAATGAAAAAAAACAATGGTACTCTTACATATGCCGGGAAAAACTTTTTCATTTTATTTATCTTTTGAAGTTACACCAAGTCCTTCATTTAAAGGAATTTCACTCATCTCTTTAATTTTATCCTTTTGATAGGAGAATACCCAAAAGCCTAATCCCACAAAAAAGAAAAAGAAAATTAAGAGAGACAGGATCGGGTAAATTTCTATACCCGATATATTCTCCATATTGTGTTTTATCTGTTCAAACATGGCTTTATTTTTTAGCAGTTTCTTTTACTTTAATATCTGTTCCAAGTCTTTGTACATAAGCAATCAGAGCAACAATTTCTCTTTCATTCATTGGAACAAACTTCTCTCCTTTTGCAGCTGCCTTGCTCTTACTGTCTTTATAACTTTTTACAAAGTCAGGATCGTTTTCCAGGCTCTTTTCTATCGATAAAGCTTGAGTTCTCAATGTTTTTTGAGCATTTGCAATTTCATCTGCTGTATAAGGTACACCAAGTGAAACCATAGCCTGCATTTTCTTTTGAGTCAATGAAAGATCCATTGCCTTGTTATCAAATAACCATTTGTAGCCTGGCATGATTGAACCTGCAGAAGTGCTTTGTGGATTCCAAAAATGATTAAAGTGCCAGTTATCATTGTATTTTCCACCAACTCTTAATAAATCCGGACCAGTACGTTTTGATCCCCATAAAAATGGATGATCATACACAAATTCCCCTGCTTTTGATTGTGGCCCATAACGTTCGACTTCACTTCTAAATGGACGAACTGATTGTGAGTGACAGCCTACACAACCTTCTCTGATATATAAATCACGGCCTTCAAGTTCTAGTGGTGTATATGGTTTTACACTTGAAATAGTCGGAATATTAGATTTTATCATTATTGTTGGTACAATTTGAATAACTCCTCCAATTACAATAGCAATTGTTGCCAAAATGGTCAATTGAATTGGTTTTCTTTCTAACCAAGTATGGAATTTTTCGCCATTAAGCCTATTGCTACTTATTCTTTGTAAGGCTGGAGCCTGAGCCAATTCATCTTCAATAGTTTCACCTGCTTTAACTGTCATTATAATATTGTAAACCAATGTCAGCATCCCAACCAGATATAAAGTTCCTCCTATTGCTCTCATCCAATATAAAGGCATGATTGCAGTAACTGTTTCAAGGAAGTTTCCATAAGTTAAAGTCCCATCAGGATTAAATTGTTTCCACATAGAAGCTTGTTGAAAACCTGCAACGTACATTGGCAATGCATATAAAATAATCCCTAAAGTTCCAATCCAGAAATGGAAATTGGCTAATTTCTTTGAGAATAAAGTACTTTTTGTCATTCGGGGAATTAACCAGTAAATAATACCAAAAGACATAAATCCGTTCCATGCTAAAGCACCAACGTGTACGTGTGCAATAATCCAATCTGTGTAATGCGCAATAGCATTTACATTTTTCAAAGATAGCATTGGTCCTTCAAAAGTTGCCATTCCGTAACCTGTAATTGCAACAACGAAGAATTTTAAAACTGGTTCTTCACGAACTTTATCCCAGGCACCTCTTAAAGTTAAAAGTCCATTGATCATACCTCCCCAAGATGGAGCAATAAGCATTATTGAAAATACAACACCTAAATTTTGAGCCCAGTTTGGCAGGGCTGAATACAATAAATGATGAGGACCAGCCCAGATATAAATAAAAATTAAAGACCAAAAGTGAATAATAGATAATCTATAAGAATATATAGGTCGATTTGCTACCTTGGGAATAAAATAATACATCAGACCCAAAAACGGAGTGGTTAAGAAAAATGCAACCGCATTATGACCGTACCACCATTGTACCAAGGCATCCTGAACACCGGCATAGACTGAATAACTTTTTAACGCAGAGACTGGTAGTTCGATATTATTAAAAATATGCAGAACTGCAACTGTTACGAATGTGGCCAAATAAAACCAAATTGCAACATACAAATGCCTTTCTCTTCTTCGTAACATAGTACCAATCATATTGATGCCCATTACTACCCAAATTAATGCAATTGCAATATCAATAGGCCATTCTAGTTCAGCATATTCTTTTGAAGAAGTATATCCTAATGGTAATGTTATAGCTGCCGCTACTATAATTAATTGCCAGCCCCAAAAGTGTAAGTTACTCAAAAAATCACTAAACATTCTGGCCTTTAGCAATCGCTGAAGTGAGTAATACAAACCAGCAAAAAAAGCATTACCTACAAAGGCAAAAATTACCGCATTTGTATGTAATGGTCTTAGTCGTCCGTAACTCAGCCATGAAATCCCATCTGTCATGTTGGGAAAAAGGTACATAACCGCAAGGGTTAGCCCCACTAACATACCTACTACTCCAAAAAGAATAGTGGCATAAATGAATTTTTTTACAATTTTGTTGTCGTAGTAAAACTGTTCTATTTCCATAATTATACTTGTTTTTCTTCGGTTGGTGAATTATTATTCTGAGGGGTAATTTTGGTTTCATCGTCAAAAAGCATTCTGACTGAAGGCGTATAATCATCATCGTATTGTCCAGATTTGACAGCGATGATAAAGGCAATGAAGAAGCCGATTGCTACGAAAATACTAACTGAAATTAATAGATAAATTACACTCATACCTTAAATTTATGTTAACAAAATTAATAGGTTACAGGCATTTAAAATATGATAATTATCATGGTAAAAGGCGTATGTTAAATTTAATAAAAATTTATTTACAATTATTTATAATCGTTTTAAATTACTGTTACTGAAATAGTTAGACATTACAGTAACAAAACTTACAATTGTAATTGTACTTAAAGGCATAATAATCGCAGCTACTAAAGGAAGAAGATTACCCGTAACAGCAAAGAACAAACCAATAACATTATAGAGAAGTGATAAGACAAAACTCATTTTTATAATCAAAATGGATTTTTGAGATAATTTTAAGAAATAGTCCAGTCTGGAAAATTCAGTGGCATCCAGTATTGCATCACATGCGGGAGAAAAAACATTGACATTTTCAGAAATAGATATTCCAACATTACTTTGCGCCAAAGCACCGGCATCATTTAAACCGTCACCGATCATCATTACATTATAGTCTTGTTTCTGTAAGTTTTTAATGAATTCTAGTTTCTGTTCGGGCTTCTGATTGAAGATAAGCTCAGTACCTTTTGGTAAAATTGCTTCAAGATTACCTCTTTCTCCATCATTATCTCCTGACAGCACTTTAATTTTATATTTTTTACTTAGTGTTAAAAATAACGTTGCAAGACCATCTCTATATTGATTTTGAAAATTAAACTGACCATAATATACATTATCAATTTTGATATGTAACGCCGTTTTTTCTACTTCTTCAGTATCTAAATCTGAATAGCCAACAAATGTTGCTGAACCAATTTGAATTGTTTTATTTTCAATTGAAGCTAAAATTCCTTTACCAGTTATTTCTTCAAAATCATCAATTTTTATTCGTTTTGAATCTGGCAAAAAATCATATAACATTCTGCTTAACGGATGATTTGAAGCACGCAATACATTTTTTATAAAAGTATAATTCTCATCTGAAATGGGATTTCCTTCATAAACAATATTTGATTTATTATTCGTTGTTATTGTACCTGTTTTATCAAAAACTATAGTATCAACTTTGGCCAATTGTTCAATAACCAAAGCATTTTTAAGATACATTTTCTGCCTGCCCATAATTCTCAAAATGTTTCCAAAAGTAAAGGGCGCAGTCAGTGCAAGCGCACATGGGCATGCAACAATCAATACGGCTGTAAAAACATTAAAAGCAGTATTGGCATCAATAAAAATCCAGTAGCCAAATCCTGCAAAAGCAATTAATAATAAGATTGGGGTAAAATAACGACTAATTTTATCTGTAATTGTTTTATGTTTTTGTTCTACATTTTTTTGAAAAATTTCATTACTCCACAACTGTGTCAGATAACTTTGTGAAACAGAATATAAAACTTCCATTTCTACTACTTTTCCGATTTGTTTTCCTCCTGCGAAAACTTTATCTCCTGATTTTTTAGTAATAGGAACAGCCTCTCCGGTAACAAAACTATAATCAATTTCAGCTTTTTCACTAATTAAAATACCATCAACCGGAATCAATTCCTGATTTCTAATCAATAACCTATTGCCTTTTATGACGTCATAAATGGGCACACTCTCTTCTGAGGCATCAATATTAATTTTAGTGACTGCAATTGGAAAATAAGATTTAAAATCTCTCTCAAAACTTAAAAAACTATAAGTTTTAATTTGAAACATTTTCCCCAGTAACATAAAGAAAACTAAACCCGTTAAACTGTCAAAAAAACCTGATCCGTAGTTCATTACAATATCAAAAGTACTGCGTACAAACATCACAATAATCCCTAATGCAATAGGAACGTCAATATTCAGCATTTTTGATTTGATACTTTTATAAGCAGAAACATAATAACCACTTGCAGAATATAAAAAGCTTGGCAACGCTAATAAAAAAATCAGAATTCTAAAAAATGGTTTATAATTATCCAGCCAAAATTCCTTGATTTCGAAATATTCCGGAAATGATAATAACATAATATTTCCAAAACAAAAAAAGGCAACTCCAAGTTTATAAGTCAAACTTCTGTCTACATTATTTTTACCTGCTTCATAGTTCTCTAAACTTATATAGGGCTCATATCCTATGGAATTTAAAAGATAAGCAATGGATTTGAGTGATATGAGATCAGAATTATAAGTAATTCGAACTTTTTTTTCAGGGAAATTAACTTGTGAAATACTAATTCCGCTTTGAATTCTATTTAGGTTTTCGAGAATCCAAATACAGGAACTGCAATGTATATGAGGGATATTTAAAGAAACAATAGCTGTATTTCCTTCTTGAAATTCTAATACTTTTGAAAGAATAACTTCGTTTTCTAAAAAATCATATTTACCGTTGATATCTTGCGGAGTGGCACCCGGAGATTTTTCAAAATCATAATAACAAGTCAAATCATGAAGACTGAAAATTTCGTAAACCGTTTTACATCCATTACAGCAAAACTTTTTTCCATCAAAATTGATTTCTTCATTTTTGGTAATGGTTAACCCACAATGAAAACAACCTTGCTCACTCATAATTTGTTTTTTTAACTTTTGCAAAGTTTATAAATAGCAAAAGACTATAAATATGACATTTATCACGTTTTAAGAAATTATGATTCTAATTTAAGAAATAAAAAAAGGCAAATGACAGTCGTAGATTATTTCTTATCTTTTTTATATAATTATTATGCTTTAAGATATGAATAATGGTTAATTTTGCATAAAATCTTTTGTCATGAATAAATGTGACCAGTGTATAGTACGACAACTAACTTCTTTACAAGCCTTAAATAAAGAAGAAGTAATAAAATTAGCCAATAGCAAAACAACTTATAAAATAAAAAAAGGTGAAGCTATTTTTGAAGAAGGTGAAGTAACTAATGGCGTTTTTTGTGTAAAAGACGGAGTTGGGAAACTTTCTAAACTTAGTGCTAACGGAAAAGACCAAATTGTAAAATTAGTTAAATCAGGAGAGTTATTAGGCCAACGCTCTATGATTAGTAATGAACCTGCCAATTTAACCGCAAAAGCAGTAGCAGATATGGAAGTTTGCTTTATTCCTAAATCTGAAATCATTGGTTTTTTCAATAACAACAACCAATTTTCCATGAAATTAATGCAGACCGTTTGTGAAGATTTAAAAGAATCTGAAAATGATAAAATTGCATTAGTTCAAAAAACGGTAAAACAGCGATTAGCTGAAACTTTACTTTACTTGCATAACTTTTTTGGAGAAAACGAAGATAAAACTTTAAAAGTACAACTAACCAGAGAAGAATTAGCCGGAATGATAGGAACTGCTACAGAAAGCTGTATTCGTTTATTATCAGACTTTAACAAATCAGGATTTATTGAACTGGTTGGTAAAAAAATAATACTTAAAGATGTAAAATCGCTTAAAAAATTAGCCGATTAATTATAGTTTTTTGGCTTCATTCCAAAATATATCCATTTCTGCCAGAGTCATTTCCATTAATGGTTTTCCTAATTCGCCTGCTTTACTTTCTAAATATTGAAAACGTTTAATGAATTTTTTATTTGTACGTTCTAAAGCGTCTTCTGGATTTACATTTAAAAATCGGGCATAATTTATCATTGAGAACAAAACATCTCCAAATTCGGCTTCAATTTTATTCTGATCACCAGATTTTACTTCTTCTTGTAGTTCTTCCAGCTCTTCCTGAACTTTATCCCAAACCTGATGCGGTTCTTCCCAATCAAAACCAACACCTTTTACTTTATCCTGAATTCGACTAGCTTTTACCAAAGCCGGTAAACTTCTTGGAACTCCTTCTAAAACCGATTTTTTACCTTCTTTCAGTTTTAGTTTTTCCCAATTTTGCTTCACTTCTTCTTCATCTTTAACAACAGTATCACTGTAAATATGCGGATGACGGTGAATCAATTTATCACAGATTTCATTGCAAACGTCGGCTATATCAAAATCATTTGTTTCAGAGCCAATTTTAGCGTAAAAAACAATGTGCAAGAGCAAATCTCCTAATTCCTTCTTCACTTCATTTAGATCGTTATCCAAAATAGCATCTCCTAATTCGTAAGTTTCTTCAATCGTAAGATGTCTTAATGTCTGCAAAGTTTGTTTTTTATCCCAAGGGCATTGCTCGCGAAGTTCATCCATGATAATTAATAATCTTTCGAAAGCTTTTAATTGAAGTTCTTTGCTCATTTTTGAAGTTTTTTTTGGTTGAAACCGAATGATGTAAAAGTAAAAAATCCTATCAAGAAAACATCTCAACAGGATTAATATATTTGAATGTATAACTACTATTCTTCTTTTTTAGCTTTTGCTTTTTTAGCAGCAGGAGCTTTTTTTGGTTTTTCTTCAGCTACTAGCGCTTCTTCAGCAGCAGGAGCTAAATCAGTAACCAAACCTTTAGCCTCAAGTGTATTATACCAGTTTAATACTTTCTTAATATCTGAAGGATAAACTCTTTCTTCATCATATTCAGGTAAAATTTCTTTGAAGTAAGCTATTAATGTTGCATTATCTTCTTTATGAGAAATAGCCTGACCTTTGTTTTCTTTAACAGCAATACGTTGCATTACTTCTGTCAAAGGTTTTTCGCCTTCATATGTATAAATTGAAATCTCTGATAATAAACTTACATTGCTTTTTAAGTTTACTGTGATTTTTTTTCCGTCTGTTAATGATTCTGCCACAAAACCTGTACGAGTTTGTACTTTCAATACATATAAACCTGGTTTTCCAGAAATGGCTAAAATTTTATCTAAATTCATGTTTATTAAAATTAGTATTAAGAATTTCTTTTTATATTTTTATTTTGCTCTAATTTTTGCAGAACAATTATCTTCCTTTTTTAGCAGCAGCAAATTTCATTCTATACTCTTGAAAAGTTTTACCTTCAGTAATATTTTTCAATTTCTTTTGAATCAAACGTTTTTTCAAAGAAGATATTTTATCTGTAAACAAAATACCTTCGATATGATCGTATTCATGTTGAATAACTCTCGCAATTAAACCATCAAAAACCTCTGTTTTCATTACAAAGTCTTCTTCACAATATTCAATAGTAACAGTTGGTTTTCTATAAACATCTTCACGAACGTCAGGAATACTTAAGCATCCTTCGTTAAAACTCCACTCTTCTCCTTCTTCTTTAACAATTTTAGCATTGATAAAAGTTTTTTTGAAACCTTTTAAATCTTTCTGTTCATCAGATGGCAAATCTTCATCATCGCTAAAAGGAGTCGTATCAATAACAAACAAACGAATCGCCATACCTACCTGCGGTGCAGCAAGTCCAACACCATATGCGTTGTACATGGTTTCATACATGTTTGCTATTGTTTCTTTTAAGTTTGGATAATCTGGCGTAATTGCCTCACCCACTTTTCTTAAAACAGGATCACCATATCCTACAATTGGTAAAATCATTTGTATTAATTTATGTATTATCTACTGAAAACCCTGAATTTAGTTCCCATAATTCAGCTGGCAAAAATAGTAAAAAATAGTCAACGAATAATTCTAAACAACATATTAAATTGTATTTTTTACCTCTCTGTTAAAATCTCAGCTATAATTATGCCAAATTAATTCGTACAATTCTTACCTTTGTTAGTAAACCTCATCATATGTTTGATCGCATCTCGAAATTCACGAACAGTACTTCTTTTTTAAACGCCTCAAAAGTAACCATTGCTTCGGTAGTTCCTGTGCTGATTTTAAACTTTTTAGGTCATTTTGAAATAGGTTTTACAATTGCTCTTGGCGCTTTTTATACCTATCCGAGTGATATTCCGAGTTCGTTAAGTCATAAAATAAAAGGTTTAATTGTAGCTTCAATAATAGTTTCGGGAGTCAATTTATTAGTCAATCTGGCTTATCCGTATCCTTTTTTATTTTATCCTTTTTTAGGTTTTTTGTTGTTTTTATGCTCTATGATTTCGGTTTACGGGCAACGAGCCACATTGGTATCGTTTTCTGCCTTATTATCAATCTCATTATCATTTGGACATTTACATACTGGTTGGGAGGCTTTTGAATATTCAGGTTTTATTTTTATTGGAGGTATTTTATACTTAATTGTATCACTTGTCTTTCATTTTATTCAACCTTATAAATACGTAGAATTACAGATTGCAGAAGGAATAAAACTAACCGCAAAATATCTAAAATTAAGAGGTGATTTATGGAATCCTGAAGCGAATAGAGAGACGATTATCGAAAAACAATTAGCTGTTCAGGTCGATTTGAATTTGATTCATGAAGATTTAAGAAAGATGCTTATCGGTAATCAAAACACTTCTGGATCCACTGCCCAAAACCGAAAAATGTTACTGGTTTTTATTACTTTGGTAGAAATACAGGAACTTGCTTTATACACTTCATTTGATCACAGCAAACTTCATGAGAAATTTGCCAAACATCCTGAAGTACTTCGCACCTATCAAAATGTAGCTTACAAATTAGCTTCAACATTAAAAAAGCTCTCTAAAAATGTTCATCATATTGCTGTTTATGTAGACAAGAATGATTTAAAAAATGAATTGGACGCCTTGGAATTTGCCATTTTTGATTATGAAAAAAAATTAGGAAAAGAAGAAGCTTCAGAAGGAGTTTTGATGTTGACCAATATGCTGAAATATGCTAAAAATCAGGTTGGTAAAATTAAAATCATTCAACGTGCTTTTTCACTTGCCATGCAGTCTTATAAACTAAAAGACAAAGATAAAGAGCTGGAAAAATTCCTTACACCACAATATTATCCATTACGTACTTTGACTGAAAATTTAAGTTTTTCATCTTCTATTTTCAGGCATTCATTACGATTGACTATTACAATTTTGATTGGTTTTCTTATTGGAAAGATTCTTCCGTTTCAAAATGTCTATTGGATTCTATTAACGATTGTCGTGATCATGCGACCAGGTTACGGACTTACAAAAGAAAGGTCCTATAATAGAATTTTCGGAACAATTTTAGGAGGATTATTAGCTTTCGGAATCGTATCAGTTGTTCAAAATCATGTTGCATTGAGCATTTTCTCTATTGTTTGTATGCTTCTTGGAATCTCATTTACACAAATCAATTACAAAATCAGTGCGACTTTTGTAACGATGTATGTCGTTTTTATTTACGGAATTCTGACACCGGATGTTGTGGAAGTAATTCAGTTTAGAATTTTAGATTCGCTTGCGGGAGCTATTTTGGCTTTTTTAGCCAATCAGTTTTTATGGCCAGCCTGGGAATTTATTAATACACCAATACATATTGAAAACTCTATTCGGGCAAACAGAAATTATTTAAAAGAGATCGCTGATTATTATAATAAAAAAGGAGAAATTCCAACTTCGTATAGATTAGCCAGAAAACATGCTTTTGTAGAAATTGGTAATTTGATGACTTCTTTTCAGCGCATGATGCAGGAACCAAAATCGAAACAAAAAACATTGCCGTTAGTCAATAAATTAGTCGTTTTAAATCACTCGATACTTTCTGCTTTAGCATCTTTATCAACTTATATTCAGTCGCACCAAACAACATCAGCCTCAGAATCGTTCAACTACATTATAAAAACCATTTTATCTAATTTAGATCAGTCGATTTCTATTTTAAAAAATGAAACCATTATAAAAGACACTTTTTTTGACAAAGAAGATGTTACGCTACAATTTGAAGAACTAAAACGCAAAAACTTTACACGTTTGGCTACAGATGAAGATCTTGACAAAGAAACGCGTCAGGCCAAAATGCAGGAAGCACAAATGGTTATTGAGCAATTGATTTGGATGAGTAATCTTGCCGAAAAGATTTTGAAAATAACGAAAGAACTAAAAGCAACAAATCCAGATTAATTCATCTGGATTTGTCATTATATATAAGTTTAAGCTTAATTGTTTTTCAATTTCAAAACTTCAGAAGTATGCTTTCTAAGTTCTGCCAAAAGCTCTGGTTTATCATTTAAAGTCTGACCGTAAGAAGGAATCATATTTTTCATTTTTGCTTCCCATTCCGGCGTTTTAATTTGATTTGAAAAACATCTGCTAATTAAATCAACCATAATTGAAACTGCAGTTGATGCTCCTGGAGAAGCTCCAAGTAAAACTGCCAAAGTTCCGTCATGTGTATTAATTACTTCAGTTCCGAATTCTAAAACTCCACCTTCTTTTTCATCTTTTTTAATTACCTGAACACGCTGTCCTGCTCTTTCTAATTTCCAGTCTTTAGAACGTGCGGTTGGTAAATACTCTCTTAATGCAGCCATTCTGTCTTTTGGAGACTGGCGAACCTGCTCAATTAAATATTTAGTTAATGGAATATTGTGAAATCCCGCAGATAACATCGGAATCAAATTATTAGCTTTTATAGATAATGGTAAATCTAAATAAGAACCATTTTTTAAGAAACGAGTTGAGAACCCTGCGAATGGTCCAAAAAGTAATGCTTTTTCACCATCAATTACACGAGTATCAATATGTGGAACCGACATTGGAGGAGCTCCAACACTAGCTTTTCCGTATACTTTTGCCTGATGTTTTGCAATAACTTCCGGATTTGTACATTTTAACCACTGTCCGCTTACCGGGAAACCGCCGTAACCATTTCCTTCAGGAACATTTGCTTTTTCTAACAATGGCAATGAACCACCACCAGCACCAATAAAAACAAATTTAGTATATGCTTTTCTTTTTTGGCCTGTCGACAAATCAGTGATTTTAATTCTCCAGGATTTATCCTCACGCTGTCTCAATTTTTGCACTTCGTGATTAAAGTACAAAGAAACCCCATCTAGTTTTTCCAGATAATTAAACATGCTTCTGGTCAAGGCTCCGAAATTTACATCAGTACCAATTTCCATGTGAGTTGCTGCTAATTTATCGCTGGCTTCTCTGCCTTCCATTACAAGTGGCATCCATTTTTTTAACTGCTCAAAATCGGTACTGAATTCCATTTGAGAAAAAATTGGATTGCTTTGTAAAGCTTCAAAACGTTTTTTAAGATATTTAACGTTTTTATCTCCCCAAACAAAACTCATGTGAGGAACACTTTTAATAAAATTATCAGGAGAAGGTACTTTGTTTTGTTGTACAAGGTAAGACCAAAACTGACGAGAAACTTCAAATGATTCTGCTATACTTATCGCTTTTTTAGGATCAATACTTCCGTCTGCCTTCTCTGGAGTATAATTTAATTCACAAAAGGCAGAGTGTCCCGTTCCTGCATTATTCCAGGCATCTGAGCTTTCGGCTGCAGCGACATCAAGTCTTTCGTAAATTTCAATTTTAATATCAGGTTGTAATTCTTTCAAAATTACTCCAAGAGTGGCACTCATAATTCCAGCTCCTATTAGTACTACTTCACTATTTGAACGTATGGTTTCGTCAGGCATAACAGTATTGTTTTTAAAGTGCAAAGGTACTTTTTATAATTGCAAAAAAAAACTAAAATTTACATGATAAAAGTTAGGAAATTCTAAAAAATAAAATGTTATGTGAATTTAAGCAAAAGTGTTTAAAACCTTTTAGAAGATAAATAGTCCTGAAGCATTATCGTTGCCGAAATTTCGTCAATCAATCCTTTATTTTGACGCTGTTTTTTGCTCAAACCACTATCAATCATGGTTTGAAATGCCATTTTTGAGGTAAAACGTTCATCAACACGAACAACTTTCATATCAGGAAAAATATTTGAAAAATGAGTCACAAATCCTTTAACGATTGAAGCACTTTCTGATGGTAGACCATTCATTTGCTTAGGTTCTCCAATTAACACAGTTTCGACTTTTTCCTTAGCAAAATAATCTTTCAAAAAATCAATTAAAGTATGGGTCGGAATGGTTGTTAAGCCCGAAGCAATAATTTGCATTTCGTCTGTAACAGCAATTCCCGTGCGTTTTTGTCCGTAATCTATGGAAAGAATTCTAGGCATTTTGTAATTTTTGTCAAAGATAGCTATTTTTAATTTCCGATTCTAAATCGTAATGCAAACATAAGCTTCTTGTCATTTTCTATCCTAATAAAACAAAAAATCCGTTTTGAAAGCCAAAACGGATCTTCTCCAAAATATTCAAAACCTAAAAATTCATTTTATCTATTAAACAATCTCCTAAAAAAACCTGTTTCCTCTTCTTCTATTTCTTCTTGTTCATAATTTGCAAATTTCGACTGTGCTTTCTCCTGTTCGTGAATCAACTCCTTAATATACTCTACATAAGATCTCTTTTTCTCTTCCAGAAATCCAATCAAATATTTTTCACTAAACTCAACTCCGCTTGCCGCTTCGATCTGTAAAAGTTTTTTATACAATGGTTCTATATGAAGTGAAATCACTTCTTGCGGAACAGATTGTCTTCTTCCAAAATAATTGACAATCACTCCATCTTCATTTTTTGCAATTTCAAAATCAGTAATTACCCAATAATATCTTCCTGATTTGGCTAAATTCTTCACAATCGCATGAAAGTTTTTTCCTTGTTTGAGATTTTCCCAAAGCACTTTAAAAATAACTTTTGGCATATCTGGATGGCGAATAATATTGTGTGGCTGTCCCATTAATTCATAATCTTCATAACCTGAAACATCTACAAACACTTCATTGGCATATTCAATAATACCAAAAGCATTTGTTTTGCTCATAATTACTTGTGTTTTATCCCAAGTAACTTCTTTGTCAATTACGATAACTCGGTTTTGAAGTTGATTTTCCTGATTCATATTTGCTTATATATTTGGTTTTGGAATGGTATTTTTAATTCTCTTTATATTATTTAAGAATTTATTGGTGCGAAATTAAACCGAAGAAAAAGGGTAAAATCTGACTTTTGTCATATTCTGATAGTAAAAAAACTTTTAGGGGATTTTTTTTCAATCATTAAATCATATGAGCTAAAAAAAAATCAATCAAATTCAAAACAAAAAGTTACATATATAACATTTTCAAAAAGGTTTTACTTTTTTGCTTTTCTACAAATACGCTATCTTTGCCAAAAATTAAAACTTATGAATTCTTTACAGACTATAATTGAACAAGCTTGGGAAAACAGAGCTTTATTACAAGAAACTACTACAACTGATGCTATTAGAGAAGTTATAGAATTGGTTGATGCAGGAAAATTACGTTGTGCTGAGCCAGTTGGAAACAAATGGCAAGTAAACGAATGGGTTAAGAAAGCAGTTGTTATGTATTTCCCGATTCAAAAAATGGAAACATGGGAATCAGGTATTTTCGAATATCACGATAAAATGTTGCTAAAAAGAAATTATGCTGAAAAAGGAATTCGTGTAGTACCAAATGCAGTTGCACGTTACGGAGCTTATATTTCTAGTGGTGTTATTTTAATGCCAAGTTATGTAAATATTGGTGCTTATGTTGACGAAGGAACAATGGTTGACACTTGGGCAACTGTTGGTAGTTGTGCGCAAATTGGTAAAAACGTTCACTTAAGTGGTGGAGTTGGTATTGGTGGTGTTTTAGAGCCTTTGCAAGCTGCTCCGGTAATTATTGAAGATGGTGCTTTTATTGGTTCTCGTTGTATTGTTGTAGAAGGCGTTCATGTTGGTAAAGAAGCTGTTCTTGGTGCTAACGTTTGTTTGACTGCTTCAACAAAAATCATTGATGTTACTGGTGACGAACCTGTTGAAATGAAAGGTTTTGTTCCTGCACGTTCAGTAGTTATTCCTGGAAGCTATACTAAAAAATTTGCTGCTGGTGAATTCCAAGTACCATGTGCGTTGATCATTGGTACTCGTAAGCCATCTACAGATTTGAAAACTTCATTAAACAATGCACTTCGCGAATACGATGTTGCGGTATAAATATTAAATTTCAAATTAAAAAAAATCCAAATCCCAATCTTAATCAATTGGAATTTGGATTTTTTTATTCGCTATTTTTTAAATTTTATTGCTTTTTCTGAAGTTTCAAAAGCTTCGCATACTTCATATAAGAGAAAAAAGCTTGAATCATTGCTATTGAAAGTCCATCAATTCCATTAAAGATTCCTTTCTTAAAAAAGTAACATCTTATAAATGCAACAGTTCCGTTTAGAACCGGTTTAAAAGCATTTATTCTTTTTCCCTGATCGTATAATTGTTGCGCATGCCAGCCAGAATATTGATTTTTCTTTGCAATTATCTGATCTAAAGAATCCCAACCGTAGTGTAAGATATGGACGGCTACTTTCTTTTCATTTTGAGTAATTATTTTTTGATGCACTTTTGATTCAGATGGATGAGCCGTTTGTTTATTAAAAAAACGAACTTTATGATCTGGATACCAGCCTGAAAAATCAATAAGTTTATTCCCTAAAAAATTTTTAACTCTAAAACTAAAAGCATCATGATTTCCTTGCAGATAATTTTCGTTTAAAATAAACTCTTCTGCATCTTTGTCAAGAAATTCATCGGCGTCGAGGTTAAGAATCCAATCATTTTTGCAATACGGAAGACCGTGGGTACGCTGTGGACCATCTCCTAAAAAAGCCTGTTCAATAACAATTGCACCTTTTTCTTTTGCAATTTCAACGGTACGATCTTTACTGAATGAATCTACAATAATTACTTCATTACAAACTTTTAATAAAGCATCTATGCACTTACCTATATTTTTTTCTTCATTGAAAGTAATAACCAAACCACTAATTTCCATTGCAAATTTTAATTTATTAGCCACAAAAATATAACTTTTTTAATTTACTTTAATCTTAATACCATCACAGATTTGTACACTTCATAAAATAGTTCGTAATTTGGACTTCTAAATTGAATTTTAAAAATAGATGAGAATATTAGTCATTCAGCAAAAAAGAATTGGAGATGTATTAACCAGTACGATAATCTGCAACAATTTAAAAACGAAATTCCCCGAAGCTGCGATAGATTATATGTGCTATCCAAATTCTGTTGATGTACTTAAAGAAAATCCAAATATTGATACTATAATTCCATTATCAAATAAGGTTAGAAAATCTATTCCATCTTTATTTAAATTTATTTTTCAGATTCGCCGCAGAAAATACGACGCTGTCATTGATGTATACTCTAAATTAGAGACCAATTTAATTACGCTATTTTCTGGAGCAAAATATAAAGTTTCGTATCATAAATGGTACACTAAAATATTCTACAATTATACTTACGAACGTTTTGATGCAATTGAATCAGAAGACGGATTAGCAATTGAGAATAGATTATTGCTTTTGAAACCCTTCATTTCAGAAAAAATTACAGATGTAAAACCAAAAATATTTTTAACAGAATCTGAAATTAATGAGGCAAAAAAACTTGTAAAAAGCCACAACATAGACACTGAAAAACCATTGATTATGTTTGGAATTTTAGGTAGTGAGGTTTATAAAACGTATCCATTAGAAGGAATGGCGAAAATTATAGATTTTACAGTAGCTAAAACTAACGCTACTATAATATTTAATTATATTCCAGATCAAAAAGAACAAGCTCTGGAGGTTTATAATTACTGCACGGAAGAAACAAAAAAGCATATTGTTTTTGATTTATATTGTACTGAATTAAGACCTTTTTTAGCTTTGCTTTCGCAATGTGAAATGCTTATAGGAAATGAAGGTGGCGCTGTAAATATGGCAAAAGCACTTGAAATTCCTACTTTTTCTATATTTACACCTTCTGTTAGAAAAGAAACCTGGCAATTATTTGAAAATGAAGCCAAAAATGCTTCAATTCATTTAAAAGATTTAAAGCCTGAAATTTACGAACAACATACAGAGCAATATATAAAAGAGCATACTTTTGAATATTACAATGAATATCCTTTAGCCCTGATGCTCGAAAAATTAGAGACTTATTTTCAAGAATACAAAAATTGAAAAAAGTAAAAATTTGATGAATCAAAATGAAAGGCAAAAGTTATCCGTTTTAATTATTACGCTTAACGTAGAACTTCATATCGAATCACTACTAAATGATATCGATTTTGCCGATGAGATAATTGTAGTAGATTCGTATAGTACTGACCAAACCGTTAGTATAGTGGAGGCGTTTAAAAACGTAAAACTAATTAAGAACCAATTCATTAATTATACTGAACAACGAAATTTTGCGATTGATCAGGCAGAAAATTCATGGATTTTATTTATTGATGCCGATGAAAAATTATCTCCAAATTTAAAATCTGAAATTATATCGACAATAAATAATAAAAATACCGCCAGCGCTTATTTGATTTATAGAACTTTTATGTTTAAAAACAAAAAATTGCATTTTAGCGGATGGCAAACCGATAAGATTTTCAGGCTTTTTAATAAAGTAAGTTGCCGATACGATCAGAACAGAATGGTACATGAAAAACTAATTGTTAATGGACCAATTGCAACTTTAAAAAACAAAATCATTCACTTCTCGTACACTTCATATGAGGATTACAAAGCAAAAATGTACCGCTACGGCGTTTTAAAGGCTAGTGAAAAACAAAAAAAAGGACAAAAATCATCTTATTTATTAATGATTTTTCATCCTGTTTATACTTTTTTATATCAATATTTAATCCGGTTTGGCTTTCTGGATGGATTAAAAGGTATTACGATATGTTATCTAAATGCATATAGTATCTTTATTCGGTATAAAGAACTTAACCGTCTTACTTCTTCCAGAATTTAAGTTTCTTTTTCAAACGTTTTTTTCTATAAAATTGTTCCTGAAAATCAGACGTATACTTCCATAAAGTATCAAAAGTTTTTTGTTCAGGCTCGTGGTACAATTTCGCATATTCATTGCTCATTACTGCTACCATTTCTTTTACGGGAGTTAAACGGCACAGGTTTTTCATTCGCATTTCAAAAGTCATAGACTGATGAAATTCCATTCGGTTTAAATCAACCAAAAAGAATTCATAATTTCCGTCTTCCTTCTTTTTAATCAAAGTATTTCCAGGTGAATGATCCAAAAATTCAATGCCTTTTTCATGAAGATCAAAACTAAATCTGGTAAATTGTCTTAGAATGTTATCATGATCAGGAAAATCGGGAATTTCTACAAGTTCTCTATAAGTCAGGTCAGTTACCAAGTGCTCACTCGCATAATAACTATCTCTTAAACCAACAAAATTAAAATTCTCTAAAAATGCAAGCGGCTGAGGCGTTCCGATACCTTTTTCTAATAAAATTGTAGCATATTCATACGAACGTCTTGCCTTTGATTTTCTAAAATATCGATAGGCTACCTTATTGATTAAATTCGGGATTTTGAATGATTTAATATTGACTATTTTCCCTTCCAGATCAAACAATTTTATAATGTTGCGATCTCCATTTCCAAACAACTCGCCTGAAGTATTAAAATCTTTAATAAAAGCCAAAATGTCTCTGGAACTTTTTATTGCTGGTGAAAATTTAAATTTTGAGATCATTAAATATTTATTATTTTTCTTAATTAATCGGTTCCAAAAGTCAATAACTTTAGGCTTACTCCTATTTAAAACAAAGGCCTTCTCTTGCAATTCTCAAAGCAAAATGGGAAGAAACAAAAATAATCTTATAATTAAGAAAAATCAATTATTCCCGATTTAATTTGCATTTAAAATTATAACCTGCAAAAGGATTTCAATAAAAATTGCCTGATTTCAAATTGAAACCAGGCAATAAAATTTATAATTTATAAAATAACTACTTACTCTGTAACCGTAAACAATGCTATTTGGTCATTCGTTGATTTTTATATTTTATGCTGTTTTTTTCTTCACTAAGAATTTCAGCCACTGTCCAAAATTTTTAAAGTTAATTACGAACTTCGATACATTCAATCTCTTTTCATTTTCAATAATCTCCTTTATTTGAGAAATATTTTTACTTGAAAAAAAGGCTAATTTCTTCCATCTTTTAGGTTGTAAATAGTAAAAATCTTTATAATCCTTATAATTATTTTCATTCACAGCCAGCCATTTGTCCAAAAATCCTTTATCTACATCTACATTATGTCCCCAATTCTCAAATTTAAAACGTAAATCTTCTTCTGTTCTTGATAACGATTCATGCAAAACGATGTTGTTTGTATAAATCTGACGCCCTTTAATTCTTCGTCCGTTTTTATAATCTGGATAATTTGTAGCAAAAATTGCCTTAAGAGGTTTATCTACATATAAAATACCTTTTTCTGTATACTTATAAAGCATGATCCAAAAAGCACAAATTTGTATTGGGTTTTTCTCCGGATTAATAAGATAAGAATCATATCGTCTTAAATCTGAAACGAACTTTTTAAAATCAACAAAATATTCGTCGCAATCAACCTGAATAATCCAATTTCCAATCCCCATTTTTTCAGAAAGCATTTTTCTCTCTCTAATTTCGCATTGCATTGTAGTTAATGTTGGAACATAAAAATCATCCTCATATATAACTACTTTCTTATCGATATCAAAAGTTTTAATCCACTCAAAAAAAGAGTCGTCAATAGTAAAACTACCACCATTCCATGTATTCCTATTTTTATCAATAGCGATAAAAATTGCATCTGCATCTTTATACACTGTTGGAAGTGAGCTTTTTAATAATTCATAATCATATGAAACGAGATAACCAACTTGTATTTTTCCTGTCATTGAAGCTTTTGTAAAATTTCTTGCAATTTACTAATAAATATCTATTTTTACCTCCATGGAAAAGCAATATGACTATTTAATTATCGGCTCAGGACTCTTCGGAAGTGTTTTCGCCCATGAGGCAAAGAAGGCAGGAAAGAAATGTCTTGTGATCGATAAAAGAGAACACGCGGGAGGAAATATATATTGCGAAAATATTGAAGGAATAAACGTTCATAAATATGGAGCACATATATTTCACACTAACGATAAAGGACTTTGGGATTATGTAAATCAATTCGTTGAATTTAATAATTTCGTCAATTCTCCAATGGCACTGGCTAAAGGAAAATTGTATAATCTACCTTTTAATATGAATACTTTTTATCAACTCTGGGGCACTAAAACACCTCAGGAAGCCAAAGCAAAAATTGATGAACAAGTAGCAATTTATGGAGTTAAAAATCCTAAAAATCTCGAAGAGCAAGCTTTAAGTTTGGTTGGAAAAGATATTTATGATCATTTTATTAAAGAGTATACCGAAAAACAATGGGGAAGAAAAGCCACCGAGCTGCCGGCCTTTATTATTAAAAGGTTGCCTGTTCGATTCACTTTTGATAATAATTATTTCAATGATACTTATCAGGGAATTCCTATTGGCGGATATAATAAACTGATTGAAGAATTATTAAAAGGAATTGAAGTTGTAACAAACACCGATTATTTTTCTGACAGAGCAAAATTTAATGACATCGCTGATAAAATAGTTTACACAGGAAAAATTGACGAGTACTTCGACTATAAGTTAGGTGTTCTGGAATATCGCTCACTTCGTTTTGAAAATGAAATTCTGGACACAGACAATTTTCAGGGCAATGCTGTCGTTAATTATAATGATGCTGATTATGATTTCACAAGAATTATCGAGCACAAGCACTTTGAATTTGGCAAACAAGATAAAACAGTTATCACAAAGGAATATCCACAAGAATGGAATCCATCTAACGAAGCGTTTTATCCTATAAATGATGATAAAAACCAGGCATTGTATGAAGAATACAAAAAATTATCTTTAAGAGAAGAAAATGTAATATTTGGAGGTCGATTATCTGAATATAAATATTATGATATGCATCAGGTAATTGCTATGGCCTTAACAAGATCTAAAAAAGAATTAAATAATGATTAAAATTTTTGTAGTCACTCATAAAGAAAATCCTTTATTATCTAATGAAGTACTTATTCCTATCCAGGTCGGAACAAATGAAACGATTGCAAAAGATATATTAAGAGACAATACACTTGATAATATTTCAGAAAAAAACAGTAATTACTGTGAATTAACAGCTGCGTATTGGATTTGGAAAAATGTAAAAGATGCAGATTATGTAGGTATATGCCATTATAGAAGATATTTAAACTTTTATAATGACTGGTATAATTTAAAACCATCTGCTCAAAAAAAAATTAAAACTGAGGATTTTAAAAACACAAAATTGTACAATGTCTCTTCAGATAAATTAGAAGAAAAAATAGCGTCAATTCTTTCAGAATATGATGTAATTCTTTGCAGACCATATAAATTTAAAACCTCCACTTTAACCAAAAACTATTGTGATGATCATCGATGTGAAGATTGGGATCTGACAAAGAAAATAATTTTGGAAAAATATCCTGAATACAAGGACAGTATCGTCACTTTTTTAGATGAAGGAACTACTTTTCATATTGGAAATATGATGATTACTTCAAAAGAAAAATTTGACACTTACTACAGTTGGTTATTTTCTATTCTTTTTGAACTTGAATCTCAAATCAAAATTCCGGAAGATGCTTATCAAGCCCGAATTTTTGGTTTTATTTCTGAAAGGTTAATCAACTTGTACATGTACCATAATAAATTTAAAATTAAAGGAGTTCCATCCTACAAAATAATAGATTTATAAGATAAATATTGATTTGGGATTGGCTCTTATTTGTTAATTCAGTCCTAACTTAAGTTTACGATCTATAGCAAAATAATCTTTCTTCATAATTCCGAATTTTAAAATCGGACACAAATTCTGGTGTCTAACAAAGCAAAAAACTTATTTTTTGCAAAACAAAATTTAAGATTATACCAATTAGAAAGATTATTTTTGCACAAATTAACATCAATTTATAATGAACGAAGAAATAATAAAAGCATACGAAGTCATCAAAGAAGGCGGAATTATTCTTTATCCTACTGACACGGTTTGGGGAATTGGTTGTGATGCAACAAACCCTGAAGCTGTTGCAAAAATCTACAAATTAAAACAACGCGCTGAAACACAAAGTATGATTGTTTTAATGAATGGGGAAAAAATGATGTATAATGTTTTTATAGACATTCCTGAAGTAGCGTGGCAAATTTTAGATTTATCTGAAAAACCAACAACTTTAATACTGGACGGACCACGAAATGTTGCTCCAAATATTATCGCAGCAGATAACTCACTTGGAATTCGTTTGGTAAAAGAACCTTTTTGCTTTAAATTATTAGAACGTATGAAGAAACCTTTAGTTTCAACTTCGGCTAATATTTCAGGACAACCCACACCTATTGCTTTTAAAGATATCAATCCTGCAATTATTAATGGTGTAGATTATGTAGTGAATTTATATCACGATAAAGTGGCCGGAAAACCTTCGACAATTATAAAACTAACAAGTGATTCACAGGTAAAAGTGATACGCAAATAATTTTAGATTTTAGATTGCAGATTTTAGATTATTTAAAATCTGTAAAAAAACTTAGAAACTTAGCGACTTAGTATCTTAGAAAGTTTAAATAGTCTTCAAACTCTCAATCAACCAATCAATATCCTCTTTGGTATTATAATGACTAAATGAAATTCGGAGATTTGGCAATTTTAAATCAGTCTCCGAAAGCATTTCTTTTAAAACATGCGACGGTTTTATACTTCCCGATTGACAGGCGCTTCCTCTTGAAACTGCAATTCCTTTCATGTCCAGACTGAACAATAACATCGACGTTTTATCTGAAGAAAAAGGCAAAATAATATTTATAATATTGTAAAAATCTTCTTTTTTTCCATTGATTCTAAAGCCTGGAAAATGAATTTCAAGCTGCTCAATCAGATACATTTTTAAATCGGAAATATATTTTCTTTCCACATCTAAATTTTCGTAAGAAACAGATAAAGCTTTCGCCATTCCAGCAATTTGATGTACCGCTTCGGTTCCGGCACGCAGCCCTTTTTCTTGTTCTCCACCAAAAATCAAAGGCTGTAAACCTGAGTTTTTGCGAACAAAAGCAAATCCAATTCCTTTTGGTCCGTGAAATTTATGCGCACTTGCCACTATAAAATCAACTGGCGTTTTTTGCAAATTGATTTCTGTTTTACCAACAGACTGAACCGTATCTGAATGAAATAAAGTATTATATTGCTTGCAAATAACACCAACTCTATCTAAATCTAAAACAGTACCGGTTTCATTATTTACATGCATCAAACTTACAATTGTCTTTTTTTCTTCAGCCAATAAATTAGATAAATGCGTTAAATCAATGCTCCCATCTGGGTTTATGTTAACATAATCAACCTGAATATTATAATCTGATTGTAATGCTAAAACGGCATATAAAACAGCATGATGCTCGATTTTAGACGTAATAATTCGCTCTATTTTCAAATCCTCGACTGCAGAACGAAGTATCCAATTATCTGCTTCTGTACCACCGGATGTAAAAATAATTTCCTGTGCAGTACAATTTAAATGTTTGGCAATACTTTTTCTGGAAAGTTCTAAAATAGTTTTGCCATTTCGCCCAAAACTATGTGTAGATGACGGATTACCAAAATCTTCCATCATAACTTTGGTCATTTCCTGAATAACTTCAGGGCGTATAGCAGTTGTAGAGGCGTTATCGAGATATACTTTTTTCATTGCTGCAAAGTTATGAAATATCAATTGTCTATTCTTAAATATCATTTGCCAAATTTTTCACTATTTTTGACCCAAATAAATTTACGATGAAAAAATATGCAAGCCTTTTGTTATTTGCACTTTTATTAAACGGTTGTGATGACGGTGATTTAACCGTTGATACAATTGATTTTGATGAAGTAACTTCTACAAGCTGTGATCCACTTACTAATACTTTAATTTACAAGTTAAAACCTCAGGAATCTTTATTATTAAACATGCCTGCAGGTATGATTATTGACGAACCTACACCTGATGACAAACCATTAATTTATACTATTGACAATGTAAATTACCGAGTTGTTTACAGATCATATGATGGTACAGTTGCAAAAGAAAATATATGTGGCGCAATACCTCCAAAAACACCAAATGTTACAGAGGAATGGATTGTATCACCAGGGGGAAAAATTGAAATCACTACAGATCCTGTATATAAAAGTCCCGCTCCGACTGATGGTCATACTGAGATTATTGGTTATAACCACAATATTATATTCAAAAACATCACCTTTGAAAAACCTTCGGGACCACAAGTACAGCCAGAATATGTTTTTGGAGATTACCTTACCAATGTTACTCCGGTGGTAGTAAGTTTTTTAGAACCTGAAAATGCAAAATATTGTTCAGACTTCAAGAAAGTGTATAACAATAACACTTCAAACTCCTTAGTAATTGAAAATTTTGATACAAATTTATTTAAAAGTGAAAATACACCAGTTGGACAACCAAGAAAAGGTTTGATCAATTCGACGGCAACTACAAATAATCTGTATTACAGAACATATGCTACTAATCTTCCAACACCTACGCAAGGTTATTATTGCCAGGAAAAAACACCAACATCTCCAATTGTAAAAGATATTTGGGTTGGTCAGGCAGGTGTTACAAATGTAAGTGGAATCATTGAAGTTACTACAACAAGTTCTCTTAAAGTATTTACACACAAAGTTGTTCTTAAAAATGTAACACTTCAAAAAGGAAACAGTACTTTTAAATTAGCAACAGAATTTTTATTAGGAAATGTAACTGTAGTTGAACCATAATTCATAACGCTTTCAGAATACAAATACAGCTTTTAAATTCTTACAAAAAACATCCATTTTCAAAACTGATTTTAATACAAATTCAGAGAAGAAAATGGATGTTTTTTTATGCTCTTAAAACAACAATTTTAAACGTAAAAAATATTTTATTTATTGTTTTGCCTAAAATAAACTTCAGTTGCACCCAAGCCATATTTTTGATAATTGGCATCCTGAAAATCTACTCCGTCATAACGACCTAATAAAAAATCAAGTTCTGCTTTTAAAATTCCTTCGCCAACACCATGAATAAAAACAATTTTAGGAATACGATTTCTGATCGCAAATTCTATATGTCTTTTGGCTGTTTCTGTCTGCAAAGTCAGAATATCGTAATTTGACATTCCGCGTTTATTTGGTACTAATTTTTCGATATGCAAATCAAATTCAGGAGCCGAAATTTCGCGTTTATCCTTCTTTTCTTTCACAAAACTTCTTGCTTTTGGCTCTTCTTTTTCTTTTGAAACAGTATCTAAATCTATTCTTTTAATAGAATTCATTAAATTACTGGAATCCTGAATTTTAAGCAATTCATTGACAAAAAATGTCATCATAAATCCATCTTCAGTTTCAATCAAAACCTCATTGTTTTTCACTGAAACTACTATTCCGTTTATGGCCTCATCTAAGACTGAAACCTTATCTCCTTTAGTCAACATCTTCTTCTTCTTTATCTTGATTTTTACTAGGTGTTTTTGCACTCAACTGCATCATTCCAAACATAAAAACTGCAATTGCAATTACCACGATGTAGATGTTTTTTTCTGCTGAAACCTGCTCATATAACGCAACCGAAATCGCAAGAATCATTATTATAATTTTTAAAGCTTTCATATTTCTTAATCGTAAAAGTTCAAAAGTATGAAACTTTAAAATAGCAGTTTCATACTTTGAATTGTTATCCATTATTTTTTTGTAAAATTGTAAAAAATAATTGCTGTGGTTTTAGAGAAATACATGCTGCCTTGCTTATTCAAAACATTCTTTGGAGTTGAGTGTTTGGGATGCGGTTTTCAGCGCTCTCTATTCTTACTTTTTCAAGGTGATTTTTTAGGCGCTTTTAAGATGTATCCTGCCATATATACCTCTCTTTTATTTTTAGGAATTGGTGTATTTTACTATTTTAACAAATCAAAAAGCAATCAAAAAATACTTTTAATTTCTGCTTCCGTAAATATTATTTTTATGCTTGGCGGATATTATTTCAAACATTTTTACCTTTAATTTTTGTAAGAATTATTTTTTGATCTGATTTAAAATATCATTCATCATTTCGATTTGTACTTTCTGAATTTCGATTAATTCCTGTTGCTGATGCATAATCAAATGATCAATTTTATCGTGAATCATTCTAATCTCTAATTCTGATTTCAGATTGATCATGTAATCCTTTTTAGCACGGTTTCGATCTTTTTCTTCCTGACGATTTTGACTCATCATAATTACAGGAGCCTGCAATGCGGCGATACAGGACAAAATCAAATTCAGCAAAATAAACGGATAGGGATCAAAACCTTTATCAAGCAAAATAAAAACATTCGAGCCAATCCAGAGCATTATAAAAAGCAAAAACGAAATGATAAAAGTCCAGCTTCCGCCAAAATCAGCCACCTTATCTGCTATTTTTTGGCCAAAACTTCTCGTCTCTTCTTCATCTTCAACAATGCTCACTATCGATTTATCTTCTTTTAAAGAAGTTATAACGCTTTTTTCAAGATCAGAAAGCGCTCCCATTTCGGCAGATAAATAATTCGAAATGTATTTTTGACGATAAACATTTAATTCCTGAACCCCGATACAATCTGTATCACAAAATGAAGGATGTTCTTTTACGATGAGACCCAGAATAGGATCGTGTATCGATTTTCCGAAAATTTTCTCACTTTCCGGAAATTCAAGATCAGAAATAGCACTCTTAAAAGTTGAATTGTTTTTCATTTTAATAAATTTTACTGGCTAATTTAAGCATTTAACTTCTTAAGAATGATAATAAATTATAGGTTTCCGAAATTCCTTTAATTATCACAAATCGAATCCTCAAAACAAAATTTCTTTAGGTATTTCGTGCCTTTATTTACAAAAAACACCTTACTTTTAGCGTTTCAAATTTATCCATTCAATTTTTATAATTGTGTCAAGAAATCTTATCATACAAAATATAAAAGCTTTAAAAAGCCACTCTAATATAAACTACGGAATCAAAACGAAAACTGAAGATTTTACCGAAAAGCTTTTCTATACCCTTTTTGATTCAAATGCACCTTTAGATCAGAGTATCGACGAACTCGAAATACGATTTAAAGAAATTGCAGTATTGGCATGTAAAAAACCAGAAAACTTATGCGAATCTATCTGGGATCGCTTTCTGGAAAAACTACCCGGAGTTCTGGAAAAATTAAATCAGGATGCCGAATATATTTTAGAGAATGATCCCGCATCAAACAGCATTGATGAAGTTTATTTAGGCTACCCGGGTTTTTATGCGATTGCGATTTATAGATTAAGTCACGAATTGTATCTTCTCGATTTATTATTATTTTCAAGATTGATGAGCGAATATGCCCATCGAATTACCGGAACGGATATTCACGCAGGTGCCAAAATTGCTTCACCCTTTTTTATTGATCATGCTACCGGAATTGTAATTGGGGAAACTACCGTTATCGAAAAACACGTAAAAATTTATCAGGGTGTAACACTCGGAGCTTTGAGTGTGAGTAAGGAGATGAAGAACGCAAAACGACACCCTACTGTAGAAAAAAATGTTTGCATTTATGCTAATGCAACAATTTTAGGAGGTGAAACTATTATTGGAAAAAATAGCATTGTAGGAGGAAATGCCTGGATTACCAAATCTATCCCTGCAGATTCTATCGTTTTAAACACCACTACAACTGAAGTTAAAATAAAAGAAAAAAAATAAAATGGGTCCACAGAAATTGCTAAACCTAATTGGAAATACTCCATTAATGGAAACTGTCAATTTGGTAAAAAATAAAAACGTAAAACTTTTACTAAAACTTGAAGGTAACAATCCCGGCGGAAGTGTAAAAGACAGAGCGGCTTATAACATGATTGCATCGGCTCTGGAAAGAGGTGATATTAAAAAAGGCGATAAATTAATTGAAGCAACAAGTGGCAATACCGGAATTGCTTTGGCAATGATTGCACAATTGTTTCAAATAGAGATTGAATTAGTATTACCGGAAGATTCTACAAAAGAAAGAACGCAAACAATGCGTGCGTATGGCGCTACAGTGATTTTAACGCCCGCTAGCGAAGGAATTATTGGTTCGCGTGACTATGCCGATAAAAAAGTCGCAGAAGGCGGTTATTTGATGTTAAATCAATTTGCCAATGATGACAACTGGAAAGCACATTACAAAACTACCGGTCCCGAAATCTGGAATGATACGGAAGGAACTGTTACGCATTTTGTTTCGGCAATGGGAACAACAGGAACAATCATTGGAACTTCGACTTATTTAAAAGAAAAAAATCCGGCGATTCAAATCGTAGGCGCACAACCAAGCGACGGATCTCAAATTCCCGGAATCAGAAAATGGCCTCAGGAATATTTACCAAAAATCTTCGATGCCTCAAAAGTGGACACCGTTATCGATGTAAGTGAAGAAGAAGCCAGAGCAATGACCAAAAGACTAGCACTTGAAGAAGGCGTTTTTGCAGGAATGAGCAGCGGAGGTTCTGTTGCCGTAGCTTTAAAAATCGCCGAACAATTAGAATCAGGAGTTATTGTAGCTGTTATCTGTGATCGCGGCGATAGATATCTTTCTTCAGATTTGTTCGATTAAAAGGCTCAGAGTTACAGAGGCTCAAAGTGACAAAGGTTTCCAACCTAATTATAAACCTTTATATTTCACAAAAGACGCACTGCTGTGCGCCTCTACAGAAACCTTTGTCACTTTGAACCTCTGAACCTTTGAACCTTTGCTACTATGAACCTTTGAACCTCAAAAAGAAAAAAATGAACTACAGAAAATTAGGAAAAACAAACTTTAATATATCCGAAATCTCACTTGGCACCTGGCAAGTGGGCGGGAAATGGGGATCTGCTTTTGATAATAAAACGGCTGACGAACTTTTAAACACTGCAATTGACAATGGCGTAAATTTTATTGATACGGCCGATGTTTATGAAAATGGTTTAAGCGAAACTGCAGTTGGACGAGTTGTTCGTTCAAGATCTGAACGTATTTATGTGGCTACAAAATGTGGGCGTCAAATTAATCCGCATGTGAATGATGGCTATCAGCCAAAAGTACTTCAGAAATTTGTTGAAGACAGCTTGAAAAGAATGAATTTAGAAACACTGGATTTAATTCAGCTCCACTGCCCTCCTACTGAAGTTTATTACAGACCTGAAATTTTTGAAATGTTTGATCGCTTAAAAGATCAGGGGAAAATTTTAAATCTTGGTGTAAGTGTTGAGAAAGTAGAAGAAGCATTAAAAGCTATTGAATATTCGAATGTAACGACGGTACAGATTATTTTTAATTTGTTTCGCCAGCGTCCTTCACAATTGTTTTTCTCTGAAGCCAGAAAAAAAGATATCGGAATTATTGCCCGAGTTCCTTTGGCAAGTGGACTATTAACAGGTAAATTTGATTCAAAAACAACTTTTGAACCACAAGATCATCGCAATTTCAATCGTAATGGAGATGCTTTTGATAAAGGCGAAACTTTCTCCGGTATTGATTACGAATTAGGTTTAAAAGCCGTTGAAAAACTAAAAGCATTATTTCCTGAAACAACCAACCTTGCTCCTATTGCCTTACAATGGATTTTGAGTTTTCAGGATATTAGCTGTATCATTCCCGGAGCTTCTACATCAAATCATGTACTATCAAATTTATCGGTTTATGATTTACCTAAATTAACGCCTGAAAAGATTTCGGCTATGAATGCGATTTATGAAGAATATATCAAACCTTCAGTTCATCATTTATGGTAATCTAAGGCTCTAAATTGCTAAGTAAAAAATGCTAAGTTTCTAACTATTTTGACTTTGAATTCAAGATATTTAGAAACTTAGCATTTTTTTTAACGCAACCATTTTTAAATTATGTCATCTGATAATAAAACTAACTATAAATTCACTAACCATGAAAAAACCAGGTTTTATATTATTTGTCATTTGCCTCATATTAGCTTCATGTAGCAATGATGACGATTCTGCCCAAGATAAGGAACAACGAAACTTAGACAAAATGTATCAGGAAATTGTTGCGGTTTCGCTAGTCAATTCTCAACCTTGTACCAATTCTAATGACTGGGACTTTACGGCGATTGGCTCAAAACCGTGTGGTGGAGCTACTGGTTATATTGCCTTTTCAAAAAAGATTGACAAAACTGAATTTCTGGCAAAAGTAAAAACCTATACAGACACACAAGCTGCATTTAATGTAAAATGGAACATGTCGTCCACTTGCGATGTTGCATTACCTCCTGCCGGAGTAGAATGTGTTGACGGAAAACCTAAACTTTCTTATATTACATTATTTAAAAAATAATTATAAATGCCAAAATTCTGAGTCATTGAGATGCTAAGACAATAGAATAATTAAAATCTAAGATAAAACTTAGTAACTTACAGCCTTAGAAACTTAGTGACTTATAAGAAATGCTTAAAAAATCTAAATTCAAAGAATGGTTTGATCGTTACAAATACGCTGAATTAGCCAGTACGAGCGCCGCACTTACTGCTTCTCTTTTTAGTAAAATTTACAGTGGATTAACAACAGCATACATCATTACTTTTTCAGAATATTTGGCTTTTTACAGTGTCATTTTTATTTCTTCTTATAAAAAACTTGCACAACAAAATAAAGCACTGAACAAAGTCACCACTTTTAAGGAAATTGTTTTATTACTGAAAAATTTAGTTTTAGAATTTGGCTATCCTGCGTTTTTAGACTTTTTGGTCATTCGCCCTTTTTGCATGTATTGGATGCCAATTTTGTTTGGGAATTACTTTTTCGGAATTATTTTCGGGAAAATCTCAGCCGATTTATGTTTTTACTTTTTTACGATTGTCAATTATGAAATTATCAAAAAAAGAAAAAATTAGATATCAAACTCAATCTTAAATTCGGCGCCTCTATTTTTACCTTCACTGGTAGCACTTAAAGTTCCTTTATTTCTTTCGATTATTTTTTTACATAAATACAAACCAATTCCTGTCGAAGATTCGTTTGCCGTTCCTAATCGACTCATTTTGGTGAATTTCTTGAATAATTCTTCAATTTGATTTTTATTGAAACCAATTCCTTTATCTAAAACGGTAATTATTAATCTTGAATCTTCATTATAAATTCTGACCTTGATTTCACTGTCAAAATAAGAAAACTTAACAGCATTACTTATTAAATTTACGATAACCTGAATCAATAATCCTTCATCAATTTTAAGAATAGCTACTTCTGTCTCTAAACTCAAACTTAATTTAATATTTTTATCAATTAAACGTTGCTCTACCTGTTCATTAATAAAAGGTAAAATATTAGGGAATATTATTTCTCGCGGTTCCTGATTAAATTTTACGACCTGATCCTGTTCATTCAGCAGTTTTATAAAATTCTCTATATAACGAAATTGCAAGTTGGTCGATTCACAAATTAAATCTGCCAAATGTTTTATGGATTCAGATGGATTTTCACTTAAAATCAATTTTGCCAATCCTTGAGGATTTCCGGCGAAATTTTTCAAATCATGTGAAAGCATATAAATTAAATCTTGTTTTTCGTTTATAAAACTTTCTGCTTCGTAGATAGATTCCTGAATATTACACATTAGTAAACCCGCTTCGTCTGTATATTCTGTTGGTAAAACAGACAGTTTTCTGCTATTTCGATAATCATCCAATGATTTTGAAGCTTTTGAAATAGGTTTTATCAATTGATTTAATACTAAAAGCGTTATTGCAGTCGCCAATAAGGTCATTATTAAGGCAAAAATTAAAATAGAAGTAGATGAAATGTCATGAGAGTAAAATAGGACAAAAAATAAAATTCCAATTAAAGGAATATGAATACCTACAAAAGCAACAAACAGAAATTTGAACGCATAACTTTTTTTCAAAAAGCCAATTTGTGAAAGATTGTGATACAAATTCATAAAAACATAACAAAACTATTGGTTAAAAAAGTAGGATCTGGGGATAATACTAAAAACAAAGTTAACTTTTAAACTCATTTAAACTAATAAATTCAACAATTTGATAAAATATTTTAAAATTTAAATTTATAAAAGTTTACAAACCCTTATTTTTGCGCTATGGGAAGAAAAAATACAGACAAAGTTGTCTTTCATCAAATCCAGGTTCTTGATGCTGGAGCAAAAGGAGTATCAGTAGCTAAGGCTCCAGACGGAAAAGTAATATTTATTCCGAATGTAGTACCGGGTGATGTAGTTGACGTACAAACTTTCAAAAAAAGAAAAGCCTATTATGAAGGCAAAGCCGTAAAATTTCACGAATTATCAGAACATCGCATTGAACCAATTTGCGATCATTTTGGAGTTTGTGGAGGATGCAAATGGCAAAATATGAAATACAGCCAACAGTTGTATTACAAACAAAATGAAGTAAAAAATCACCTGCAACGTATAGGAAAAGTTGAACTTCCTGAATTCGAAACTATTTTGGGTTCAGAGAAACAATTTTTCTATAGAAATAAAATGGAATTTTCGTTTTCTAACAGTCGTTGGTTAACAGAGAAAGAAATTGGAAGCACTGAAGATTTAGGAAACAGAAATGCATTGGGATTTCATATTCCAAAAATGTGGGATAAAATTCTTGACATTCAAAAATGTTATCTACAAGAAGATCCCTCAAATGCCATCAGAAATGAAATTAGGGATTTTGCTAATGAACATAATTTAGCCTTTTTTAATCCAAGAGAACAATCAGGTTTACTAAGAACTTTTATGATTCGTACTGCTTCGACTGGAGAAATCATGGTTTTGATTCAGTTTTTCGAAAATGACAAAAAAAATCGTGAATTGATTTTAGATCATTTATATGAAAAATTTCCACAGATTACTTCATTGCAATATGTTGTAAATGCGAAACAAAACGATACTATCTACGATCAGGATATTAAACTATATAAAGGTAGAGATTATATTCTCGAAGAAATGGAAGGTCTAAAATTCAGCATCAATGCTAAATCTTTTTACCAGACCAATTCTGATCAGGCTTATGAATTGTACAAAATAACACGTGACTTTGCTGGACTTACCGGTGATGAAACAGTTTATGATTTATATACCGGAACCGGAACGATTGCTCAATTCGTTTCTAAAAAAGCGAAAAAAGTAATTGGTGTAGAAAGTGTACCTGAAGCTATTTTAGACGCTAAAGCAAACGCAGAACGCAATAATATTACAAATTGTGAGTTTTTTGTTGGAGACATGAAAGTCGTATTCAATGAAAGTTTTATTGCACAGCATGGAAAACCAGATGTTATCATTACTGACCCGCCAAGAGATGGTATGCATGCAGCTGTTATTGATCAAATCCTGAAAATTGCTCCTAAAAAAGTAGTATATGTAAGTTGTAATTCGGCAACACAAGCTCGTGATTTAGCTTTAATGGACGAAAAATATAAAGTTACCCGCGTTCGACCAGTTGATATGTTTCCACAAACGCACCATGTTGAAAATGTTGTACTTTTAGAACTTAGATAACACAATTTATAAATGAAAAAAATAATTTCTCTTTTATTAGTCTTTACTTTTGGTTTATCAAGTTGTGAGAAAGATGATATTTGTGATGCAAACACACCTACTACACCACGATTAGTAATTACTTTTTATGATGCTGACAATCCAACAGTGCTTAAAAATGTTAAGAACCTAATGGTTATTGGTAAAGATGAACCTGCGGGAATTATTTTTAATGAAACCGCATTAGATACAACTAAATATTTAGCTAACGGAAGCACCGTTTCTATTCCGCTAAAAACAAATGCGGAAACAACTACTTATTCTTTTGTTTTAGATTCGCAAAATGAAAATCCTGCTGCAATAAATAAAGATGAAATTACATTTAATTATACGCATCAGGATCTGTATGTTTCCAGAGCTTGTGGTTTTAAAACTATTTTTGAACTAAACCCTTTCTCAAACACTCCTCCAATAACAAGACCTTTTGTGCAAACAGATACAGATGGTAACGGACTTTGGATGCAAGAAGTTTTTGTTATTAATCCTAAAATTGAAATCGAAAATGAAACACACATTAAAGTATTTTTTTAGTAGTTGTTTACTGTTTTCAATGGTTTTGGTTCAGGCCCAGGAAACATCAACTACAACAGTAAAAAAAGAAACTGTTCCCGTTAAACCGAAAACTGAAACTGCTAAACCAGCTATTCAGGAAGTAAAACCAGATAGTATCAAAACAGATCGTTATGGACTTCGTGTTGGTGTTGATTTATACAAATTGACACGCGGCTTATATGACAAAGATTATAAAGGAATCGAAATTGTTGGAGATTTTCGTTTAACTAAAAAATATTATCTCGCTGCAGAACTTGGATTTGAGGATAAAACGACAGACGACGACAGATTAAATTCGACTGCAACAGGAACTTATATTAAAGGAGGTTTTGATTACAATTTGTACCAAAACTGGCTTGATATGGAAAACTTAATTACTATAGGTTTACGAGGTGGTTTCAGTACTTTTAGCCAGGAATTGAATAGTTACAAAATTTATAATCCAAATCCGTATTGGGGAGAACAACCTTCGATTGTAAGCGATAAAAAATATAACGGCCTTACCGCTGGCTGGCTTGAAGTTGCCATGGGCTTAAAAGCGAAAGTTTTTAATAATGTGTTTGTAGGCTTTGGCGTTCAATTGAAAATGCTCGTAGTGAACACAAAACCAGATGGCTTTGACAATCTTTATATTCCTGGTTTTAACAGAACTTATGACGGAAGTTTTGGAATCGGTTTTAATTACACTGTTTCTTATTTCATTCCGATTTTTAAGAAGAAAACAATTATTCCTACAGTCAAAAAAGAGACTCCTAAAAAGTAGTTTTTACAGATAAATTAAAAAGCCTCAAATTCAAAATTTGAGGCTTTTTAATTTATTATTTTTAAGATAACTGAAATTCAACTGCAGCATTTGAATGAATCAAAGCGGTATCAAAAATCGGAACAGGAAGATCTCCTGACAAAATTACCAACGGAATTTCGGTACAACCTAAAATAATTCCTTCAGCTCCTTTTTCTATTAATTGATTTGCAATTTCCAAGTAACGTTTTTTAGTTTCAGGAGTTACAAGACCTCTACCTAATTCTTCAAAAATTGTGGTATGAATAAAATCTTTATCTTCCTGACCTTCCGGAATAATAACTTCTATTCCTTTCTCTGTCAATTTATCTTTAAAAAAGTCAAGTTCCATAGTAAACTTGGTTCCCAATAAACCAACTTTCTTAATTTCTTGTTTCTGAATTTCAACAGCAGTTGCCGTTGCAATATGAATGAGAGGCAAATCAATTGCTTCTTCTAGTCGATCTGCAATAAGGTGCATCGTATTAGCACATAAAACAATCGCTTCAGCCCCACCCGATTTTAAGAATTCACAACCTTTAAAAAGCATTTCAAAAGTCGAATCCCAATCGTTGGCATCGTTATTCTTTTTTATATCGGAATAATTGAACGAGTAAATCAAACATTCTGAGAAGTTCAATCCTCCCAGTTTTTTATTTATACCCTCATTTATAAGTTTGTAATAATCTGCTGTAGAAACCCAGCTAATACCGCCTATAAGTCCAATTTTCCTCATATAAATGTTTTAATTATCCAATTTCTCTAATTCCTTTAATAAAAATCCATTTCATAAAAAGTTTCTCCCCATCTTTAGTTTTCACCGCCTGAAATTTAGGCGCAATCAAAGTCGCCACAATAAAAGCTGTCATCGGAATCCAGATTCCGGTCAATTGTGTATAGTTTGCAATTACAAATCTCCCTGCAATAAATAAAATTGCGAAACATCCTAATTGATATAAAAAACCTCTTACTTGTAGTTTTGTCATTTTTTCTTCTTTTTAAGGTTCAAAGTTGCAAAGGTTCAGAGGCACAAAGTTTTTTCCTTTGAACCTCTGAACCTCTGGGCCTTTGTACCTATTCTTCGTTAACTTGAAATTTCGTTCTCTTGCTTCCTTCGTACATTTCGTATTTAACCAAACGTGCTTCAAGACTTGCGTTGAAAAGCTTTATTTTTCTGGAAGGTTTTAATCCAACAAATTTCAAAGCTTCAAGATTTGCTGTAATAAACCAGGCGTTTGTTCCCGGGTAACTTTTCTTTAAAGTGTCACCGATATTTTTGTAGAATTCTTCCATATGAATATCCAAACGCTCATCGTATGGCGGATTGAAAACCATATGCAATTTTCCTTCAACCGCTTTTTCAGTGTCAAAAAAGTTATCTTCTGAAATTGTAACGTAATCTTCCAGATTAGCATTTCTGATATTGTCTTTGGCTTTGTTTACAGCACTTGGCGCTTTATCAAAACCTTTTATCGTATAATGAAATTCTTTTGTTTTCTTCATCAAACTGTCTACAATCTGATCGAATAATTCATTATCCCAATCTTTCCATTTTTCGAAAGCAAACTCTTTTCTGTTGATGTTTGCCGGAATATTACAAGCAATCATCGCAGCTTCAGCCAAAAATGTTCCTGAACCACACATTGGATCCAAAAAGTGACTTTGACCTTCCCAACCTGATAACAATAAAATTCCTGCCGCCAAAACCTCGTTGATTGGCGCAATATTAGTAGCCGTTCTGTAACCACGCTGATGTAATGAATTTCCTGAAGTATCTAATGCTACCGAAACCTGATCTTTATCAATATGAACGTTGATTCTTAAATCCGGAAAAGCTTTATCAATGCTAGGACGCTGACCTGTTCTTTCTCTAAACTGATCTACAATTGCATCTTTACATTTCTGAGAAACAAATTCTGAGTGATTAAAATAAGTAGAATGCACTGTTGCATCAATTACAAAAGTTTGATTGGCATTCAAAAGTTTAGACCAGTTTACGCCCGAAATTCCTTTGTATAATGCCTGCTCGTTGTTTGCTCTGAACGAGTAAATTGGTTTTAAAACTTTAAGCGCAGTTCGCAACGATAAATTGGCTTTGTACATAAAACCTTTATCGCCTTTAAAGCTTACCATTCTCACTCCTTTTTCGACATCCTGAGCACCAAGCGCGCGCAATTCATTCTCTAATATTTCTTCAAAACCAAAAAAACATTTGGCTATCATTCTAAAATTTTCTTCCATCTTTATTTTTGTTTAAAAAAACAACTCCAATCGCAAACACTTATTACCGTTTAAACAGGTATCCTCGCGAAATAGTTATTTTTCGGCAAAAATACACTAAATTTGCGGTACTTTGAATTAATTGAAATAGAATAAATGTCTGAAGCACCAAACTCATCAACACCAAATCAGGAGCGCAACACCGAAAACTGGTTCACTTCATGGTTTGATACTCCGTATTATCACATTCTTTATAAAGACCGAAATTACCGAGAGGCTCAGATTTTTATGGATAATCTTACGCATTATCTAAATCTTCCTGAAAAAGCAAAAGTATTGGATTTAGCCTGCGGAAAAGGCCGTCATTCTATTTACCTAAACCAACTTGGTTTTGACGTTTTAGGCGCCGATTTATCTGAAAACAGCATTGCCGAAGCCAGCAAAAACAGCAACGAAACCCTGCATTTTAAAGTGCATGATATGCGCGAGCCATTCGAAGAAAAATTTGATGCTATTTTTAATTTGTTTACCAGCTTTGGTTATTTCGAAAGCGATGACGACAATCTGACGACTTTAAAAGCGATCAAAGAAAGTTTATCTGAATACGGTTTTGCCGTGATTGATTTTATGAATGTTGCTCAGGTAATCGAAACTTTAGTTCCTGAAGAAGTTAAAACCGTTGACGGAATCGATTTTCAAATTAAAAGATATGTTGAAGATGGACATATTTTTAAAGAAATAGATTTTGAAGATCAAGGACATAAATATCATTTTACCGAAAAAGTAAAAGCTTTAACTTTGAAAGATTTTGAAGAGTTAATGGCCGAAGCCGGTATTTTTCTTTTGGATATTTTTGGAGATTATAAACTCAAAAAATTCCATAAAACTGAAAGCGAACGATTAATCATGATTTTTAAGTAGGTTTAATTGTTTAACTGTTAATTTGTTTAATCGTTTTAAACAAACTAACAAAACCGATTAAACGATTAAACAAAAACCGATTAAACAAAACAATGAACTACTTACTACCCTTATTTTCTGTACTTTTAGGTTATGCTGTGGCTTTGTTTATAAAACCAAAAAACAAAACCAATCTAAAATTATTACTTGCTTTTAGCGGTTCATTTTTATTATCGCTTACCGTAATGCATTTGTTGCCTGAGGTTTACGAATCACACAATCACAATATTGGATTATTTATTATGGTCGGAATTTTATTTCAGATCGTATTGGAATTTTTCTCAAAAGGTGCTGAACACGGGCACGTTCACGGGCATGCACAAATGTCTCAAATTCCGTGGTTACTTTTTATTAGTTTGTGTATTCACGCTTTTTTAGAAGGTTTTCCGGTAAGCCATCATCATGGTTTAGCACTCGGAATTGCGATTCATCATTTACCGATTGCGGTGATTTTAACCACTTTTTTCATTAATGCAAATTTGAACAAAAAAGCGATTTTTGCGTTCATGTTAACTTTTGCTATTATGACACCACTTGGCACAATCGCATCTGAATATTTACCCATTTTAAACAAATATTATACAGAAATAACGGCCGTTGTCATCGGAATCTTATTTCACATTTCATCAACTATTATTTTTGAAAGCAGTGAAGGACATAAATTCAATGTCGCCAAAGTTTCCATGATCGTTCTCGGTATTTTATTGGCATTCTTATTATAATTAGGGCGTGTCAGTATTTAAGAAAAGGCCCAATCAACTTTGCGTTCATTGGGCCTTTTCTTAAATACTGCCGGGCTATCCGCGCTACTTCGGTAGCCAGCTCCTATCCCTCACGCAAAAAACGTTTCAGGTTTTATAATTGAGTAAAAATATCTAACAATTATAATATTTTAGTTCTTTTATTAGCAAGGACATAAGAAAGTCATTGTTTAGATGAAAATTACAGCAAAAAAATAAAAAGAAATTAAATCTTTGTGACTTTGCTGCTGAAATTTCGAGATTGAAATAAAAAAGATTAATTTTGGCAGGTCCAATAACAGCGCAAAAATGACATTTACCAAAACAACTGAACAAGCATCAAAGTATGAACATTTAGAAAAAATGTCTGTCAATGAATTGCTTACCAATATTAATCAAGAAGACAAAACTGTTCCTCATGCTGTCGAAAAAGTAATTCCACAAATTGAAGCTTTAGTAGAACAAGTTGTAGCCAAATTAAAACTTGGAGGGCGGATTTTTTATATAGGCGCTGGTACATCCGGGCGATTAGGTGTTGTTGATGCCTCTGAATGTCCTCCTACTTTTGGAGTTCCTTTTGATTTAGTTAACGGAATCATTGCCGGTGGCGATACAGCCATTCGTCGCGCAGTAGAAAATGCCGAGGATAATGCTGAACAAGCGTGGCTTGACTTAAAATCCTACCATATCAGTGAAATTGATATTGTTATTGGTATCGCAGCTTCTGGAACTACGCCGTATGTTATTGGTGGTTTAGAAACCTGTAATCAAAATAATATCGTTACGGGATGCATTACATGCAATGCTGGTAGTCCTTTAGCGTTAACAGCGCAATTTCCTATTGAAGTGGTAGTTGGGCCTGAATTTATTACAGGAAGTTCCAGAATGAAAGCCGGAACAGCTCAAAAATTAGTCCTGAATATGATTTCGACTGCCGCAATGATTCAGCTTGGAAAAGTGAAAGGAAATAAAATGGTCGATATGCAATTGAGTAATATTAAATTGGTCGATCGTGGTGTAAAAATGATAATGGAAGAAATTCCGGTTTCTTATGACGAAGCGTCTGAGTTATTGAAAAAATACGGCAGTGTGCGAAATGCTGTTGATAATTACTAAAGTAAAAAGTTTTTCAGTAAAATGTATTTTAACAAGGTCGCAAAGTTTGTCAACCTGAAATCTGAAACTTTTTCAAACCTGAAATAAAAAAATGGCAACAAATAAAGAACTATTAGGAAAAGGAATTAAATATTTATCAGGTTCATTGCCTTTATTATTTATTGGACCTTCGTTGATTTATAACGCTTTTATGAATCAACATACAAATTGGCATTATTTGGTTTTAGGAATTGGAATTGTGGCTTGTTTAAGTGCTATGTTTTTGATTTTTTACGGATTAAAAACCATTATGAAAGGACTATTCAATGATTAAGTTGCTCTTTTAACAAACCTTTAATCTCTTTTTTAAAATTACATGGAAAGTCTAATTCACATTCAGAAAACCTTCGAAAAAGTCAGTTACATTGACAAAAAAATAAACAATCGGGAGTTTGAAGATTGTGTCTTTAAAAACTGTGATTTCTCTAACAGCAATTTTGCTAACAATACTTTTTTAGATTGCGAGTTTATCGATTGCAATCTTTCAATGACAAGTTTATATAATACAAGTTTAAAAAATATTACTTTTAAAAACTGCAAACTTTTAGGAATTGCTTTTAATGAATGTGACGATTTTTTGTTTCAGGTATATTTTGAAGAAAGTGCTTTAGATTATGCTATTTTCTCTAACAAAAAAATGCCTAAAACTAAGTTCATCAACTCTTCTTTAAAAGAAGTTGCTTTTATAGGAACCAATTTAACTAGTTCGGTTTTTGACAATTGCAATTTAGACGGTGCTATTTTTAATGAAACACAATTGGCAGCTGTTGATTTTAGAACGGCTTACAATTATAAAATTGATCCCGAATTTAATCCGATGCGAAAAGCACAATTTTCAACTCAGGGAATTGTAGGACTTTTAGATAAGTATGACATCAAAATTGTATAAAGTATGGAAACGACTGAATCGTATTTAGAAAGCGTTAAAAAACAATTTTTGTATTACAAAATGCTGGGCGAAAAAGCGATGGATCAATTAGAACCGCAACAGCTTTTTATCCAAATAAATGAAGATACCAATAGTATTGCAACTATCATAAAACACATTTCAGGCAATATGCTTTCGCGTTGGACAGATTTTTTAACTTCTGATGGCGAAAAAGAATGGCGTAATCGTGATGCCGAATTCGAAAATGACTTACAATCGAAAGATGAAGTTTTATTGATTTGGAATAAAGGCTGGGATTGTTTTCTTACTGCTCTAAGCAGTTTAAAACCCGAGCAACTTTCGGATATTATTTATATTAGAAATGAAGGCCATACTGTAATTGAAGCGATAAATCGTCAATTAGCACATTATCCGTACCATGTTGGTCAAATTGTTTTTTATGCAAAACAATTGAAAAATAGCGATTGGGAAAGTTTATCGATTCCGAAGAATAAATCTGGAAATTACAATGCCGAAAAGTTTGCCAAAGAAAAAGAAATCAAGAACTTTACAGATGATGAATTACAAAGATTGAAATGATAGAATTTCATACTTATTTTGGAGGGCTTTGGTGGTGGATTCTGATTCGCTTTTGCAGAACAAAATTAGCTGATGAACAAGCTGATAAAAACAGGAAACGAAATTTATATTTTTTAAGTTTTCTTAATGTCATAATTGTATCTATTGTAATACTCTATCTTATGAATACGAGATCTTTCTAGCCCTGATGGAAGCGGCATCCTTTTGTGGCCTCGTCTTTTTAACAAGGCCACAAAAGATAGCAGACAGCAGGATTAGCTCCTAAAAAAACAACTTATTTAAAATGAAAAAAATATTATTCTTATTTCCGGTATTGGCTTTAGTTTCTTGTTATAACGCCGAACACAACTGTAAAGATTTTAAAACTGGAAAATTCAAATTTGAATTTGAAGTAAACGGCGTAAAAAAAACAACTTTTTTTGAAAGAAAAGACAATATTGAAATCGAAACTTTTGACGGCAAAACAGATACCTCAACCGTTCGTTGGGTAAGTGACTGTGAATATATTTTGCAAAAGAAACATCCAAAAAATATGGCTGAGGAAAAAGCAATCAGCATGAAAATTTTAACAACTTCGAAAGATTCATACACTTTTGAATTCGGAATGGTGGGTTCTGAAGAAAAGCAACGCGGTAAAGTTTTTAAAGTTGAATAAAAGTTAAAGTCCCAATTGGGGCTTTTTTTTTGCCACAAAGGCACAAAGACATTAAGTTTTTCTTTGCTATCTAAATATTTTTTAGCCATTTAACGAAAACTTAGTGTCTTAGCAGCTTAGAAACTTAGCATCTCAAAATAATAAGAGGTGTTTCTTTTACATTTCTATTTTAAATAGTATTTTAGAACTTTAATCAAACCAATGAAAAATACCATATCACATAGAGTTGCCGACTTTTTAAAGGACTTCCCTCCTTTTAGCTTTTTAAACAAAATGGATTTAGAAAAGCTTTCAGAACAAATTTCGATTATTTATAAAGATAAAGATGCCGTTATTTTTGCTGAAAACGAAAAAACACATGATTCTTTTTATGTTGTTCATAAAGGCGCAGTGGCTTTAAAGAAAAGTACAAAAAACACGGTTTTGGATATGTGTGATGAAGGTGATATTTTTGGATTACGTCCGCTTTTGGCACAGGAAAACTATATTATGGAAGCTGTAGCGCATGAAGAAAGTATTTTATACGCTATTCCGATTGACGTTTTCAAACCATATGCTTTAGAGAACAGAACCGTTGGGAATTTCCTGATCGAAAGTTACGCTTCAAACACTCGAAATCCGTATTCTGATATTCATAAAGATAAATTGTATGGTGATGATGATGTTCATGATACAATGCATTCACATACCAATTCTTTTGATTTAACCCCAATAAAATATTCGAAAAAAATTGTGACTTGTTCACCATCAACCACGGCAAGAGATGTTGCCAAAATCATGAACAAGAAAAAAGTTGGGGCGATATTAATTGTTGATGAAATGCTTCCGATAGGTATTTTAACCGATAAAGATTTACGTAATAAAATCGTTACCGGAGATTACTCGATTTTGACAACGGCCGAAGCCATAATGACAAAACCGGTAATTACATATCCAAAAAAAATGACGGTTACCGAAGCTCAAATGGCGATGATGAAAAGTAACATTAGTCATTTGTGTTTGACGAAAGACGGTACTGTAAATACGAAAGCTGTTGGAATTCTATCGAAACATGACGTTATGGTAGCGTTGGGAAATAATCCGGCTGTTTTGATTAAAGCTTTAAAAAGAACAAAAAAAATCAAAGAAATTAAGCCAATCAGAAACAGAATTATGCAATTGCTTCAGGGTTATTTAGATCAAAATATTCCGATGACGCTAATTTCTAAAATCATCACCGAATTAAATGAGGCCTGCACTACACGTGTTATCGAAATGTGTATTGAGAAAATGAGCAGCCCGCCACCGGTAAAATTTGCATGGCTGGCATTAGGAAGTCAAGGGAGAAGCGAGCAAATGCTGCATACTGATCAGGATAATGCAATTGTTTATGAAAATGTTTCTGAAGTTTTTAAAGACGAAACCAGAATATACTTTTTAAAGTTTGCCTCGCTTGTTAATAAAGGGCTTTTTGACATTGGCTATGATTATTGTCCAGCCGAAATGATGGCTTCTAACCCAAAATGGTGTATGAGCCTTGATGAATGGAAAGGTCAGGTACACCATTGGATTACAAATCCGGGGAAAAATGAAGTTTTATTATCGTTTATATTTTTCGATTACAGCGTAACTTTTGGTGATACGGAAATCGCTAGTCAATTATCTGATTTCATTTTTGAAGATGTAAAAGCAAATCCGATTTTTTATGTTCACTTGGTTAGTGGTGCTTTGCAAAGCCCGTCGCCTACAGGTTTTTTCAGGCAATTTTTGGTAGAGCAAGACGGAGCCAATAAAGACAATTTTGACATTAAAAGAAGAGCTTTGATGCCTTTGACCGATGCCGCTCGTGTCTTGATTTTATCACATTCGGTTAAATCAATAAGCAATACCGCAGAACGTTTTGAGAAGTTAGCAGAGCTGGAACCTACTAATAGTGAATTGTATTTGTCATGCTCTTATTCTTTCAAAGCTTTGTTGAAATTCAGAACCAAACAAGGACTTTTACATCATGATTCAGGACAATTTATTGCCTTAGAATCGTTATCAAAAATGGAAAAAATAAAGCTCAAAAGAACTTTTAAAACCATAAAAGAACTTCAGGAATTAATTAGTGTAAGATTTAATGTTTCAAACGTAGTATAGCTATGAGTTTATTTAATTTTTGGAAAAAAGAAGAAAATCTATTTGATGAAAATCTTACTATTGAAGAAACTCGTTTTGTTGTTTTAGATACCGAAACTACCGGTTTCGACTACGAAAATGACCGAATTTTATGCATTGGTGCGCTTGTTTTACAAAATGGAATTATTGCTATTCAAAATAGTTTTGAAGTCTACATTGAACAAGATCATTATGATAAATCGACCGCTCAAATCCATGGAATTTTAAAAGCTTTTGTTCTAAAGCGTCCGAGTGAATTAGAAGCTTTACAACAATTTTTAGATTTTTTAGGAGATTCTATTATTATCGCGCATCACACTGTTTTTGATGTAACAATGATTAATAAAGCTTTAGAAAGAAATGGTTTGTCTGAACTGACAAATCATCGATTAGACACGGCATATTTATACAAAAAGACTTTAATAAAATCTCATTTATTTGAGCGAAAAGACCACTACACCTTAGATGATCTTGCTGACAAATTTGATATTTCTAAAAAGGATCGTCACACAGCTTTAGGCGATGCTTACATTACAGCAATTGCTTTTTTGAAGATTGTGAAAAAATTGAAAGAAAAAAGAGAGACTAACTTAAATCAGCTTTTTAAATAATTTTAAGATTTATTTATGAAGCTTAAATTTACATTCAGACTACAAAATTTACTTTTTAGTAATACATACCTTATTATTTAATAGCAATTTTAAAAGATTAACATAACATACATTTTGTTTTTTGAGGATAGATTTGTTTAATCAAAAAAACAAAAAACAGTTATGAAACTTAATTTTTTCAAATCAATCGCGTTGCTAGGTATTACAGGTCTTTCTGTAATTAGTTGTCAAAATGATGACAAAGATTCTTCAAAGGATGTTAATGCTGACATCGACTTTACTACTCATTCACAAGTTCCTGCTTTTGTTTATCCAATGACAGGTTTTGAGAGCTTAAAAATTAGCACTTTAATTGCTAGTTCTGATGTATTACCTCAATCACCTTCGTTTGTTTATGGAGCTCAACCTGATGGTGCCGGAATAATGAAAAATCCTAATGGAGAAGGCTATATTATGATTACAAACCACGAAATAGTACAATCTGTTTCAAGAGTTTATTTAGATAAAACTTTCAAACCTGTAAAAGGAGAATATATTGTAGACGCAGTTGGTGGTATGACACGTTTGTGCTCTGCAACTTTAGTAACACCGGAAATACACGGATTTGGTCCGATTTTTTTAACTGCCGGAGAAACTAATCAGGAAAGTATGGTTCACGGAATTAATCCACTAGGATTAACAACAGATAAAAGCAGAACGGATAGAATTTTACCTGCTTTAGGAAAGGCAAGTATGGAAAATGCGGTTCCATTGACAAAAGAAGCTTATCCTGGAAAAACAATTATTATTATTGGTGAAGATCAGTCTTACACAACTGCTCACGCAAGTGCAGGACAGTTAATTATGTACATGAGTACAACTGTCGGCGATCTTACAAACGGAAAATTATATGCTTTGAAAAGAACAGATGGAAATCAGGTAGAAACCACTATGACTTTAAACAATTCATATCCAGTTTCATTTGTTGAAATTCCGAATGCTAAAAACTTAACAGGTGCAGTTATCAATACTACAGTAAACTCTTTAGGAGCAATTCGTTTTTCAAGAGTCGAAGATGTTGATTACAGAAAAGGAAGTGCCAGCAATAATAGAGAAGTTTACTTTACAGCTACCGGACAAGCTACTTCGAACGCTCCTGTAGATGGCTATACCATGTGGGGACGTGTTTATAAACTTAAAATGGATGCTAATGATCCGCTTAAAGGAACATTAGAATTAGCTGTAGAAGGTGATAGCACACCGGGAACCGGAATTATCAATCCAGATAACTTATGTGTGACTGAGAATTTCGTTTACATTCAGGAAGATGGAGACAGTTATTATGCTGATGCTAAACATGATTCTTATATCTGGCAATACAATATCGCTACAAAACAAAATAAAGCGTGGTTAAACATGAACCATAAAAGAACAGATGTGGCTTGGAATACTTTATATAATCAAAGTGGTGAAATGAAATTAGGTAGTTGGGAGTATGGTGCGATGAATGATATATCAGATATAATTGGTGTTCCAGATACTTTTACTTTAAATATTCACCCACATACCTGGCAATTAGATAAATTTGAAAATGCTGATGGTTCAGGAGTTAGTAAAGTGAAAGAAGGTGGGCAAACCGTTATTATAAGAAACGTACAACGATAATAATTAAGTCCAAAAACTATTTATTAACAACCCTTATTTTTGATAAGGGTTGTTTCTATTACAATACTATTATGAAATTAAAACACTTTACTTTTCTCTTTTTAATGCTTTGTTTTTTATTTTCATGTCAAAAAAATGAAGTTTCAAAAACAACTATTAAACAAAACTTACTGATTGAATTAACCAAACTAAACAATGAAATCATTCAATTCGAAAAACTTGTAAATAAGAATTCATCACAAAAAGAAATTTTAACCCAATTTAAAAAATGTCGTTTAGTTTATAAAAAAGTAGAATGGGCGATTGAATATTTTATCCCGGATACAGCAAGATTTATGAATGGACCGGCATTAGATGAAATGGAATTAGAAGAGAACAAATCTTTTGAGCCACATGGTTTTCAAGTCATAGAAGAAATGATTTATCCTGAATATCAACCAGAAAACAAAGAAAACATAATCAGGGAATTGCATATTTTTCAATCTAATATCAAACAAGTAACAAGTACATTTGAAGTTATAACGATTAGCGACGATTATGTTCTGGATGCAATAGAACAAAATGTTTTTAGAGTAATTACCTTAGGAATTACAGGCTTTGACAGTCCAATTTTGCAATCCTCCATTTTAGAAGCTGGAGAAAGTTTAATTGTAATTCCTGGATCTTTGGAAAAAATCAATTCTAACAACAAATCATTGTCGGAAATAAAAAAATTGACACAAAAAGCACAAACCTACTGCGCCAAAAACAATAATTTCAATAACTTTAACAGAGCCTTCTTTATAACCGAATATTTAAATCCGATTTCGAAGAAGATTAAAGCTTTTCAAAAAGAAGAAAATATTAAAAACGTAAACAAAAACAGTCCTTTAAAGCCAACTATTGAAACTTTATTCGATAAAGATGCTTTTGATGTCAACAGTTTTGTTCTTTCAGAGGAGTATAATTTTACAGTTGAAAAATCAGTTTTAGGAGAAAAATTGTTTTATGACAAAAGCCTTTCAAAAAGCAATGATAGAAGCTGTGCTAACTGTCATCATCCCGAAAAAGCATTTACAGATGGTCTAAAAACTAATATTTCTTTGACCGGATCTAATTTAGCCAGAAACACTCCTACCTTAACTTATGCTTCTTTGCAAAATGCCCAGTTTTGGGATATGCGCCAGTTAGATTTAGAAAAACAAAGTGTTGATGTAATTCAGAATAAGGATGAAATGCATGGCTCTATGGAAAATATTCACGCTAAAATTCTGCTAGACAAAGAATACATAAAACTGTTCAAAAAAGCATATCCAAAAACCTCAAAAGCAGAAGTGTGGCAAATTCAAAATGCTATTGCAAGTTATGTCAGATCTTTAAATTCATTTGATTCTAGATTTGATCTTTATATGAGAGGAGAAAAAAATATTTTGAATGATCAGGAAATTGAAGGAATGAATCTTTTTATGGGAAAAGCGAAATGTGCAACCTGTCATTTCACACCTTTATTTAATGGAACCGTTCCTCCTAGTTATTCCAAAACCGAACATGAAGTAATTGGAACTCCAAACGAAGCTTCAGGGAAAAAACTAAGCCAAGATTTAGGAAGATATCTATACAATAAAATGCCTCAATTGGTAGGTGCATTCAAAACACCGACAGTTAGAAACATCGCTGTAACTGCTCCTTATATGCATAACGGAGTTTTTAAAACTTTAGAAGAAGTTGTTTCATTTTACAACAAAGGAGGCGGACAAGGTTTAGGTTATGAAGTAGAAAACCAAACACTGCCATTTGATAAATTAAATTTAACAGTAAAAGAAGAACAAGCGCTTGTTGCTTTTATGAAAACGCTTACAGATAAGAAATACCAGTAAAAACCAATATCTTAAATTACCAAAAAACGCCAGAAATTGAGTTTTTCTGGCGTTTTAGAAATTAATTGACAAACATCCGATATGGAAATACGTTTGATGATCTATTTTTAAGATTTTTCATAAAACTGTCACATAAATACTCCCATTCTTTGGTGCTCCGCCGGGCTATGTAGGCTATGAACAGGGGAGTTTGCTAGTAAACATGATCAGACAGAAACCTTATTCCATCGTTTTATTTGATGAAATTGAAAAAGCACACCCTTCTGTTTTTGATATTTTCCTACAAATTATGGATGAAGGAAAACTCCATGATCGTTTAGGAAAGGAAGGCGATTTCTCAAACGCTATAATTCTTTTTACCTCAAATATTGGTGCAGATCACATTGTAAACACTTTCAATAATGGTGAAATTCCAACTTCAAATTCTTTAATGGAAATTATGGGGAACTATTTCCGGCCTGAATTTTTAGGACGGTTGACTGAGATTGTACCTTTTACGCCTATCAGTAAAGAAAATGCATTGAAGATTTTTGAGATTCATCTTAAAAAAGAGTTTATGGATTTATTGAAAAACATTAATATTCAAGTCGAAATTCCGATGGAAGCGAAACTTTATCTTGCTGAAAATGGCTATAATGCTAAATACGGCGCAAGACCTATTAAAAGTATTATTAGAACACATTTAAGAAGACCTTTAGCCAAAAAGATAATTTCTGGAGAAGTAAAAGATGGAGACATTATTTCTGTCCATATTGAAAACAATGAAGTTAAATGGATTAGAAAAGAAATATCTTCTCTTCTTGAAAATTAATTCTCAAATCTTTTCTATAAAAAAACGCTAAGAACTAATCTTAGCGTTTTCTATTTTATTCTAAAATCAAACCTATTTGGCCGTCGTCATCTAATTCTGTTTCTACTGAATCATCATCTTCTGGCAATTCTGGTTTTTCAGGAACTTCTTCAACCGGCTCTTCGTAAGGAAGTGGCTCTAACAAATTAACCTGCTTTAATTTATCTGCCGTTAATTGATTCCCTAAAGCTTTAAAACCTTTTACGGCTATAAAATCTTCTACGTCAATATGTAAATCTTCTTTTTGAACGCCTTTTACTTTTGCAAAAACCAATTGTGCCAACGGACGATAATCTGTTGAAACAATTTCTAATTGCGAATTTGGGTGGTCTGTGATGAAACTTTCTTCTTTTCCTTCACTTTCCACAAGAAAACGCTTTAAGAAATAACGCTCTTTTTCTCCATCATAATAAATTGCTGAAATTGGCTTTTTAGGTTTCCATTTTTCCAAAACAATCATATCTTCATCAAAATGAGTAGATAATTCGGGAATAATAACTTTTAATTTACCAGTCTGATTGATAATCAAAATTTTATCACTTGGCTTAAATTCTCCTAACAATTCTCCTCTTGCATCAACATTCAAACGTTTTACGGTATCATCAAACCAAACTTTTCTTGGTAGTAAAGTTGAGATTCCTTTTTCTTTTAATTCGATTTTCTTGATTGGATATTTCGTAACCAAATTTCCTTTTGAAGCACGTCCTTTAATGGCTAATTTGGCAAAATCAATATCAAATTTCAGTTTTTTAATTGTTCCAACCTGACGTAATAAAATGGTAACAACCTCTGCTTCTCCATTCGGATTATGAGAGAAATAAACTACTTGCGATCCATTTGTTCCGCTTGTCAAATCATATGCTTTGTCGCGCGTAACTCCTGAAACATTAAAACGCTTAATGAAAGATGGACCTGATTTTCCGTCGCGATAAATCATGTTGTAAATCGTACGTTTATCACTTTTATCGAAAACAGCAATGTGTATAATATCTTTACCAACGAATGTTTTAGCGTCGACTTTTGTAATCATCATTTTACCGTCGCGTAAAAACACAATTACATCATCAATATCAGAACAATCTGCTACATATTCGTCTTTCTTTAAACTGGTTCCAACAAAACCTTCTTCACGATTTACATATAGTTTTGTGTTACGTAAAACTACTTTTGTAGCCTCAACATTATCAAAAACACGAAGTTCTGTCTGACGTTCACGACCTCTTCCGTATTTCTCTTTTAATTTTGTGAAATAAGCAATGGCAAAATCGGTTAAATGCTCCAAATTATGCTCAACTTCTTTCATTTCGTCTTCTAATTTCGCGATAAAATCATCGGCTTTATCAGAGTCGAAACGAGTAATACGAATCATCGGAATTTGAGTCAATCGCTGTAAATCATCATCATTAATTTCTCTGACAAATGATTTTTTAAACGGCTCAAATCGATCGTATAAATATTTATAAAGTGATTCTCTATCAGAATATAATTTGAAGTCAATGTACATTTCTTCACGAATGAAGATTTTTTCTAAAGTAGAAAAATGCCATTTATTTTTTAATTCTTCTAATTGAATCTCTAGTTCTTGCTTAAGCAAATCAACTGTTCTGTGTGTTGAAATTTTCAACATTTCAGAAACACCAATAAATAAAGGTTTATTGTCTTCAATAACACATCCTAAAGGCGCAACAGAAGTTTCGCAGGCTGTAAAAGCAAATAAAGCATCAATTGTTTTATCTGGTGAAACGCCCGGGAAAAGATGAATTAAAATCTCTACATCAGCCGCAGTATTATCTTCAATTTTCTTGATTTTGATTTTACCTTTATCATTGGCTTTCAAAATACTGTCAATCAAAGTCGTTGTATTGGTCGAAAACGGAATTTGCGTTATCACCAATGTGTTTTTGTCTAATTGTGCAATTTTCGCACGTACACGCACACGTCCGCCACGAAGTCCGTCATTATAATTTGACACATCGGCTATACCTTGTGTCATAAAATCAGGATATAAGGTAAAAGGTTTTCCTTTTAAAATCTTGATCGAAGCATCAATTAATTCATTGAAGTTGTGTGGTAATACTTTTGTCGAAAGTCCCACCGCAATACCTTCTGCTCCTTGTGCCAAAAGCAATGGGAATTTTACCGGAAGATTGTTTGGTTCTGCACGACGACCATCATATGAAACGCCCCAATCGGTAATTTTTGGAGAATATAAAACCTCCAAAGCAAATTTAGATAAACGTGCCTCAATGTAACGCGAAGCAGCTGCTCCATCGCCCGTTAAAATATTTCCCCAGTTTCCTTGACAGTCAATCAATAAGTCTTTTTGACCAATTTGCACCATTGCATCACCAATACTAGCATCTCCGTGTGGGTGATACTGCATGGTGTGACCAACGACATTGGCAACTTTATTATAACGACCATCATCCAACTCTTTTAAAGAGTGCATAATACGACGCTGAACAGGCTTAAATCCGTCCTCGATAGCAGGAACGGCACGTTCCAGAATTACGTACGAAGCATAATCCAAAAACCAGTCTTTGTACATACCGGTTACTTTCGTAATCACGTCTTCGCCTTCTTCTTCCTGATTTTCGTAAAAATGCTGTCCTTCAAAATGTTTAGCATCTACATCGATAATTTCATCATCATTTCCTTCTTGATTTTCATCAAGAGGATTTTCATCTGAATTATTCTCTTCGTCGTTTGGAATTATGTTATCGTCTTCTTCGTCTTTCATTTATTTTGATTCCGATATTATTTTATTTATCCTTAATTTTCTCAACTGTTTCCTTGCTTTGCTGATTTTTATACATTTTTATTAATGTATAAGTTAAAGCAAAACTTAAAATAAATACAATTGCTGCGTATATCAATTTTTTCTTTTCCATTTTTTATATTTCCTCAATCGTATCCAACTCCACCTTCAAATTCTTGATGATAAACTCTTGTCTGTCCGGAGTATTTTTTCCCATATAAAAAGAAAGCAATTGTTCAATCGAAGTGTTTTTATCCATCATAATTGGGTCAAGTCGAATGGTTTCTCCAATGAAATTCTTGAACTCATCCGGAGAAATCTCTCCCAAACCTTTAAATCGGGTAATTTCTGGTTTTGGTTTTAGTTTTTCAATAGCGTCTCTTCTTTCTTCTTCAGAATAACAATAAATGGTTTCTTTTTTGTTTCGAACCCTGAAAAGTGGCGTTTGCAAAATATACAAATGCCCTTCTTTGATTAATTCCGGGAAAAATTGCAAGAAGAAAGTAATCAACAACAAACGAATATGCATTCCGTCGACATCGGCATCGGTGGCGATTACGATGTTGTTGTATCTTAATTTTTCTAAACCGTCTTCGATATCTAAAGCAGCTTGTAATAAATTGAATTCTTCATTTTCGTACACAATTTTTTTTGTCATTCCGTATGAATTCAAAGGCTTACCACGTAAACTGAAAACCGCTTGGGTGTTTACGTCACGTGACTTTGTGATTGATCCGGAAGCCGAATCTCCCTCGGTAATAAAAAGTGTACTTTCTAAGTTTCTTGGGTTTTTAGTATCCGGAAGATGCGCACGACAATCTCTCAATTTCTTATTATGAAGATTGGCTTTTTTGGCACGATCTGTAGCTAGTTTTCTAATTCCTGATAACTCTTTACGTTCTCTTTCTGCCTGCAAAATTTTACGCAATAAAGCTTCTGCAGTCTGCGGATTTTTATGTAAATAATTATCTAGTTTGTTTTTTACAAAATCGTTTACAAAAGTACGAACAGAAACTGCTGGTGTTCCATCATCAGAACCCATATCTGTAGAACCTAATTTGGTTTTGGTCTGAGACTCAAAAACCGGTTCCATTACTTTGATACTGATCGCACTCACAATCGATTTTCGAACATCAGAAGCTTCAAAGTTTTTGTTGTAAAACTCACGAATGGTTTTTACAAGTGCTTCTCTATAAGCTGCTAAATGCGTTCCTCCCTGTGTAGTATTCTGACCGTTAACAAAAGAGTGATATTCTTCGCTGTATTGTGTTTTACTGTGCGTTAAGGCGATTTCAATATCATGATCTTTCAAGTGAATGATAGGATATTCTAAATCTTCTTCGCTAATTGTTTCTTCTAATAAATCACGAAGACCATTTTCAGAAATATATTTTTCTCCATTAAAAATAATTGTCAAACCATTGTTTAGGTAACAATAGTTTTTAACCATTTTAATTACATATTCCATACGGAATTTGTAGTTTTTGAAAATCGTTTCGTCTGGCGTAAAAGTAACTTTTGTTCCTTTTCGTTTCGTTGTTTCGATTACATCTTCTTCTAAAACCAGATTTCCTCCCGAAAATTCAGCCGCTTTTTGTTTTTCATCACGAACCGATTCTACTCTGAAATAATTTGAAAGTGCATTTACGGCTTTTGTTCCGACACCGTTCAAACCAACTGATTTCTGGAAAGCTTTAGAATCGTACTTTCCACCTGTATTCATTTTCGAAACTACATCAACAACTTTTCCTAACGGAATTCCACGTCCGTAATCACGAACCGAAACCGTTTTATCCTTAATAGTCACCTCAATAGTTTTTCCCGAGCCCATTACGAACTCATCGATACAGTTGTCTAAAACCTCTTTTAAAAGAATATAAATACCGTCATCCGGCGAAGATCCATCTCCCAATTTCCCGATATACATTCCGGGACGCATACGAATATGTTCCTTCCAATCGAGTGATCGGATATTATCTTCGTTATATTGATTTTGCTCTAGCATAAATGAATTGGATTTTTGGCTAATGTACCATTTCTGGGTAAAAAATAAAAGCGTATTTTTTTTTTGTTATGAATAATAACAGCTTTTAAATCTATTTAAATTGATTTTAAAAAAATACGACCGTTAAAAATATAAAAAAACAGCTATGAAACAAAACAATACTATTTTATTCCGAGCACTTCTTTAGCCAAAGCAATCATTTCGGGCGTTCCCGTGTTTTTATTTTTTTCGTCAGAAAGTTTGACAACACCTTGCCAATGTGTGTTATCAGGTTTTGTATCGGTTAATTTTATTACCATATTCATTGATGGAAGACCAACATCATTGGTAAAATTAGTTCCGATACCAAATGACATTTTGATTTTGTCTTTACAAAAATCGGTTATGGCTTTTACTTTGTCAAAATTGAGCGAATCCGAAAAAACAATAATTTTAGATTTTGGATCAATTCCCATTTTTGTATAGTGCATAATCACTTTTTGGGCAAACTCAATTGGGTCGCCACTATCATGCCGCACGCCGTCAAAAAGTTTGGAATATTTTTTATCAAATTGATTAAAGAAAACTTCAGTGGTGTAAGTATCCGTTAAAGCAATTCCGAGGTCGCCACCATATACTTGCGTCCAATGTTCCAGGCTCATCATATTCGCCATTTTAAAGCCATATTGTGCTGCATGAAACATAAACCATTCGTGTGCATGTGTACCTAAAGGCCTTTTGTTATTGACCATCGCAAAATGTACATTGCTGGTTCCGATAAAACTTTGAGAACCATAAGTACTTAATGTCTCATTCACTAAAACATGTACATCGTAAGAATGACGGCGTCTTGTACCGAATTCTAAAATAGAAACTCCAATTTTATTATAATTGTCAATTTTATTTTTCGTCAATTCTTTTATAGCTTCGTCATTCAGGCGAATTAAATGATTTGATTTATAAAAAAGCTCAGAAATTAAGGCCATTAAAGGAACTTCCCATAAAATGGTTCGGTACCAAAAACCTTCAACTACAACTTTTATTTCTGACCCTTCCTGAGAAATATGAACTTCAGACGGATCATAACTATATCCTTGTAGAAAATCTAAATAAGTAGGATCAAGATAAGGACAATGATGCGATAAATAATGTTTTTCGTCTTTTGTCAGTCTCAAATCTGCCATTGCATCTACAGATTTACGAAGCAAGTCTGCAAAACCTGGCGGAAATTTATGTTTTCCACGATTTATAAATCCGTACCGAACTTTTGCTTTAGGAAAAAGTCTGATCACGGCATGTTGCATCGTAAATTTATAGAAATCATTATCTAAGATCGATTTCAGAAAAGTTGTCTCCATGGCCTATTAATTCAAATCCTGAATTGCTAAGATACGCCAATTCAATAAAAGAAGAAAATTCCAACAAGAAACATATTTAATTATTTGGGAATAATTTTGAAAGAAACAATACTGTTAGTATCCACAAAAACAGTAATGTAATCGCCTATGTTTTTATCGTAAGTAATTTGAAATTCCAATCCGCCGCGTTTTTCTTTTGCATTCTGAATTTTAACCGGCTGATTTCTTTTGTTTAAATAAAAAACCTGATCTGATTTTGAAACGTTTTTGATTTCTACAGTAATTTTATCGCCTTTTTTTACTTCTACTAAACCAGAGTCCGGCGATTTAATTTTATAATCGTATTCTATGGTTTTATTGTAAATCAAAGGTCCGTTCAGGAAATCCTCTTTACTTAATTTATTCCCCAAATAAGAACCCGAATCAGGAAAATGTTTGGCGAAAAAATAATCAGGATCTGTATCGAAATAGGTAGAAGAAAAATCACTCACCATTCGGCCTTTACTACTGTCATAATAACCCTGACCCCAGGTAACATCTACCAAACGCCATTTTTTATCAATTAAAACCATATTCCAGGCATGGTTTGAAGAAGTTGTTTTGCGACCAATATCTCTTACCGAAATTTTAGAATCTCCACGGATGATTTCGCATTTTATTCCAACCAAAGAATTTAAATGCTGATACAAAGCGGTAAAACCTTCACAAACTGCTTTTTGAGATTTAAAAGTTTTTTCAATCAGATTGTCATTGATCTGTTTTATTTTTCTTTGTTTTTCAGCTTCACTGGAATAGCTGAAACCTTGCGTTCTGGGCGGATTCAAAAAAGCATTGAAGTCATATTTTATATTAAAAGCCATCCAGCTGTAAATTGCTCTGGCTTTATCATAATCAGAACTGAAGTCATCTTCGATTCTTTCCGCTAATTTTTCTGTTGACGCAAAATTTTTCGGATATTTTGCGACGATTTTATCAACCTCACTAATTTTTTGCGCAAAAGTATAATTCAAAAAAATACTATTCAGCAAAAGGAATATAAAAGCAATCTTTTTTTGTGGCATTTAAAAATTTGATTTAATAATATCTTTTAGTTCTTTATCTAACTCAACGTTAGCAATTTTATTTTCTTGTAAATCAAAATTCGCGCCAAAAGCTGGTAATGAAAAAGTTCCTTTAATTTCTGCTCCATATCTTGGCAAAGCATTACGGGCAATTTCCAGTACTGAAGCGCCACCTCTTGAACCTGGTGAAGTTGCCAATAATAACATTGGTTTTTGCTTAAAAACTTCTTTGGTAATTCTGGAGCTCCAATCGAATACGTTTTTGAAGGCTGTCGAATAATTATTATTATTCTCAGCAAGAGAAACGACTAAAATATCTGCGCTCGCCAATTTAGCAAGAAATGCTTTTGCAAGTTCGTGCTGTCCTACTTCTTTTTCGAGATCAACGCTGAATAAGGGCATTGCAAAATCGTTTAAATCTAAAACTTCAACTTCTCCATTTTCGAATAAACTTGCTGCGTAAGTTGCTAAATGTTTATTGATTGACTGCGTACTGTTACTTCCTCCAAAGGCTACTATTTTCATGGTTTCTCTTTTTGTAATGTTTCTTCTATTGGTTCTTTTTTTGGCTCATCGATTTCATAAATCTCTTTTGCTATTTCTACCGAATATTCGTTTGGATAAATTTTCCCTCCATATGATTTTGCATAAACTTTAGTAAATTCTGCTCCAAAATACAGAATTATTGCCGAATAATAAACCCAAACCAGAATTATTATGACAGAACCTGCAGCACCATAAACCGAAGCAACTGTAGAGCTTCCTAAATAAAAACCGATGGCAAATTTACCAATCATAAAAAGTATTGCTGTTACTGATGATCCAATAAAAGCATCTTTCCATCTTATTTTTCCATCTGGTAATGTTCTAAAAATAATGGTAAAAAGAAGCGTAATACTAGCCAAAACAATTACAATATTGACAATATAAAATAAGTAGACGGTACTTTCCGGAAAATATTCTTTTAAGCGCGAACTCAAAACATCAAGTGTTGTATTTACAAAAAGGCTGACCAGCATTAAAAATCCAACCGAGGCAATCATAGAAAACGACATTAAACGATTTTGTATGAATTTTTTAAGACCTTTATCTGGCTTAGCGCGCAAACCCCAAATAAAATTAATTGAACTTTGAATTTCTGCAAAAACCCCTGAAGCACCAATTAATAACATAACCACTCCAAATACAGTTGCAAAAACATTACTGCCTGAAAGCTGTACATTTTTAATCGCTTCCTGAATCTGACCTGCTGCTTCGTTACCAACCAATTCGTTTATTTGTCCATATAATTGTCCTGTAACTGCTTCTTCACCAAAGAAAAACCCGCAAATGGTTATAATGATAATCAATAAAGGTGGTAATGCAAAAATGGTATAATAGGATAATGCCGCACTCAATTTAATGGCATTATCATCATTAAATTCTGTAAAAGTGTTCTTTAACAGAAACCAAGATTTAGAGAATATTTTTTTTATTTTCACGATATGCTGATTTTTGAGATTTTCTCAAATTTAAGGAATACTGGAAAATTTTGAATTGTTGCTTTTTGGACAAATATTATATTTTTACCATGTCTTCATTAATTTATTTTGCAACTTTTTTATATTCACGTTCATCACCGAGATTTTTAATTTTTAAAATATTTTTGAATTCTTTTCTTGTTGGTTTTATCATATAAGAAAGCGAATCCAATATTTTCGCTTTTATAGCTGTAACTGAATCTAATTTTTGCAAGTCTTCTGGTAAATAAATACGTTTAAATTTAAGAATATTCTTTTCTAATGATACTATTTGGATTTTCCAAAAAACGGAATCTCTTGTACTTAAAACCAAATGGCCATCGATACGTTTTACTTTCTGATTGTATGATAATCTGAATAATGTGTCTGTACTTTTCTGAGACAACTCCATAGAATCGCCCACAACTTTTATGTCAAATTTATCCTTTGTATCCTTAGTAATTAATTTCCCATCAACAAGCTCATATTCAGATTTTAAAGAATCCATTTCTTTTCTGTGAACCTTGAATTTAAAAATATATTCCTTTAAAATTCTAACATCTTCAATTCTTAAAAAACTAGAATCTTTACTCTCATATAATCCTTTGAATTTGGCTGGAAAACCATTTAGCTCAGAATCATTAGTTGGTTGAGGATTCTCAAAGTAAAATGTAAAACTACCATAAGGTTCTGCGGCTGCATCTGCTTTTTTACAGGAACTTAATACAACTATCATTATCAAAATTAAAAATATCTTTTTCATAGTCCGATTTATTGATAATGACAAAAAATCCCTTTATCGTAAACCGTCCACAAACTTGCCTTTTGATTCGCAGCTTTTAGCGCACTATTTGCCCAGGTATTGCAGGTATTAAAAAGACTATAACTTCCTTTTGCTTCATAAAAAGCATCTTTTTTTCCGTAGCTGTGACCTTCAATCCATTGTGGATGAATTGGATCGCTGAAACTATTCGAAATATAATTGACTAAACTTTGGTAATTTTCTTTTGAAATTAAAATGCGTTTGCAATCGTGTCCTTCTCGCAATTGTTTGAAAAATGTAGTATGCATTGCTGATGAACTTACCCCAAATGCTGCTTTTAAAGCTGTACTTGCTTTTAAATCTGACCATTCCGGCGTATCGAGATAAAAGCCTTTATCTCCCCAACCAAAAGCAATGAAATTCATCAAAGAATCTTTTGATTGCGTTTGACTGAACTGAATTTCGTTTCGCCAGTCTTTAATTTCGTTTTTTATCGGAACTACAATATCAGTGTGAACTCCGTTTGAAAGAATGTAAATTGGAATTGCGTTTTCTTCTTCAACTTTTGCAATATCTGAATTGACGGTGATTTTGGAAATCAGATAAACTGATAGTACATACAAAACAACAAAACTGAAAATTCCGAAAAGTGTCCAGCCCAGAAATTTGAAAGATTTTTTTAGCATTTTAATTGGTTGATTTTAGATTAGTAATTGGTTAATTTTTCTGTAACCAATTTTTGAGCCAATTTTTTTGTTTATTGAAGATGCACATGTCTTTTTTTGTCATTTCGACTGAAAGGAGAAATCACACTCGTGAATACACAAAGAGAATCGCCAATCTTTGTCGAGCTTCTAATGTGATTTCTCCTTTCAGTCGAAATGACAAACTTTATCAAAAAAAATTAAGAAATTTAAGTTTATACATAAAAAAAACTGCTGAATCTCTCCAGCAGTTTTAGTCTTTATTCTTTGTTCTTTATTTTATCTTCTCTCAAAAAGACTAAACGTTAAAACGGAAGTGCATCACATCACCATCTTTAACGATATATTCTTTTCCTTCAACTTTAAATTTTCCAGCTTCTTTTGCTTTTGCTTCAGAACCGTATTGAACGTAATCTTCGTATGAGATAACTTCAGCACGGATGAATCCTTTTTCAAAATCAGTGTGGATAACTCCAGCTGCTTGTGGCGCTGTTGCTCCAATGTTGATTGTCCAGGCACGAACTTCTTTTACACCAGCGGTAAAATAAGTTTGTTGTTTTAATAATTTGTAAGCTGCACGAATTAAAACAGATGCTCCTGGCTCAGTTAATCCCATATCTTCAAGGAAAACCTGACGCTCTTCGTAGCTTTCTAATTCTGTAATATCAGCCTCTGCTCCTACTGAAAGAATAATAACTTCCGCATCTTCGTCTTTTACTAATTCACGAACCTGATCCACATATTTATTTCCGTTTACAGCTGAATTTTCATCAACATTACAAACGTATAAAACTGGTTTTGCAGTAATCAACTGAAAAGATTCCATTAAATCTTCTTCATCGTTCCCTTGAGGTACAACAGTACGAGCCGATTTAGCTTGTAATAATGATTCTCTGATTCTGTCTAAAAGTGCTTTTTCAGTTTGCGCTTCTTTATTTCCGGTTTTAGCAGCACGATTTACTTTTTCTAAACGTTTTTCAACCGTTTCTAAATCTTTTAACTGCAATTCGATATCGATAGTTTCTTTATCACGAATTGGATTTACATTTCCGTCAACGTGAACAATATTATCATTGTCAAAACAACGTAAAACGTGAATAATAGCATTACACTCTCTAATGTTTCCTAAAAACTGGTTTCCAAGACCTTCACCTTTACTTGCACCTTTTACCAAACCTGCAATATCTACGATATCAACTGTTGCCATTTGTACACGCTCTGGTTTTACCAATTCTTCTAATTTATTGATTCTTGGATCCGGAACGTTTACAACACCAATATTAGGTTCGATTGTACAAAACGGAAAATTGGCACTTTGCGCTTTTGCATTAGATAAACAATTAAATAATGTTGATTTTCCAACATTTGGTAATCCTACAATTCCTGCTTTCATCTGTTGTTTCTGTTTGTTTTTATTTTATCCTGAAATTTTTCAGGCTACATCAAAAATGCTACTCCTTATATATACGAGTCATTTTTAATGTTTTATATTTTTTGTTATGATCTTTTGTTTCTGCCAAAATGATATTTTTTGGCTTTAAAATTTTGCAAATATAAGATTTAATAGCTCGTAAGTGAAGTAAAAATGACGATTAATGTATTTTAAAGTACCTTCTTGAAAAAAATTAAACTTTTTATTAAGTTTTTGTTAAAAAATACTACTTTTATCAAATAACAAACAAAACAATAAACCAAAAAGAACCAAACCATGAAAAAGATTGTATTATTATTATTTCTATTAAATACAGCATTTCTTTTTGCTCAAAAAGAAGTCTCGGGTGTTGTAAAAGATAAAACCGGAACACCACTTCCGGGCGTAAATATTATCGAAAAAGGAACTACAAATGGCGTTTCTACTGATGTAGACGGCGGTTTTAAAATAAAAGTAAAAGAAGGTGCTAAATTAGTTTTTAGTTATGTTGGGTTTTCAACTGTCGAAAAAATAGCCTCAGATAAAATGGAAATTAATCTGGACGAAAGCGGCGGTCAGGTTTTAAATGACGTTGTCGTTGTGGGTTCCAGAAGTACCAAGAGAACAGTTGTTAATTCTGCCGTTCCTATTGATGTTATTAATGTGAAAGATGTAACAACACAAAGTGGTAAAATTGAAATTAATCAGTTATTACAATATGTAGCTCCTTCATTCAATGCCAACAAACAATCAGGTTCTGATGGGGCTGACCACGTTGATCCGGCTTCTTTAAGAGGTATGGGACCAGACCAGACTTTGGTTTTGATTAACGGAAAAAGAAGACATCAATCGTCTTTAATCAATTTATTTGGAACTCGTGGTCGTGGAAATACGGGAACAGATTTGAATGCTATTCCAGCTGCTTCTATCAAAAGAATTGAGATTTTGCGTGATGGCGCTGCTGCACAATACGGCTCTGATGCTATTGCCGGTGTTATTAATATCATAACAAACGACAACGTAAATGAATTTACAGGATCTATAACCTATGGTGTTTTTAATACTCATGCGAAAGGTGATTTCCCTACAGGAACAGCTAATACAGAAGGCTATAGATTAGACAAACATGGTAATGGAAATTCATTTGGAAAAGATCAGGATTTTGATGGAGGATCTGTACAAGTCTCTGCTAACTATGGAACTAAGATCGGAAGTAAAGGCGGTTATGTAAATGTAACAGGAGAATTTTTGAATAAAAATAAAACATTAAGACCAGGTTTTGATTTTAGAAAAGGATTTGGAGAGGCTGAAATTCAAGGTGTCAATTTATTTGTAAATCTTGCTATTCCGATAGCTGATAAAACTGAATTTTATGCTTTCGGAGGAAGTAATTTCAGAGATACAGATGCTTATGCTTTTACGAGAAATGACGGAGAAAGAGTTGTTGAATCTGTATACCCTGGAGGATATACACCAAGAATTACATCTAAAATAAATGATAATTCGATCGCTGCAGGAATAAGAACAGAATCTGGTGGAGGATGGAAATGGGATTTCAGTAATACTTTGGGAAAAAACAAATTTCATTATGACATAAAAGGAACAATAAATGCTTCACTTGAAGATAAATCTCCACATGAATTTGATGCAGGAGGCCACAGTTTACTTCAAAATACTACCAATTTAGATGTTTCAAAAAACTATGACAGTATTCTTAACGGTTTCAATATAGCCTTTGGAACAGAATTCAGAGTAGAACAATTTGAAATTTTTGCTGGCGAAGAAGGTTCATATGCTACTTACGACACAAATGGAAAGCCAATTACGGATCCAACAACTCAAAGTGCTCCTATAGATCCAATCTCTGGAGAACCAAGACCTGGTGGCTCTCAGGGTTTCCCTGGATATAGCCCATTGAATGAGGTCAATAAAGATCGCACGAATTTCTCATTATATACTGACGCTGAGTTAGATGTTACGGAAGGATTTATGGTAAGTGGGGCAGTTCGTTTTGAAAATTATAGTGATTTTGGAAGTACTGTGAATGGAAAATTAGCATCGAGATTAAAATTGAGTGATCATTTTAATTTAAGAGGATCGGTTAGTACAGGGTTTCGTGCACCTTCTTTAGCTCAAATTTATTATAACTTGCGTTTCACTAATTTCAGTTCAGCGGGGGCTACAGAAGTTTTATTAGCCTCTAATGACAGTGAAATCACGAGAGCATTTGGAATTCAAAAATTAAATGAAGAAAAAGCCTTAAATGCTTCTTTAGGTTTTACAGCAAATTTTGGAGATTTTACAGCAACTGTTGATGGATATTTAATAAATGTAAAAGACAGAATTGTTTTAACGGGTTATTTTGATGCATCAGCTTTGCCGGGAAATATTGATAAAGCGCAATTTTTCGTAAATGGTGTAGATACAAAAACGAAAGGATTGGATATCGTCTTAGCATGGAAAAAAACAATAAATGAAAACAGATTTGGAGCAACTCTTGTCGGAAACATTAATGATATGAAAATTGACAAGGTAAAAAATGGCGATCTGGATGAAAAAACATTTTTTGGAGAACGCGATAAAGCCTTTTTATTAGCTTCTGCTCCACCAAATAAATTTGGCTTAAATCTTAATTATGGCAGAAAATGGTTTGATGCAGGATTAGCTTTTACAAGATTTAGTGAAGTAAAATTACTAGATTATCAAATGGATGAAGATCCTGAAGATTACAGAACTTCTCCAACTGAAACCGATGCACAGGTATTTGCAAATCAAAAAGCAGCTGCTACAGATACCTATGGAGCAAAAATTGTAACTGATTTAACTTTAGGCTTTAAAGTAGCCAAATCAACTAAAATTAGCATTGGTGCTAATAACTTACTAAACATTTACCCAGACCAGCAAGATGACTGGGTTGAAGCAGGAGGTTATTGGGATGCAGTTCAAATGGGTTTCAGCGGTGCTTATTACTATGCAAGACTTGGATTTAATTTCTAATGAATATTTTAAACACATAGAAACGTAAATTTTCACTTTTAACGAATTAGTATAGTAAGAACTTATTTCGCATAGTTCTAATTTAAGATTTAAAAGCGAATAGCTTTCTCCGGATCGCAAATTTATTCTTCTATGTGTTCTAAAAAACAAAAAATCCTGAGTGTAAAGCTCAGGTTTTTTTTATTCTGTGTTTTAAAACTACAGCTTAAATTCTAATGAATTTATAATTCCTTTTTCTTCTTCAGTAGCAGTAAATCCGGATAAATCCCAATATTTGGTCAGGATTTTGTTCTTTTTATTAAAAAGCGTTTTCTCTTTAAAAACATCACTTTCTTTATAAGTAAAGTTTTGTCTGTTGAAATTTGTTGTGATAAAATTATTTCGAACCTGAATGTTTTTTTTGATCTGATCTTTTAAAATAAGATCATAAGCGATTTCTTCATTCGAACTTAAAAGATAATAATCTTCACCATCGATTCTATAAGTTACCTTAACTTGCGATCTGGTGACATTTTTTGAGCCCACTTTTGTTTGTTCTTCAATTTGAGCGAGATTTCCCGGCGCAATAATAATACTGAATTCTACAATTAACTTTTTTGTCGGATCGTATATAATCTCAAAAGTATCCAGCGCTTTTTTAGATTTATCCAAAGGCGTTACTGACATTATATAATAATCCTTATTATTTGGATGGCCTTTTGTTGTGAACTCGTATTCTTTCTTTGTTTTTGAATCTAAAAGAGGGTCAAAATATTTTAAATTTGAATAATTCTCCATAATGTTATTCAAATTATATCCCATTAAATCGGCACTAACATCATTTTCCAACAAGCCATAAGACCTGTTTTGCTCTACTAATAATGTTGTAGTTGATTGCTTTTGATTTCCTTCAAATTGAAAATTGACTAATCCGTCATTATAATAAGAGTATTTATTATCTAACATAAAAAACTCTCTTACATAGACTTTTAACCTATAAGCATTTGCCAGTTTTTGCCTTGAATTAGAAACAATTTTTTGAAGATTTTTTTCTGGCTTTTCTTTTGAGACAACAATTTCATCTAGTTTATTGTTGTTATTTTTAAGATAAACAACAAATAGATCTGGTTTTAAAGGTCCCCAACGAAGTGTTACATTCTCATAATTGGTCTCCGAAACCTGAAGATTAGATGCACCGCTCAATTCAAAAGTCACCTTTCCGTCCTGATTACTTAATAATGTTTGTTTTGTTTTCATAATAAACACAGTTGCATTTTCTATAGGCAATTGTGTTTCAATATCTTTTACGACAATAGAATACTCCACTTTTTGAGCAAAAATAGAAGTGTTAACGAAAATAACAAATAAAAGTATCAGTCCTCTCATAGGCAACTTATTGAAATGTTAACATCAAATTAACAAAATAATTCATTAAGAACCGGTAAAATGTAATAAAAAAATCAAAAATAAATGATATTCGTTAAATAAAAAAAAATCCTGAGCTCAACACTCAGGATTTTTATATATAAAAATAAAATTAAGAATCGTTAATTATCCGTGCAAAAATGCTTGTCTATTCAACAAGGTTTCTTCATCTTCTACATGGTTATCGTCTGGCACACAACAATCAACAGGACATACAGCCGCACATTGAGGTTCATCATGGAAACCTTTACATTCCGTACATTTTCCAGGAACGATGTAATATACTTCATCAGATATTGGAGTTTGAGCATCTTCTGCATCCACTTCAGTTCCGTCAGGTAAAATCACTTTTCCTTTAAGACTTGTTCCATCTTTATATCTCCAATCATCAGCACCTTCATAAATTGCTGTATTTGGGCACTCTGGTTCACAAGCCCCACAATTGATGCATTCGTCTGTTATAATTATTGCCATTTTTTTTCTTAGTTACGAGTTAAAAGTTACAAGTTCAGAAATAATAATACGAACATTTTATTCTGCTTTGTCTTATAACTTAATATAGCTTATTTTTGTGCAAAATTACAATCAAAACTATTCATAAACAAACATTATGACATTAGAAACAAAAAAAAGTGTTTTTGTTGAATTAGGAAAATTTCTAAAACAATTTTCCGAAAACGATACAATTAGAAAATCGGATGTTTTGCATAACGATTTATTTTTTGATGATTTCGAAAAGCTGATCTATTTATCGCAATCTCATAATGGATGGTACACGCCTGAACAAGTGTATTTTGCAATAAAATCCTGGGCAGATGCGTTAACAGAAAAAAATCTTGACCAATGGCTTTCCAATTATGAAACTGAATTTTCTCAAAAAGGAGAAGAAGAAAAAACAGTGGCACTAATTTTAGCCGGAAATATTCCTTTAGTAGGTTTTCATGATTTTTTATCGGTTTTAATAACCGGGAATAAAGCATTAATTAAAACTTCTTCAAACGATCAGCATTTATTGCCTTTTTTAGCTAAATATTTAATTGCTGTTGATGAAAGTTTAAAAGATAAAATCACTTTCGTGGAAAGCAAACTGGAAAATTTTGATACGGTTATAGCGACCGGAAGTAATAATACAGCACGATATTTCGAATATTATTTTAAAGATAAACCTTCGATTATTCGAAAAAACAGAAATTCGGCTGCCGTTTTAAACGGTAAAGAAAGCAAAGAAGAATTAGAAGCTTTAGGCGAAGATATTTTCCGTTATTTCGGATTAGGTTGCCGAAATGTTTCGAAGATTTTTGTTCCGAAAGGATATTTATTTGATGCTTTTTTTGAGGGAATTTTCAAATATCAGGATGTTATTCATTATGAAAAATATGCTAACAATTACGACTACAACAAAGCCGTATTTTTAATGAGTAATTTCAAATTATTGGATAATGGATTTTTGACTATTAAAGAAGATCCAAGCTATGCCTCACCTATTTCGAGTGTTTTTTATGAATTTTATGAAAATATCGAAGATTTACAAACTCGCCTTCAAGCTGATTCTGAACAAATTCAGTGCATCGTTAGCAATGATTTAATTGAAAATAGTATTCCATTCGGGCAAACGCAAAATCCGCAATTGTGGGATTATGCAGATAACGTAGATACTATAACGTTTTTGTTAACAACAAAGTAAAAATATGTTTAATTATTTCGAATAATTTATCGCTTTTTCAGCTCCTATTGCCGAAATTTGCATCTTTAAAATTTTCGACTATTAACAACAACCATGAAAAAACACAACTACAGCGCAGGTCCAAGTATTTTACCTCAGGAAGTTTTTGAGAAGGCATCAAAAGCAATTTTAAATTTTAATGATTCAGGATTATCAATCCTTGAAATTTCGCACCGAAGTAAAGATTTCGTTGCTGTTATGGATGAAGCTCGCTCCCTTGCTTTAGAGTTATTAGGACTTCAGGGAAAAGGATACCAAGCCTTATTTTTACAAGGTGGTGCAAGTACTGCATTCTTAATGGCTCCTTACAACCTGATGAAAGAAAACGGGAAAGCAGCTTATTTAGATTCAGGAACATGGGCAACTGCTGCAATAAAAGAAGCTAAATATTTTGGAGAAACTGTTGTTGTAGCTTCTTCAAAAGAAGAAAATTACAACCATATTCCAAAAGGATACACAATACCAACTGATGCAGATTATTTTCACTGCACAAGTAACAATACTATTTTTGGAACTCAAATGAAAGAATTCCCGGCAACTAACATTCCTGTTGTTTGCGACATGAGTTCTGATATTTTTTCACGCGAATTGGATTTCTCAAAATTTGATTTAATCTATGCCGGAGCTCAAAAAAATATGGGTCCTGCAGGAACTACTTTGGTAGTGGTTAAAGAAGAAATTTTAGAAAAAAGCGGAAGAACAATTCCGAGTATGTTAGATTACGCTAAGCATATTAAAGCAGAAAGTATGTATAATACTCCTCCAGTTTTTGCTGTTTACGTATCCTTGCTGACTTTACAATGGATTAAAGAAAAAGGTGGAATCGCTGCTGTTGAAAAATTAAACAATGCAAAAGCAGAATTACTTTATACTGAAATCGACAGAAACCCATTATTTAAAGGTGCTGCAGCTGTTGAAGATCGTTCAAACATGAACGTTACTTTCTTACTAAACAATGCTGATCATACTGAAACATTCGATGCTTTATGGAAAGCAGCCGGAATTTCAGGATTACCAGGACACCGTTCTGTTGGTGGCTACAGAGCTTCTATTTACAACGCTATGCCTATCGAAAGTGTTCAGGTTTTAGTTGATGTAATGAAAGCATTGGAGTCTAAAGTTTAGTTTTTAGTCTCCAGTTTACAAAAAAGAAAAAAAGAAAAATCAAATAATTTACGTTATTTATTAATCTGAAACAGAAATAAATAACTTAAAAAATATAATTACAATGAAAGTATTAGCCAATGACGGAATTTCTAAAAGTGGAATTCTAGCCTTAGAAAAAGGTGGATTTGAAGTTATAACTACAAAAGTAGCTCAGGAACAAGTTGCTAATTTTGTAAATGAAAATAATGTAGACGTAGTTTTAGTTCGTTCTGCAACTAAAGTTCGTAAAGATATTATCGACGCATGTCCTGGTCTTAAAATTATTGGTCGTGGTGGTGTTGGTATGGATAATATCGATGTTGATTATGCTAAAAGCAAAGGAATCCACGTAATTAATACGCCTGCTTCATCATCAGAATCTGTTGCTGAATTAGTGTTTGGACACTTGTTTTCTGGTGTTCGTTTTTTACATGATTCAAACAGAAATATGCCTCTTGAAGGAGATTCAAACTTTGACGGTTTGAAAAAAGCTTATGCAAACGGAACTGAATTAAGAGGAAAAACTCTTGGTATTGTTGGTATTGGACGTATCGGGCAAGCTACTGCAAAAATGGCGCTTGGTTTAGGTATGAAGGTTATCGCTGCAGATAGCTTTATTCCGCAAGTGGATGTAAAAGTTGAGTTTTTTGACGGACAATCTATTACAACTACAATCGTTTCTCAGTCATTAGAATCTTTATTTAAAGAAGCTGATTTCATTACACTGCACGTTCCTGCTCAGGATGGTTACATCATTGGAGAAAAAGAACTGGCAATCATGAAAGATGGTGTTGGAATCGTAAACTGTGCTCGTGGTGGTGTTATTGATGAAGTAGCTTTAGTAAAAGCTTTAGATTCAGGAAAAGTTGCTTTTGCAGGTTTAGATGTTTTCGAAAGTGAACCAAAACCAGAAATGGCCATTTTAATGCATACTAAAATTTCGTTGACGCCACACATTGGAGCTGCAACCGGAGAAGCACAAGACAGAATTGGTACTGAATTAGCATCACAAATTATTTCTTTGTTGAGCTAATTAATTATAACTAAATTATTTAGAAGGGATTTATTAACATTGTTTAATAAATCCCTTTCTTTTTTTGATTAAATTTGAGTTATAAATCTAATCTAAATTCTTTAAATCATGTTTGAACAATTAACACAATTAGTAAAACAATACGGAGGTGATGCTGTTGTAAACAACACTGCTGTCCCAAATGAGCACAATGAAGCTGTGATTGGTGAGACTAGTAATTCGATATTTGCCGGATTGCAAAAAATTGCTTCAGAAGGCGGTGCAGAACAATTGGCAGGTTTATTTAACGGAACATCTTCAATAGACAGTTCTAATCCGGTTGTGCAGCAGCTAACACAGCAATTGAGTGGAAGCCTTGGTGAAAAATTTGGATTAAGCAACGCCGATTCTTCTGGTGTAGCTTCAAGTATGATTCCGCAAGTTTTAAATTCTTTAGTAAACAAAGCAAAAGACCCAAATGATAGCAGTTTTAATATTTCGGATATTATCAGTTCAATTTCCGGAAACAGCGGACAAGCTTCAAATATAATGGATACAATCTCTAAATATGGAACCCAATTTGGATTAGACCAAAACGCCGATGGAAAGTTGGATGTTGCTGATGTTATGGTTGTTGCTAAAAGTAAAGGTGGATTTTCAGCTTTTATCGGGAGATTATTTAGAAGTAAATAAATTTTAAGTTACAAAGGCTCAGAGCTGCAAAGGCTCAGAGGTTTTAAAAAAAATAAAAAAGCTGTTTGTATAAATTTACAAACAGCTTTTTGTCTTAATTCCTCCCTTTCTCCTTTGAACCTATGAACCTTTGCTTCTTTGAACCTTTTTTCAAAAAAAAATCGTAAATTTAAGGTTCAAAAATGGGTCATGAAAAAGATAATTTACATACTTGTTATAATTTTTACCATAGTCGCATGTTCTACAGCATCAAAAAATAATGCAGTTGCTGCCGCTTCACCTAAAACACATCCTGAAGTAAACGATACTGTTCGAATTGCAAATGATTCTTTAGAGTATGAAGTGATTATTATTGATAACGGTTTTAGTTACTGGTTGGCGTCAATGGCACAGCCCAGAAACTATTACTCTTTGTCATATCTTGAAAACAAAAATTATCAATACGTAACAGAATGGAATAATCGTGTATTACAACCGCAACGTTATAATCCAAATTTATATGAAATGTCAATTGATTACCGACCTCAGATTCATTATGGTTACGAAGTAAATTACTTGATTTACAATTACATGATTTATTTTCAAAATACATACAAACAAAAGCTTGGCGGGTATGTTCCAATACGATAATGTTGCTATATTTGTAATCGTTTTAAATAAAGCATGGATAAACTAAAGAAACGTTGGGGCATTACCTCAAATTTACAAGCCATAATTATACTTATCGTTTTTGCTATCACAGGATCAGCATCTGCGTGGCTGTCTAAACCTTTTTGCGTTTGGTTGGGCATCACAAAAGAAGATTTTGGTGGTTGGTTTACTTTAATTCGTTTGTTGATTATCTTCCCTATTTATCAGGTTTTGTTAGTCGCCATAGGAACTGTTTTTGGTCAATTCCGCTTCTTTTGGAACTTCGAAAAGAAAATGCTTAAGAATATGGGATTAGGATTTCTATTCAAAAACTAAATTTCGGTATTTCTTTTTTGAAAATAGTAGGTATAAATCCACGTAAGTGTAAAGGAAGGAATCACATCTGTAAACGGAATTATCTCCTCTAAAAAAGTCAAAATACTGGCAACCTTCCCCACTCTCCCTTTATACATTCTGGTCATTATAAAAGCAGCTATTGGTGCCCAAATCACATCTGAAAACTCACCAATTAAAGGAATGCTGAAAGAAATCATACCAATTCCATCCAAAAGCAAACCTAAAAGGAGTTTTCTCATTTTATCTTCTTCGTTTATTACTTCTAAATCTTGCATTTTCAATTCAATTAGAGATTATTCGAATTTAAAAAGAAATTAGCAAAATCGTTTATTTCTAATGACAATTTTCTTTTTTAATTTCCACATTATAAAGCTTGAATTTAATTTTTTGTTAACCCATTTTTATATCGACAGAATCTTTGTTTCTTTGTAGAAACAGTTTCAAAATGATACACGCAAAAAATATACATAAATTCTACGATCAGCTTGAGGTTTTAAAAGGAGTTGATTTGCATATAAAAAAAGGTGAAATTGTTTCTATTGTTGGCGCTTCAGGTGCCGGAAAAACAACTTTATTACAAATTTTAGGAACTTTAGATAAACCTTCAAAATCAGAAAGCGAAACTTCATTAACTATTAATGGAGAAAATATTTTAGGACTGAATGATAAAACACTATCCAAATTCAGAAATTTAAATTTAGGTTTCATTTTTCAGTTTCATCAACTCTTACCCGAATTTACAGCCTTAGAAAACGTGTGTATTCCAGCTTATATTGCAGGTAAAAAACCATCTGAAACAGAAGCTGAAGCTAAAAAATTATTGACTTTTTTAGGATTATCACATCGTATCAATCATAAACCAAATGAACTTTCAGGCGGTGAACAGCAGCGTGTTGCTGTTGCGAGAGCTTTAATCAACAAACCTGATGTTATTTTTGCCGATGAACCTTCGGGAAATTTAGATACACATTCTGCCGAAAATTTACATCAGTTATTTTTTCAGCTTCGTGATGAATTCGGACAAACATTTGTCATTGTAACACATAATGAAGAATTGGCTAATATGGCTGATAGAAAATTAATAATGGTAGACGGGCAGATTAGTAATTAGGAACTATTTACTGCGTCAGTTCACTATCTTTAGTGTCCTTCTTTCACTCAAACAAAAAGAACTTTCATTTCAAATGAACCAAAAAGAACTCAAAGAATTTCTTGACGAAAAAGTCATTCAATACAACAATCAGGATTTTATTGAAAGTGATCCTGTTCAAATTCCACATTTATTTACTCAAAAAGAAGACATTGAAATTGCCGGTTTTTTAAGTGCAACAATTGCCTGGGGAAACCGTAAAATGATCATCAAAAATTCGCATCAAATGATGGAATTAATGGGCAATACGCCTTATGATTTTGTCATGTCACACTCAAATGAAGATTTAGAACGATTGGAAAATTTTGTTCATCGTACTTTCAACGGAAAAGATTTTGGTGGATTCATAAAAGGATTACAGCATATTTATAAAAATCACAGCGGCTTAGAAGCAGTATTTGCTAAAAATCAGGAAGAAAATAGTTTGCAGAAAAGCATACATGAATTCAAAAAGATATTTTTTGAAATTGATCATTTACCAAGAACTCAAAAACATATTTCAGATCCTTTGAATAATTCGGCAGCAAAAAGAATCAACATGTATTTACGATGGATGGTTCGTCAGGATTCAAAAGGTGTCGATTTAGGAATCTGGAAGACCATTTCTCCATCCTCATTATCTTGCCCGTTGGATGTACATTCCGGAAATGTAGCCCGAAAATTAGGCATACTTTCCCGAAAACAGAATGATGGAAGAGCTTTAGCAGAACTAGATTTAAAACTTCGTGAAATGGATTCGCAAGATCCTGTAAAATATGACTTTGCACTTTTTGGGCTTGGGGTTTTTGAAGGATTTTAACTACAAAAAAGCGCTTCAAATATTAGCTTTATAACTTTTTTTTTCGTAATATTACAATATAAATCTATATTGTATGGAAAAGCTTATAGAGTATATCAAACATTTCGTTATTCCATTTTTTTTTATTCTCAGCCTATCGTTAATAGTTGTTTTGCTTCTAAAAAGAATCTATTATCAATACAACCTGCCTTATAGACATCAAATTATACGAAAATCAGAAATATTTCTAACAGAAATCACCTTATCAAAACCTGATAAAAACACATTAAAATATAAAATAGCAAAATTCAAATCTGAAATTCCAATTCGCAAAACATGGTGCAAAGAAATGCTCATTTGCGATATGATCAGAATGAAAAGCAATTTAAAAGGAAAAACAGCTAAAAATATCCTTTTAATTTACAAAGAACTTGATTTAAATCATTATTCAGCCAGTTTAATTCGGGACTTTAGAAAATATAAAAAATGTGAAGGAATCTATCATTTTCATGCGTTAGGTTACAAACCGGGAATTTCACTTTTAAAAAAATATTTATTTCATCCCAATAAAATCATTCGATCTAATGCCAATATTGCTTATTTGGCTTTATCCAAAGGCAATTGGCAGGCGGTTGATAAACTTCAAATTAAAATTTCCATCATTACAACCATAAAAGTTATGGATGTACTGCATTCTGAAAATATACCACAACCTGCACAATTAGACCTTTGGATTCAGGCGAAAAGTCCAACCATTTTAAAACTGGCAGTGATGACAATGGTTTTTTATAATTACAGAAATAAATCGGCAGAAATAATAAAATTACTGCATCACGAAGATAAAGCCTTAAAAATTGATGTTATTACAGCGATTCAGGATCTTTTTTTAGAAGAAGCCGAAGACGAAATGTTGTCTTTGATTTACAATGAACCCATCGAAATTCAGTTAGAAATGCTGGAAGCCTTAGGCACAATTGGATCTGAAAAAACGATTGCTTTTCTGAAAACTGAAATTCCAAAACAGGAAATAAAAGATATAAAATTAAAGATGGTATGTTCCTTGGATAATTTAGATCGTGAAAGTTTAAATGTATTAGGAAAACAAGATTCAGACACACAAAAAATGATTAATCACAACAGAAAATTAGAACTATGATACATGATATTCTATCTTATCTGATTCGCTGTTACGATATTTTTGTGACCACTTTTTCTCTTGGCTATATTTTATTTTACATTTTTTTATCCATTTTATCGTATTGGGCGATCATAAAACATTTAAAATATCAAAAATATCTGGAAGAAGAAGTTTTGCTTCGTTCCAACCATATCTTAGGTGTTTCAGTTGTTGCACCAGCCTTTAATGAAGGATTAAATATTGTATATAATGTAAAATCATTGCTTTCCTTAACGTATCCCAAGTTTGAAATTATTATCGTCAACGATGGAAGTAGCGATGATACTCTCGAAAAATTAATATCCGAATTTGATTTGGTTAAAATTGATTTTTATTATCAGGAAAAAATTGTGACACAACCCGTAAGAGGACATTACAAATCAAAAAATCCTGTATATTCTAAACTACTGGTTGTCGACAAAGTAAACGGAAAAAGTAAAGCCGATGCATCTAACGCAGGAATAAACTCCTCACAATATCCTTTGTTTTTATGTACCGATGTGGATTGCATTTTAAAAAGCGATACCATTTTAAAACTGGCAAAACCCTTCATGGAAAATGAAACGAGAGTTATTGCAACCGGTGCAGGAATAAGAATTTCAAATTCATGTGATATTAAAGAAGGATTTTTATTTAAGGTACATTATCCAAAAGAATGGTATCCGCGCTTTCAGGAATTGGAATATGTACGCTCTTTTTTATTTGGACGAATGGCGTGGAGCCAGATAAACGGACTTCTTCTTGTTTCTGGTGGATTAGGCATGTTCGATAAAGATATTGTTATTAAAGCTGGTGGTTATTGGCATAAATCTTTAGGAGAAGATATGGAGCTTGTAACACGTATGCGAAAATATATGCATGATACAAATGAAAAATTTTTGATTCAATATATTCCCGAATCACTTTGCTGGACAGAAGTTCCGAGTACAAAAGAAGTATTTTTAAGGCAACGAATACGTTGGGCAAGAGGATTGATACAAACACTTTATTTGCATAGAAAAATGTTTTTAAATCCAAAATACGGAAGAACAGCTTTCCTGGTCCTTCCTTTCTTTTTCAGTTTTGAATTTTTAGTTCCAATTATAGAATTTTTGGGTGTTATAACTTTAGTTGTCAGTCTTGCATTTGGGTTGGTCGATTTTCAATATCTTTTAATAATAAGTACGATCGTATACCTGTTTTATCTTTCGATAACGATAATATCCATTTTGATTGACGAAATATTATATAAAAGCTACGCCAACTACAAAGAATTAATTACGCTTGTCGGAATGGCAATTATTGAACCTTTTGTCTATCATCCCATTAATGTTTATGCCTCATTAAAGGGGTATTGGTATTTCTTTTCTCAAAAGGAACAAAAATGGGGTGTAATGGTTCGCAAAGGTTATGAAAAACCCGCTAAAAAATAATTTGAAGATGAAAATCAATACGATACATATAGCCAAACTGTTTTTTTGTCTGTTTCTATTTTTTAATCAAAATATAAAAGCACAGAAAAAAATTGATACCGATAGTCTTTTGACTGTTATTATCACGGATATGAAAACGAATGAACCTAATTATAATCTTAATATTCAGAGAGCTTTATTAGGAAAAAAATTAGCACCGGATTATCTTGATTTCCATTTAATTTTGGGCCGCAATTATGATTTGAATAAAGTAAAAGACAGCGCCAGATACTATTATAATTACGTAATTGATAAAAACCCAAAATATCAGGAAGCATTTCTTTATCTAATAAATTTAGATTTAGAAGAAAAAAAATATGACGAAGGTGTTATTTTAGCAAATAAAGCAATCGAATTATATCCAGATGATAAAACATTCCGTTTAAGACGAATTGCTTTCTATACTTCACAAAACGATACCGAAAACGAAGCTAAATATCTGAAATCTATTAGAGCTAAATTTCCAAATGATCCGGAAATTGAGCAGCATCTTTTTGCATTGTATTCTAAAGTTAATATGGATCGTATAGGGGCCTATTACAATTATACACATATTAGTCGTGACGGCATTGGTCCCTGGCATTTAGCAAGTGTCGATTATTTGAGACAGCGATTATGGGGAAGTTTGATTGGAAGAGTGAGTTATGCTAAAAGATTTTCATCTAATTTAGTAATGGCAAGCGGCCTTCAATTTGAGATTGAGTCTTATCTTTATGCAAAAAACAATAATTACTCTTACATTGATGTGGCTTACAGTCAGGATGATGCTTTTCCTGAATGGAGATTAGGTTATTCGTATTTTCATAATTTTGGTAAAGGCTGGGAAGCTGATTTAGGAGCACGTTATATTAAAATGCAGGATAATAGCGATTTAAAAACACTAAATGTTGGATTAGGAAAGTATTTTGGGTCTTATTGGGTTAACCTAAGATCTTATATTCAGGAAAATGGTACTTCATTTACTTTGACCTCCAGATATTATTATAAAACAAAATATGATTATATAACACTTATTGCGGGTTACGGAACTTCACCCGACGATAGAACAAGAGCTGCAGAATATGAAACAAGAATGTCTTTGCGTTCTTACCGTATAAGTGGTGGTTTCTATAAGCTGATTAAAAGCCATTACATTTTTGGAATTCTCATCACAGATAATGAACAGGAATATGTAGCAAACAAATTTCAAACAGAACTCGATTTTGCGTTTTTAATGCAATATAAATTTTAAATATTATGAAAAAAAAGTATCACGCTTATGTACCCCAAATCTTTTTTTTCTTATTTAGTTACACAATGATAGCACAATCCGAAATAATTATATCCAATAAGAACAGTATTATTTCAAAGTCTGAAGATAGTCAGAGCGCTGCTTTGCTTTTAAAGAAATATCTCGATAAAGCTTTTGCAAAGCCATTTGATAACATTTCTGAAAATAAAAAAAACGAAGAATCATCTGAAATAATTCTGGAAGTTTCTGATCAGGAAAAAATAAAGCCAAATGAATTTATCATTAAAAGTGATTCAAAATCCATTTATTTAGTTGCGCAGAATCCTAAATATCTTCGTTATGCGGTTTATACATTACTTGAAATTTGGGAATTCAGAAAATTCACTTCCACAGAAACTTATATTCCAAAAATAGAACAGCTTACATTTTCAAAAAATACAAAAAAAATCTATCATCCCGCATTCGATTACAGAGCCCTTTTTTATCCTGATTCTTATGACGAAGATTTTAGAGATTGGCACAAACTCGATTGGCAAGCAGATGACTTTGGTATTTGGGGACATTCTTTTAACGTTCTGGTTCCTCCAAAAGAATATTTTAAAAGTAATCCGAAGTTATTTGCTTTATACGAAGGAAAAAGAAATGGAGAATCTTTGTGTATGACTAATGACACTGTAGTGGATTTGGTTGAAAAAAAAATAACCAAAATTATTGCCGATACACCAAATGCTGAATTTTACTCCGTCAGTCAAAATGATGATGTGGTTTATTGTGAATGCACAGAATGTAAAAAATTGAACGAAAAATATGGCGGGCCTCAGGGATCTTTTTATTATTTTTTGAATAAAATTGCCAAACATTTTCCAAAAACAAAAATCACCACTCTAGCATATTTACATACTTTTAAACCGCCGGTAAATTTAAAAATAGAGCCTAATATTTATACTATTTTTTGCCCGATTGAATTGAATCGCGGAAAAGCAATAACAGCTCAAAATTCGGCTTCATTTATAAAAACTTTGGAAAACTGGAGCATTGCATCTCCACATTTATTTTTATGGGATTATACGGTTCAGTTTTCTAATTATATGTCACCATTTCCAAACTTAGAATCCTTTCAAAGCAATTATAAACTCTTTAAGAAGAATAAAGTAAAAGGCATATTCGCTCAGGGTTATGCCGATGTTCCGGGAGATTTTTCAGAATTAAGACAATATCTTCTGGCCAAATTACTTTGGGATACAGATATTGATATTAAAGTATTAACAGCAGATTTTTTGAGGGGTTTTTATGGAAAAGCTGCTCCATTTGTGGGAAACTATTTGGCACTCTTGACCGAAAATCAAAACAAAAGCAATACTTATTTAGATATTTATTCTGGTCCGGTTCAGGCCAGAAATACCTTTTTGACTCCGGAAGCCATGGATCAATATGATCAATTACTCGAAAAAGCATTGGCAGCAGTCGAAGAAGATAAAACCTTAAATTCCAGAATTCAAAAGTTACGATTAGCTTTAGAATATGTATTTTTTGAACAATCTAAATTTTACGGGAAAAACCAACACGGAATGTTTGTCGTAAATAATAAAGGAGAAAAAGAAGTAAAAAAAGGTTTAACGGAAAGAGTTTTAAAATTTACAAAATCCTGCAATGAATTCGGAATTTATGAATTGAGCGAAGGCGGCCTTTCACCTGACAACTATTACAAAGAATGGGTGGAAATTAGTAAAAACACAACAACGCATCTTGGCGAAGATTTAAAAGTAAATTTTATAACACCACCATCAGATGATTTTAAAGGAAAAGGAAGTGTTGGCTTAGTAGATGGAAATAAAGGATATAAAGATTTCAATATTAACTGGATTGGATGGTATGGAACAGAAGCTTCTTTTGAAATTGAAACAAAAAAACTAGACTTTAATACCTTAAAATTAAATTTCCTTGATGACCAAAGGCATTGGATTTTTACGCCAAAAAAAATAGTTATTTATGGTTTCGAAAACCAAAAATGGACACTTTTAGAAGAAAAAATTTGTGATAATTTAACTGAAAATGATCAAATTACAACAAAATCATGGGAAGTTATAAATCAAAAATTTAGTAGTTTTATAAAAATCAAAATACTTATCAAACCCCAAACAGAATTACCGAGCTGGAGGAATCGAAAAAACAAAAAACCTATGTTAATGATTGATGAAATAGAATTGTACAAAAAATAAATGCCAACATGAATAGTAGCGACAAAAAAATTCTGATTATCGATAATGATGAGATGACTATCGAAATTTTAAAATTTATTCTGAAAAAGGAAGGATATAATATAAGTATTGCAAATGATGGTATTAGTGCACTAGAACGGATTCCGACCATTATGCCAGATTTGGTTATTACTACCATAATTATTCCACTAAAATCGGGGATGCAAATTATTAGCGAGATCAAACAAAATTTCAAAAATATTCGCGTGATAGCACTCTCTTCACTTGGTGAAGAGGAAAACACAGTCGAAGAAGCTTTTCAACTAGGTGTTGATGATTTTATTGCAAAACCATTTAATCCAAATGAGCTTTTATTGCGAATAAAACGTTTTTTATAGTATTTCGAAGCCTAATTTTGAGAAAAACGAATACCTTAAACTGTCGTAATTTCTAAGAAACATCAATTTTTCAGCTATTTATAGCTATCTTTGCACAAAATTTAATGCAAATGAGCACTTTCGAAAAATTCAATCTTCCAAAATCAGTACAAAAAGCAATCGATGAATTAGGATTTGTTACGCCTACTCCTATTCAGGAAAAATCCTTTTCTGTGATTATGTCTGGTCGAGATATGATGGGAATTGCGCAAACCGGTACAGGTAAAACTTTTGCCTATTTATTACCCCTTTTAAAATTATACAAATTTACCCCAACGAATACGCCTAAAATTGTAATTCTGGTTCCAACTCGTGAATTGGTAGTTCAGGTTGTAGATGAAATCGAGAAATTAACCAAATATATGTCGGTTAGTACTCTTGGAATCTTTGGTGGAGTAAACATTAATACACAGAAAAAAGCAGTTTACGAAGGTGTTGATATTTTAGTTGGAACGCCAGGTAGAATGATGGATTTAGCTCTTGACGCTGTTGTTCGTTTTGATGAAACTCAAAAATTAGTTATTGATGAGTTTGATGAAATGCTGAACCTTGGTTTCCGTACGCAATTAACAGCGCTTTTGGCGATGATGAAAACCAAACGTCAGAATATTCTATTTTCTGCTACCATGACTGATGAAGTTGATGCTGTATTGAATGACTTTTTTGATTTTCCGGAAGAAGTTACTCTTGCTGCTTCAGGAACTCCATTAGAAAATATTACTCAAGTTACCTATAACGTTCCGAATTTCAATACAAAAGTAAATCTTTTAAAACATTTACTTCAAACTAACGAAAGAATGGAACGTGTTTTGGTTTTCGTAAACAATAAAAAGATTTCTGATATGCTTCATACGCGTATCGAAGAAGATTTTGAAGGACAGTTTGGAGTAATTCACTCTAATAAATCTCAAAATTACCGTTTGAGTACAATGGCTGAATTCCAGGAGGGAAATCTTCGCGGATTAATTACTACTGATATTATGGCAAGAGGTTTGGATATTTCAAACATCTCTCATGTTATAAACTTTGAACTTCCTGAATTTCCTGAATTGTATATGCACAGAATTGGTCGTACAGGTCGTGCCGATGCAACAGGAACAGCAATAAGTTTTATCACACCACGTGAAGAAGAATTTAAAGTGGAAGTAGAAGTTTTAATGAATCAGGAATTAGAAATAGCTGATTTTCCTGAAGAAGTTGAAATTTCAGCAAAATTAATTGAACCTGAAAAAGACAAACAGCCCATCAAGTTTTTAATGAAAAAAGTAAAATTGGATGGTGATGGTGCTTTTCACGATAAAGCGAAAAAGAATAAGAAAGTCAATTTAGGAGGACCTTCTAAAACAAAAAAGAAAACCCACGGATCTGTCAATCGAAATATGTTGAAAACGAGAGACAAGAAGAGAAAAGATAAAGATAAATAGTTCTTTTTTTAAGGTACAAAGATACATAGGTACATAGGCCCAAAGGCTTCTCTATTTTGTTCGTAAAAATAAATGCTCAATATGTAATTTAAGTTAATAACTTAAATTACATATTGAGTATTTATTTTTTTTACTTAGAACCTCAAAACCTTATCAACTTAATACCTAACCTTTGCACCTATGTACCTATGTATCTTTGTGCCTTAAAAAAAGCTATATCCTCGTAAAAACCAATCCTACAGGCGAACACAATTCAATTTTCTTTCCTGTGTCAGTAAGTTTTCCCGTTGTTTTATCTCTTTTGAAGATTACAATATTATTGGTGTATTGATGTCCTACTAAAAGATAATTTCCTGTTGGATCAATTGCAAAATCTCTTGGGCCTTTTCCTAAAGTACTTTGTTGTTCTACCAATTCAATAGCTCCGTTTTTAAGAATTTTGTAAACTGAAATATTGTTCGCATCTACTCTGTCTGTTACATATAAAAACTTTCCGTCAGGTGATATTTTTATTGCCGCTGCTCCCGTACCGCCTTTAAAATCTTTTGCCAAAATACTTGTTTCAGCAATCTTTTTTAAACTCCCGCTTTTATCATAACTAAAAGTCGTTAATGTCGCATCTAATTCCTGAATTAGATATACAAATTTACCATCTTTACTAAAAGTCAAATGTCTTGGTCCGCTTCCTGGTTTTACATCAACACTTCCTTTTAAGGTTAGCATTTCGTTCTTAGAATTCGGATTATATTTATAAATAAAGACTTTATCTAAACCTAAATCATTAGACAAAACGAATTTTTTATCCGGAGAAAAAACTACCATGTGTACATGCGCTTTTTCCTGACGCGCCGGATTTATACCTTTTCCTTCATGTTGTACAATTTGTTGTACTGTAGTAATACTTCCATCAGCATTCTTTTTAAAAACGACAATATTACCGCCAGAATAATTAGCAACAATAACGTTTTTATCATCATTAATTAAATGACAAGGATCAGCTCCTAATGCTTTATTTGTATTTAAAAAAGTAACTTTTCCTGATTTTGCGTTATATCCAAAAGCGCTAACAGCACTTTGATCTCCATTTTCGTTTACGGCATATATGAATTTGTTATCTGCTGAAATTGATAAATAACTCGGACTAATTACACCTTCTGAAGAATTTTTAAATTTAAATTCTCCTGAAGCTGCATCAAATTCATAAACATAAATTCCGTTGCTCTGGCAAGTATTGGTGTATGTCCCTATCAATAAATTAAATTTATTCTGGGCTTGAGTTGTAAAAGCTAACGCTGAAAAAAACAGCATATATAATCCTTTCATAGTTTTTTGTGGTTTTTTGAATATGCTAAAATACTCAATAATATCATTAGAAATTACATTTTTTGTTACAAATGAATTATCAAAAGTTACATTTTTCCAATTCAATTTTAATCGCTTAAACCATATAAGTAACATAAGTCCATTTAATTTTTCAGCATCCTTATAATCTCTTAGATTACTTATATGGTTTAACTAAAAATTTGTATTTTTGACCAGCATCTACAAAACGTAGTGAAGTAAATCGAAGCCAGAATGCATTTTAAACACCCCGAAATTCTATACTTTCTATTTTTATTGATTGTTCCAATTTTGGTGCATTTATTTCAATTACGACGTTTTAAAACTTCTTATTTTACAAACGTCAAATTCTTAAAAGAACTTGCTGTTCAAACGCGTAAAAGTTCTAAAATCAAAAAAAGATTATTACTGGCAGCTCGATTACTATTATTGACTTGTGTCATTATAGCCTTTGCTCAGCCCTTTTTTGAAGCCAAAGACAGTAAAAATGCCACAAACGAAATGTATATCGTTCTGGATAATTCATTCAGTATGCAGGCCAAAGGCAAAAAAGGAGAATTGTTAAAACGTGCCGTTCAGGAGTTGCTTGAAAACACACCTGAAAATACCCAATTTTCATTATTAACCAACACAGAAAATTTCTGGAATACGGATATAAAATCTTCAAAAAGTGCTCTACAGAATTTAAAATATAGCGCCACGCCTTTTGAACTTTCTTCGATAATGGCAAAAATAAAAGCGCATAAATCAGCACATAAAAAAGACATTGTTATCATCACTGATGCTGTTGGATTAGCAGAAAAAGATGTGAAAAATATCGATTCTGAAGAGAAACCTTATTTTATAGTTCCGGAAGCAGAACAAAAAAACAATGTTTCTGTCGATAGTGTTTTTATCAATCAAACTTTAGAGAATTTTTATGAAATCGGAATAAATTTATCGGCTTATGGCGATGATTTTAAACCTATTTCGATGGCATTGTATAATCAGAACAAACTGATTGCAAAAACGATTATCAATTTTGATGCGAAGAAAAAGGAAATAAACTTTACGATCCCAAAAGAAGCTTTTCATGGTTATGTAACTATTGATGATAATGGTTTGACTTACGACAACAAACTTTATTTTAGTATTTCAAAAGCTAAAAGAACGAATGTGATCAGCATTGGAGAGCCGGAAAAAAGTAATTTCTTATCCCGAATTTACACTTCAGCCGAATTCAAATACAACAATTATTCACTCAACAGTTTAGATTATAATAGTCTTGAAGAACAAAATACTATTATTCTAAATGAATTAATTGAAGTTCCACAAGCCTTGCAAACTACTTTAAAAGCATTTGTCTCTAAAGGTGGAAATTTGGTTGTGATTCCTTCTGGAAAAACTTCCATTTCGAATCTCAATTCTTTTCTTGGGAATTTTGGAAAAGTTCAATTTAAAAATCTGGAAAACAAAAGTAAGTTAATTACCAAAATCAATTTTGATCACCCTTTATTCTCTGGCGTTTTTGAAAACAAAATCACTAATTTTCAGTATCCGAAAACAAACAATTCATTCGATATTTCAAGTCCTTATCCGGCTGTTTTATCTTTTGAAGATCAGAGCATATTTGTAACAACAATTCAAAATGCTGTTTATGGAATTACTATTTTTTCTGCGCCGATAAATTCAGAGAATTCTAATTTTCAGCAATCACCTTTAATTGTACCGCTTTTTTATAAAATGGGACAAAACAATCAAAAAACAGGCGTTAATGCTCTCACAATTGGCAATAATCAACCCTATTTTGTAGATGTTTTATTAACAAAAGATGCTATTTTGGAAGTAAAAGGAAATGAAGATTCTTTTATTCCGATTCAGCAAATATTGAATAACAAGGTAAAATTAACTTTCAACGATTTTCCTGAAACTGCTGGAAATTACAGTATTTTTGACAAAAAAGAATATGTTGAAAATCTAAGTTTCAATTATAAAAGAAGCGAAAGCGATTTAAGTCAGGTAAATACAAATGTAGTTTCAGATTTTAAAACCGCAGATACCATTTCAACTATTTTTAACACCTTACAAACTGAGCGAACTGACAGCCAAATTTGGAAATGGTTTGTTATCTTTGCACTATTATTTTTAGCATTAGAAATGGCGATTATAAAATTTGTAAAATAGATTTCACGATTATTTCTAAAGCGTTATACTTTTTACAAAAATCATTTTACGACAAAAAAAATCTCTACATATGAAAATAATCATCAAAAGCGCAAAAATTATAGACTCAAAAAGTCCGTTTCATAACCAGACCGTTGATCTTTTAATTGCAGATGGTTTAATAGAAAAAATAGGCGTTTCACTTCCAAATGATGACGCAACTGAAGTAAGATTCGAAAATTTACATGTTTCTCAAGGTTGGTTTGATAGCAGCGTTTCTCTTGGAGAACCTGGTTATGAAGACAGAGAAACAATTGCAAACGGATTAAATGTTGCTGCAAAAAGCGGATTTACAGCAATTGCACTACAACCCAACTGTTTCCCTATTATCGACAATCAATCGCAGATAAATTTTGTAAAAAGCAAAGCAAATGGTTTTGCAACAGAACTTTTTCCAATTGGAGCTTTAACCAAAGCCAGTGAAGGAAAAGACATGGCCGAATTATTTGACATGAAAAAATCAGGAGCAATTGCTTTTGGAGATTATAATAAAAGTCTTGATAATGCCAATTTGCTAAAAATCGCTTTACAATATGTACAGGATTTTGATGGTTTAGTAATTGCTTATTCTCAAGATGCTAATATCAAAGGAAATGGAGTTGCTAATGAAGGAATTGTGTCGACAAAACTAGGTTTAAAAGGAATTCCAAATCTAGCCGAAGAAATTCAAATTGCAAGAAACTTATTTTTATTAGAATATAGCGGAGGAAAACTTCATATTCCGACAATTTCTACAGCAAAATCGGTTCAATTAATTAGGGAAGCTAAAGCCAAAGGCTTAAACGTAACTACAAGTGTGTCTGTTCATCATTTGGTTTTAACCGATGAAAAACTTGATGGATTTGATACTCGATTTAAAGTAACGCCGCCATTGCGAACTGAAGTTGACAGACAAGCTTTATTAAACGGAATTGCCGACGGAACGATTGATATGATTACATCAGATCATAACCCGATTGATATTGAATTCAAGAAAATGGAATTTGATACTGCTAAAAACGGAACAATTGGATTGGAAAGTGCTTTTGGAGCGTTACTAACCGTTTTACCAGTAGAAACTGTGGTTGCAAAACTAACTTCAGGAAAAGGGGTTTTCGGAATTGAAAGCAACTCAATTACTGAAGGTTCAAAAGCTAATTTTGCCTTCTTTACTCCAGAAGGAAAATCAACTTTTACGAAAGAAAATATCCTTTCAAAATCTAAAAATTCTGCCTTTTTAGGAACTGAAATTAAAGGCTCAGTTTACGGAATTTTAAATCAAAATCAACTTGTTACAAAATAATTAAAATGAATAATTCAGTAGAAGAGGGAAAATCAATCGCCATTACCAGTTATATTTTGATCATTGGTGTTCTAATTGCGATGTCGATGAACTCTGAAAATAAAAATAGTTTTGCATCATTTCATATCCGCCAGGCTTTAGGATTATCGCTGGCTTTTATTTCTTTCGGAGCTATAATCAGCAACTTTGACAGCTTTTTTATCACTTTTCCAATGTGGATTTGTATTTCTGTTTTATGGACTTACGGAATTTTCAGTGCCATTCAAGGACAAACAAAACCAATTCCGTTAGTTGGAAATCTTTTTCAAAAATGGTTTAAATCCATCGGATAAAATAAAATTCCAATTTTTGAAATTCCATTATCAAAGTTAAAAATTCACAATTCACAACTTACAATTCACAATTCACAATTAAAAAATGAATCTATCATTAGAATATAAAATACAAGAACCAAAAGTTATATTAGATAAAAATCCTGTTTTGCTTTTATTGCACGGATATGGCAGCAACGAAGCCGATTTATTCTCATTTGCGACTGAACTTCCTGATAACTACTATATCATTTCTGCACGAGCACCTTACGATTTACAATATGGAGCTTATGCCTGGTATGCCATCAACTTTGATGCTGACCAAAATAAATTTTCGGATAATGAACAAGCTAAAACTTCTCGTGATTTGATCGCAAAATTTATTGATGAATTAGTAGCTAATTATCCTATTGACGCCAACAATGTAACTTTGGTTGGTTTTAGTCAAGGTTCTATTTTAAGTTATTCTGTAGCGCTTTCTTATCCTGAAAAAATACAGAGAGTTGTAGCAATGAGTGGCTATTTTAATGAAGAAATTATTAAAGAAGGATTTGAGAAAAACGACTTTAAAAACCTTAAAATATTTGCTTCACACGGAACTGTAGATCAGGTAATTCCTGTAGATTGGGCTAGAAAAACACCTGCTGTTTTAGAAAACCTAAATATTCCGATTACTTATAAAGAATATCCTGTTGGGCACGGAGTTGCTCCGCAAAATTTCTTTGATTTTAAGAATTGGCTGATTGGCTAGTATTCAGTATTCAGGTTTTTAGTGTTCAGTCTTAATCTATTTGCAATCTAAAAAACTTTGTCAAAGTTATAAGCAGTAAATTAGACTGAACACTAAAAATCTGAACACTAAACACTAAAAAAATTACTCTCCTGTATAAATAATCTTCCCGTCTTTTTTCAAGACATAACCTTTCCAGGGAATTAATTGTAAATCTCCATTAACCCAGGAATCACCTTCAGATTTTCTTTCCAGAATAATGGATTCTTTTTGAGTATCTAAGAAAAGTTCTGCTTTATCTCCGTCGAAAATAACGTACGATGCCGTTGTATAGGTTTTCCCGTCGTCATAATGCGATAATTTTGTGCCATCAAAAATTCGAATGCATTCTTTTTTGAGAGTTGACCAAGTGTATCCTGCAGAAGCTTTACATCCATGAGCATCGGTATCGCCACCAACTACAACAGCTGGTTTTGATTCGGGTTTTGCTGCTTCAACTTTTGTTGTTTCAGTTTTTATTTCTTTCTTTTCTTCTGAAACTTTTTTAGCGCAAGAGAAAGAAAGAGCTAAGACAATCGACAATAAAAATACTTTTTTCATAGATCCTATTTTTTAAAAATTAGCCAAAAAAAATAGGATTAAAAAATCCTATTTTTGGTATAACAAAGTTTGATTTACTTCAAAATTAATACTTTCGTCATCATTAACAAAGTATTTTAACAAGACTTCTCCCCAAATTTCTCCATTACTGTAATCTGCAATGATCCAACGGTGATTTAAAATTTTTACTTTATTGATGATAAATTTGTTTGGACCTATTTGATCTTGTCCTGTATAAGGGTTCCCTTTTGGATTTGCATTAAAATCTAATAATTTTTCGGTTACAACCGGAATTAGTTTTTCGAATAAAATTGCTTTTCCTCCAGAAGCACTGTTATCAAAATAATTTTGAGCATTTTCATTGTGTTCTAAGGAAAAATAATCGGCTTCAGCCAATTTCCCTGATACAAAATTTATACTATCTCTAAGCTTCTTGGTGGTTTTATCGTATCGTTCTTGTCCAAATTTCACTTCCCTGCTATAAAACATATAAGTAAAAATATTCATTAGTATCGCAAGGATAAAAAGGTAAAGCATTAAGGATTTTTTCATTTTGTGTATTATATTAAATTGTAATTTCTAAGTTGTCATAAGCCAGGAAAACATTTTCAGGAAGTTGTTTTTGTACTTCTTCATGAAATCCTAAAACGTGGCTAATGTGTGTTAAATAAGCTTTTTCTGGCTTGACCAAATTTATAAAATCAAGTGCTTCCTGCAAATTAAAATGCGTATCATGAGGTTCTACACGCAATGCATTTACCACCAAAACTTTCAGATTTTTTAATTTTTCAACTTCAGCTTCTTCAATTGTTTTAACATCAGTTAAATAAGCAAAATCATCAATACGATAACCGAAAACCTGTAAATCACCGTGCATTACGTTTACCGGAACTGCCATTTTATCGCCAACAACAAACGGCTTGCTATTTACAACTTCGATCGTTTTAACGCTTGGGGCTCCCGGATATTTATTTACCGTTTCGAAAACATATTCAAAACGACGTTTTAGATTGTCGATTACACGTTTGTGTCCGTAAACCGGAATTTCTCCCTGACGAAAATTAAACGGCCGAATGTCATCTAAACCAGCAGTATGGTCAGCATGTTCGTGCGTAAATAGAATAGCATCGAGTTTTCGGCAACCACACGAAAGCATTTGTTGTCTGAAATCGGGTCCGCAATCGATTACATATGAGTGATCGTCCCACGTTATCCAGATGGAAACGCGGAGTCTTTTGTCCTTAGCATCAGTGCTTTTACAAACGGGATGATCGACCCCAATAATCGGGATACCTTGAGAAGTACCAGTACCTAAAAAATATACCTTCAATTGAACTTATTTTTTTTACAAAAATAGGATTATTTCTCTTTCATTAGAAGCCTAATTTGCTAACTTTGTAACAAATCTATTTAAAATAAAATGGGTACAGAAATAAAACTCAAAGGTGACAAGGTCATCGAACAGATTCCTTCTATAAAAGACAAAGCGTTACGCATTAATTTAAACGAGAATATTTACGGAACATTTGCTGAAATTGGCGCTGGACAAGAAACTGTTAGGCATTTTTTCAGGTCCGGAGGTTCATCGGGAACTATTGCAAAAGCAATGTCTGCCTATGACAAAGATTTTAGTGACGCCGTTTACGGAATTGAAGGCGACGGAAGATACGTTACTGAAAACCGACTCAAAAAAATGTTGACCTTTGAAGGAGAACTTATTGAAGAGCGTTTAAGTAGAGAAAAACACCCTAATAAACTTTTCTTTAGTTACGCCAATACGGTTGCTACTATTGATTTTGCCAAACAATTTAAAGGTCACGGCTGGGTTGGAATACGATACCAAATTGAACCAGACGAAGCTTATAATGAAATTATTCTTCACATTCGTTTTAAAGAGACTGATGCCCGACTACAACAAGAAACATTAGGTATATTAGGTGTAAACTTAATTTACGGTGCTTTTTACAAATACAACGATCCAAAACGATTACTTCGTTATTTATACGATCACTTAGATAAAGACCAGCTTGAAATCGATACTATTAACTTCTCCGGACCCCGTTTTGCTGATGTTGATAATCGTTTAATGAGTTTGCAATTGGTTAAAAACGGAATGACAGATGCCGTAATGTTCAATCCTGATGGAAAGAACGTTTTACCAGCCGCTGTTTTATACAAAAAGAATCTTCTTGCTTTTAGAGGAAGTTTTCGTCCGGTTACAAATGTGAATCTTGATATGTACGAGAAATCATTAAAAATGTTTCTCGATGAAAATAAAGTTGAAAAAGACAATACTTTAGTTGTATTTGAAATTACACTTTCTAATTTACGTTCAGATGGTGAAATTGACGAGCGTGATTTTATGGACAGAGCCGAATTACTTTGTTCACTTGGTCAAACCGTAATGATTTCGAATTTCCAGGAATATTATAAAGTTGTTGAATATTTCTCTAATTATACCAAAGCCCGAATGGGATTGGCAATGGGAGTAAACAATTTAGTTGATATTTTTGATGAGAAATACTACCGTCATTTAAGTGGTGGGATTTTGGAAGCTTTCGGAAAATTATTCTACCGCGATATGAAAGTATTCTTATATCCAATGTTGGGTGAAGATGGTGAGATTATTACTTCTGATAACCTAAAAGTACATCCAAGAATGAAAGAATTATATAAATTCTTTAAATTCAACGGAAAAGTGGTCGATATCGTAGATTATAACCCAGATATATTAAATGTATTCTCAAGAGAAGTTTTGAAAATGATCAGTCAGGGAAAAACGGGATGGGAACCAATGCTTCCTTCCGGAGTCGCCGAAATTATAAAAGAACACCACCTTTTTGGATATCATCCGGAAAAGGAATTGGAGCAAAATACATAATAAAAAGTCCCTTATTTGGGACTTTTTTTTGTTTTAAGTTTTACGTTTGAACTGAATAAAAATTTAACCACAAAGCACGCTAAGTTTTTTTTTATAATCAGGGTTTTGAAAAAAACACAAAGTTCACAAAGCTTTGTGTTGATAAAGCTTTGTGAACTTTGTGTTTTTTTTTTAAACAGCCGTATTGATGAAAGTCTTAGCGTTCTTTGTGGTTAAATTACGTACCAAGATTCAGCATAAAACTTGAAGCTGAAGCAAAAACTATTTCAAAATCTGTGAAGCGTGTTCTTTTGTTTTTACTTTTTCGATTACTTCTTCGATAATTCCTTTTTCATTGATTACGAAGGTTGCTCTGTGGATTCCGTCATATTCTTTTCCCATGAATTTTTTTGGTCCCCAAACACCAAATGCATTGATAACTGATTTGTCTTCATCGGCTAATAAAGGAAATGGCAATTCGTATTTTTCCTTGAATTTGGTTTGCGCTTTCTGACTGTCGGCACTTACACCCAAAAGTTCATAATTATTTGCTTGGAAGCGATGAAAATTATCTCGTAAATCACAGGCTTCAGCGGTACAGCCCGGTGTGCTTGCTTTTGGATAAAAGAAAACGACTAATTTTTTTCCGGCATAATCTGCCAGTTTATGTGTTTTTCCGTCCTGATCTGTTCCTGAAAAATTGGGTGCTTTATCGCCTGCTTTTAATGTTGTCATATTTTTTATTTTAGATTTTAGATTGTTGATTTTAGAATAAAGAAGAAAGAGCAAAGATAACTCATAACTCAAAACTTATAATTCATAACTTTTTTCATGCCCCAGATTGTAGTGAAAACCCCGGAGTTGTGGCAGTTTACATTTTTTGTATTTAAAAAGCGACCGGAGGAAGCTCTTTTAAATACTTAAAAATGTTACTGACTCAATGAGGAGTTGAAACGGAAAGCTGGATTAGGCACATCATAAAAATTATGCTATTTTTACGAGATTAAAAATACGGAAATGAATAAAGAAGCCCGCGTACAATTTGTTATAAATACGTTAAAAGAACTCTACCCTACTATACCTGTCCCACTTGATCACAAAGATCCTTATACTTTATTAATCGCCGTTTTACTTTCGGCGCAATGTACAGATGTACGTGTGAATCAGATTACACCATTACTTTTTGCGAAGGCTGATAATCCGTATGACATGGTAAAAATGTCTGTAGAGGAAATTAAGGAAATTATTCGTCCTTGTGGTTTATCACCAATGAAATCGAAAGGAATTCATGGTTTATCACAGATTTTAATTGACAAGCATGATGGAAAGGTTCCGCAAAGTTTTGAGGCGCTTGAAGAATTGCCAGCGGTTGGACATAAAACAGCAAGTGTTGTGATGTCACAGGCTTTTGGGGTTCCTGCATTTCCAGTTGACACTCATATTCATAGACTGATGTATCGATGGAATCTTTCGAATGGAAAAAATGTAGTTCAGACCGAAAAAGATGCTAAAAGATTGTTTCCAAGAGAAATATGGAATGATTTGCATTTGCAGATTATTTGGTACGGAAGAGAATATTCGCCTGCGAGGGGCTGGAGTTTGGAGAAAGATATTATTACCAGAACTATTGGTAAAAAATCAATAATAGAAGAAGCTGCTAAGAAATAATTTAGCAGCTTCTTTTTATTTTTTACATGCTACTTTTTAGAGCATTATATTCATTCGTCATATCGAGTGATCTGTAAATTCCTAAAAGTGATTTTGTTGCATCTGTATTTTTAGGTTCTAAAGTAAGGGCTTTTTTAAGATATGGAATTGCACTACGGGCAATATCATCTTTTTTAGCATTTAATTTATCATACTTCTGCATCTCTGCCGCCGAAGTTCCTAAATTTGCTATTTCATCAGCAATATTTCTTTTCTCCTCTAATTTCAGATAAGCCATATTAATATAAGCATCAACATAATTAGGGTCAAGTTCTAAAACATAATTATAAATCACTTCAGCTTTTGCGTAATCTTTGTTTTCCATGTAAGAATAAGCTAAATTACTATTAACACTTATTTTTCTAGAAGGAACCGACTCTGTTCTTGGTTTCTCGTAAAGCCCTTGCTGAATAGCTGATTCTCTGGCTTTTGGCGAAACAAAAACATCTTCTTCTTTTGTTTTCTTGTTTGTGGCATAATACAAAACTCCATTCCCGGAAAAATTAATCTTTTTTAGGGTCTCATAATATTTAATTGCTGAGTTATAATCTTTTGCGTTAATAGATGACGATGCAGCATTGTATAAGTTTAATGTATCTTTTTTATCAAACAAATAAACTTTGTAACTTTTCTCTGCACTTTCTTTGAACTTTCCTGCATTAAAATCGGCCATTGCCCCATTAACAAGGCTTGATTTCATTTCTTTTAATGCCGCATTCGCTTTAACGGTAAATTTGAATTTTCCTGATTCATTTTCATACAAAAATACATCCTGATATGCCTGAGAAGCCAATGTAAAATTATTAGCGGCATCTATATTTTTTACTGCCAAATCTTTTAAAACATTTCCTTTTAAAAAATAATAGTCTGATTTAGCTTCATCAGCTGCATTAATTATAAGATATTCTGTTTTATTTAAAATGGCCAGCGCTTCCTCACTTTTTCCTTTGTCATACAAAGATTGCGCTTCTTTAATTTGTTCTTGTTGAGCAAATGCTCCGATGGTTATCAATAGAAAAAATGATACTATCTGTAGGTTCTTCTTCATGTTGGTTAGATTTGGTTGTAAAATACACTTGGGGTTTCTTATAAGTGATTTTTAATTAAAGAATACATTTTTAGATAAAATGAAATTCTAGAAGTCACTTGCTGTAATGCTTTTTATAAAAGCATTTAAAGATGTACAACAAACTAACAAAATAAGTCAGTGTAATTTTTCTTCATATATTATTGCTTCTTTTGGTTAAACATTTATTTCCTTACATCATTAATAATTATCCAATCATTTGATTGTTTTAATATGAAAAAAACCTCTAATGAGTAAATTTTCTGTATTTAAATCAACTTTTTTAACTAAAATAAAACTAAATACCGAATAAACAAATAAATTTTAACCTAAATATAACATTTTAACTAAACCTAAAGAAAAATCAGACAAAATCTAATTATATGAAATTAAAAAAGCTAAAAATACATCCTAATAATCTTACTTATTTTTTAAATAATAAAAAAAACTCACTATCTGTATTTATGTACAAATAGTGAGTTTTTCAAACCAAAAAATGGTTTTCTTAAAATAAACATCCGACTGAAATAGTGGGCTGTTTAATTAGCTATAATCTCAAAACTTTTATCTTTAACTTTCACAACAGTTAATGCTTGTGAATAGTTTAGCAAGAAAGAAACAACTTCTTTCTTAGGTTTTAGATTTTTAGAAGCTAATTCCTTCTTAGAGTAAATTTTCGCCATACTATAAATATGTTTATATAAAGTATAACGAGCTAATATACAAAATAGTATTAGTTGGTTAAAATAATTTGATGTTTATCAATTATTTTTCTCAAATTCATTAAAGCGTAACGCATTCTTCCTAACGCTGTATTGATACTAACATCTGTAAGTTCAGAGATTTCCTTAAAACTCATGTCCTGATACATACGCATTACCAATACTTCTTTTTGATCTTCAGGAAGTTCTTCGATCAATCTTTTCAAGTCAACTTCGACCTGATCGACGATCATTTTGCCTTCAATAGTTAAAGAATCGTCAGACATCACAGAAAAAATAGAAAACTCTTCTGTTTCTCTGTACATTGGCATTTTTTTAGTTTTACGGAAGTGATCCACTATTAAGTTGTGAGAAATACGCATAACCCAAGGCAAAAATTTACCTTCTTCATTATATGAATTGCTTTTTAAGGTTTTAATAACCTTGATAAAAGTGTCTTGAAAAATATCGTTTGAAATATCTCTATCAGCAATCTTTGAATATATGAATCCATATATTTTAGACTCGTGCCTTTTAATTAATATCGAAAGAGCAGTTTCATTGCCTTCAATATAATTCTTTACTAATAGAGCGTCTGGAATATGCAGATCAGCCATAATACTACTTTTTTAGTTTTTATAATTTGGAGTAATTTTTCTAAAAAGTAATTTTATTGTATAGGCGTATCTTTTTTTAGTTTATGTTAATATCGTGACCAAATTTAACAAATAATTATTTTAAAAAGCAAATAAAATGAAGAATAATTAACAGCAAAATATTAAAAAAAATAAATAAAACTTAAACTTAATCGACAAAGTGTGTTAAAATATCATATTTAAGAAATGTTAAGAGTATAAAAAAATAGACATAAATAACTTACAATCAAACACTTAAGACACTTATATCTATTTTTTTCAGTATTTTATTTCCTATTGATAAACGCGTACATAATCTATATAATACTTTTGCGGGAGTACCTTATCATCTACTTCAGGACCTCCAAAATTTCCTCCTATCGCTAAATTAACAATGATATAAAAAGGTTTATTAAAAGGCCAGGTATCTTCGTTTTTTACTGGAGGATTAAAAGTATATACTAAAGTCTTATCGACAAAAAAATCAATTTTATCCTTCGTCCATTCAATTGCATAAACGTGGTATCCTTCTTCAATATCGGGGAAAGCAGTTCTTTTTGTATTAATCGTATTTCCGTGACTGTCTTGTGTATGCAACGTCGTATACACCATATGAGGATCTCGACCAATGTATTCTAAAATATCTATTTCACCGGTTTTTGGCCAATGAACTTCATCAATATTAGCGCCTAACATCCAAAATGCCGGCCATAAACCGTGTCCTACTGGTAATTTTGCCCTTGCTTCTATTCGACCATACAAAAAATCTTTTTTGCCTTTTGTTGTAATTTTAGTTGAGGTGTATTTGTTTCCTTCTTTTTTTGCTTCGATAACTAAATTGCCATCTTTAAACTCATGATTGGTTTTGGTATAAATTTGTCTTTCATTATTTCCGAAACCGCAAAGATTTGGGCAACCATCGCCAACTTCGAAATTCCAGTCTTTTTCATTTAAATTTTTATTGTTGAAATTTTCTTCCCAAACGAGCTTCCTCTTTATTTCTTGTGCGAAACAAAAACTGCTAATTAATAGCAATACCATTATTTTTTTCATAGTATCATTTTAAAATTACAAAAATTAAGAAGGTCAGCCTAAAACTGACCTTCTCATTTCATTATTACTAATTAATCTATAATCTATTGATATACTCTCACGTAATCAATCTCCATAGAAGACTGCGTGAAAGCCGCATCAATATTGCCTCCCAAGTTACCTCCCATTGCGACATTTAAAATTAAGAAAAAGTCACTGTTAAAAGGTAAAGAGCCATCGTTTGGAACAGAATGAATCTGAACATCATCTACAAATGTTGTAACTGATGCCGCACTCCAAACCGCTTTATAAACATGAAATTCGGTTGAAACATTTGGTATTGTTTTAGAGCCTGTATTTCCACTTCCTCCAGAGTGTCCGGGATAATGAAGTGTGCTCAGAATCACATTTTGGTTATTACCAACATGTTCCATAATATCAATTTCTCCACAGGCTGGCCAGGGTTTTGTGGCATAATTTTGTCCTAACATCCAGATTGCCGGCCAGGTTCCCGCACCGATTGGAAGCTTAGCCTTAACCTCAATTTTTCCGTAAGTAAACGCAAATTTAGCATCCGTTTTTAATCGTGCCGAAGAATAATCAGCTCCGCCTGAAGCTTCTTTTTTGGCTGTAATTTTTAAACTTCCACCTTGTACAATTACATTTGTAGCCGAGTTAGTATAATTCTGTTTTTCATTATTTCCCCAACCGTTATCGCCTTTGCCTAAATCGTAATTCCATTTCGTAGCATCTGGTGCTCCATCGGTATTAAATTCATCTGACCAAACTAGTTTTGTAAAATCTGCTGGTGGAGCCTTAGTTGGTTTTGTTGTGGTAAAAATATGATACCATGCTAATGCAGTATTTCCACCCATAACCGCTCTTACTACCATTCTATTAGCTGTAATTGACAAAATCTCATAAGAACTCTGACCAATATAATAGCCCATAAATCCGTTATCAGAAAAATTCATTGTAGTTCCTCTGGTTTGAGTCGCATGATTTGGATTTGACATTACAACTGATTCAGAAGGGCTTAATGATACTGATTTTTTACCCGAAGTATTGTATGACAAGCAAGAATCATCTGGTCCGCTTCCTCCGGCTACGCTTGCAAAAGCAGCGTTAAAGAAAGTTGATCCACCATTATCTAATTGAAATTTCAATTGATCACTTTCAAGAGAGAATGTCAACACATTTTCGTATAAACAACTACTGCTTGGTGAACCGGCTTTTTCAAAAGCACCCGCCATATAGTAGTTTGCATAATAGTTTTTAGTGGCATCTCCATCATTTTGACCAACACCTAAATGTCCTGGTTCTGATGCTGACCAATACCATTTTTTAGAAGTACCGCCAGTTAAAAACTGAACCGCTTCATCATCGCTGAAATTACTCAATACCTCAACATCAATTGTGGTATTTGTCGCAACACCTCCTTTTCCTGAAGCAATTACTGTTACCGTATATTTGTTCAATCCTGTTTTAGTAAAACGCTTTGTAAATACGCCACTTGGAGCATTTTCTGTAGTACCGTCAGGAAATACATATTTGTATGAAATAGCGTTATCTGCAGTTGCGGTAAGTTTTACCATTCCTGATCCATCTCCGTTGGGAGCGGCGGTTGTTTTTCCAACAATTTCAGCCTTAACCTGCAAATTTGTTGGTGAAGACAAATCGCCAAAAGCATAATCATCTTTTTGACAACTTATCACTAACAGCAGAGCAAAAAGTAATACGAAGTATTTATTATATTTTTTCATTTTGTTATTTTTTATAAAATGTAAATTCATTTTAATGTCAGTTAAATTTTCCTGTTTTATTTATGGAAATAAACATTATCTATATAAATAGTATGTGCTCCGCTAGGATTTCCCGAATAAATAAGTTGTGCGATATGGGCTCGGGTTGTTAATCCTGTAAAATCACTTAAAGGAATATCTAAACTCACCCATGTTCCTTTTGCAGGAGCAGTAACTTTTATTTCGTGTTCTTTATCATCTCCTCCTCCATTGTACACGCCATTGGCACCAAAATCGACTAATTTTATTCTGAACTCTGTAAAATCAGCTGACCAGACATCTACATGAAAATGTGTCATTGCACTAGCATCAATTGTAGCAGTTGGTTCGATACCCACAAAATTTAAATCAGAATATTTTTTTACTGCGTTTCCTGCTACAGCCGTTTCTTCTAATGTTGCTGCTGACCAATCTGTACGCCAGGTTGCAATTGGCACATTAGAATAAGCATCACTAAACATTGAGATTACATCGCTTGCCGCTTTTGTTGGTGTTGGTGCTGCGGTATTTAATGCTTCTCCATTTTTATAGAAATAAATATTATCAATAAAAACGTTTTTACCTGCAGGAGTTCCAACTAATTTTAATTGAAAAATATCAGCAACTTTAAAATTTGTCTGACTTGTAAATGCCGAAATCGGAATATCAATACTTGTCCATTGGTTTGCAATCAGATCTTTTACAACTGGTCTTTCTCCATTAGTTTTACTGATTAGAGAAGTTTCAATTTTCTGTAAATCTGCTGTCCAAACATCCATGTGAATATAATCCATTCCTGAAACATCAACTGTTACATTATCTGCTAATGCAATTCCCTGATAATTCAAATTAGTATAATTCAGCATTTTATCGCCATTCAAATCAAACTCTGAATAACCGCCTGATTGTCCCCAGTTTGGATAGAAATTAGTTCCGGCAACATTTGTATATTTTGAGCCATAAATAGAAATTACGTTTCCTGCTGGTCTGTTAGGTGGTGTAGTAGCCGAAGTTGTCGGATTAAGCACAAGTTTAGCAGCAAATTGCTGAGTATATTCGGTTGTTTTAATTGCTGCACTTTTTGAAACTACACGAATCGTATAAGTTCCTGCTTCTTTATAAACATAAGAAACGGATTCTCCGTTATTAGCTGAAATAGGTTCTGGTTTACCAGCTTCTCCAAAATAAACATCATAAAACAAAGCAAAATCAGCTGTTGCTTTAACTGTTACCTTTTTAGAAACCGATATATCATTTGTAATAACCACTTTTAAATTTTCAGGAGCTCTAAAAGAAACAACAACCTGTTGCGTCACTTCAGTTGTTTTTCCTGAAATTCCCATTGCGATAATTTTCGACTGATAGATACCTTCTTTATAAGTATGCGTTGTTGTACCACCTGCTCCAAAGTAAGGAGATTCAGGAGATCCATCACCGTAATTTATTTTGTATTGTGTAACACCCTCGCCTTTCGGTATAAAAGTTACTTTACCTGAATTATCTTGTGTTACTGTGGTCAAAGCTGCTACATTAGCTGGCGCACTTATGCCATCTAAATCAATATTGCTGCTTTCATCGCTTGAACAACCAAAAAAGATTATTAAAACGAAAAGACTTATAATTAAATATATTTTTTTCATAATAGTGTTTTTTTAATATCCAGGGTTTTGTTGCCAGTTTCCATTTGCGAATTGAATTTCTTCAATAGGAAGCGGAAATAATTCATTTTTATTTGCTTTAAAACCTGGAATTTTTCCAACTGCTTTTCCAGTTCTAACTAAATCGAAGAAACGGTGTCCTTCTCCAAAAAGTTCCACTCTTCTTTCAGCCAAAATAAAATCGGTCAAAGCTGCTCCTGAAACTGAAATATCATGATTATTATCTCCGAAAGCACGTCTTCTTACCTGATTCAGATATTCTCTGGCTTTTGCATCATTATTACCAGCGCGGCTATATGACTCAGCAGCCATTAATAAAACATCTGCATAGCGGATTGCTCTGTAATTGTTCGGATTTGTAAGATTCAAATCTCCAGCGGCATTTGCGCTTCTTTTTCTTGGAAGATATTTTCTGTTGAAATAACCTGTGTCTTCATTTCCTTTTCCGAAGCTCACCCCTTTACCTCCATCAAATGAAGCATTTGCAGCAGCCCAGGCTACAATATCTAATATTGCAACATCTTTACGTTTGTCACCAACTTCGAAAGCATCTGCACTTTCTTTGGTTGGAATATTAAAACTAAATCCAGAAGAAAATAATGGTCCTGAATAATTACGGATTCCACTAAAACCAACAGCAACGTTACCTTCACTACATTGTAAACAAGTAAAACCAGCACCTTCAACATCTGTATATTGCACTTCAAAAACAGATTCTATTCCGTTTTCTCCTTCTAATTCAAACATTGCATTATAGTCTGATTGCAATGCATATTTTCCTGATCCTATTACTGCATCCAGAACTGTTGCTGCTTGTGCAAATTTATTTTGATACAAATAGGCTTTTCCTAATAATGCCTGTGCTGCACCTTTTGTCACTCTTCCCTTTTGAGATGCCGTTGGAGATAAATTAGCGGCAGCAAAAATCAAATCAGCCTCGATTGAAGCATACACTTCCTGAGTTGTTGATCTTGGTACTGTTTTTTCATCTCCAACTTTAAATCTAACATCTCCTTTCATCGGGATTCCACCAAACCATTTCACTAACTCAAACTGGTAATATGCTCTCAGAAAACGTGTTTCTGCGATTAGCTGGTTTTTTCCCTCAAAATCGGTTTTATCTTTAAATTCAAGAATATAGTTGGCTCTTTGAACTCCTGCAAACATCCAATTCCAGATATCTCTTAAATTGCTGTTCACTGGTGTGTGAATCATATCGTCTATTTGCTGAAAACCAATTACGTCTGTAGGGCTTTCTCCTCCACATAATGTATTGTCTGAAGCAATTTCTCCTAACAAAACATTCACATACGAAGATTGCAACAAATCATAAGTGGCAACTAAGGCATCATTATAGTCTTCTTTTGAATTGAAATAATTTTCAGAATCTATAGAATACTTTGGTTTAGGACTTACAAACTCGTCTGAACAAGAAATACTTATTGTCGAGAACAGTGTAAGTGTTATAATGGTTGTGATTAAATATTTTTTCATTTTTATTGAAATTAAAAATTAATGTTTAAACCCAATAAATAGGTTCTTGGAACTGGATAAAAACCGTAATCAATTCCGGCACCAATTGGTGATTGAGAAACGCCATCCTGATTTGTAGGCCCTGCTGAAGAACCTGGATCAAAACCTTTATATTTAGTAAAAGTGTATAGGTTATTTACTCCTGCATAAAGTCGTAGTTTCGTAATTCCTGCTTTTTGAGATACATTTGGATTAAGTGTATAACCCAATTGTATGTTTTGAATTCTGAAATAAGAAGCATCTTCTACAAAATAATCTGAAAGTACATTGTTTGCAGTTGCTCCCGTAGTTACGCGAGGCACAGTAGTACTTGTTCCTTCGCCTGTCCATCTGTCTAAAACATAATCTAAACGATTGGCATCAGAAAGTACTCTCTCATAATTACGCACCATATCATTTCCAACTGAAGCAAAACTGTAAAGTGCAAAATCAAGGTTTTTATAATTTAACTGTAAATTAAATCCCATTGTAGCTTCTGGAATTGGATCTCCAATATTGGTTTTATCTTTGGTATCAATTACGCCATCTCCATTTAAATCTACATAACGAATATCTCCTGGTGCAGCATTTGCTCCTAAGGCCAATTGTGATGGATGCGCATCAACTTCTGCCTGATTTTGAAATAATCCATCTGTTTTGTAGCCGTAAAAATATCCTATTGGTTTTCCTGCTTCCATGCGTGAAGCTGCTGGCTGACCTACTCCAAAACCACCTTGTTCAATAATTCCTGTTCCGTTATTTACTTCTAACACTTCATTTTTAATAAAGGTTACGTTATAACCTACACTCATGCTAAAAGAATCTGAAAATTTTTCTTTATAATCAATAGCAAATTCAAAACCTGAATTTCTAACAGAACCTGCATTCAGTGTCGGAGCACTTGCACCCGGAGCGCCAATTCCTATAATTCCTGAAACCGGAATATTTGGTATCAAAAGATCATTTCTGGTATCTATAAAATAATCTGCAACGACAGAAACTTTATCATTAAATAATCTTAAATCTAAACCGACATCAAACTTTTTAGCTTCTTCCCATTTCAAATCAGGATTAGGGATTTGTCCTGTTGCTTTTCCGCTTGTTAAATTACCATCAAATACATAAGTAGCTTCTCCTGTTAAAAGTGATAAGTAACCATTATTCGGAATTTGATCATTACCTAAAGTACCATAACTCGCTCTGAATTTTAAGAAGTTTACTGTTTTTGATTCTCCAAAGAAACCTTCATCAGAAACTACCCATCCTGCTGTAAAAGAGGGAAAATATCCCACTTTATTTCCCGGACCAAATTTTGTCGATGAATCACGTCTGATCATTGCTGAGAAAAGATACTTTCCTTTATAATCGTATTGTGCTCTTCCAAAATAAGAAAGTCTTCTTTGGTCGTAAACGTATCCACCGGTATTTAATGCAGTTGGCAATCCTCTGGTTAAAGATAAATCTGCATATTCCCATGAATTATTAGGAACGTCAAATCCTGTAGCATTAGCTGAATTTCCCCATGTTTTAAAAATAGTATTACCCAGTGTAGCGGTAATATTATGGTTCTCTGCTATTTTTGCGGTATAAGTTCCGTAGATATCAAATGAATAATCATTATCATTTGTGGCAGTTTGTGTTACAGAACTTCTTTGTACATCAAAAACTTTTCCGCCATAACTAATTTGTTTTCCAAATGTTTTGCCTTCGCTGTTTGCAGTATTAAATCCAATTGAACTTGATAATACAAATCCTTTGAAAATTTTATAATCAAAACCAAAATTACCATTCAGCTTTTTAAAATTATAATCGTTATAAGTATTAGCAATCTGCGCTAACGGATTTATAATTTCTGTTCCCAATCCTGTTGTACTTGGCACTAAAGTAAAATCGCCGTTTGCGTCGTATGGAGCAAAAGTTGCCGGTACGTTTAATGCATTAAATAATATAGATCCTAATCCGTTTTCATTAATTGTTTTTCTGTTGAAGTAGGTATAAATTACATTTGTTTTTACTTTGAATTTATCGCTTAGATCAGCACCTAAAGCTATTCTGGCAGTGTTTCTTAAAAACCCGGATTTATCCTGTCCTACAACACCTTCCTGATCCAAATGTGAACCACTGATAGAATAGGTAATTTTTTCAGATCCTCCGGAAATTGTTAAATCAGTATTTAAAATTGGTACACCTGTACCCAAAACTTCTTTTTGCCAATCTGTTCCTTTTCCTAAACCACTTACATTCGGATAAGGAAGTGCCTTTCCTCCATTTGCATAACTTTCATTTAATAATAAGGCATATTCAGTAGCATTCAGCATTGGTAATTTTCTTGAAGCTTCCTGAAATCCTGAATAACTATTAAGAGAGACTTTTGTTTTTGAATTTTTCTTTCCCATTTTAGTGGTAATCAAAATGATTCCGTTTGCACCAATTGTTCCATAAATGGCAGCTTGTGCATCTTTTAAAACAGTAATAGTTTCAATATCATTTGGATTTAACAGACTTAAGTCTCCTACATAACCATCAATAATGGCTTGCGGACCATTCTCTCCGTTTGTGGCTATACCACGAATACGGATATCTAATTTTGCACCTGGTGCTCCGGATTGTGTAGTTACATTAACTCCGGAAACAGTTCCCTGCAAAGCTTGTTCTACCTTTACAGGTTTTAAAATGTCCAGAGTTTTGCTGTCTACTACAGAAACAGCTCCGGTTACTTCTCTTTTCTTTTGAGATCCGTAACCAATCACAACAACTTCATCAAGAGATCTGGCGTCGTCGCTCATTTTTACTGTTATTTTGGTTCCTGAAACTGCAACTTCCTGCGTTTTAAAACCTATATAACTGAAAACGATTGTAGTTCCTTTTGGAACTCCTAATAATTTAAAAGAGCCATCAAAGTCTGTGGTTGTACTTTGAGAGGAACTTTTAACTTTTACATTTACGCCCGGTAGTGATAATCCCGAGCCATCTAGTACCGTTCCGCTAACATCAAAATTCTGCGAAAATGCAAAAGATGTAAACAGTAATAGTACGGTTAGTAATAATTTTGATTTCATAATTAGTTAGTTTTTATTGAAAGATAAATTTATCTGATCCCATTAGGAAAACGATAAAATTAACCTCAACAAAAAACATACATCATAAAAAAAATATCACTTAATTACCAATATATCAAAAAATAGCCTGATTTAACTATAAATCACAAATGTTAATTTCTTTAACAAAAACACTACAAAAGCACAACAAAACGTTAATGTTGAGGTAATGTATAGTTTTTTGAACGCGTTTTTTGATTTCCTATACAGCCAGGATATATTCGACTAAACCAATTTCGTGCTGTAAATCCATTTTTTTACGCAAACGATACCTTTTTATTTCAACACTTCGAACCGAAATATTAAAAAGTGGCGCAATTTCTTTAGACGAAAGATTCAATCGCAAATAAGCACATAATCTTAAATCGTTTGGAGTTAATAAAGGATGTAGTTGTTTGATCCTTTTTAGGAAATCTTTATCAGCACTGTCAAAAGCTTCTTTAAAAACATTCCAGGAATCTTCTTCCGTAATATTTTTATTAATTGTGCTAATTACTGATTTGATGTTTTTATTATCATCCTGAGCCGTTTTCTTCAAATCTTCTTTGATAAAAGCCAGCAATTCATTTTTACTATTTAAGCTCATTGTAGAAACGGCCAATTCACGATTTTTGGTATCAACATCCTGAGAAAGCTGTTCGTTTCTTAATTTCATTAATTGTCGTTCATTTTCTAATTCTTTTATTTCAAGTAAAAGATTATTCTCTTCAATTAATTTCTCTTTTTGTTTATGATAATAATTTCTATAAGCCTTATTGATAAAATAAGCCATTACCAACATTAACAAAAAATAAATAAACCAGGCCAGATTAGTCAGATACCAAGGCTTGAGAACGACAAATGTATAAGCGGCTGTATTCTGCAAAATTGTATTTGCATACCGCGCTCTTACTTTAAAGGTATATTTTCCGGGAGATAAATTCTTAAAATTCACTGTAGCCTTAGTACTCCACTCACTCCAATCATTCTGAAATCCTTCTAATAAATATTGATATTCAGAATTGATATATTTGTTGTACTCCGGTACTGTATAATTTAATGTGATATTGTTTTCATTAGAACCAAAATTCCCTTCCTTTTGAATTTCAACATTATTCAATGTTTGATTTTGTTTGTTAATGGCAATATCAGTAATGAAAACAGTATAATTTTTAAAACTTAAATCATCAATATTTAAGGTATAATAACCATCTGTTGTGCCAATTAAATAAGTTGATTTTGAAATTTGGGTAATATTCTCATACCCCAACATCGAATTGGTCAACGAAGACGGAATCGGGATAACATTTTGCTTTAGCTGATTACTTAGTTTACTTGCTGAGAAATAATGAATATAATTTTTAGAAAATAACCAGATTTTATTCGAATTATCAACAATCAATTTACCAGAAGTATATTCGTCTTTTTCGAAGATAGAACTGAGCAAATTATCTTTCTCGAATAATTTTGTTTTCGGATTTAGTTTAAAAATTCCGCCTTTATAAGCATAATAAATCTGATTATTGAATTTGGTCAAACTTGCATTTTTTCCCTTTTGAGGAGATTTGTACGTGTAAAAACCATGCGTTTTTGACAAAGATTTATCTAAGTTTAACCTAAAAATCCCTTTGTATTCGTGACTTACATAAACATCCAGATTATTTGTTATTTCGAAGTATCTGGACGAATAATCAAAACCTTTAATTTTATTTTTGAAAACCCATTGATTGTTTATTTTTTCTAAGACCGAAATTCCGTAATAATTCCCCTGAAGCAACTGATTTTTATTGTTTGGAAGCGGTTCAAACTTCCATGTTCCAGAAGCCGGAAATATATTTCTCGCTGAATCATTTGATACAATAAAAGTTCCGGAATCATGCCCGCAAAAAAGGGTATTATCATATACAAAAAGTGACCAAACCTGCCCTTTTGTACCATTGATAAACTTAAACTCTGTATTGCTTTGATTTGGTTTACAAAATAATCCCTGATTTGTTCCAACATACAGCATTCCATTAAAAGTTGCCGATGCATAAACTGTTCCCAGAACACCAGAATCATCTGTAAAACTATGTACCGGCGAATTAATATTGATACAATTGATTCCGTTATCTAATCCTGCCCATAAATTCTGGTCTTTGTCTTCAAAAAGCGATAAAGCGGTATTATTACTCAAACCTTTGCTCTGAGAAATATGATATTTGAGTCTTCCTTTATCTGATAAAATAAAAATTCCGTTAGAAACTGTTCCCAAAGCAAAACTTCCGTCCTGAAGAAGCTGACTACTATAGACGAAACTCGACTTCAATTCTGCGTCAACATCTGTTGAAAATCGGGTTAAAGTATTTCCAATTAATTTATAAATACCATCCAATTGCGTTTGAATTAGCAAGCCATCATCTGTTGTAAAAACATTGACAATCGTAAATTTCTTCAAAATTGGATGATCAGAAACTAATTTGGCTTTTCCGCTTTCAATTTCAAAAAGCCCTTCTTTTATCGTTTGGAAATAAATAGCATTTTTTGGTGCAAACGATTTTATAACACCATTTTTTGGTCCGATGATTTTAAATTTTCCTGTTTTCGTATCATAAATATAAATTCGGTTTAAGGATTGAAACAAAATCCATTGATCGTATTTCAGGATATTCCAAAACTGTTCGTCATCTAATATTTTATTTTTGATGGTGTCACTGAGCGAAGTATATTTTAATTTTCCATTAGTTTGTCTCGTCCAGAAACCAAAATTCATATAAGAACCTGTATAAATTTTATTACCAATTACTTTTACTGAACGAATAATAGTTTCGTTTGGAGCCTTATATAATTGCCAGGTTGTTCCATTATATTCTAAAAGTCCATCGTTATTGGCAAAATATAAATAGTTTTGATCATCCTGCGAAATCATCCAACTTTGATTTCCGGCACCATAAACGGAAGAAGAATATTTTACTATGGGTGGAAACTCCTGTGAAAACAGGAAAAAACTCATCAAAAAAAACAGTACAGATAGTTTTGCTTTCAAAATTGGCATTGGTATTAATTTATTGTAAAAACAGTTCTAAAATAGCTTATTTTATATTGAAACAACAAGTTTTTAGCAAAAAAAATATCAATACCAAAAACCTCTTATCCTTGATAGATTTAGTTAAAATTTGGAACAATCTCATTAACAAAACTCAATTCAAAATTGATTACTTTTGTAAAAATTGACTTTTTTTATGCAAATTGATCTTTCAAAACTCGACCCAAAACATAATATTATAATTAAAGGAGCGCAGGTACATAATTTAAAAAATGTAGATGTTGCTATTCCCCGAAATAAACTGGTTGTAATCACAGGTCTTTCAGGATCAGGGAAATCCAGTTTGGCTTTTGATACTTTATACGCCGAAGGACAACGTCGTTATGTTGAAAGTTTATCATCATACGCACGTCAGTTTTTGGGACGTCTTGACAAACCAAAAGTAGAATACATAAAAGGTATTGCGCCTGCCATTGCAATTGAGCAAAAAGTCAATACAACTAATGCGCGTTCGACAGTTGGTACTTCAACTGAAATTTACGATTACGTGAAACTTTTATTTGCGAGAATTGGTCGTACTTATTCGCCTATTTCCGGACAAGAAGTCAAAAAAAACACTGTTACCGATGTTGTTTCTGATGTAAAAGCATTAGAATTAGACAGTAAATGGTTGTTGCTTTCGCCTATTCATTTAGAAGAAGGAAGACAACTTGAAGACAAATTAAAAGTACTTTTACAACAAGGTTTCGCCCGTATTTTAGTTGATAATGAAATGGTTCGTTTAGATGAATTTACACCCACTGAAATCCATAAATTAGACAATAAAGACATTTTATTAATCATTGACAGAATTGTTGTTAAGGACGAAGAAGAATTCTATAATCGCTTAGCCGACGCTGTGCAAACTGCTTTTTTTGAAGGAAAAGGAATTTGCTATTTGCAAGAATTAAATTCAGATAAAAGATTTACCTATTCGAATAATTTTGAACTGGACGGAATTACTTTCTTAGAGCCAAATGTTCACTTATTCAGTTTTAACAATCCATATGGTGCGTGTCCGGTTTGTGAAGGATACGGCAATATAATTGGTATTGATGCAGATTTAGTAGTACCAAATACTTCTTTATCTGTTTTTGAAAGTGCTATTTATCCCTGGCGAGGCGAAAGCATGAGCTGGTACAAAGATGAATTGGTGAAACATGCTTACAAATTCGATTTTCCTATTCACAAACCTTATTTTCAATTAACAGAAGATCAAAAAGATTTAATCTGGAAAGGAAATCAATATTTTCAAGGTTTAAATGATTTCTTTAAAGAATTAGAAGAAAAAAATTATAAGATCCAGAACCGTGTAATGTTGTCTCGCTACCGCGGAAAAACAAAATGTCATGCTTGTCGCGGAAAACGTTTACGCGAAGAAGCTTCTTATGTGAAAATTGGCGGAAAAACAGTTTCAGATTTAGTTGATCTTCCTATTAAACATTTGGTTACGTTTTTTAAAGATCTTGAATTAAACAAATACGAACAGCAAATTGCAAAACGTTTAATGGTTGAAATCAACAATCGTTTATCCTTTTTAACCGAAGTTGGTTTAGATTATCTTACACTAAACAGAAACTCTTCTACACTTTCGGGAGGAGAATCACAGCGTATAAATTTGGCAACTTCATTGGGAAGCAGTTTGGTTGGTTCGATGTATATTTTAGATGAACCAAGTATAGGCCTGCATCCAAAAGATTCAGAAAGATTAATAAAAGTTTTGCTTTCTCTTCGTGATTTAGGAAATACCGTTATTGTGGTAGAACACGATGAAGATATCATGAAAGCTGCTGATATGATTATTGATATTGGACCGGAAGCAGGAACTTTTGGAGGAAATTTGGTGGCACAAGGAACTTATGATGAAATTTTAAAGTCTGAATCGTTAACGGCGAAATACCTGAATGGAGATCTGGAAATTTCTGTTCCGAAGAAAAGAAGAAAATTCAAAAATCATATTGATATTGTTGGCGCAAGAGAAAACAACTTAAAGAATATTGATGTAACATTCCCTCTGGATGTTTTAACGGTTGTTACCGGAGTTTCAGGAAGTGGAAAAAGTACCTTAATAAAGAAGATATTATTTCCTGCCATGCAGAAAAAACTGGAAAATGCCGCCGAAAAAGCAGGTCAGTTTACAGAAATCAAAGGTTCTTTCTCACAGATAAAACATATTGAATATGTAGATCAAAACCCAATCGGAAGAAGTTCAAGATCGAATCCGGTAACCTATATTAAGGCTTATGATGATATTCGTGATTTATATGCAAAAGAAAAATTATCAAAAATAAGAGGTTATCAGGCCAAACATTTTTCTTTTAATGTTGATGGAGGCCGATGTGAAACTTGTAAAGGAGAAGGCTCTATAAACGTCGAAATGGTATTTATGGCCGATGTTTCTTTACCATGTGAAACTTGTGGAGGAAAACGTTTCAAAAAAGAAATTCTTGAAATTAATTTTGACGAAAAAAATATCAACGATATTCTAACTATGACTATCGATGATGCTATTGCCTTTTTCGAAAAAAACAAACAAACTAAAATCACGCAGAAATTACAGCCTTTACAAGATGTTGGATTAGGATATGTACAATTAGGACAATCTTCTTCAACATTATCTGGTGGTGAAGCCCAACGTATTAAATTGGCTTCATTTTTAGTAAAAGGCGCTACAAAAGATAAAGCACTATTTGTTTTTGATGAGCCAACAACCGGTTTGCATTTTCACGATATTAAAAAACTATTAAAATCATTTGATGCCCTGATCGAAAAAGGGCATTCAATAATTGTAATTGAACACAATCTTGATTTAATAAAGTGTGCCGACTGGATTATTGATCTTGGTCCGGAAGGTGGTGAAAATGGTGGTCATTTGTTGGCAACCGGAACACCTGAAGATGTTGTAAAAGTAAAAGAATCTGTTACAGGGATTTATTTAAAAGACAAACTTTAATTATAAAATCTCCAAATTAAAAAATTCCAAATTCCAATAGCGATTATCCTATTGGGATTTGGAATTTTAATTTTGTTATTAATTGTTAAGCAACCAAACATCTTTCTTCAAATGGAAAACCATCTTCATCGATAGCCACCAATATCTTTTTCTCTTTAGATGCTTGTAAGGTGAGGTATAACCACGCAAATGACCATAATCCTAAGGTTAGACAAAAAATGGTAAAATTCAAACCATGATTAACAACCTTTCCTCCTTTAGAAAGAACTGCAAAAAGCATTTTGTCATTTCTTTCTTCAAGCTTAAATCCTTTATGAACCTTATTTGATATCATATTCGAAAATACTTGTAAACTTTGTTCCTTACTCAGTTGATTCTTTTTCATAGTCCTCCTTTTTAAAATTCTAAATACTCTTTTAACTTTAACATTTAAGTAGGTAATTAATCAGATAAAAAACTTTATAATTCGTTTTTTATTGCATTTAATATGATATTCTTTATGTAATTAAATGAACTACTGCTAATAATTCAACATAAAATTAAATTTTATAAATTAAATAACAAAACGAACAACTGTTAAAATTTAAATATTAACGTCACGATATCAATATATTACCATTTTCTTAATCCTTCTTTTTAAAACTAAACGATGGGGCTTCGTAATCAGGTTTTAAATAATTTTCAGGAATAGTTGTAGTATTTCCGTCACGTAACGCACTATAATGTGGCGACATAATTTCAATTCCGGCAGCATTAAAAGAGTCTTGAATATTCTGATGCAACGAAGAATATATTCTAGGTTGCTTTGTAGGTTCTTTCGTATAAACATTTATTTGGTAAGACACATAAAAATCATCCAGACTCGTTTGCAAAACAAAAGGCTCTGGTGTTTTCTCGGTCATATCCGTTTTTAAAGCCGCATCAATCAAGGCTTTATGTATGTCTTTCCATGGTACATCATAACCAATAGTAACAGTAGTATGAATTAATAATCCATTCGTATCACGTTTTGTATTAGCTGAGAAATTAGTTGATGTACTAGACAAAACTGTTGCATTCGGTATCGTAATGTCTTCAAATTTAGGTGTTCTGATGCGCGTAACCAAAGCTGTTTTTTCGATTACTTCTCCACTTACATCACCGATCTTTATAAAATCACCAATCTTAAACGGACGCATATAGGTAATTACCAAACCGGCAACCATATTCGCGATAGCATTTGAAGAACCCAACGAAAATAAAACACCAACAAATACCGAAACTCCTTTAAAAATAGGAGAATCTGAACCTGGCAAGTACGGAAAAATTACGACAAGCATAAACGCGTACGCCAAAAATCGAATTATATTAAATGTTGGTTTGGCCCAATCACTGTAAAAACCAGCAACTTTTATGTTTTCCTTGTTTATTTCATCAACAAAAAATTTAATTATTTTGAGCGAATACCTAAAAATCAAAATAATAACAATTATAGTAAACAGATTTGGTAAAAAATCTACAAACCCCATTACTGCAGATTTTATTGGAGTAAGTGTCCATTTTAAAATTGTTGTAGTATATGCCTGAGTTGCGGGGAAAATATTAAAAAGCACCGGTAATGTCGAATACGCTATTACAAATAAAACTATAATTTTTATCAGACCAATAACGCGCATTGCAGCGAATTCTTGCTTTTCAGGAGTAAGAACGTTTATATTATTGTAATTAAAGCCTTTAAAGTACCTTTCTCTCCTTCTGGAAAAATACAATTTTATTCTATTGAAAACTTTAGAAGCAAGTACTAAAACAATTGTAAGGATTAAGATTAGCAGTGCTGTAAAACCTAATCGTTTTGGTAACAAAGAATGGTTTTCATTCTCGTAAACGATTGCCTTTTTTATGGCATTAAAATTACGTTTTGCAATCTCAGAAACGCTCTTGTTTTCAGACGCAGCATCAGCATTTAAAACAGACATGAGTATTAGATCGCCTTTGTAGACAATATCTAAGCTTATGTCTGAAGGGATCATTTTTAATGAGTCGGGATTAAAAAGATTATTCTCATAAAGTGACTTAATTCTTTCTGTAATAGCATTTGCCCTATTCTCTACAGAAAAAGATCCTACTTTATTGTAAACATAAAAAAGTGTGTCTTTAAAAGGAACAATCGGATGTCCTTTCAATTTCGGCTGAAGAATAATTGTTTGCTTCGTTTTTAAAGTATCTTTTTGAGCAGAGACTATCGAAGAAAATAAAGCAACGAACAATATTAAAAAACAAAATAATTTCTTTTTCATATTCTGCTAGAAATAAATTAGTTATCCTTTCTAACAAATATAAAACAAAATAGATTCGAAATTAAATTACTTTCATTTTTCTCAATAAAATCGTACTAAATTTTAATACCCGCCTTTTTCAAAAGACCATCAATAACTTTATTAATATCTGGTGAAATATTGAATTTATAATTTAGATAGACATATAAAATTGTTACCAAAATTGATTTCAGGGCAATACTAATTAATTGGTAAAATGGAAATTCCCAAAAGTAAAAGACAAGAAACAACGCAAATGTAAGTAACATTGAATAGATTGTTTCTTTTGTAAAAGGGTATAAATGAAGCTTTTTAACAACAAAAAGCAACTTTGCTATACTATATAAAGTAATAGACAATAATGTAGCAAATGCAGAACCGAAAATTCCAAAAATAGGAATAAAAATCATATTCAGAACAATGGTCAAAAACACTAACAATAGCCCTAAATACAATACCATTCGGTAATATTTTGTATTAAAAATGATGGCGTTATTGTTTCCTAAAATCAAGTCAAAATATTTAGATAAACCAATCATAAATACAACGGCAATACCACCGCTATATTCTTTTGGAACCAATTCATACAATTGACTGATATTAACAAAAATACAAAGCATTACAAACCCGCCTACCATTTGAAGATTAATAGACGTTTTTTTGTATAATTGATTCAATTCGTCGTGTTTGTTTTCATGCATCAGTTTTGCGGTAATCGGATATACAATTTGATGCATTGCACGGCTCGGAACAGAAATCACCAAAGCAATATAAGTTGCTACCGAATAATAAGCAATATTCTCAATCTTCATATATTGATTCAGCATCAATTTGTCACCATCTAAAAGCAAATTGGCAACGCTTCCTGAAAGGATAATAAAGAATGTATATTCCATTACATCTTTTACATTCTTAGGAATATTGATTTGAAATTTAGGCTTTTTAATATAAAATGCATAAAACATAGTTACTATAAAAGCTATGAAATATATTCCCGCTGTTACATAAACGAACTGAACTAATGTTATCCAATGAAAATACAAACCAATCAAAGCAACGGTTGAAAATAATCTTAATCCAACTTCTTTAATAAAATTTCCAAAAACCGAATGCATATGTACTCTTGCCCAGGCATAAAATATCTCAAAATAAGCCATACAAATCCCGATAAACGGAATTAGAAGCATAAACTCCTTTACAACAGGATTTTCTTTAGAAACAAAAGCCGTAATATCATCAAAGAAAAAGATCCCAATAATCCCTAAAGGAATGCACATTAATACAGGAAATAAAGCTGTAAACGATAAAAACTCTTCTCTTTCTTCCTCTGTTTTGTATTGGGAATAAAATTTAACCAAGGTATTTTGCATTCCGATAGCAAACAAAGGCATGATAACATTTGCTGCTGACAATATATAATTCGTTAATGCATAATAAGTTGCACCTAAAAAAACCGGATATAAATAAAGTGTATTAATGGCTCCAATACCGAAACCTATATAAGTAATAATAGTGTTTTTGAAAGACTGATTTAAAACAATACCCATGTTTTGAGTTTAGATTGTAGAGTTTAGATTTCTGATTTTTTTAATTAATCAACTGTGCTAATTGTTTGGTAAGGTTTTTTCTTGAATATTGTTGTAAACCAACGCCATGAGCTTGTAATTTTCCTTCCAAAAATTGATTATAAAAGTCCAAAATTACACTTTTTAACTTCGTTTTTTCAGAATAATCGAAAAATACTCCTGTATTGGTTTCTTTTATAATATCTGCGAAATCAGATCCTTGGGGACCAATGGCAATTATTGGGCGGTTTGAAACCATGTATTCGAATAATTTACCAGGAATAATACTCTTAGTATCTTCAGAATTAATTTCGATAAGAAGTAAAACTTGTGACTTTTTTTGATGCGCAATTGCTTCATGATGTGAAACGTAACCAAGAAGATTCAAATAAGAATTCAGATTAAATTCCTGAATAGAATCAAGCACTTCCTGACTTACAGCACCAATTAATTTGATTTCTAAATGTGATTTAAAATCAGGGATTTCATGAAGTAACTCAACCAGACATTCCCAAAGAAACTTTGGATTTCTATCAGATAAAAAAGAACCAATATGGGCCAAAGTAAATTTCGAATCTAAAGATTGTTTCTCTACATTTTCAATATCGTAACCGTTTGTAATTACCGAAATTGGCTTATTAGTAATAGCTTGAAATTCGGCTTTAGTCGTTTTGCTGGTTACAATAATAGTATCAGCACTATTTAGAACTTTATACTCTAAGTCTTTATGTTTTTTTGCAGCGTAATTAGACAATCGCAATGCTTTGTGATATCCAATTGTGGTCCATGGATCACGGAAATCTGCAAACCATTTTACGTTTAATTTTTCTTTTAACTCTAAACCAATTAAATGCAAACTATGTGGAGGTCCAGAAGTTACTATGGTATCAATATTATTTTCGCGAATATATTTTTCAAGATAAGAAACAGACGGTTTTACCCAAAATACACGCGCATCCGGAATAAAAAGATTACCACGAACCCAAAGAAAAGTTTTATCCAGAAAAGTTTGTTTTTTCTTTTGAGGAAAAATTCCGGAACTTATTTTCTTAGTTTTCTTTTTAGAAAAAATAGAAGCCAGTTGATAGGGTTCCCAAATTTTATTTTTAAGAACAATTACTTTATCTGAAATTTCACTTACCAAACCTTCATCCATAATGGGATAGGTTGGATTTTCCGGAACATAAACAATTGGCTGAACATTAAATTCAGGCAAATACTTTACAAATTTCAACCAACGTTGTACACCAGGGCCGCCAGCAGGTGGAAAATAATATGTAATGATTAAGAGTTTTTTTTGTTCCATTAGTTTAGAGCTGTTTCACAGAGACTCACAAAGTTCTTGCAAAGTTGCGCAAAGATTATTTAAAATTACTTTTGAGTATCTCCGTGATTTCTTTGTGAATCTTTGCGGTAGAATTTTTCAAAATAAATTCCACCAATCAAAAGCAACAACATTCCAATAGAACTCGCTAATGTAATTGTCCCACCTGTTTTTACGACTTGTGGCTCAAATTTGAATTTGATAGTATGTTTTCCACCTGGAATTTCCATGGCTCTTAAAACATAATCTACAGGGAAATGATCTGTCAATTGTCCATCAACATAAGCATTCCATCCATTTTTATAATACATTTCAGAGAAAACCGCCAAACCATCTTTTGCATTATCTGATTGATATTTAATATAGTTTGGTTTATATTCTACAACCTTTATAGTTCCAGTCGTATCCCATTGTTTTTTCAATCGGGCACTTTTAAATTTACCTTCGTAATCATGAACATTAAAAACGGCAACCTTTTTAGTATCAATGTTATTTAAAGCTTTCATAACATCGTCTGGTTTATTCACCAATCTTACTGAATCAACGAACCAGGCATTACCATTCGCATCCGGATTTACAACAGGAAATTCTTTCCCTTCTTTGTCAGTTTGAATAATATATTTCACATTTAACATGTTCAATACTTCAATATTATTTTTTGCAATCTGATAATCGAATAATTGCTGCATTCTTCTCGGTTTTGCAGCGTGATATCCTCCAATAGAATGATGGAAATAAGAAGCACGGGCACTTGAAAGGTTTCCGTTAACTTCAAAAACTCTATAATGGCCTGTATCTTTTAAAATTTGAGCGTCAGATGGTGTTTCCTGAAACGGTGCTGCAATTTCTACCGGACTAACAAAATCTTTAGCTGAAACATATTTTTTATCTACAAAAAACAAATCAAAAATCATTAAAAGGCCAACAATAATCAAAGTCGTATTTTGAGCCAGTTTATTTTTGATGAACAACCATAAAATTCCAAAAGTTAATACAATAAAGAAACCTGAACGCAATAAATCAGCAGAATACAAACTCATCCTGTCTTCTTTTAAAGCATCTACAAAAGCAGGTCCATATGTCTGTAAGAAATAATCATCACTTGATCCACTAAAATGGAACATGCTTTTCGTAAAAACAAAAATCAATAAAATCCCTAAGCCAAAAACTCCAGTTTGAATTAAAGCTTTCTGTTGAAGTTTAGGTTCATCTTTGGTTTTAAAAAAAGATTGCAATCCCATAACAGCCAAAACAGGGAAGCATAACTCAAGAATAACCTGAATAGAAGAAACAGCTCTAAATTTATCGTACATAGGAACATAATCGATAAAAAAGTCTGTTAATACCGCAAAATTTTTCCCCCATGAAAGCACTAATGAAAATAATGCTCCACCAAGAAATACATATTTTATTTTTCTGTCATCAATAAACAATGCTAATACGCCTAAAAAGAAAACAACAACTCCAATATAGGCAGGAGCTGCAACAATAGGCTGATCGCCCCAATAAGTAGGCATTCCTGACACAAAATCCTGAGCTTGTCCTGAAGGAACTCCTTGTTCGATCATAAAAGAATACATTCGGCTGTCTGTACCAACATTTTCATGATTAGAACCACCAAAAAGTCTAGGCGCAATAAGATTAAAACTTTCCGCAATTCCGTAACTGTATTCTGTAATATATTCCCGGCTTAAGGCATTTTCATTTGTCTTTTTAGATCCATCCGGATTAAAAGTCAATTCGCTATTACTACGGGTACTAAACTTTGCATATTCGCTTGTTGCTAATAAATTTCCAGCATTTGCACCAATCGCGAAAATTCCGGCCACAGCCAAAACTCCAATTGCTGTTAAAAGTCCCTTATATTCTTTTTCCTTAATAAATTGAAAAGCAAAATATCCTGAAAGAATAAGCAAGAAGATCAAAAGATAATAAGTCATTTGAAAGTGATTTGCATTTACTTCCAATGCAACCGCAAACATGGTGAGCAAACCTCCCCAAATATATTTTTTTTGAAAAACCAGTATAAAACCAGCTATCACAAGTGGCATATAAGCAATTGCATGCGCTTTTGCATTATGACCAACTCCTAAAATAATGATTAAATAAGTAGAAAAACCGAACGCAATTGCGCCTATAAATGCTTTAAGAGGATCTGTTTTTAAAACTAACAACAAACCATAAAAACCTAAGAAGTAAAGAAAAAGATAGTCAGCTGGACGAGGTAAAAAACGTAGAACATCATCTAGTTTACCTACAAAATCATTAGGATAATTGGCTCCTAACTGATAAGTTGGCATTCCACCAAAAGCAGAATTTGTCCAATAAGGCTCTGTATGTTCAGCGGCTCTAAAGTCATTTTGCTCTTTTGCCATTCCGGTATATTGCGCAATATCCGACTGGAAAATTTGTTTTCCTTGTAAAACTGGATAAAAATAAATTAGCGAAACGAGAATAAAGCCCAATATAACAAGGGCGTGCGGATAGAACTTATTTACTATTTTCAATTTAGGTTGGTTTGGGTTAAATGATGAATCCTATTATTTAGGACACAAACTTAATCTATTTCTTCGTAATCAACATAATCGCCCACCTTTTTGGTTTCGCGAGGATTTTTTGCATTAGCAGTGTTGATGATTATCTCATCATTATTAGTACGTGTTTTTTGCCATGAGTTATCCTGGCTATATTGTTGCTGTCTCTGAAAATTTTCGCCTGCTTTTTCAACCGCTTTTTTTACCAATACTGGCAAAAAGATTCTGGCTAAAAATTTGAAAATATAATAAAACGCAATGATCCACATTATCGTTTTAAACAAATTTGTAAAAGATGCTTCTTGCATAATCGTATAATTTTTGCCAAAATTAATAAATCCGTTGTTTAAAATTAAAATATCAATCTTAAATAAATAATAAAATATAGTACATTTGAAATGCGTTATAGTTTTTTAATCAAAAAATACATTTATGTTAAAAGTTAAAAACTTATTCATTACAGCTCTTTTTTTATCACCACAACTCTTTTTTGCACAATACACGGATGTTATTAATTCAAATCGTCCGGGCGAAACAATGTCTGCATATGCAGTAGGAAAATCAGTTATTCAGGGAGAAATTGGTGTTTACGGAATTAAAGAAAAACACAATTTACTCGATTATGACGCAAGCGGTTTTGGAACCGATTTAACCGTTCGTTATGGCGCATTTATGGAAAAGCTTGAATTTGTCCTTGACCTTCAATACCAAATGGAAAATTTTGACACTCCATACACCAGTTACAAAAAAAACAACTTCAGACAGACCGTTTTAGGAGCTAAATATTTGATTTATGATCCTTTTAAAAACTATGAAAAAACTGCCAATATTTACAGCTATAAAGCAAATCATTCTTTCAATTGGCATCAATTAGTACCAGCCGTTTCACTATTTGCTGGTGCCAATTTTGTCGGTGCCGATAATCCTTATTCTTTTTCGCCGGAATCCAGTATTTCTCCAAAAGTAATATTGATTACCCAAAACCTTTTTGGAGGCGGGAAATGGGTATTTGTAACTAACTTTATTGCCGATTATATTACAACTGATTATCCAAGTTATGGATATGTATTAACTTTGACACATGGATTTAATGATAAATGGTCTGGTTTTATTGAAAATCAAGGATATAAAAGCGACTTTTACAGCGACGCAATTCTTCGTGGTGGTGCTGCCTATTTACTTAATTCAAATATGCAGATCGATGCTTCTATAAGCACCAATTTTAAAGACACACCATCTGTATTGTATGGCGGAGTTGGATTTTCTTGGCGTTATGACGGCTGGTATAAAGAAAAACAAGAAATGACATTCAAAAAAGACAGAAAGTCTAAAAACAAAGATGCCGAAGAGAATATAGACTATCAGGAAAAGGAAAGAAAGCGTAAAGCTAAATATGAATAATTAATAACTGAACTTCTCTGATAAAGAGATAAACAATTAAGATTTTTAATGATTACAATTAAAGAAGCCAAAACCAAAAAAGAACTAACAGAATATATCAAATTTCCGTTTTCGCTATACAAAGACAATCCGTATTGGATTCCGCCTATTATTGCTGATGAATTAGAGTCTTTTGACAAAACAAAAAATCCTGCTTTTGATCACGCCGAAGCTTACTTTTACCTGGCATACAAAAACAACGAAATTGTTGGTCGTATTACAGCAATCATAAATTGGTCTGAAGTAAATAATCAGCATAAAAGAAAAGTCCGTTTTGGATGGTTTGATGTTATTGATGACATCGAAGTGACGAAAGCATTACTGGAAAAAGTATATGAATTAGGAAGAAAACATAATCTGGAGCATGCTGAAGGCCCGATGGGATTTTCAAATTTAGATAAAGTAGGAGTTCTTACTGAAGGTTATGATCAAATGGGAACCATGATTACCTGGTATAATAACCCGTATTATGTAACTCATTTTGAACAATTAGGCTTTCAGATAGAAAAAGAATATATCGAAAGTATATTCCCTTTCTCAAATGTTCATCCTGAATTTTTTCTAAAAGCTCAGGAATTAATCAAAAAAAGATACGGACTAAGATCGTTAACTTTTACTAAAACAAAAGACATTATGCCACACGTGGATAAAATGTTTGATTTGTTTAATACCTCTTATGCCAATTTAGCTTCGTTTGTCGCTATTTCTGACGTTCAAAAAGAATATTTCAAGAAAAAATACATCAGCTTTATTAATCCGGAATACATCAAATTCGTTGTTGATAAAGAGGACAATTTAATAGCTTTTAGTATCGTAATGCCAAGCTTTTCTGAAGCATTAAAAAAAGCAAAAGGTAAATTGTTTCCATTTGGTTTTTGGCATTTATTACAAGCCAGAAAAAAAAGCAAGGATGTTGTTTTTTATTTAATTGGAGTTCATCCTGATTATCAAAATAAAGGAGTTACAGCTATTATTTTTGATGAATATTTTAAAACTTTCTCCGAAAAAGGAATTCAAAATTGCATCAGAACTCCAGAATTAGCCGAAAATACAGCAATTCATTTACTTTGGAAAAACTTTGATCCGACAATTCATTGCCAGAGAAAAACATATAGAAAAGATCTTTAAGAAGTTTCAGTCTTAGTGACAATTTTCTAATCAAAAAAATCCATTCCTACTCGGAATGGATTTTTCTTTTTTACAATTTTTTTATTTCTTTATTGTGGGCAATCTGATTTTGTCAACGTATTTTTTGCATCAAATTTTAATTTCTTTTTATCTTTAAAAGTCACCTTATTATTAGCATCAACTACATCCCCGTATCCTTCAATAAGAGCTCCGTCTTTTTGTAAAAAAACAACCTCTCTAACAGAAGAAACCCCTTCTGACATGAAAGTATAATCGGCAATTAAGGTATCGCCTTTCATATTTCCAATTATAGTTCCTTCATTTTTATCTTTTCCTGTTATATTATAACTTAATTTTCCGTTTACTTCCTGATGTGAATTTACATTAAAACTTAACGCTACAATACTACCATTAAGTCTGGATGTATAACACTGATCGCCTGCAGGTTCTACGATTTCTGCTTCTTTAGGGGGATTTGGCTCTATTTGGGGAGGTGGAAGCGTTGTTTCTTTTTTACAAGAAATAAAAACCACTAATGCAATGATTGTTAATGCTGATAATTTTTTCATAATTCTTATTTTTTACTGATTTTGAATTATAAAGTTAGCCCAAATAAAAAAAATCCACTCGTATAACGAATGGATTTTTTTATATAATTCCCATATAAAATGGATCTGTTTTATATTTGATTACGAAACATCAACAGTAGTACGTTCAGCAATTTCTTTATAAATTCCGCCTACTAATTTTTCACGAATTGCTTCAAAAGCAGTAAGTGTTTCGTCAATATCAGCTAAAGTATGAGAAGCTGTTGGAATCATTCTTAACAAAATAATTCCTTTTGGAATAACAGGATAAACAACAATCGAAAGGAAAATACCGTAATTTTCTCTTAAATCGTTTACCATCACCATTGCTTCAGGAATACTTCCTTCTAAATAAACTGGTGTAATACAAGTATTTGTATCTCCAATATTAAATCCTTTTTCTCTTAAACCATTTTGCAATGCGTTTACATTTTCCCAAAGTTTATCTTTAATTGCAGAAGAATTACGTAATAACTCTAAACGTTTTAAAGAACCAATAGTTTGGATCATAGGCAATGCTTTAGCAAACATTTGCGAACGAAGATTGTATTTTAAATAATCAATAACTGTTTTATCAGCGGCAACGAAAGCACCAATATTAGCCATAGATTTTGCAAAAGTAGAGAAGTAAACATCAATATCATCCTGAACTCCTTGCTCCTCACCTGCTCCGGCTCCTGTTTTACCAAGTGTACCAAAACCGTGTGCATCATCAACTAATAAACGGAAATTGTATTTTTCTTTCATAGCAACAATTTCTTTCAATTTTCCTTGCTGACCACGCATTCCAAAAACACCTTCTGTAATGAATAAAATACCTCCACCTGTTTCTTCTGCCATTTTTGTAGCACGTTGCAGGTTTTTCTCCATACTTTCAAGATCATTGTGTTTGTAAGTAAAACGTTTACCCATATGCAAACGAACACCATCAATAATACAAGCATGAGAGTCTACATCGTAAACAATAATATCGTTTTTAGTTACCAAAGCATCAATAATAGACACCATTCCCTGATAACCAAAATTTAATAAATAAGCTGATTCTTTCATTACAAAAGCAGCTAATTCTTCTTCTAATTGTTCGTGGTATTTTGTATGACCAGACATCATACGAGCTCCCATAGGATATGCTGCACCAAACTGTATTGCTGCATCTGTATCTGCCTGACGAACTTCCGGGTGATTTGCTAAACCTAAATAATCGTTTAAACTCCAGTTTAAAATGTCTTTTCCATGAAATGTCATTCTAGGACCCAACTCTCCTTCTAACTTTGGGAAAACATAATAGCCTTCTGCCTGAGAAGCCCATTTTCCTAAAGGTCCTTTATTGTCCTGAATTCTTTCAAATAAATCTTTTACCATAATATAGTGCAGTAATAATTTTAACTTAATCAGCGAGCAAAAATAATGATTATTATTCTAAAATAGAGTTGAGCATTTATTTTTATTAAAAATTTATCTGAATATCAATATTTAAAGGGCAAGACGCATAATTTGCAAATATATTTAACAAGATTTAACTTTAAAACAACCAGACTTATTTTGAAATAAATCTTTTTTTGTAAGGTATAAATGACTTTTATCATAATAAAAGATGAATTGGTCTTTTATTTTTGTTTACGATTTAAAACTAAAATAAAACCAAATTTATTATGAAAAGGAATTTTAAAACACTTACGACGGTTCAGATTTACTTCTTTATAACGCTGTCCTTAATACTTTTAACATCATGCAAGAAAGAAGAAGGAACTACAGATTATACTACAATAAAAACACAAGGTGAAACCATAGCGGAACTTACATCACCACCAATGGTACCAAAACCAGTTGGTGACAGAGCTGCCATGAAATTGAAAGTCAATATGGAAATTAAGGAACAAGAAGGTACAATGGCCGATGGCGTAAAATATACGTATTGGACATTTGGAGGTTCTGTTCCCGGTAGTTTCATAAGAACCCGTGTGGGAGACGAAGTGGAATTTCACTTAAAAAACCATCCCGATAATAAACTTCCCCATAATATTGATTTGCATGCTGTGACTGGTCCTGGAGGCGGTGCAACATCTTCATTAGTGGCACCAGGACACGAAAAAGTATTCAGTTTTAAAGTTATAAATCCCGGGCTTTATGTTTATCATTGCGCAACTGCACCTGTGGGAATGCACATTGCAAACGGAATGTATGGATTGATTTTGGTTGAACCAGAAGGCGGATTACCAAAAGTTGACAAAGAATATTACGTAATGCAAGGTGATTTTTATACTCAGGGCGAATATGGAGCCAAAGGTCTTCAGGCTTTTGACATGAACAAAGCGATCAAAGAGACACCTGATTATGTTGTTTTTAACGGAAAAGTTGGTTCGATGACAAACGGAAATGAACTAACTGCAAAAGTGGGAGAAACGGTGAGATTATTTGTTGGTAATGGCGGTCCAAATTTAGTTTCTTCTTTTCATGTTATTGGTGAAATATTTGATCACGTGCAGGTAGAAGGTGGAGCACTCATGAACAAAAATGTGCAAACAACTTTAATTCCTGCTGGTGGTTCAGCTATTGTTGACTTTAAAGTTGAAACTCCAGGAAACTTTATTATGGTGGATCATTCTATTTTTAGAGCTTTTAATAAGGGTGCTTTAGGAATTTTGAAAGTCGAAGGTGAAGAAAACAAAAACATCTATTCAGGAACTATTCAGGAAGGGATTTATTTACCGGAAGGAGGAACTATCCAAAAAATGCCTGAGAATGCAACAATAAAAACAGTAGCTCTTAAGAGAACTTTAGCTGAAAAAATAAGTAACGGAAAACAAATTTTTGGAACAACTTGCTTTGCCTGCCATCAATCTGAAGGCCAAGGAATTCCAAATACCTTCCCTCCTCTTGCAAAATCAGATTACCTGAATGCCGATTCTAAACGAGCTATCAAAACAATTTTACATGGTTTAACAGGGGAAGTCATAGTGAATGGCAAAAAATTCAACAATGTTATGCCGGCACAAAATTTATCTGATGATGAAGTAGCAAATGTTTTGACATACATCTATAGTAGTTGGGGAAATAACAAAACAGAAATTACTCCGGAAATGGTAAAAGCATTGCGCTAAAAGCATTCAATTATGCAAAAAAAGATTTTCATTATTTTTCTTTTCCTGGTTCTGATTGGATTCGTACGAGCTCAAGAATCGAAAATGGTTCAGATACAAGAGGGATCATTTGTCCCTCTTTATGGAGCCACATCAAAAAAACCTATAACTGTAAAATCCTTTTTTATAGATGTCTTTCCTGTGACGAATAGCGAATATTTAAATTTCATCAAAAAATATCCCGATTTCAGTAAATCTAAGATAAAAGGAATATTTGCAGACAAGAGTTATCTCACTTATTGGAATAATGATTTTGATTTTGGAAATGCAAATCCAAAAGCTCCTATAACAAATGTTTCCTGGTTCGCAGCTAAAAAATATTGCGAGTGCCAGGGAAAACGCTTACCAACAATGGATGAATGGGAATACGTTGCTATGGCAGACGAAAAAAAAATAGATGCACGAACCAAAATAGAATTTAATAAATACATTTTATCATGGTATGAAAAATCAAAAACGTACGAAAATCCGATTGGAAAAACTTTTAAAAATTATTGGGGAGTTTATGATATGCATGGATTAGTTTGGGAATGGACAGCCGACTTTAACAGCATTTTTTTATCTGGAGAATCCAGAAAAGACAAAAGTGCTGACAAGAATCTTTTTTGCGGCGCTTCATCAGTAAATGCAACAGATTTAATGGATTACGCTGCTTTTATGCGGTATGCTTTCAGAGGAAGCCTAAAAGCGCAATATTCAACACGCAATCTTGGCTTTCGATGCGCCAGTACAACAAAGCTTTAATTTTAAAATTTATCGAATGAAAAAAATATTATTCACAGCTTTTATTCTTCTTATTTCCTTGCAAGGCTGTAAGGAAAATCAAAAAGAAAATAGTTCTGTAATGCCTAAAGACAAAGAATTAAGTGACTTGTCGATTTATAATTTACCTTCTGAATGGACAACACAAGATGGAAAAAATATTGAACTAAAAAGTCTTAATGGAAATGTTCTTGTTATGGTCATGATTTATACTTCCTGCAAAGCTGCTTGCCCCAGACTTGTTGCCGATATGAGAAATATTGAGACAAAACTGGATAAAAAAACAAAAAAAAACGTAAAACTTATTCTGATAAGTATTGATCCGGTTACAGATACGCCAAAAAAACTTAAATCATTTGCAATTGCAAACAAAATGGACAATGATCCCTGGCTTTTTCTAAGATCAACAGAAGATAATACCCGCGAATTTGCCGCTATCCTGGCTGTAAATTACAAGCAAATATCTCCAATGGAATTTTCACATTCTAATATCATCAGTGTCTTTAATACAAAAGGAGAATTAATATATCAACAGGAAGGTTTAGGCGTAAACAATGACCAGACTGTAAACAAAATAAATGAAGAAGCTGCAAAAATTTAAATAGGTTGATTAGTAAAAAGCAAGGGGAGATTTTGATTAATCGAACCTTGCTTTTGTTTTTAATACTGAAATCATAATCAATAACAATCCTCCAACAATAAAGATGCTGGCTCCAAAAATGACTTCATAATAACCTACAAGTATTCCTTTGCTCAAATAATACAATAGTCCCTGAAGAAATAAAAGTAATTCCGTAATTATATATCCGAAGAAAAAATACTTTATTCCAATTTTTAGTAAATGAGCTTTTCGCGGAACGAGATTATTCTGAAGTAATATTCCAAATAAAAATCCGGTAATAATTCCGAGTGTTGTCAAATGAACAAATCCAATTACCCAATTTCTTATTTGATGGGAAACTTTAGCCAAATTTGGTAAAATAATGGCTAATTGTAATATCATTTTAAAAAATAAAGATCCTAAAGTAAAAACATAAGTCATCTTACTTATTGAATCAAGATTTATTTTAAATTCTTTTATTTGAGGCTTAAGCATCTTATAAAAATAAATAAAAGAGATTAACTCTAGTGACACTCCAAAAGCATTCAACCATTTTAAAATTTCATCTTTTACAAACCAGCTTATTGGAAATGCTACTGTAAAAAATGTTGCTAAAATTAGTAATATCAGGAAAATTCTAAATTGCTTTAATTCAATTTCATTTTTAAACTGTTTTAGAAACAAAGCCAAGACCGCAAATAAAAACCAGCCATTAAATTGAAAATGTAGAAAAAACTGAACAGCAATCTGATAAAAAGCACTTTGTTTTCCTAACATATTTATTGTTGGCCCTAGGCACCATATTCCAAAAGTGGAGAAAATCATAAATAAGATTGAAGCTATTAAGAGTTTTTCGGCTGGTCTTTTATCTTTAGCATGATCCTTACAAATCAGGAAACAAAAAACATAACTCAGTAAGATATGCAGTGTAGAAAATATAATCGAAAACAAGGCATATCCCTGAATCGGAAAACTGACCATCATTCCGATAACAGAAAATTCAGTTGTCCAAAATAGTTGCCTATAAATTGGCTTTTGACTTTTATCTTTTGGAATGAAAAAATGAACAATCAAAACGTAAATCATCATATACACCCAGCCGAGCATTGCAACGTGAGAATGTGCATGAAGGAAATAAATATAGTTGATGAATTTAAGAGGAAAAAGATAACTAAACCGCATCAATAATCCCATAATTGAAGCCACTACAAAATTTAAAAAGCAGCAAATCATCCAGCTTCTTCTCACTTTCATTTTAAATAGTATTTTTATTTTTTATTACACAAAAAATGCACTGGTAACAAATCATTTCATGGTAATTTGTCCAGTGCATTTTTTCCTGATTTATGCTATTTTAAGCAAACTCCTCTTCTAAAATTACCGCTTTAGGAAAAAGAATATTATTTTCTAAATGAATGTGTTTATGTAAATCTTGTTCAAATTCCTCTAACATTGCAAATGCCACTTTATATGTCGTACAACCATCAGCCGGAGCCGTGTAATTATTTGTAAGATTGGCAATTTCGCGAAAGCGTTCTCCTTCATGATCATGTTCCTGCATCATCATTGCGATTGGATTTGAAACTGTTCCGAAAGAAGGTTGCAACAAAATATCGTTAGATTCTTTGGTTTTTATCATTCTTTTAATGAAAGGAAAAAGCATTAATTCTTCTTTCTTCATATGTTGAGATAATTCTCCTGCACCTGCTGTGAATAACTCGTTTATTTTGAACAATTCCGGATGATTCGCTCCATGCACACTGCATAGTTTATTTAAAAACTGGAGAATAGTTCCTGTTTTCTCTTCAACATAACGATGATGTGTCTTTTCGATATAATCAACCAATAAGTCTAAGGGCCAAGAATTAAAATCTATTGTATTGTTGTTTTCTGACTGTAAAACATCAAATATATTTTGAAGCAAAGTATCTGAATTAATTTCTTGTTGTTCACAAACTTCATTAATAGTTCTGTTTCCTTTGCAGCAAAAATCAATTTTATATTTTGAAAATACCGCTGCCGTTCTAAAATCCTGAGCTACAAAAGATCCAATAGTTTTATCTTTTAAATTTTCCATTTTATTTTAAATTAATTGTTTCTATTTATTTTAACAATAAAAGATAAAAATATCTTTTATTAGATTACTAAAAAACTCTAATACCTAAAAGACATTAGAGTTTTATGCTTTATTCTACGATTAATACACCTTTCATCATGGCAACGTGTCCTGGAAAAGTACATAAAAAGTTATAAGTTCCTTTTTTATCAATAGTAAATTCTATTGTGTCTTCTTCTCCTCCTCCAAGTAATTTTGTATGAGCAACAATTGATGCTTTTTCTGAAGCCGGAATGTAATCTGTATCCTTTGCATTTATTGCCTTTGCAGCAAAAGCAGCTTCATCAGTACCTTCCTGTAAAATAACCAAATTATGTCCCATAGCTTCTTTTGGAATTTTACCAACATGCTTTAAAGTTAGCGTAATTGGTTTCCCAGCTAAAGCTCTTAGTTCATTTGTATTAAACTGCATTTGATCGTTTCCTTCAATAACCAAAACATTACTCACTGCAGGTTGCTGCCCTTCATCAGATGGCGTTTCAGTTACTTGTGGTTCTTCAGTTTGTGGAGTTTCTTTTTTTCCACAAGAAGTCATTGCTAAAACACCAATTAACATTACAATAGAAATTTTGACTTTTTTATTCATTACTAGTTTATTTAAATTTTATTCACTCTTATTTAATATTTTTAGATAAAAATCTCCAGAATTTACACCAGAAGCAAGTTGTTCTAAAGTTGTATTGGTCAGCATTGCCAAAAGCAGTTCACGTATTTTTTTGAATTCATTATGAACTGGACAAGGATGTATTTCTGAGCATTCTTTCAATCCAATCCCACAACCTTTGTATATCGTATTTCCGTCTATGGCATCAACAATTTGAATCAATTTTATGGATTTTACCGCTTCATTTGAAACTTCAAATCCGCCCCCAACCCCTTTAGCCGAAACGATAATACCGTTTTTGGTAAGAATCTGCATAATTTTAGCGGTAAAAGGTTCTGGTGAATCTATTTCTTTGGCGACATCTTTTATTCCAACCCGAATTCCTTCTGATGATTTGGTAGCTATAAATATAGAAGCCCGAATGCCGTACTCACACGCTTTTGAAAACATAGATTAAAAGATTAAATTCCTTACAAATATATTTATTTTACAATTAAAGACAAAATTATCTTTAATTAATTTTCATAAAAAAAATAAACTTATTTATAACCAAAATAATTTATAAAATACAAAAGACTTATTTACCGTCAAATTCTCATAAAACCAATTTTAGTTTTACCTTTGGAAGTATGTAAATTTTTAATATTGAGATAATGCCTTTAAGCAACTCCAAAGATTTGAAATTAGCAGTCCTTATAGATGCTGATAACGTGCCCTACAGCAATGTAAAAGGTATGATGGAAGAAATAGCAAAATTTGGGACACCAACCACCAAACGAATTTATGCAGATTGGACCAAGCCAAACTCAAATGGCTGGAAAGGCGTTTTGCTGGAGCATGCTATTACTCCTATTCAACAATATAGTTATACTGTTGGAAAAAACTCATCCGATTCTGCCTTAATTATTGATGCAATGGATTTGCTTTATTCCGGAAAATTAGACGGATTTTGTATCGTATCCAGTGACAGTGATTTTACACGTTTAGCGATTCGTTTGCGTGAATCTGGCATGAAAGTTATTGGTATTGGCGAAAAGAAAACCCCAAACTCTTTTATCGTAGCCTGTGACAGATTTATTTATATTGAAGTTTTAGACGGCGCTATTCAAAAGAAAAAACCTAAAACTACTGTAACTGCTGACGCCAAGAAACCAGTAGAAAAACCTTCAGATAAAGCCCTGCATAAAATTGACAAACAGACAATTGAACTAATAGAAGACACAATTGAAGATATTGAGGATGACGATGGATGGGCATTTTTAGGCGATGTTGGAAACCTGATCGTAAAGAAAAAACCCGAATTCGATCCAAGAAATTATGGTTTTTCCAAGCTTACACCTATGCTGAAATCGTTGACTGACATTCTTGAAATTGATGAGAGAGAATCAGATAAAAAAGGTATCAAACATGTTTATGTTCGCCTGAGATTCAACTAATTTTCAAATTATTACATTTTAAAGTTTTAAAAACATGAGAAAAAAATTCTTTATTTACGGATTCTTATTGTTAATAATTGTTGTTACCATTTACTTTTATACAAAACGTGGTTTTTTATTAGTCATTATTCTTCCAATATTATTGGTCGTTGGTATTTATAATATTATTCAAAAAAAGCACGCCATTTTAAGAAACTTTCCGGTTCTAGGCTATTTCAGGTATTTATTTGAAATGATTGCGCCAGAAATTCAGCAATATTTCATTGAAAGATCGACTGATGGGAAACCTTTTTCAAGAAATCAACGTTCTTTGGTTTATCAAAGAGCTAAAAATATCGATTCAAATTCACCATTCGGAACACAACTAAATTTAAATCATGACAGCTACGAAGGCATAAAGCATTCTATTTTCCCGGCAAAAGTAAATGAAGAATTGCCACGTGTTTTAGTGGGCGGAAAAGATTGCAAACAACCTTATTTAGCCTCCTTATTTAATGTTTCTGCCATGAGTTTTGGTTCGCTAAGCGAAAATGCGGTTCGTGCCATAAATCTTGGCGCTAAAAAAGGAAACTTCTACCAAAATACCGGAGAAGGTGGCTTAACAGAATATCATCTTGCGGGCGGTGGCGATATTACCTGGCAAATTGGTACAGGTTATTTTGGCTGTCGTGCTGCTGACGGAAATTTCAGTCCAGAAAAATTCTCAGAAAAAGCAAACCTTCCGAACGTCAAAATGATTGAGATCAAACTTTCGCAAGGTGCAAAACCGGGTCACGGCGGAGTTTTACCTGCCGCAAAAAATACGGTTCAGATTGCTAAAATTAGAGGTGTTGAGCCACATACAACTATTCTTTCTCCTCCCGGTCATCATGCTTTTTCAGACAGTAAAGGTCTTGTTCATTTTATAAAACAGCTGCGCGAATTATCAAATGGAAAACCAATTGGATTTAAATTATGTATTGGAAATACTGCAGAATTCGAAGCCATTTGTCATGAAATGATTACCGAAGATATTTATCCTGATTTTATAACCGTTGATGGTGCTGAAGGAGGAACAGGAGCTGCACCTTTAGAATTTGCAGATGGTGTTGGAATGCCATTTGAACCTGCTTTGATATTTGTAAATAAGACTTTAGTCAGATTAAATATTCGTGATAAAATACGCATTATTGGAAGTGGGAAAATTATTTCAGGATACTCTATCCTACATGCTGTTGCTTTAGGCGCCGATATGTGTAATAGTGCCCGTGGTTTTATGTTTTCATTAGGGTGTATTCAGGCGTTACGTTGTCATAATAATGAATGCCCAACCGGAGTGGCAACTCAAAACAAAATGCTGATGAAAGGTTTGGTTGTCACCGATAAATCAGAACGTGTTTATCATTTTCATAAAAACACCTTACATGCTGCCAACGAACTTTTAGCAGCAGCAGGAAAGAAAAACTTTGCAGATGTTGATATCAATATCTTCATGCGTGGTGATGAATTTGCTAATTTATCAGATAGCTATTTCCCGGATAACTTAACAAATGTTACCAAACATTAAGAATACTAAAAAGCCTCTTTGAAATTACAAAGAGGCTTTTTTAAATTTTCGTGATTTATGTTTTTTGGCATTTATTTCAAATTAAAGCTTTGCAGTTTCTTTACCAGGTGTTGAACCATTTTCTAAAACTGCTAATTCTTCTTTATCAACTAATTGCTGAGCCAGAATAATATTGTTGTAAGATAAAAAGTACACATCGAATTTTACTCCTTCTTCGATCAACTCTGTAGAAATCTGATCATTTTTAACCATTTCTTGAAGCAAGCTCGGAAAAGTATCTTTATAAGCTAATTTGTTTGCGTCAGTTCCTTCCAAATTAGTTTCAATTCTGATTTCGATTTTATTGTCATTTAAAAATGCTTTGGCACTGGTACTAACAACATTTCCACCTTTTATAGAAGATGTGGTATTGTAATTACTAACATGTTCCTGGATTTTTTGCTTGGTGTTTTTACAGCTTACCAGAAATAAGACAAGGGTTAAAGCAAATGCGATTTGGGTAATTTTTTTCATAATTTTTTGATTTTATGGTTATTTTTTAACTCAAACATAACAAACTTTCCATACAAAAACAATAGCAACTCATAAAAATTAAAAATGTAATTATTTGACTACAACTTATTTACTAAAATAAACCAAAGACGTATTAAAATTAAAATTATTCCTTCATTCAAAAACTAATAAACAAAAAGCCACTTTAAAATATTTAAAGTGGCTTTGAATTCTTATGATCCTTTTTATTAATTAATTTATTTTTTCAGCAGTTCAGCTAGTTCTTCTTTGTTTACAATTTCTTTTGCAAGAACTGTATTATCATCGGCTAAAAAATAAACATCAAATTGAACACCTTCTTCAACCAATATTGAAAATTCCCGGTCTTTATTTATTATTTCTTTCAGCAATTCCGGAAAAGTTTTTTCAGCGTCTATTTTATTTGTTTCATTTTGCTGTAAATCAGTTTCAAATCTTAATTCAATTTTATTGTCATTAATATAACCTCTGGCAGTTGTCAGCGTAACATTTTTACTTTTAAAATTTACAGCAGTTTTATTGTATGAAACAACATATTCCTGAAGTTTTTGCTTAGTGTTTTTACAACTCACAATCAACAATGCAATACTAATTACAAATAAAATTTGACTTATTTTCTTCCTCATAATCTTTATTTATTTTAGTTTTTGAAGTCTTAAAAGCGCTTCTAAATAATAATAATCTGCATAATTTATAGAACAGTCAATTTCACTTCCGGCAGGTTTATGACCTGTTGAATGAAGCAAAAATGCTGAATTAACATCGTGACTTTGATAATGATCTGAAAGTGAAACAATCATTTTTTTAGATTTTGTCAAATATTCGTTTTTTAAATTTTTATCTTTTGTATAAGAACTCAATTCAATCAATGCCGAAGATACAATGGCTGCTGCCGAAGCATCTCTTGGCTCATTCGGAATTCCCGGCGCATTAAAATCCCAATATGGAACCAAATCTTCTGTTGTTAATCTATCCAAATAAACACGGGCTACTTTATGAGCAAAATCTAAAAATTTAGGATCTTTTGTTTCTCTATACACCATTGTAAAGCCATAAATTGCCCACGCTTGTCCACGCGCCCACATACTATCATCGCTGTAACCTTGTGCAGTTCTCCCTTTTATTTTTTTACCCGTTTCATAATCATAGATTATAACGTGATAAGAAGTATTATCTGGTCTAAAATGATTTGCCATTGTAGTTTCGGCATGTTTTACAGCAATATCATATAGTTTTTTATTTCCCCCATTTTTTGAAGCCCAAAAAAGAAGTTCCAAATTCATCATGTTATCAATAATGGTATTGTGACCGCCCATTTTATTATGTGGCCAGGATTGAATTGTTCCAACTTTTGGATTAAAAAGTGTTGCCAATGTATCGGCTGTTTTTAGGATAATTTCTTTGTATTCTTTGTTTTTTGTTAAACGATATCCATTTCCGAAACTGTTGAAAACCTGAAAACCTAAATCGTGATCACCAGCCTTACTTACAGATAAAGGTGTTAAAAATCGGCTGAATTTATCTGCTTCTTTTTCCCATTTCTTATCACCGGTTGCTTGATATAAATACCATAATTCTCCCGGCCAAAATCCACTTGTCCAATCTTTATAGCCAACGAATTTCCATTCGCTGCTCCCATTTGGAACTGTTCTTGGAGAAGTTCCATCATCCGGAATAACTTTTAATGTTTTTGAGGCTTGTTCAGCACAATATTCAAGTTGTTTTTTGACGTTAAATGAATCATTCTTTTGAGAATAGGCAGAAACCGTTAAAAGAAATAAGGATAAAATGAGTGTTGTAAATCTTGTAATCATGTGGTTATTTTTGTGTGTTTTTTTTTAGAATTGATAAATTTATAAAATAAAGTATACCTATCCGAATCTTTGTATTTTTGTTTACCTAATAAAGTACTAATGTCACCTGCTAAAATTTAAATTTGAAAAAATACAGATTTTATTACATTGTTATTTTCCTCGGAATTATTTGCCTCGGAATCCTATCCAGAAAAATAAGTTTCATTCCTTTATGTACAGGCGATTTATTGTATGCTGTTATGATTTATGCTCTTGTTCGAATACTATTGATTGCTAAAAAAGCGATTCAAATAGCCGTTATTTCTTTATTGATTTGTTACACAATTGAATTTCTACAACTTTATCAGGGTGAATGGATGATTGAACTTAGGAAAACACTGTTTGGAAGATACGTTCTCGGACAAGGTTTTCTTTGGACTGATATTCTGGCTTATACTTTTGGAATCATTATTATTTTTATAATCGAAAAATTTACTTTAAAACATTTTCCTAATCAAGTGTCTGCGTAATTTTTTCAATATTTAGACTATTCGCCATGGCCGTAAATATTCCATAATAAACTGATTTATTATCATATAATTCATCGTGCGTTCCTTGTTCTATGCATTTTCCTTTTTCCAAAACTATTATGTGAGAAGCATCAATAATTTGAGAAATACTATGTGAAATAATAATTACGGTTCTGTCTTTTTTAATGGCGTCCAGTGATTTTTTAATTTGTTCCGTTGCAATCGCATCCAAACTGGCTGTTGGCTCATCTAAAAAGATAATTGGTGGATTCTTTAAAAATAATCTGGCAATCGCAATTCGCTGTTGTTGTCCGCCCGAAAGCAAATGCGCATCAGAATCATATCCTTTTGGCAATTCCATTATTTGTTCGTGAATATAGGCCTGCTTCGCTGCATCAATAATTTCTGATTGTGTGGCATCGGGATTTCCATAGAGAATATTTTCAGCGATAGTTCCTTTAAAAATGTGATTCTTCTGTAAAACTAATCCAATGTTTTTACGTAGAAAATCGGTATTGTAATCGTTTAGATCTACTCCATCCAAATAAATTTTCCCTGATGAAGGTAAATAAAACTTATCCAATAAATTAATAACGGTACTTTTTCCAGCGCCACTTAATCCGACTAATGCACTGGTTTCATTTGGCTTAATAGTGAAATTAATATCTGAGAGTGCTTTTGTTCCATTTGGATAGACAAAATCAACATTTTTGACTTCTATAAGTCCCACGATTTTCTCAGGAATATAACTTCCGCTTGTTTCCTTTTCCTGATCAGATTCTAAAATATCGAAAAATCCCTCAGAATAAATTAAAGCATCATTTACTTCATCATAAATTCGATGCAATTGTCTAATTGGCGATGAAACATTATTAAACAACATAATATGAAACATGATTGCGCCAATTGTCATGGTATTATTTAAAACAAAATAAGCCGTCAGAATAATGATAATTACAACTCCAATTTGTTCAATAAAACCTTTAATACTTTCAAAAATAAAACTGGTTTTTCTGGTTGCCAATTGATTTTCGGTCATTTCAAATTGAATATTTTTATGACGATCTGCTTCCATAGGTTCGCGCACAAAAGACTTAATTACCGTTATGGATTCGATTAAACTGATAATTCCGTTATTCTTTGTTTCACGATAATTACGCATTCTTCTTCTAAAACCACTTAATTTACTGGCTTGCAATTGGCTTACATAAAAATAAATCGGAATAATACACAAACTCACCAATCCCACATAAATATTGGCATAAAACATTAAAATCAGCGCCACAAAAGCATTTGCAAATAAAGGCAGAATGTCAATAAAAAAATTCTGAACTAATCTGGTCAAACTGCTGATTCCTAAATCTATTCTGGTTTGGAGTTTTCCGCTTTCATTTTCATTAGAAGTATAAAATTCCATTCTATAGCTCAGAATTTTTTCGACTATAGTTTGAGAAATATCGCGCGTTATAAAAATGCGCAGTTTTTCTCCATAAAATTTCTGTCCAAATTGAACTACTGAATAAATCAATTCTTTAGATAACAGCACAATACTAATGATACCTAACAAATGAAATCCTTTTGACAATGGCTCATGTGCCACCATTAAATTACTGATTGTATCAACAGTATATTTTAATATTAAAGCATTTACCTGCGCTGCAAATGATCCTAAAAAAGTAAGAAGCAAAGTTGCAATTACCATTTTTCGATAGGGTTTTACAAAAGGTGTAATCTTTTTATACAATGCGGAAATCTCCATTTATTTTATTTTTAGGCAACTTATCAAATATAAGAATTCTAAATTTGTATTTAAAATTACTCATACAACTAAACTTATTATTATGAAACTTGTTTTTGCATCAAATAATCTAAATAAAATCAAAGAAATTCAAAGTATTCTAAACGGATCTATACAATTATTAAGTCTGGAAGAAATTGGATGTTTTGAAGAAATTCCGGAAACGGCAGATACAATTGAAGGAAATGCGATTTTGAAAGCAGATTATGTAACTCAAAAATACGGTTATGATTGTTTTGCAGATGATACAGGTTTAGAAGTTTCCGCTTTGAACGGCGAACCAGGCGTTTATTCTGCAAGATATGCCGGCGAGCAGAAAAATGCTGACGATAATATGAATAAACTTTTAGAAGCTTTAAAAGACAAATCAGATCGTAGTGCACAGTTCAAGACCGTTATTGCTTTGAACTTAAATGGAGAACAGCATCTTTTTACTGGACTTGCAAAGGGAGAGATTACTTTTAATAAAACAGGAAATTACGGTTTTGGGTATGATCCTATTTTTCAACCTGAAAATTATTCTGAGACTTTTGCCGAATTATCAGCAGAAATCAAAAATAAAATCAGTCATCGTGCAAAAGCAACTCAGCAACTAATTGATTTTCTGAACTCCACGAAATAATTGTTTAAAATACAACATTTTCAAGGGCAAAATTTATATTACTAGACGTTAAATTATTCATTTTCTTATAAATTGATTTTGCGATAAACATAACTTTTTGATAATCAAATCATAACAAATGCATAATTCTTAAAAATGCATTAGTTTATATGGAATATTAACAGTAATTTTGCACCCTATTTTAAATACACATATGAATAAATTTGAACAATTAGGATTGAATGAATCGTTACTGAAGGCGATTTTAGATCTAGGATTTGAGAATCCGTCAGAAGTACAGGAGAAAGCGATTCCCCTATTATTGGAAAAAGACACAGATATGGTTGCGTTGGCTCAGACAGGGACAGGGAAAACGGCAGCTTTCGGTTTTCCGCTAATTCAAAAAATTGATGCTGACAATAGAAATACACAAGCATTAGTTTTATCACCAACACGAGAACTTTGTTTACAGATTACCAACGAACTTAAAAACTACTCAAAATACGAAAAAGGTATTAATGTGGTAGCAGTTTACGGCGGGGCTAGTATTACAGAGCAAGCCAGAGAAATTAAAAGAGGAGCACAAATTATTGTGGCTACTCCGGGGAGAATGCAAGACATGATCAACAGAGGTTTAGTAAACATTAAAAATATAGATTACTGTATTCTTGATGAGGCTGATGAGATGTTGAACATGGGATTCTATGAAGACATCGTATCTATTTTATCAGATACTCCAGATCAAAAAAGTACATGGTTGTTCTCTGCAACTATGCCACAAGAGGTTGCCAGAATTGCAAAACAATTCATGAGTGATCCGGTTGAAATTACTGTTGGAGCTAAGAACTCAGGTTCTGCAACAGTTTCTCACGAATTTTACTTAGTAAATGCACGTGACCGTTACGAAGCTTTAAAACGTTTAGCCGATGCTAACCCGGATATTTTCTCTGTGGTTTTCTGTCGTACTAAAAGAGATACACAAGCTGTAGCTGAAAAATTAATAGAAGATGGATACAGCGCTGCTGCATTGCACGGAGATTTATCTCAAGCGCAACGTGATGGTGTAATGAAATCTTTCCGTGGAAGACAAATTCAGATGCTTGTTGCTACTGACGTTGCTGCACGTGGTATTGATGTTGATAATATTACTCACGTAGTAAATTACCAACTTCCTGACGAAATTGAAACATACAATCACCGTTCTGGACGTACTGGTAGAGCTGGAAAATTAGGAACTTCTATTGTAATTGTTACAAAAAGTGAGTTGCGTAAAATTTCTTCTATCGAAAGAATCATCAAACAAAAATTCGAAGAAAAATCTATTCCATCTGGAATCGAAATCTGCGAAATTCAACTATTGCACTTAGCAAACAAAATTAAAGACACTGAAGTTGATCACGAAATTGACAACTATTTACCAGCTATTAACAATGTTCTTGAAGGTTTATCTAAAGAAGAATTGATTAAGAAAATGGTTTCAGTAGAATTTAACCGTTTTATTGCTTACTATAAAAAGAATAGAGATATTTCATCTCAATCTGGAGAAAGACGCGAAAGAAGTGATTCTGAGCCAAGAGAATTCAATAATAATGGAGCAGTTCGTTATTTTGTAAACATCGGTTCAAGAGACAATTTCGATTGGATGACTCTTAAAGATTATTTGAAAGAAACATTAGACTTAGGTCGTGATGACGTTTTCAAAGTAGATGTAAAAGAAGGTTTCTCTTTCTTTAACACTGATCCTGAGCACACTGATAAAGTTATGGAAGTATTAAACAACGTACAATTAGAAGGACGTCGTATTAATGTTGAAATTTCTAAAAATGATGGTGGCGGAAGACGTGATCATAATGGCCGTAGCGGAGGTGGACGTTCTTCTGGAGGTCCAAGACGTGAAGGTTCTGGTGGAGGAAGTTTCGGACCAAGACGTGAAGGTTCTGGTGGCGGAGGTTTCAGAAGCGACAGAAACTCTGCTCCTAGAGAAGGTGGTTTCAGAAGCGATAGAAATTCATCAGCTCCAAAAAGAGAAGGTGGTTTTAGAAGCTCAGCTCCAAGAAGCGAAGGTGGTTCAGACAGAGCTCCAAGACGTTCTGAAAGCTTTGGTGATTCACCAAGACCAAGAAGACCAAGAAGAGATTAATCATTTGATTTTCTTAAAATATAAAATCCCAAATTCCAGACATAATTGGAATTTGGGATTTTTTTTATACCAGAACTTTACTTTCCATGAACGAGTTTTGTAATTCAAAAACAATTTAATTTAATCATCCATTTACCTTTTTATCTAAATACTAAAAGCAACACTACTTGCTTTGTTAATTTTCTTATAATTATATTCGAAGACTGTAAAATATTTAATCCCGTTTTACTACTTTTAGTGCTTTAAATCAGGATATGAAATATTTCGCAGTTTTCTTTTTTATGCTAGTATCGACCCTCAGTTTCGCGCAAGAAACAGAACCTACAACTCCTCAGAGAGTTTCTGGTTATATCTACAACGATAATAGTAAACAGCCAATTCCTAATGTAAATATCATTAACACAAACAAAGTACGTGGTGCACAGTCTGATGCTAAAGGATATTTTGAGATTGATGTACAAGCAAATGACACATTACATTTCTCACTTTTAGGATTTCAGTCTCTGCGAATCAGAGTAACAAATGACTGGATAAAAAATAAAGTAACAAGGATTCAGCTTACAGAAAAAGCAATTGCCCTGGAAGAAGTCGTTATTGCTCCTTTTAATTTAACAGGATATCTTGAGATTGATTCTAAATTAATTCCAACCAAAGAAAATTATCGATATAGCATTTCTGGTCTTACACAAGGCTATGAAGCTGGTGAATATGCTCCAAATGCTTTTGGAAAAGTATTGGGATCTATTTTTAACCCGGCAGATATGCTCTACAATTTCTTTGGGAAGAGTGGTAAGGAGCTCAAAAAACTTAAGGATATGAAAAAAGACGATACTATTCGAAATCTTTTAGAATCCAAATATGATCGTGAAACGTTAGCTGTACTCTTAGGTATTAGCAAAGATGAAATTCCTGAAATTTTACAACGCTGTAACTATTCTGATTCTTTTATTCAATCTGCAAATGATTTGCAGATTCTGGACGCCATTAGTGGTTGCTACGAACAATACAAAGTCTTAAAACGTAATTAATTTTACTTTTCAAATAAAAAATAAAATCCTCATTTACGATTGGTAATTGAGGTTTTTTTTGTTTCAAAAACTATCCATTAACAAAAATAAAAACCATGACAATACCTTTTCAAACCATTGACTGGAGTCAAATTGAAAAAACAGAACATCCCGGAGAAAGTGGAACTGCATATTGGCAAACACTGCAGTTCGGTAATTTACGAATTCGGAAAATTACTTATTCTGAAAATTACACCGCAGACCATTGGTGTCAAAAAGGACATATTGTGCATTGTCTCGAAGGAGAATTTAGTAGTGAATTACAGAACGGCCAAAAATTCGAACTTTTAAAAGGAATGACTTATGTAGTATCCGATGATGCAAGTTCTCATCGATCTATAACAACAAAAGGTGTTGAATTACTAATAATTGATGGAGAGTTCTTAAAATAATAATCTAAACAAAATCAGAATATTATAGTTATATTTACTTACATCAAAAAAAGGAAATAACTAAATTTAAATATCATGGCAAAGAGTCAAGACGCTAAAAAAACAGCAAAGAAAGAACCGTTAAAAACGGCTAAAGAAAAGAAAGAAGAGAAACGAGAGAAGAAAAATTCTCCGAAGAGAGATTAAAAGAAAGTGATCAGTGTTCAGTTTTTTAGTATTCAGTTTTACTAAGTTATAAAGTGTTCAGTTTATTAGTTATTCTATTTATTGAACACTAAAAAACTGAACACTGAAAACTATTATTTAACTGGAATATTTGAAAGAATTTCTAATACAAATTTCCAATATTTTTGAGCAGATGAAATGCTTGCTCTTTCATCAGGTGAATGCGCACCATGGATCGTTGGTCCAAAAGAAATCATATCCATATCCGGATAATTTGTTCCTAAAATTCCACATTCTAAACCGGCGTGACAAGCTACCACTTTTGGTTTTTCTCCGTTTTGTTTCTCATAAATTCCAACCAAAGTATCTAATATTTCAGAATTCACATTTGGAGTCCATCCAGGATAAGAACCAGAAAGTTCAACTTCGCAACCTACTAATTCAAAAGCGGAACGTAATGAATTAGCCAAATCAAATTTTGAAGTTTCAACAGAAGAACGCGTTAAACATCCAATTGAAATCTCGCCGTCCTTTACAATAACTCTCGCAATATTATTTGAAGTTTCAACTAAATCAGCCATATCAGCACTCATTCTGTAAACACCATTATGAGCAGCGTAAATAGCTCTGATGATTCCTTCCTGAACACCTAAATCCATTACTTTCTCAGGCAAATCACATTTTACAATTTCAATTGAAAGATTTGGTTCTGTAGTTTTGTACTCTGCTTTAATATCATTGATGATTTCCTGCATATCAAAAATGTAAGCTTCGTCAAACATTTCTGAAATAATCACTTTTGCAACACTTTCTCTCGGAATAGCATTACGCAAACTTCCACCATTTATTTCAGCAACTTGTAATCCGAAGTTTTCAAAAGCATCAAATAATAAACGGTTCATTATTTTATTCGCATTTCCTAAACCTTTGTTGATATCCATTCCTGAATGTCCACCATTTAAACCTTTTACGGTAATAATATGGCCAACAGAACCTTCCGGAACTTCTTCTTCATGATAAGTTCTTGTAGCTGTTACATCAATTCCACCAGCACAACCAATATCAATTTCATCATCTTCCTCAGTATCTAAATTCAATAAAATCTGACCTTGAAGAATTCCTCCTTTAAGATTTAAAGCACCAGTCATTCCGGTTTCTTCATCAATTGTGAACAAAGCTTCAATTGCAGGATGTGGAATATCTTTGCTTTCTAAAATAGCCATAATTGTTGCTACTCCCAAACCATTGTCAGCACCAAGCGTTGTACCGCGAGCACGAACCCAGTCACCATCAACATACATATCAATTCCCTGCTTATCGAAATCAAAAATGGTATCTGCATTTTTCTGGTGCACCATATCAAGGTGTCCCTGCATTACAATTGCTTTACGGTTTTCCATTCCCGGAGTTGCAGGTTTACGGATAATTACGTTTCGAATTTCGTCTTCAAAAGTTTCTAAACCTAAGCTGTTTCCAAAGTTTTTCATGAACTCAATTACACGTTCTTCTTTCTTTGACGGACGCGGAACTGCATTCAAATCGGCGAATTTATTCCAAAGCGCTTTTGGTTCCAGATTTCTTATTTCCTGACTCATTATATTTTGTTTGAAGTTTAACAATTAAGAATGTCAAAGTTACAAAGTTTAAATTTTTTTACGCCACAAATTTTATGATTTAGCACTAATTATCAACTTTAAAATCAAATTCCACAAATACAATCTTTTTTTAGTGACAATATTGTATTTATATTTACGTATCCAAAATTTACACTGTGAAATCAAAATACATTTTACCCTTATTTCTAGTCATTCAAATTATCTTTCTAAAAATCCTTCCCTTATTTCCGGATTTTGTCGAAGGCGCGTACAGCAATAATTTGTATATCAGAATTTCGCATTTCTCAAGAACAATTTTAGGTAAAATTCCTTTTTCAGTTGGTGATTGTATTTATGCTGTTTTAATCTTATCGATAATTAGCTGGTTTTGGCAAATAAGAAAAACCTGGAAGACAAATTGGAAAGATCATCTTTTAAAAATCTTAAGTAAAATTTCTGTTTTTTACTTTCTCTTTCATTTGCTTTGGGCATTCAATTATTACCGTGAACCGTTGTTTGAAAAAATGGAAATTAAAAAAGAATATACAGATGCCGAATTATTAGCTTTCACTAAAAAGCTAATTATAAAAACAAACGAAATTCAGTTTCAAATTACTAAAAAAGACAGTTCTAAGATTGTTTTCCCGTATTCTCAAAAGCAAGCTTTCCAAATGAATTTAAACGGATATGAAAATCTTGCCAAAGAATATCCGTATTTTAAATATGATATTTTAAGTGTAAAAAAGTCTCTTTTTAGTCTTCCTCTGACTTACATGGGTTTTGGTGGTTATTTAAATCCATTTACCAACGAGGCGCAGGTAAACGATTTACTGCCCATGTACAATTTCCCTGTAACAACTTGCCATGAAATGGCGCATCAGATGGGTTTTGCCAGCGAAAGTGAATGTAATTTTATAGGTGTTTTGGCTTCAGTAAAAAACAAAAATTTATATTATCAATATTCCGGTTACAGTTTTGCTTTGCGTTATTGTTTAGGAATTTGGCAATTTAAAAATGAACGGATTTTTAATCAATTAAAGAAAACTGTTCACGTCGGAATCTTAAAAAATTATCAGGAAAGTCAGGATTTCTGGAAACAGTATGATACTTTTATAGATGAAGGTTTTCATGTTTTTTATGATAACTTCCTAAAAACCAACAATCAAAAAGATGGCATGGACAGTTACAGTAAATTTGTAGATTTGATGGTGAATTATTATAAAACCAGAAAATTATAATTCATCTGTAACAAAATAGATTTCAATACTACTAATACTTATATGAGCGAAAATTTAGAACAGTCATTTGTTGCGCAATTGAAAGCTAATCAGAATATAATCCACAAGATTTGTAGATTATATACTGCTGGCGAAGATGCACATAAAGACTTGTTTCAGGAAATTACCATTCAGCTCTGGAAAGCTTATCCAAAATTTAGAGGCGACAGTAAATTTTCGACCTGGACATATCGTGTGGCTTTAAATACCGCCATTACCTTATACCGAAAAACCAAAAGAACCATATCGACAGTAGAATATGAGAGTCATCAGCATTTTGTAAAAGATGTTGATTACAATTATGAAGAGGAAGAACAGATTAAATTGATGTATAAAGCCGTTTATCAGCTTAATGACATCGAAAAAGCATTAGTTTTTATGTATTTAGAAGACAAAGATTATCAAGAAATAGCCGAGACCTTAGGGATCAGCGAAGTGAATGCGCGCGTGAAAATGAACAGAATTAAGGGGAAACTTAAAAAAATACTAAATCCTTAAAAATTATTATGAAAGAACTGGATTTATTAAAAAAAGACTGGAAAAAGAACTCGGATTCTTTTGAGCAAATTTCTGAAAAAGAAATCTACAAAATGATTCACAAGAAGTCATCTTCTATCGTGAAGTGGATTCTGATAATCAGTATTTTGGAGATTTCGTTTTGGACTTTTTCAAACTTATTCCTTAATACTGATGATGTTTTGCAAAAAATCAATCATCCGGAAATTGTCAATGCCCTTGAATATTTAACTTATTTTAATTATTTAGTAGGATTGATTTTTGTATTTATTTTCTATAAAAACTACACCACAATTTCAACAACGGTTGCCACCAAATCATTGATGAGTGCCATTTTACGAACTCGAAAAACAGTGCAATATTATGTTTGGTATAACTTAGGAATGATTGTTATAATAGCAATATTGAGCTTTTTTGTTGCTTTTGTATACAATCCCGATATGGCTTTTATAAGAGAAAAATTAGCTGCAAATGGTAAAGCTATGGTTATAACATTTGGGATTGCATTTTTAGTTGCCTGTGCCTTTTTCGGACTCTTTTGGTGTTTCTATCGTTTATTGTACGGAACGCTATTGCGAAGATTATATGCTAATTATAAAGAGTTAAAGAAAATTGATTTCTGAAAAAGGTTGAGAGGTTAAAAGCTGCAAAGGTCCAAAGGTTTCTTTAAGGCATCTTAAGAAAAACTAACTTTCTAAGTTTCAAACCTGATAAATTATTTACAAATCTAATAATTTTCATTTTCCTTATAACTCCATCTTCTCATTTCGTTAAGTTCTTCCTCTGCCTTAATCACTTCGGCCGGAATTACTTTTAAAAATGATGGATGTTGTTCGATCGCATATTCCACTTTTTCAACAATTTCTTCGATGGTATCATTCTCATAATCAATATCAAGAGGTTCTTTAATGATGAACGATTGTAGAATTCCTTTCTTTTTCATTCGTAATCCTTTTTTGTCAAATGAACGACGGAAACCGTCAATAACAATCGGAATAACGATTGGTTTATGTTGTTTAATAATATGTGCTGTTCCTTTACGAACTGGTTTAAATGATTTTGTTGTGCCTTGCGGAAAAGTAATAACCCAACCATCTTGAAGGGCAATTCTAATATTTTCTGTATCGTTTGGGTTAACATCACGTTTTTCCGTTACATCTACACCCTTAGCTCGCCAGGTTCTTTCTACTGTAATGGCACCAACATAGGCTAAAATTCTTGGTAATAAACCCGCTTGCATCGTTTCCTTTGCAGCAACGTAATAAATATTCATTTTCGGTTGCCACAAATAACCAATGTTCTTAATAGTATCTTGACGTCCGCTTAAACTTGCGTTAAACACATGAAACATCGCCACAACATCAGCAAAATAAGTCTGGTGATTCGAAATAAACAACACATTATTATCTGGTAGTGTTTTAATAATTTCAGATCCTTCAATCTGCAATTCATTAAAACCTCTGTATCTTCTGTGCGTCATGGCGCCCAAGATTCGGATTAACCATTTCTTGATAAATAATATATGTCCAAAAGGATTTCGTTTAAACAATCCCATAAGTGTTTATTGTATTTTTTTGTTAGGTCGCAAACATACAAAAATTATTCTTTTAGCAATACTATTAAGCAATTTCGGAAATAAATTGTTATTATAATGAATATCAAATCGTTAATTTTTCATTTTTACGAATTTTCTTCAAAAGTTATTTTTAGAACGTCTCTTAGTTCGCTCAATATCATCGCGGTTGCCCCCCAAACAACATGATTTTGAATATTAAATGCAGGCACTAAAATATCAGTTGCATAAGATGTTGACAATGTGGTCTCCATAATTATTTCATCGTCTAAAAAGACAGATAAAGGTAGTTCAATGATATCAGCTACTTCCCTAATATCCGGAAAAAATGAAAGTTCTTCTTTTGCAATTCCTAAAAAAGGATGAACCAAAAAATTACTTGGCGGTATATATACTGGCGTAAACTTCTTAATTATTTCGATTTTTTCTAATGAAACACCAACTTCTTCTTCTGTTTCACGTAAGGCCGTTTCTTCAAAATTGACATCTGAAATTTCATATTTTCCTCCGGGAAAGGCGATTTGAGAGGAATGAACACCATTATATGCATTTCGAACAATTAAGACCAAATGTGTTTTACCATTTTTAGGATAAAACAACATCATTACAGCTGCAATTCTGGGATTTTTTGTTTTTAAATCGACATTTCTAAGTTCTTCAAGTCGTCCTTTTGGAGCCATTTTTAGATGGGCCACATTTGCCGGTAATTCAACTGGAATTAAATTAGGAACATATTGCAAAAAATCTTGAAAATCCATATTCAAAGTTTATTTTTGTACTTTCAAATAAAATATAAATATAGTCCAGAAAACGCGGTTTCACAAGTTTTCCAGAACCAAAGCCCATAAAAATGTACAGTAGAGAAGAATCGCAAAAGATAAAAAGAGAATTTTGGGTGGCTTTCGCCGAAAGATATCCACGCAAATGGATTCTTTATGATACTAAAATAAAAGACTTTTCTTTTAAATTTTTCGTTGATAACAAAAAAGCACAGGTTTTAATTGATATCGAACACAGAAGTGACGAAAAACGAAATGCCTATTTCGAAAAAATTGAAGCACTAAAAAATATTCTCGAAGAAGAATTTGTTACCGATTTGGTATACGAGAAAAATTACACTTTAGAAAGTGGTAAAACTATCAGCCGAATTTGGGTCGAAAAATCAGGAGTTGGTTTCAGTAATCGTAATAATTGGGATGCTATTTTTGATTTCTTTTTTGAAAAGATGAATGCACTCGAAATGTTTTACTTAGAATATGATGAGTTTATTAAGGATATTTTATAAAAAAAGGTTCTGAGGTACTAAGTGTTAAGGTACTACGCTTTTAATAACAAACCCGACACGTTTTTAAAAACTGTCGGGTTTTATTATTTTTAGACTTCGTGAGAATACCATTATTTACCAACCTATTTTTTTAAATAATAACGTTAGAATAAAAATTGTGCCGATTAAGTAATAATTATTCCAGCCTTCATTCTTTTTTTGATCTGCAGAAGCACTTTTATTGTATTTATACCAGAAGTACCCATTGACTATTAAAATCAAAACATAAATTCCAATTACTAAATTACTAAAAATCATAGTTGTTTTTTTTTAAAATTTATTGAATTCCAAATGTATAGTAATATTGATATTTATCTTATTCGAAAAACGGGTAAACTACTCTAAATCTGCTCAATGCAACTAAAAATTGAAAACTTTTTTTAAACACTAAAAATATTATACAAAATAATATGATCATCGTAGTTGATATAAAGCTGTTTACGATACTCTTGTTTTTTGCGGGTAATTATAGATAATTTACATTCTTTTCCATCATTGTCTTTACACATGAATGAATATACAATATCAGTATCATTTTCTTCACGTTCTATGTAATCCAAAATACTGAAAAGTTGAATTTCCTGAGAATAAACTACAATTCGGTGTTTATTGGTATCCAGAATTACCGATAAATTCACTAAATCAAGATTGGACCATTCGCCCCATTTTCCTCTTTCGTTTTTTTCTAAAACACTAAATCCTGAAGTTTTAAATTGATAAGTCTGGCTTTGAACCTGTTGCAGACCAAATGCTAAAAAAAGTAAGATTATGTAGGTTCGTATAGAATTCATATTTTATTTCTTGCAGATAATTAAAACTCAAATTTAGCTTTTTCTTTGCAAGCAATTTCGAATTCTGTCATCATTTGTTTAATAATTTGTTCGACTGGAAGGATTTCATGAATCAATCCGGCAATTTGTCCAATTTCAAGTTCTCCTTCTTCAAGATCACCTTCAAACATTCCTTTTTTGGCTCTGGCGCGGCCTAAAAGCTGAATTAATTCTTCTTTTGAAGGACATTTTTCATATAATTCCTGAACATCCTGATAGAATTTATTTTTTACCAATCGAACCGGAGCTAACTCTTTTAAGGTCAATTGCGTATCTCCTTCTTTTACTTTAACTATTGTTTCTTTGAAATTATTGTGTGCCGAAGATTCTAAAGAAGCCGCAAACCGACTTCCAACCTGAACTCCGTCAGCACCTAAAATCATGGTGGCCAGCATTCCTCTCCCGCTTGCAATTCCTCCAGCGGCGATAAGCGGAATCTGGATTTTTTCTTTCACCATCGGAATCAAAGTCAATGTTGTAGTTTCATCACGCCCATTGTGTCCACCAGCTTCAAAACCTTCTGCAACAATAGCATCCACTCCGGCTTCCTGTGCTTTTAAGGCAAAAACGCTACTACTTACAACATGAACAACTGTAATTCCTTTTTCTTTAAGAAAAGAAGTCCATGTTTTAGGATTTCCTGCTGAAGTAAAAACGATTTTCACGCCTTCTTCAACCACTATATTTATGATTTCTTCAAGATTTGGATATAACATCGGAATATTAACACCAAAGGGTTTATCAGTCGCTTTTTTACATTTCTGAATGTGTTCTCTTAGTACTTCAGGATACATGGAACCAGCGCCAATTAAACCTAAACCTCCGGAATTACTTACTGCTGAAGCTAGTTTATAACCACTGTTCCAGATCATTCCTCCTTGAATTATTGGATATTTTATATTGAAAAGTTGGGTGATTTTATTCATGCAGGTATGCTGTTATTTTTTGATTATCTTTCCGGTTTTATGTAAACTTCCGGCATCAAAAGTATAGAAATAAAGTCCACTATTTAATGCTTCAACAGAAAGAATTGGGTTTTGATTTGTAATTTGTTTTTCGATTAATTTTTGCCCTAAAACGGAGTAAATTGAGACTAATGCTTCATAATTTTCATCTGAAAAAGAAAAAGAAATAAACGTTTTAGCCGGATTCGGGAATATTGAAAAATTAGAAATAGTCTGAAAATTTTCAACTCCTAAAGTAGATCCAAAATTCGGAATTCCATATCCATAATCATTATTTGGATTTGCATATCGGTCTGAAATTTCCAAAAGCATTTTCCGAATTTCCTTATTCGTTTTCGTTGGAAAAGCCTGCCATAAACAAGCAATCATTCCCGCCATTACCGGGCATGAAAAAGAAGTTCCATTAGCAGTTCCAATATTTCCTGAAACATCAGAAACTACTGTTGCAGTTCCCTGAGCCATGACATCAGGCTTTATTCGATTATCGGAACTCGGACCAATTGAACTGAAATTAGATTTTATTTTTGATGAATCAACAGAGCCAACTGTAATAACTGAAACTGCATCAGCCGGGCCACCAATATGAGGCTCAGCTGTTCTGCCTTCATTTCCTGCTGAAGCCACAACAATTATTCCCTTGCTAAAAGCGATTTCTGCTCCACGAGAAATAAAATTGGTACTTCCGTTCATATCACTATAGGTGTGACTATAATTAGCATTATCATATTCAAAATAGCCCAATGAAGTTGTAATAATATCCACTCCCAAACTATCTGCTTTTTCAGCCGCCTCAACCCATAACGATTCTTCAACCGGATTTTCAGTAGCATCATTTTCGGTTATAAATAAATAATATGATGCATCTGGAGCCGTTCCTACCAAAGCATTTTCTTTGTAACCTCCCATAGTTGAAAGAACTAAAGTTCCGTGATCATCTCCAGTATAAAAGTTGGCATTTCGATTTACAAAATCGTAACCTCCTAAAATCTGGTTTTTAGTTTGCAAATTTTGAAAAGGCTGCGCTGTGTTTACGCCCGGAAAACCTGCATCTAAAACAGCAATTATTTTCCCGGCGCCCGTATAATTCTGCTTATGCAAAACCTGGCCATTAAGCATCTGAATTTGATTTGCAGAATTTCCGTAAGCATAATCAATTGTAGTTTTAAGCTTATCGTTTGTTTGAATTTCTTTATGCTCCGAAACTTTTTTAGATGTAGTATTTAAAGTCTTATTCGCAAAAATAATTTTATCAACAAATGAAAAGGATTTAAGTGCTGAAATATTAGCCTGAGTCCCACGAATATGAAGTGCATTCAGCCATTTTGACTTTGCCATGATGGTGATTCCTGAACTGGTTTTTATTTGACTAACATAACTTTTTTCTACAGGAACATCAATAGCATTTAAAGCAATATTCTGATTCGTTCTTCTGGCTAAAGAACGTTGCGAAAGCATGTCTGAGGGTTTATCTAAAAATACCTGTAAACTTGGTTTATCTTTAAAATATACCCATGCATCTTCTTGCGAAAACATCGCAGAAAAAACAAATAATAAAAGAAACGTGAAACAGTATCTCATAGTTTACTTTTTTTAGAGGAAAACCCTCTGTAAAAAAGTATAAAGCTAAGAAATTACTCCCGAACCAACTAATTCATTATCGAAATACCAGGCAGCAAACTGACCTTCAGTAATAGCAGATTGCGGCTCATCAAAACGAACATACATTCCATCTTCAAATTGATGCAAAGTCGCTTTTTGCAAAGGCTGACGGTAACGAATTCTTGCCATTACTTCCATAGTTTCACCTGGCTTCAAAGTAAGATCAGTACGTATCCAGTGTACTTCAGATTTTTCGATAAATAAAGCTTTTTTGAATAAACCTGGATGATTACTTGTCAAACCAGTGTAAATAGTATTGGTTTCAACATCAGTTGCGATAATAAATAACGGATCAGTTGTTCCGCCCACATTCAAACCTTTTCTTTGACCAATAGTAAAATAATGGGCACCTTGATGTTTTCCAACTACTTTTCCCATTGTTGGAAGATAATTTAGCTTTTGAGCTTCTAATTTCAAGGCTGAATCTAATGATAAATCTGATATTTTTTCAATATTGTAAATTGGATCATTTTTATCAATCTGAACAATTTTACCTTCTTTAGGTTGCAATTTTTGTTGTAAAAATTCAGGTAAACGTACTTTCCCTATAAAACATAATCCTTGAGAATCTTTCTTTTCAGCCGTTACCAAATCCATTTCAGCAGCGATTTCACGTACTTCCGGTTTTGTTAAAGCACCAATAGGAAATAATGCTTTTGCTAATTGTTCTTGCGACAATTGACATAAAAAATAAGATTGATCTTTATTGTTATCTGCCCCTGCAATCAATTGATAAACAGGCTTTCCATCTACTTCAATTTCACTTTTTTGACAATAATGTCCTGTTGCTACATAATCAGCGCCAAGACTTAAAGCAATTTTCATGAAAACATCAAATTTGATTTCGCGATTACAAAGCACATCAGGATTTGGAGTTCTTCCTTTTTCATACTCGTTGAACATATAATCAACGATTTTTTCCTTGTATTCTTCACTTAAATCGACAGTTTGAAACGGTATTCCGAGTTTTTCAGCTACTAACAAAGCATCATTACTATCTTCTAACCACGGACATTCGTTCGAAATAGTAACCGAATCATCGTGCCAGTTTTTCATAAAAAGGCCAATAACTTCGTATCCTTGCTGTTGCAATAAATAAGCTGCAACACTCGAATCTACTCCACCAGAAAGTCCAACTACTACTCGTTTCATTCTAAATCATTTATATTTTTACAAGGGTGCAAAGATAAGCCATATTTTAAATAATCTTCGCAGTTTTGATTAGTTTATATAATCCCGCAGTAGATAAAACCTATCGTTTTTTTTAATTACTTTTATTACTCAATAAAAATGTCATGCTAAAATTTGTTTACACTTTTATTTTACTCTTTACTATAACCACTTTAAGCGCACAAAGCTACAGTGCTTCCTTGCCCAATTATGAAGCATATAAAGCGTTTAAAGGCAAACCATTATCGGATAAATTTTCAAATATCGAATCCGTAAAAATTGTTTATGATTTGAAAAATAAAAAAATGTATTATTTCAATAGTACCTTAATTTCTCATCATTATGACTTCGTAACCAACTATTTAAGTTATGATAAAGAAGTAGAAATCTTTAACAAGGAGAATTATACCGATACTGAAAAAGGCAGAACTTATTTGTTGGGAAATCTGAATCATATCAAAGGAACTGAAAAATGGATTTTTGAACTAGCAGCTTCAGATCGTATGCCGATTCCCTTAATTGAAAACTTTTATAATTTAATTTTAAAATCGAGTTTCATTGGGCCAGGTTTAAAATTCTATTTGAATAATCCTGAAAAAATGGAATGGTTTCAGCAAAATAAATTCAAAATCCCCTGTGTAAAATCAGATTACATTTTTAATGAAATCAAATATCAGGAAGTCGTTTCAGGAAGCAACGTTGGTATCTTAAAACAATATAAAATAAAGGATTTAGAAACTACAAAACCAAAATCGGATGAAATCATAATTTTGGATGGAACGCCGGATATTTTACCTGATGTAAGAGGAATTATAGTCAATGAACTTCAAACTCCATTAAGTCATTTGGTGCTTTTAGGCAAAAACAGAAAAATTCCTATTATGGCTTACACCAATGCTTTTAAAGACAACAACATCAAAAAATTGATTTCAAAGAAAGTAGAATTAAAAATAGAAATTGACACTTTTTACATCAAAGAAACCAATAAAAAAATAGCACAAAAATCTGTTTCAAAAAAGAAACAATTGGTGGTTGATAATAGCATCAGAGGTTTGGTTGATTTGAATATGATTCCAAAAAAAGGTGTAAATTCGATTGGATCAAAAGCGCAGAACATGGCATATTTAATTGCAATTTCAAAAGATATTGCAAAAGATCTTCCGTTTAAAACTCCCGAAAATGCATATGCAATTCCGTTTTATTTCTATACAGAACATGTCCAGAAAAAATCAATTTCACCTTTAATTAATGAGCTTTTGGCTAATCAACATAAAGATTCGATAGTTTGGATCAATCAGCAATTAAAAAAAATTCGCGATGCAATAAAAAAAGAACCCATTGATTCTGAATTAATCGCTAAACTAAATCAGACTTTTAAAAATGCTGCTTTTAAAAATTTCAGATTCAGATCTTCTACCAATGCTGAAGATTTAGATGACTTTAATGGAGCTGGTCTTTATGATTCTAAAACTGGGATTTTGGGAGACAGTATAAAAACTTTTGAAAAGGCAATTAAACAGGTTTGGGCGAGTGTCTGGAATGAAGGTTCTTATACAGAAAGAGAACTTTTTGGGATCGATCAAAAAAATATTGCAATGGGAGTTTTGGTACATCGCTCTTTTCCTGATGAAATAGCCAATGGTGTAATTATTACTCAAAATATCTTCAGAAAAAATTTCCCAGGCATTACCGTTAACATTCAAAAGGGAGAAAACTCCGTTGTTAAACCTGAAAAAGGAGAAATATGCGAACAATTTACTGCTTATTATTTGCCAACTCAAACTAAAGATGAAGAGTTCAATGTAGATTATACAACGAATTCCAATCTGAACAATAATGAGCCTTTGTTAAATAGAAAAGAATTGATTCGATTGAATCTTGTCAGTCAAAAAATCGAAACCCAAATGAATCGTTATTGGAAAAAAAACAGATTAAATCCGGTTGATATTGAATTTAAGATTGTTGGAGAAAATAGAGATTTATATATTAAACAGGTTCGACCTTTTAATGAATAATTAATAGAAAACCTGCAAATCTATTTCATTCGAAACGGTATTGATCAGGGTAATTTTGAAATCAAAATCGTCAACATTAATTTTTTGTTGAATTGATTTTCGAATCCTTTGATTTTCTAAAGAAAAATCACCTTCTAAAGGAATTTTCACGTCAACAACATTTAAATATTTCGAGGCTTTTTTATTTACTAAAATAGAAGCAAAAATGTAAAATCCGATAATGATAACCTGAAAGAATAACAACACTTCTATTTTTTCATATGGATACATTATATCTAAAATGGAAAGTGTGATTGTTGCAAAGAGAAAAATAATTGCATTTACGGTAAAAGACTGTGTTCTGAATCTTAAAATTGAAAAAATAGCAAATAAACCAAAACCTATTCCTACTCCAATTTCGATTTTTGTGAATAAATAACAAAGCGAAAAAGTACAAAGACCAACAATTACCATCAATGGATTTATGGTTTCATTATCTTTTCTGTTGGAGAAAAAATACAAAACCAAAATTGAAAAAAACAACAATAAAAATCTTCCCGTAAGTTCGTTTAAATCCATTTAATCAAAGTATTAGCAAATCAAATTTAGAAAAAAGTTTGCCACGAATTTCACGAATCTCCACAAATTACTTTATAGTAATTTCTAATTAGTGAAAATTTGTGAAATTCGTGGCAAAAAATATCCACAAAGTGTGTGTTTTATAAATCTATTCCATTTTAGGTTTCGAGTCCGCTTTATAATTGCTTTTAGGATCGCTCATATTTACTTCTTTCGTCAATTTCCCTTTCAGGTAAAATTGCCACATTCCGATTTTCTTTCCGTTTAAAAACTTTCCTTTAGAAGCCATTACACCGTCAGAATCGTAGAAAACAGCTTCTCCATTATATTCATTGTTTTTATACGTACTTTGCTCTAAAAGCAATGCATTTTGACCGTATTTTTTATAAGTTCCTTCTTTTAAACCATTCTTATAGGTCATTTCTTCCGCAATTTTAGAATCCGGATAAAAAACGGATCTCACACCTTCCAGTTTTCCGTTTTTATAATTTTCAAGCGTCATAACCACTTTCGAAGCTTTATGGTAATATTTCCATTCACCTTCACGTGCTTTACCCACTTCTTTTCCTTCGCTTACCTTATTTTTATTCTGATCATAAAAAATAGTATACGAACTTCCGTCATTAGCGGTGAAATCACGTGTTGCTACAATATCCCCTTTTTTCGTATCGTCAAAGAATTTAAATATTCCACTTTCTTTACCGTGACTAAAAGTCCCTTCATAACGCGGACGTTTTGAAAGCTCGTAAGTTCCTTTCCAAATTCCGTCTTTTTTTCCGTTAGCATCTACTTTATTGATGTCTTGTGCCGAAACTAAAAAGGTATTTAAAATAAGTAATCCGATTATTATTCTTTTATAAATCATATGAAATTCAATTTTAAACTTAAACGAAAATGCTTTTGATAAAGTATATTTTAAAAATAAAAAAATCCCGATAAATCGAGATTTTTTTATTGTATTATTTCTTTTTGTTTTGACCTTTTGCAGCCTCTTGTTGTTCCATTACCTCTTGAAGACGTTGTTGAAACTTACTTTGTTTTTTAGGCTCTTTTAATTTATTCTCCTGAATTTGAGCATGAATTTTATCTGTATCCACAATATAATTTTTGATTACAAACATAATTCCAATTGTAATTAAGTTTGAAATAAAGTTATATAAACTCAAACCAGCACCATAAGTATTGAAGAAAATTAACATCATCAATGGCGAAACATAAATCATGATTTTCATCATTTTTGCCATATCAGGCATACCTTCTTGTTGAGGCGCTGCCATTTGCTGATCTCCAGAAGTCATTTTCATGTAAAAGAAAATAGCAATTGCAGCCAAAATTGGAAACAAACTAATGTGATCTCCATATAATGGAATACGGAAAGGTAATTGAACCACAGAGTCAAATGATGATAAATCGTCTGCCCAAAGGAAACTTTTTTGTCTTAACTCAAAAGCTGATGGGAAGAACTGAAATGATGCATACATAAACGGAAGCTGAATCAATGCCGGGATACATCCTGCCATTGGATTTACTCCTGCTTTGTTGTAAAGTTTCATTGTTTCCTGTTGTTTCTTCATTGGGTCTTTTTTGAATTTTTCTCCCAACTCTGTAATTTCAGGACGTAAAACTTTCATTTTAGCCTGAGACAGGAATGACTTATAGGTAATTGGCGACATTGCCAATTTGATCAAAATAGTAAAGATGATAATCGCAATTCCTAATGACAATCCAATTGTAGAACTCAAGAATCCGAATAATGGAATAAAAATCCATTTGTTGATCCATCCGAAAATACCCCAACCTAATGGAATAATTTTTTCGAAATTTTTATCGTATGCTTTTAAAGTTTTATAATCAGCTGGCCCTAAATACAAACTCATTTTATAGTCTACTTCTCCATTAGTAAAAGCCAAAGGAACAGTTGCTTTAAATTGTTTTGTGTATACAGTATCTATATCTTCATTAGTGACTAAATTAGTAGATTCCAATTTAGATTTCTCAAATGCCTTCTCAGTAGATAAAATAGTAGTGAAAAAATGTTGCTTAAAAGCTACAAAATTTACTTTTTCAGGAGCTTCTTCTTTTAATCCTGATCCGTTAGCACTTACAGAACTGTATTTTTCATCTCCATACTCATATTCAATTTGAGCATAGCGATTTTCGTAAGAAATACTTTTTTCGTTTCTGTAAGTTTTTAAATCCCAAACTAAATCTAGAGGTTTAGCTGAATTCAAAACTCTGTTTAATCCTTGAGAACGAATATCAAAACCAACTAAATAATCGTTTGCTTTTACAATATATTTGTATTCTAAAAATTCATTAGCACCCGCTTTTAAACGCATTGTCAAGATTTGGTCTGCACCATTCTTCGTCAATGTTGGTTCAAAAAACAAATCTTTAGAATTTAATGTTCTGTTATCTGTTGTTTGTAACTGAATATTTAAATGAGAATTATTGTCTTTGATCAATTCAACTAATTGTCCTGATCCCTTTTTGAACTTTTCAAATTCCTTCAAAGTAGCTTCAACTATATAACCACCTTTATTCGCGATTTTTAGTCTAATCTTTTCGTTTTCAATAGTTGTAAAACCTTCTTTTGCAGAAGGAAGTGTAGCCGAATAAGCAAAACCTCCTAAAGTTTTTTGCAAGTTTGCCAATTGAACTGTATCACCAGGTGTTGTAGCAGCAACAGGTAAAACAGCAGTTTTAGTTTTATCAGCTTTGGCTTCAGCTTCTTGCTTAGCAACTAATTCTTTCTTGGCTTTTTCAGCAGCAATTTCTTTATCAGAAGGCTGATTTTGGTACATAATCCAAATCAAAATTCCGAATATCAATACAAAACCAATGATTGAATTAAGATCAAATTTTTTTTCTTCCATTATAATTTTAAAAAAGTAATTCGTTAAAGGCTATTAGTAATGAGTTCGACTCAAACGTTACATCCTTTTTAGAATATTAATTATTATTTTTTATGCGCATTAACTGCAGCAGCCACAAAGTTTACAAAAATTGGGTGCGGATTTGCAACCGTACTTTTGTATTCAGGATGGTATTGTACACCAATGAAAAATGGGTGATTTTCTAGTTCTATAATTTCTACCAAACCGGTATCAGGATTCACTCCAGAAGCAATTAAACCTGCTTTCTGCAACTCATCTTTATAGGTATTGTTATACTCATAACGATGACGGTGACGCTCTGAAATGGTTTTTTGACCGTAGATTTTATGTGCCAGTGAGTTTGGTTTAATATCACATTTCCAAGCTCCAAGACGCATTGTTCCACCTTTGTCTGTAATTGTTTTTTGCTCTTCCATCAAATTCACTACAGGATGTTTTGTTTTATCGTTCATCTCTGTAGAATTCGCTTCAGCGTAACCTAAAATATTTCTTGAATATTCGATAACAGACATTTGCATTCCTAAACAAATTCCGAAAAACGGAATATTGTTTTCTCTTGCGTAACGTACCGCTTCTATTTTTCCTTCAATACCTCTTTCACCAAAACCAGGAGCAACTAAGACTCCATCAAGAGGTCCTAATTTTTCTTCAACATTATCACTATTAATGTGTTCTGAATGAATAGAAATTACATTTACTTTAGTTTCATTTGAAGCTCCAGCATGAATAAACGCCTCTAAAATAGACTTGTAACAATCCTGCATTTCTACATATTTCCCAATCAAACCAATATTAACCGTATGTTTTGGATTTTTTAATCTGCGTAAAAAAGTATTCCAGTTTTTTAAATCAGGAGCTGCTTTTTTAGGCAAATCTAATTTCTTCAAAGCCACAACATCTAATCCTTCTTCAAGCATTAAATTTGGAACTTCATATATTGTTGAAGCGTCAATAGACTGAATAACAGCTTCTCTTTTTACATTACAAAATAATGCTAATTTATTACGCAATTCATCTGAAAGTTCATGTTCTGTTCTGCAAACCAAAATATCAGCTTTAATACCGCTTTCCATCAAAGTTTTTACAGAGTGTTGCGTTGGTTTTGTTTTTAATTCTCCGGCAGCAGCCAAATAAGGCACCAAAGTTAAATGAATAACAATTCCGTTATTTTCACCCAATTCCCAAACCAACTGACGAACAGATTCAATATATGGTAAAGATTCAATATCACCAACTGTTCCACCAATTTCAGTAATAACAATATCATAATCACCAGATTTACCCAGCAATTGCATTCTGTCTTTGATTTCGTTTGTAATATGAGGAACAACCTGAACTGTTTTTCCTAAAAATTCTCCTCTTCTTTCTTTTTCAATAACCGAAAGATAAACTCTTCCTGTAGTAACGTTGTTAGCCTGAGAAGTAGGAACGTTCAAAAAGCGTTCGTAGTGACCTAAATCTAAATCCGTTTCAGCACCATCATCTGTTACATAACATTCACCATGTTCGTACGGATTTAATGTTCCCGGGTCTACATTTATATACGGGTCAAATTTTTGAATAGTGGTACGATATCCTCTTCCTTGTAACAATTTTGCTAAAGATGCCGCGATAATCCCTTTTCCTAATGAAGAAGTCACACCGCCTGTAACAAAAATATATTTTGTTTGATTCATTCTGTTGTTGTTTGTATTGTAGTTGTGTAAAAAACTTGGCAAAAGTACAAATTTAATTAGACAATTTATCAATTAGAGAATGAGATAATTTGCAAATTTTTAAACAGAATGATTAGTTGCTTTTGTAAACGATAATTTTAACTTTTAATTAGAGATTTTTTTTGAGGATTGTACTTTTAAATAGGTTTCATATATTATTAATTAGAGATTCCTTTTTTAAATGATTTTATTTTAAATTATGTCTTAAATTATCAAAGAATCTTTCAATTAGCCTTCTGTCAGCTGTAATTATTTCCGCTGTTCCCTTAGCTTCAGCATGAAAATTCAACTCTACTCCATAATTTGTTTTTAAACCAAATGGCAAATCTATATCTACTAAATAAGAATTAATTTTATTTTGATTGTCTGAAAGTGTTTGTTGATTTGTAACTAATGAAATTCTTTTTACTTTTCCTTTTACAGAACCATATTCATTAAAAGGATAGTTATTAAGTTTTATAATAACACTTTGCCCAACCTTAACTTTTCCAGAACCAATTTCAGGTAAATTTACCTGACCAATGACTTGATTACTATTCGTTAACACTTTAAATAATTCTTGCCCGGATTGTATGTAATCATTGTTTTTTATAAAACTTAAAAAATCAACTTTACCGTTTATGGGAGCGATAAAGACATAAGTACGCTCCCATTTTTTTATAGCATCAATTAGATCATAATAGCTATTAAACATATTAATAATTAGCTCCCTTTCTTTTGCAGCTCTTTCAATAGCAATAACCTGCAATTTATTCTGAGCTTCATTTATTTGATAATTTGTATTGTTAATTTCTTTATCAATAGCATTATAATCAAGTTCGCTATTTGCTTTTGCAATAATAGAATGCTCAATATCTGCTTTAGAAGTTACATTTTTAGTATATAAAGTAGAATCTTTCATAAAAAGACTCTGACAAGTTTTATACTTTATTTTTTGATTTTGGAAATCATTTTTCAATTGACCAAACTTCTTTGTCTGCAATTCCAACAACTTTTGATTTATTTGTTTTTGAACTTCGTAAGGTTGTTGAATCGTATAATCTAAATATTGATACAAAGAGCTTAAATAATTAAAATACTTATTATTAATCTCGCCCAGAGATAAATTTTCAGGAAATAAATGCCTATGCTGTGTATATACAACTTTATGAATATTTACATTATAAAGCATACTTTCTAAAAATTGAACATCTTTCAAATTTGCTTCATTCTTAACGTAGGCTATATATTCTCCAGTTTTCACAACAGCACCAGACTTATTCTTTAGTAATATTATATTTCCTGATGTTGAAGCAACTAATTTTACAGGTGCTTGTCTTGTATTTATAATAATTTGGCCAGATAATATTGACGGATATTTTATCAACCATCCAAATAAAAGCAATAACAATATTAGTCCAATAGTTACTGCACTGATAGTAATTCCAAATTTAGTTGGCATTCTTTCAATTATCAAAGCAACTTCTTCGGTTCTATTTTTATTAAGCGTTTTATGAAATCCTTTCTTAGCCATTTACAGTATCTCCTATTTGTGTTTTTACCAATTGGTAATAATGTCCGTTCTCTCTTGTCATTAATATATTATGATTTCCAATTTCCGTAATAAAACCATTTTTAAGAACAATAATTTGATCTGCTTTACGAATTGTACTTAATCTGTGCGCTACTACAATTACAGTTTTGTCTTTAAAAATTTCTTCTAATGCCATAACAATTTTTTGTTCGTTTATAACATCTAAAGAATTAGTTGCTTCATCAAAAAACAAATAATCAGGATCTTTATATAAAGCTCTCGCAATTAAAACACGTTGCTTTTGCCCACCACTTAACCCTCTTCCATTTTCTCCCATCATGGTTTGATATCCTTTCGGCATTGCTTCTATCTCAGCAGCAATATTTGCCACCGTTACAGCTTTTTTTAATCTTTCATAATTAATGTTTTCATCATCCAAAACAATGTTATTCTGGATTGTATCACTAAATATTTTACCATCCTGCATTACAGCACCACAGCTTTCTCTCCATTGTTTTAAATTAATATTCTGAATATTTAAATTCCCCATCGCTAATTCTCCGTGAGTAGGCTTATACAATTTTAAAATAAGTTTGAGTAAAGTCGTTTTTCCACTTCCGCTGTCGCCTACAATTGCCGTAACTTTTCCTTCCGGAATTATTAGAGAAATATTACTTAAAATATAATCACTGTTTCTTCCGTATTGAAAACTAACATTTCGCAAAAACAAACTTTTATCTTCTGGAAGTTTAATACTATTATTTACATCATTTTCCTCTTCATTCTCAAGTTCGTGTATTTCATTAAGTCTCAAAAAACTTATTTTAGCATATTGACCTGATTGTATGAAGGAAATAAACTGCATAATAGGACCATTTAACATTCCTATTATAAATTGAGTTGAGATCATTACTCCAAATGTTATATCTCCTTTTATAACCGCTTTTGCACAATAAAAAGTAATAACCAAATTAGTTAATTGATTAATAAATTGAGCTCCCAGATTTAATGTATTCGTTATACGTAATATTTTTTGATCAACTTTAAACAACTGAACTTGCAAAGCTTCCCATTTCCACCTTTTTTGCTTTTCGTAATTATTGATTTTGATATCCTGAATACTTCCAATGGTTTCGACCCAATAGCTTTGATTTTTAGTATGTATATCAAAATATTCCCAATCTAGCTTTTTTCTGAATTGAAGAAAAAACAATACCCAGCCAATAAATAATATACTTCCAATAATATAAATCAAACATAAAATTGAACTATAAATAAAAAGGATAATTCCGAATATGAAAAAGGTAAAAATAGAGAATATAAAATTTAGCGAATTATTCATGATAAAATCACGAATACGCTCATGATCTTGTGCCCGTTGCAAAATATCTCCAATAAGTTTATTCTCAAAAAAGGTAATTGGTAATTTCATTAACTTAATAAGATAATCTGAAATAAGCGATATATTGATTCGTGAAGTGAGATGCAATAAAATCCAATCGCGAATCATATTACTCAATAAGATGCTCAGAATAATAGTAATATTTGCAATTAAGACAAGATCAATGAAATCTAAATCATTTGTTTGAATACCAACATCAATAACTGCTTTTGATATAAAGGGCAGAAATGCCTGCAAAATTGTTACAATCAACATTACAACGAAAAGATTTATAAAACTCTTTTTATAAGGAGTAAAGTAACCTAAGAAATTTTCGAATGTTTTTCGACGTTCCAATTTATCATTTATAGAACGTTGTTTAAAATCAGCCATCGGTTCTATAGCCAAAACAGCTCCTGTTTTAGATTCTTTTAACCAGCCATTTTTAAAATTTTCAAAAGAATATTTTAACAGCCCTTTTGCAGGATCAGAAACAAATACTTGTTTATTACTTATTTTATAAACTACTATAAAATGGTCTTCCTGCCAATGCACAATACATGGCAACGGAATAGTTCGTAATATATTAAAATCTATTTTAACGCTTTTTGTGCGCAAACTAATTGATTCGCAAGCATCACTTAAATCTAAAAAACTTACACCTTCTCGCGTAATACCGCATAAATCGCGTAAAAAAGGCAGGCTATAAAACCTGCCGTAATATTTAGCAATTATTTTTATACAAGAAGGGCCACAATCTTTAGCATCGAGTTGAAACTCGTGAGGAAAATTGAACATTTACTATTTTTTTATTTATAAGGCTCCATCAAAAAATTAAGCGGTAGCGACCATTTCTCCCACAAATTAACATTTACTCCTTTGTTTTTAGCTGAAACATAAGGAACTAAATTATTTAAAATCGACACAATCTCTTTCTTTATTCTTTCTGTCTCTTTTTGGTCTCCGCTAACTCTTAATATCTTCACATCCAAACCATTCGAATTGTTAATCTGTAGTTGAACTAATACTTGTCCTTTATATTTCGACATAAGTGTAGAAAATTTAAGTCTACTCATTAAGACACTTCTATATTTCGGATTTAAACTATTATCTACAATTAATTGATATTCTTTTTTTCCATAAATAAATTTAGGTTTTTCTTCTACTTCATCTAGTGACATTATTGAACCGTTTCTAAAGTCAGGACAATTTTCTTTTATTATATTTGATGCTTCTCCATCGTTTAGCAAATAAGCCTGATAGAAATGTTCACAAGCATTATTGTTTTCCTCTAGTTTTAATTCTACAGCGGCTAGATTAAACCAACAATCTTTATTTTTTACATCAAGATCTGTTGCTTTTGTATAGATTTCTTTTGCCCGTAAAAAATCATTTTCTAAAAATGCTTTTTCTCCGTCAATCATTAATTGATTTATTGTGTCAGTTTGTGAAATACAGATTTGAGGGAGTAAAAACAATAAAAACTTTAATTTCATTATTTTTAAATCTTCTAATTTTTCTTTGAATCTCATAATCTATTTCAATCTCTTTTCTAATAATTCAAACACTTCACCATCATTTGTATTATAGCGAATCAAACCTTCTTTTTTATCCCAGTAAAAAGATGCTAAATAGTTATTTCCAGAATTTTTCGCATTTATACCATCCTCAAAAATATATACATTTGAATATTTTTTTTTAGTTGTCTCTAATATAAGCCATGTTTCTTTAGGCAAAGAATTATTATTTCCATAATATAAACCAAAAAGACTAAAACTTGGAGCGAAGATTTTATCTACTTTGTCTTTGCTAATAAATATTTCGCCACTACAATAAGGTTCATTATGACAAATTTTAGAGTTAAGAGTAATAAACATTATTTCAGGTTGCATAGGACCTATTCCATAATAATTACAGTCACTATTGCTATGCTGTTGAACCTTTTCAGTGACTACAATCGTATCAAAATGTCCTAAATTACTTTTAAAAATAATATTTTGACCTTTTTCATAAACAGAGAACCAAACTTTTTCTTCAGAAGTCAAATTTGTTTCTATGCATTTGCCACAAGAGTTTAAAATAAGAAAACACCAAATCGATATTACTTTTTTTTTCATACTACTTTGGGTTTTTCTCTAACGATCCAATTATGCCATCTATGCCATGCCCTCCCGATCCAGAGCCATTTGGAGTTAGAAAAGACTTTTCTCCTCCTGCAGTGTTAAGTCCGGGTGTAACCATTTGTAATGCATTTAAAGGATCGTTATACATAATATAAGAATGTGTATCTGAAACAAAACCAGTCCCTAAAAATATCGCTGTTGTATAACTTAATCCCGCAGCATTAAAAGTCGTAGCGCTTTCACCGGTTATTCGCGCATTAGCTTCAGCCATACCGCCTCCTAGTGAGTGCCCCGCAAAAGATAATGCGTCACCAAATTTATTTTTTAATATTATCGCATTATCAACAGATTGCTTATACTGCAATGATATACCTTGCGTTTGTAATACATCTGCTACCCAATCTGCTCCATCATTTGGTTCAGTTCCTGCAGTAACATAACAATATTCTTTTTTGCCATCTGGAAGCATTTTTTCATACAATTGCGATTTAAATCCTGATATCGTGTCATTATATATAACTCCATCAACTGGTTTTGAAACCACCCAACTTCCAAGTTTACTTTGATCAACTTTGTCTTTACCTCCATAAACGTCTTTTGACATATATGCTGCCTCTAATACTGTTGGCTTATATGCGCTGCCGTGTATAGGGATAAAATAAAACGAAGCATTATTTGTTCCAGTATTCGCTCCTGTATATGTGCTTCCGTCACTCGAACTATTAATAAAAAGTGGTAGATTATTAATTATGTTACCCTGTGGTATTGTACTTGGACCTTTGTAATTATTTTGCACTGGGACTTCTTTTAAAACTGTTCCTGGCAATATAAGATTATATTCCTGAGTGTTTTGTTGCTGTCCTGATGCTGTTAATTCATTATTTATAAAATTAAAAAGTTGGTTATTTGTTACCACACCCTGTTTCGCATCCAAAAACTGAAAAAATCGAATAATGGTAAGTGAATCTGTAGTTTGTTTACCATAATTGTAACTATCATACCAACCACCCCCATATCCATTATTTAAAGTAATAGAATTTAAATTATTTGTTCCAGTGCTACTACTTCCATTATAATACGGAGAACCTGGATAACTACTTTCTCCTGCTCCAGTTATAGAACCACTACCATAAACACCACCACCTATTGCATTTGTTCCTCCAAATCCACCGTAATTACTTCCTGTAAAACTTGTATCAAATGGGTTACTACTAAGAGCTGGACCATTACCTCCGCCTCCAGACCCAGTAGTTCCTCCTGCTCCAGAGCCACCTATAATTTCTCTCATTTCATCACGTTCTAACATACCAATGATATCAGAAAATTTAATTTTTTCTACAATTCTCATAGTCTTTATTTTTAATTAGTAATCAAATATATCAATATAATAATTATTTTGTAGTATTTTTATTGTTAAATTATAAATTTATCTAAAAAAATAACTCTTATTGATTTTATATGTATTCCTAATTTGATTCTTCCAAAGATTAATTTTCTAAACTCCACCGAAGATTTATTTAATTCCTTAGTTTCAAAAAATTCTCTTACTTCATTAAATAACTCTCCTATTGATTTAGCCGTTTTTAAAATTTCCAAAACAACCAAATCCAAATCATCAACATATGCTATTGAATATTTATCCTGATCACATTCGGGTATTATAAGAGTATTTATTATTTTTTCAGATTTTTCAGGTTTTACAATTTCATCATCTTTTTTGACTTTTTGTTTTTGAATGAAAGAACTCCAATTATATTTGCTTTCAATAATTTGGTAATTATCATCCCTTATCAATTTTTTGTTATAGATCTCATTACTGTTTTCAAAAAGGTATTGAAAATAAAAACTTGAATTACAATCCCTGGCGTACAAGTAGTTTCTAGAAATTAATGCAAAATCTTTTTTAACTATGGAATTAATTTTTGAATTGAAAATTTCAAAGTCTATAAATTGATCCTTGTTTAAAACAATATTTCCTAATTCATTTCTTAAAACTCTTTTGCTATCAAATTTTATAACCTTAATAGATTCTTGTTTTTCAGTTTCTAAAAGATTATCTTTTAAATGATAATATCTCGCAACCAGATTTTCTTCATTTGTATTTTTTAAATCGTAATAATCTTTAAAAAGTGGAAATCTATTTTTCTTAAACAATTCAATAATTCTATAATAATAGTTCGGATAATCTTGTCTTAGTCTATTAGCCATTTGCTTACAAACAAATTCGTTTCTTTTATAACTACCTAACAAATGCAAATAATGCTTTTCATACGGTACTCGTGCAAAATCTCCAAAACCTTTATATTGATTATCACCAATTATTTCCGGAAAAAGAACATTTACTTTCTTTTTATTCTTCTGAACCATACAGTAAAAAAGATACTGCTCAAAAAATATATTAAAATTTGAAATATTTATTTTTGAAAGATTCAAAGTGTTCTTTTCAATAAATTCAAAAGCTTTGGATGTATATTCTTGAAAAAATGAAATATCATTCCCTCCAAATATTCCCGCATTATAAGCTAAAATTGTTTTTTTAGATTTTCGTTCGGACACTATTTCAGGCGGAAAATAGTTCAATCCAGATTCTAAAGAAAGCATTATCTTATCATAATACTCTGTTGCAGCTTCAATATTTTGAGCAATAAGATTTCCTTTTAGTAAATTATTTTCAAATTCTTTCCATATAAAAACATCTCCATCAACATGCAGAAAAGGATTTTCTTGCTGTGAATAGGCAGATATTTTGGGCAATGCCCAAAGCTGGGGATGATAAATATTTAAAGAATCCAGATTACATATTATATCACTATAAGGTAATTGTAATGTATCTATAAGCATTCTAGCGGAAACACTATCACAATATAAAATTAATTCAGGATAATATTTCTTCAATTGTAAACAACTTAATGTCCATGACATTAAGTTGTATTCAGGAGATAACCAACCCGAATTTGAAGTTAATAAATCCGGTTTATTGCACGCCCATGCACTTTGAATGATTCTCATAATCTATTTTTAACTAGATTATGAAATCAATAAAGAAATTATTATTTACACCAATAAATAATAGGGATATAGAGGTAATTTTTAACATAAAAAAAATATTATAATTTAAAAAACACTGACTTGTACACATTTATGAATTCAGTCTTGAATTCTGTGGTATCACTTTGTTTTTGGAAATTATAATATTTTTGTATTTCAAACTTAAATAAAAAAAATCAAACCACCAAAGATTTTTCCTACTATTTAATTGGTTTTGGATATTGCTTCTTAATATTTCGTATTAATTCTTCTAAACCATTAAGTTTTAATTCATAAATAAGCTGTAATTGTTGCCCTAATTCTCCTTTAGGAAACCCTTTATTATGATACCAAACTACATAATATTCTGGTAAATCGATTAAAAAACGTCCTTCGTATTTTCCGAAAGGCATTTTTGTGTGAGCTAGTTTTATGAGAAGTTTTTTGTCTTGTTCCATTTTTTTCAGAAGAAAGAAGCTAGAAGAAAGAAAATAGATTTTTCCGCTTACTTTAGTTGTGTGCAAAACTATCATTTATTTTTTCTTTTACCACAGATTAAAAGGATTTAAAAGATTTTCGCCACGAATTCACGAATTATATTTAAATCAATTCGTGAATTCGTGGCGAATATAAAATCTTAGAATCTTAGTCCCTTAGAAACTTAGCATCTTAGTAATGCCATCTCACGAAAGCTTCCATTGCGGCGTAAGTTGCCAAACCTAATTGTTGATACAACGCTGCTGTTTCTGCATTTCTGTCTTCGGCTCTTTGCCAAAACTCTCTGGCATCGGTTCCCTGAAAAACAACACCGTCTTTTTGAGACTGGTGCTTGAAGATTCCGTGACGTTTTGCCAAAACCTGATCAGGGCTCATTGGTACCGCCATTTCAACTTCGTCAATTCCCCATTCCTGCCAAGCGCCTCTGTATAACCATAACCAACAATCATCCATAAAAGATCTTGGTTTTAAAACTTTTACCGCTTCAAAAATAGCATCCAGACAAACCTTATGTGTACCGTGCGGATCGGCTAAATCTCCTGCTGCGTAAATTTGATGCGGCTTGATTTTTTCAATTAAATCTACTGTCAATTGAATATCTTCTGGCCCGATTGGCTTCTTTTCAATTGTTCCTGTTTCATAAAAAGGCAATTCCATAAAATGAATCTGATCATCTGCCAAACCAACAAAATGACTTGTTGCCCTTGCTTCTCCTTTTCTGATCAATCCTTTTATATAACGCACTTCCGGAATATCAATTTCGCTGTTCTTTTTATTGGTTAAAAAAGTTGCTGCTTTCTGATAAATGTTATCTGCTTCAGCACTTTTAATTCCGAATTTCTCGTTGTAATCAATCACGAATCTTGCAAAACGCAACGCTTCATCATCCGCGACAGCGATATTTCCTGAAGTCTGATACGCCACATGCACTTCATGTCCCTGCTCCTGCAAACGCATAAACGTTCCTCCCATACTGATAATATCATCATCAGGATGCGGACTAAAAATTAATACACGTTTTTTGGCTGGTTCTGCTCTTTCCGGACGGTTTGAATCGTCTGCATTTGGTTTTCCTCCCGGCCAGCCTGTGATTGTATTTTGAAGTTTATTGAAGATTTTAATATTAATATCATAAGCCGGACCTGAATCTGCCAATAAATCGCTCATTCCATGTTCAATATAATCAGCATCGGTCAACATTAAAATTGGTTTTTTAAGTTGAAGAGCCAAGCCTAAAACCGCTTTACGAGTTAATTTATCTGTCCAGATTACTTTTTCTACCAGCCACGGTTTGTTGATTCTGGTTAATTTTGAAGAGGCTTCTTTGTCTAAAACAAAAACGGCATTATTATGTTCCTGTAAAAACGAAGCGGGTACACGATTCGTAACTTCATCTTCTACTGATTTTTTTACAATATTCGCTTTTCCTTCTCCCCAAGCCAATAAAATTACTTGTTTGGCTTCCATGATTTTTTTAACCCCAAGTGTAATTGCTGTTCTAGGAGTATTACTCAATCCAAAGAAATCTTTACTTGCTGCAACTCTCGTAATATGATCTAAAGCGACCAAACGTGTTTTTGAGTTTTGAAGCGAACCCGATTCGTTAAAACCAATATGCCCGTTTCCTCCAATTCCTAAAATCTGCAAATCGATTCCGCCCAAAGCTTCGATTTTAGCTTCATAATCGTGACAATAATCCGCGATTTGTTCTTTTGTTAAAAGTCCGTCCGGAACGTGGTAATTCTCCGGTAAAATATCGACATGATCAAACAGTAATTCTTTCATAAAACGAACGTAACTGTTGATTGAGTTGGGTTCCATCGGATAATATTCATCCAAATTAAAACTGATTACGTTCTTAAAACTCAAACCTTCTTCTTTATGCAAACGAACTAATTCAGCATACAATCCTTTTGGTGAAGAACCAGTTGCAAGACCTACAATGCAAGGCTGATTTTCTTTTTGTTTGGATTGAATTAAAGCCGCAATTTCCTGAGCAATCGCTTTTGAAGCATCGGAAGAATTTTCAAAAACAACCGTATTGATGTTTTCGAATCGTTTTTCGAATCCTGTTGCTTTGTCGATTTTACTTTTTAACATGATATAGTTTTTTTAATTTCTCTAGTTTATTCTACCATTTTCGGTATTTATGACCTTTAACTGCATAGAAAAGAATCATTATATAGGATGGCAATAACATTAAATAGGCAAGCTGGTTTCCGCTTCTTGAAACATCCTGAGTTCCGGCTGCAATATTTGATGTATTTATAGTTTCTGTAATTAACCCGTATAATAAAGGAAAAATTGCCCCACCAATAATTCCCATAATTAAAATAGCACTTCCAATTTTAGTATATCCTCCTAAATCTTCAAGAGCCATTGGCCAAATTGCCGGCCAGCAAAGTGCATTTGCTAAACCAAGTAATGCTACTAAAAGAATTACAATTGGCAAACTTGGAATTCCAGGCAACTGAATCGTCAATTTGGGTGAAATAATAACAATTGCCAAAACTAAAATGATTCCTAAAATCCCTGAACCTTTTAAAGCTGTTACCTGTGAAAGGTATTTTGGTATCAGCGTTATTCCCAAAATATATCCTACAACCATTGCTGACATAGTGAAAGAGGTCAGTTTTAGATAAAAATTTCCTTCTTCGCCATAAACTCCCAATTGTTTTCCAAAACCTCCAATTGAATCTCCAGCCAAAACTTCGGCTGCTAAATACAACATTAAAGTAATCACTCCTAAAACCAATTGAGGACGTCTGAATGCGTTTTTAATTTGTTTTAAAATACTTAGATTCGAAATATTCCCTTCTTCATCCAAATCAATTTCCGGAAGTGGAGAAAGCTTCACTAATAGAGCTAAAACCATAATAATCAAACCCATATAAAGATAAGGTCTTTGTAATTGTAATGCAAGAGAATTTAAAGCATTTGATTTTGAAACTGCATCCAGCATCGCGATCTTATCTGCTGTAAACTCCTGCATATTAGACAAAACCAATGCAGTTAATATAATTGGTGCTACAAATCCGGCAAGTTTATTCGCAATTCCCAAAACACTAATTCTTGCTGCAGCACTTTCTCTCGGGCCAATAACAACTACGTATGGATTTGAAGCGGTCTGCAAAATTGCCAAACCAGTTCCCATGACAAAAAGTGCTATTAAGAACAATAAAAAAGTACGACTTTCTGCAGCAGGATAAAACATAAATGCCCCTAAAGCAATGATTAATAATCCTAAAGAAATGCCGTTTTTGTAGCCTACTTTTTCGATTACCCAGGATGATGGAACCGCCATTACAAAATAAGCAATATAAAAGGCAAAAGTTACAAAGTAAGCCTGTGAAGAAGAAAGCTCGCAAGCCAATTCAAAAAATGGAATTAAAGGTCCGTTTAGCCAGGTTACAAATCCGAGAATGAAAAATAATGCGGTCAGAATTACCATCGGAAGAATTGCACTTCTTTTTTCTAATTGTATGGCATTTTGAATGTTTGACATAATACTTTTGGGTTGATTGTTAATAGATTTTGGTTTTCAATCTAGATTAGCATCAACACTTTTAGTTTGATTGCGTTTTTTACGCAATATTTTGCATTTTTTTTGCAATACAAAAGTAATGTAATAAGTTGTACTTATCCCTAAAATAGATATGAATTTTTTGTTAATATTTGTTAAACTTCCCAGTCTAATACCGGATAGTATTTTTTAAGATATTCTTTGACATCTGCAATATCTTCTTTCGCAGTCAAGTCTGGAACATGTTCTGAAAATGGAATTCCTAACGTTGTATTTGGATTTGCTTTAACCGAGTTCAAAAGCACTGTCGGCAATTCTTTCTCGTCTCTTTCCGGATTTACCGGACAATTTTTAAGATGGGTATATAAATTGTTTCCGTCGAATTTAAAAGCATTCATACTCACTCTTATTTTTCCATCAACATCTTTATAATGTTCTAAATCATCTGCTGTCGGTTTTTCTAAAATATCCAATAATTGATTATTTTGATCTAATTTGGCAATTGCAAAACGCGAAATTCTTTCAGAAGGAAACTCCAAAGCATCACGATCATAACTGATAAAAGCATTTGAACTTGTTGTTTCCCTTAACGCCAATAAGGCTTTCGCCGAATACAAATTATCGCTATTACAAACCGAATATTCCTGTGTATTTAATTCAGGAAACTGCTCTACCGCCTGAAACAAGGCATCAGCAGTTCCAAAAGGTTTTACTCGTCCTTCAGGAATGTATTGTACAGCAAATGAAATATTTAATCCGTAAAAATTGTTGTTTTTATTTTGGTTTCCATAAAATTCCTTAAACAACTCACCTTGTTCTCCTATAATAATATAGATGTCTTTATAACCCGCTTTTTTGGCATTCAATAAAAGATAATCTAACAAAGGTCTTCCACTCGATCCAACGCCAATTAAGCCTTTACTTCTTTCGTTGGCCTGCGCAATTTCCTCTGGAGATAAATTATCTAAAACCGCTTCTTTTTTCATACGGGAAGATGCACCGCCCGCAAGAATAACTAAATTGTTGTGCATATTTATTTTTTAAATTTCAATGTTTTCAATAATTCTCACTCCGGGATCTACGCTAACAGAATAGGCTTCCAGAGCTCCCGCTTTTAATATGGCGTCGATAACCAAATTTTCTTTTTCAGGATTTGCAATTACAACAATACTGCCACCACCGCCAGAGCCTACAATTTTTGCTCCATATGCACCTGCCCGTAAGGCCGCATTGATCATATCATCAATTCTTGGAACTGTAATTTTCAATAAATCACGCAGTACTTCATGATGCTGATTCATTAATTCGCCAATTTTTTTAAGATCTAAAACTGGTTTCTCGAACTCTTTTAAAGCTTCTTTTGTATAATGGTAATTTCTTAAAGCTGCTTCAAAAAACGGAATCAATCGATCTGGCAAACAATTTCTGTAACGGTCAATATCTCCTATTTCAGAAGTATTTAAATCAAAATTTGGAAAATGCTGCTTCACAATATCAATAGCCATCAAAGCATTACCTTTTAACTCGCCAATTAAACCAATAGTTTCTTTTGGAACTCCGGAAACTCCTGTAATTAAACCTTTTAAATTGGTACCGATAACTTTATATGAAAAAGGGTCTTTTGTATTGATGTACACTATATTCCCTACTCCAATACTAAAGTGATCCATCATTCCACCTGGTTCACCATGTTCTAAAACCTCTGAAGCATATCCTATTTTGGCAATAAATTCAGGAGTTACTTCATCATTTACTCCGAAAGTTGTAATCAAAAACTGAATCCATGCCATTAATAAAGCTGACGAACTTGATGTTCCTGAATTGATTGGAATATCTCCGGTAATCGTAATATTATATCCAACAGTTGGAATACAACCATGTCTGCGTAAAACACGCAGCGATGAAGCAAAATAATCACGAGGTTCTAATTTTTCGAAAGTTGCATGAATATCTATAACCCGAATTTCATTAATATCGATCATATTAAGAACAAACGTATTGGTTTGATTTTCTTCAGCAATTAATTTTATATCTCGATTGATAGCACAGGCTATCACTGGTAATCCTAAATAATCTTGATGATCTCCAAAGAGACATGTTCGACCCGGGGCTAATGAAGTAATTTTTCTCACTTGAAAATTTTACATTAAAACATTGTAATTCAAATAATTACAACATTATTTGGTTATGAATTTATTTTATGATTTCGGTTTTGATTCTACGAAACTATATATTATATTTTTATAAAACAAGAAAAAAACAAAAAATGTGCTCGAACACACTAAATAAATGTTCTCGAGCACACAACTTGATTTCCGCAAAAATTTTTCCATTAATTAAAACAAAGTTTCTATATTTGCTTATATGGATAAGAAGTACACAATTAAGGATATTGCAAAAATGGCAGGAGTTTCTAAAGGAACTGTTGATCGTGTTTTGCATAATAGAGGAAAGGTTTCTCCTAGTGCATTAGAAAAAATCAATGAAGTTTTAAACGTCATTAATTATGAGCCTAACTTAATTGCCCGAAATTTAAAGAACACTAAAGTATATCGCATTTGTGTTTTATTACCAGATCCTGAAATTGATCCTTACTGGTTTCCGTGCGTTAACGGAATTCAGGATGCCATAACAGAATTTAAAGCATACAGTGTTATTATAGAAACCTATTATTTTAATCCTGAAAGTACTAAATCGTTTTTAAGTACTAATGAAAAAATAATCGAAAAATCGCCTGATGCTGTTTTAATTGCCCCTTTATTCCATAAAGAAACTGTAGAAATTATTAAGCAATACGACGAATTGGAAATTATGGTTAATACTTTCAATAACCAGGTTGAGTCGTCGTCTATTAAAAGTTTTGTTGGACAGGATTTGTATAAAAGCGGTCGTGTGGCTGCCAGTTTAATGAACCTGATTCTGACGGAAGGACAAATTGCGATAATCCATATTGATGAAAGTCTTAAAAATGCAGTTCACATGCAGGAGAAAGAAAAAGGATTCAGAAATTATTTTGATGAGAAAAAACTAACCGATTTTTCTTTAACGACATTAAAATTAAAGTATTCTAATATTGACACCAAGTTTCAGGCGTTTATAGATGAAAATCCAAATTTACGCGGCATTTTCATTACAACTTCTAAAGCCTATCAAATTGCCTCTGTTTTATCTCCTGTAAAAAATCGAAAAATTGCCCTTATTGGTTATGACCTAATTGAAAAGAATGTAAACTTCCTAAATCAGGGATTGATTCATTTTTTAATACATCAAAATCAAAAGAGACAAGTTTATTTAGGAGTCAGCACTTTAGTTGATCATTTTTTATTCCGAAAAGAAATTCCGGAAACGATTTTGCTTCCTATTGATATTATAAATGTTGAAAATGCTTCATTTTACGTTAGCTAGGTTTTGCCACAAAGGCACAAAGACACTAAATTCCTTTCTTTCTTTATAACTAACGACTTTGTCTGAGTTTATTTTTTGACATTAAAAAATTAAGCGCAAAGACTCAAAAAACTTCGTGCCTTTGCGTCTTCGTGGCAAATCATTTCATCAAAATAAATTTTCCGAAAGAAGAAGCAATATGAAAATTTGGCTCAGATGTATTCGGATTTACCCAAGATATCCAGGTCGGTTGATAGTTTTGATTTTCATCTTTAGAAAATTTAGCGCGATAAACTCCGGCTTCAATACTATTATTTTGAATTAAATTCAATTCTTTTAAAGAAGTAATACTTATTCTTCCTTCAACAGTAAAAGAATTTTCTCCTTTCGAAGATTTTACTTCTAAATGCTCTTTCGGCCATTTCCAATTGAAATCAAAATCCTTATTTGGTTTCGCTTTAAAATCCATTACTCTGGCTGAAGTATCCATTTCCAGACAATAATACGGATTTAGAGAATCGTTTGTTCTAAAAAACAGTTCTACCCGATCTGAATTTCCTATACTATCGATACTATCATCTTTTTGATCGATATAAATGTCGGTATCAAAAATCTGAAAATTAAAATAGAAATTTTCTAAATCATACAATGCCCGAAATTCAATTTTTGAAATAGGATCATTTTTCCATGGAGAAGAAAAATCGGTTAAACAATTTGCTTTTTCCCAAAAAGAAGCACCTAAAATTTCTATCTCTTTTTTTTGATTTTTATCTATTAAAACAACTTGATATTCTTTCACAATTTTGATTTTTAAATTTTGATTTTTCTTTTTTTGAAAAGCTTAAAAATGATGTGAAATTCGAATTGAAATTAGGTCATTTTTAAGATCACCAATATAGTTCAAAAATTAAGAACAAAATCTTCTTTACTTAATTAAAATAAAATCATCAAAAAGCGATTTTCTTACTAAATAAAACAATAAGAAAATCCTGTTTAATTATTACCTATTCAATATCTCTATTGCGAAATTCATAAGATTTTATAAAAACATTATTTAATATTCATCTAAACAACAATTTCGCATTAAATAAGCCCAAATAAAGAAGTCCCTTTATTTCCAAAAATATTTATAAAAATCACATCATTTTAAGTCAAAAAAAACGTTTCACACAATTTTATGTGCTCGAGAACATAAATTTTGTGTGTTCGAGCACATTTTTTGTGTTTTTTCTTGTTTTATAAAAATATAATCTATAGTTTCGTCAGACATTAATCTTAAAACTAAGTTAATTCAGTAAAATTTTAGCTGATTTTGATGCTTAAAAAAAGAATAAAAACGGATAAAATAACCCGTTTTGAGATCAAAAAAATGAGACGAATAATTCAGTAAAAAATAATTCAAACAGAAGTCAAATCGAAAAACAAAAATGAATTCCTGAATCAAAAAAGAAGTCTAAAACTTACAATCAAGAAAAAACAATTAAACATTAACCAAAACCAATTTTAAGTATGAAATTATTAACCCAAAAAAAGCCAAGAGATTTTCGGATTAACAATTTATCCAGAAAAGAAATCAAACTAACCGTTCTTTCGTTATTAGTTTTTACATTTCAGGCTTCGGCTGCTTCAACAATAAATACATCACACAAAAACAATACTGTGTTGTTTTTTGAAAAAACCGTAAAAGGAAAGGTAACAGATCAAAACGGACTTCCTTTACCGGGTGTAAACATAACAGTAAAAGGTACTAAAACTGGTGTTCAAACAGATGTTGACGGAAGTTTTGCGATTACTGTACCAGATAGTGCTACCAAACTGATTGTAACTTATATTGGTATGGAAGATCAGGAAGTTACCATATCAAGTGCTCCTTTAAAAATTGTCATGAAAGAAGCAGGACAAAAACTGGATGAGGTAGTTGTTGGATACGGAAAAGCAAAGAAAAAAGACCTTACCGGTTCTGTGAGTTCAATTGGAAAAGACAATTTAAACTTAGGCGGAACGGTTTCTAATGTTGGACAAGCTTTGCAAGGACGTGCTTCAGGAGTTCAGGTACAACAAAATAGTTATGCTCCGGGAACTAGTCCATCAATTGTGATTAGAGGAGGAAACTCAATCAACAACTCTAATGCACCTTTGTATGTTGTTGACGGTTTTATTACCAGTACAGGAGCTTCTATTAGTCCAAACGATATCGAAAATATTCAGGTATTAAAAGACGCCTCTTCTACTGCTATTTATGGTGCGAGAGGAGCAAATGGAGTAATCTTAATTACAACTAAAAAAGGAAAATTAGGAAAAATGCAGGTTGAAGCAGAGATTTCTGATGGTTTTCAAAACATCATCAAAGAACCTTCTTTGTTAAACGGACAACAATATGCTGATATTCAAAATGCAATTGCAAAAGAAAATGGAAGACCACCGGTTTTCCCTGCAAGTTTTCCTATAGCAAATACCAATTGGTTTGATGCAGCAACCCGTCCGGGAGAAGTATTAAACAGAACGCTTACTTTTAGCGGAAGCGATAAAACATCTAAATTTTTTCTTTCTGGGAATTACATCAAACAAACCGGAGCTATAGAAAATACTGATTTCGAAAGATATAGTGTGAGAATGGGCGGTGAGAAAAGATTCAATGAAAAATTAAATATGGGTACCAATGTTTATGGTGCTTCAAGCGAAGGAAATAATAGTGATTTTGGAGACAATATTTTATCGCCAATGTTCTCTGTTCAGACTGCTCCACCTTCTATTCCAATTTATAATGCTGACGGATCTTACTACAAATATCAGGGAAAAGACAATGCTTTAGCCTTATTATTAGAACCTACAGACCACACCATCAACAGATTGGTTAATGGAAATATGTTCCTGGATTACGAAATTATTAAAGGTCTTACTTACCACTTTGGAGCAGGTGCAGAATGGCAGGAAAACATTCAGGGAAAATATACTCCTAGTACATTAGTTGCGGGAGCTGCATTAAAGGGTTCAGGATCTGAAGAAAATAAAACGTATTTCAGATGGAGTACGGAGCAATATTTGACTTACAAGTTTAATATTAATGAACATGCTATATCAGCAATGATTGGTACTTCAAATCAAAAAGATACTTATGAAAGAGTAAAAGCAGCAGGTACTGGTTTCTCTAACGATTTGCTGACATATTACAATCTTCAGGGAGCGGCGGTTAATTTAAAACCAGAAACAGAGAAAACGGAAACTAAACTGACTTCTTATTTTGGAAGGTTAAATTATGCGTACAATGATAAATATTTAGCTTCTTTTACTTTAAGAAGAGACGGTTCTTCTCGTTTTGGACCTAACAACAGATACGGAATTTTTCCTTCAGGAGCTGTTGCCTGGAAAATATCGAATGAGCAGTTTATGCAAAATTCAAATACTTTCTCTGAACTTAAATTAAGAGCCAGTTATGGTATTACAGGTGCAGATGGTATTGGAGATTATGCTTACATGAACCGATTAACTTCGTGGGGTGTTTCACTTGCTCCTGATAGTTTTGTTCCTGGTACAGAACCGGCCAACCTGGCCAATCCTAACTTAAAATGGGAACAAACTGCACAAACTGATATCGGTTTAGACATGGGATTCTTTAATGACAGACTTACTGCTACTATTGATGTTTACGAGAAAAGAACTACAGATGCACTTTTGAATGTTCCTGTTGGAGGATGGTGGGGATTTACTACTCAAAGAGTTAATTCCGGAGTAATCAAAAATCAGGGAATTGAGCTGGGAATTAGCAGTACTAATTACAGAAATGATAAATTCACCTGGACAACTTCATTAAATGTTGCTTACAATAAACAAGAAATAGTATCACTTTCTGATAATGTTAAAATCATTAGTACAAATACTTCTAACCCAAGTGGAACTGTTTCCGGACAAGAGTTCACAAGATTAGAACCAGGAAAAGAAATGGGTGTTCTTTTTGGATATAAATATGCAGGAGTAATAAAAACAGGAGAAACTTATGCTGCTCAGCCATTATCTGTAGCAGGAGATCCAAAATATGTAGATGTGAACGGAGATGGCAAAATTACAGCTGATGACAGAACATATTTAGGAAATTCTATACCTCATTATATTGCCGGATTTAATAACGATTTTAAATATGGAAATTTTGATATGAATATCTTTTTTCAGGGTGCTTTTGATTATTCAGTATACAATATGACAGCAATGGTTGGTGAATCATCTACAAGTACAGATGCTTTAAACCGTTGGGTTGCCGGTACAAATGAAAACACAGATATACCGAGAGATGGATATTACAAAAGTACATACGGAAGCTATGTGAATTCAAAATTTGTTGAAGAGGCTTCATACTTACGTTTAAAAAATGTTTCTATCGGATATTCAATTCCGGAAAGTGTTTTAAAACAAGCCAAATTTATAGACAGTATCAGATTGTATGCAATAGGTCAAAATTTATTGACTATCACAGACTATTCTGGAAATGACCCTGAAGTAAATGGACATTCAGGAAACAACTTGGGTGGAGGAATCGATTTCAACTCATTCCCGGCTTCAAGAACATTTATTTTGGGAATAAAAGTCGCAATTCACTAGTCTAAAAAAAGCTTTTTTAGTAACATTAAATTTATTAAAATGAAAAAATATACACTATTATTACTTTTACTTACCGCGGGAGCACAATTTTCGTGCAACCAGGATCTTGATCCAACGGTATATAGTAGTTTGACCAATACCAATGGGTATCAAACAAAGTCAGATGCTATAGCGTCCATCAATTCTATTTATGGCAGGTTAAAAGGCCCTTCAGTTACTGATAACTTTTCTTATTGGGCAACACGACACTTTGCTTTGACTGATATTGCAACAGATTTAGGACATTGTCAATATGGTGGAGATCCGGGACAATTATCATTAGGAACCTGGAACGCCAGCAATGGATTACTTAAAGAAGATTGGCTTGCGATGTATAAGTTAATTGCTAATGCCAATAATGCTATTTTCAACATTACACCAATGCCTGGAATTACAGCGGCAGAAAAAGCACAATTTATTGCAGAAGCAAAATTTTTAAGAGCATCTGCTTATATGGATTTAACAGATTCATGGGGACCGGTAGTTTTAATTACAGAAGCTAATTTAGGAAATCCGGGTTATTTAGATCAAACTCCCCCTTCATCTGTAGAAGAAATTGATGCTTTTATGGTTAAGGAACTAACTGAAGCTGCAGACGTATTGCCGGTTAATTATAAAGATAATGCTATTTATGGTACTAATGATGTAGGACGTGCTACTAAAGGTGCAGCACTTACTTTAATGGCAAAATTATATTTAAGAAGCCACAACTGGCAAAAAGTAGTTGACCTTACACAACAGGTAATGAACCTGAACCAATACAGTCTCTACCCTTCTTACTTAGGATTGTTTAAAGAAAGTAACAAATGGTGTAGTGAAAATATCTTTTCTTCATTAAGTGATGCCAATACAAACGGAACAGAATTATTAAATCACTTTGGACCAATTGATCATCCGGTGGTTCAAAACAGATGGCAGTATTATACTGTAAACTGGGATTTCTATAATACTTTTGGTAACGAAGATGAAAGAAAACAATGTTTCTTCCCTGAATTTGAAGGTGTTGACGGTTTAGTACACAAACAAGCACCATCATTAGGCGCACAACCGCCAGCAGGAGAATTTTATATGCCGGATGTATCGACAAGAAAATATGCAGACGACGAAACTACAACCTATTATGATGGTCATAGTGTAAACATATTGCGTTATGCTGATGTATTATTAAGCAGAGCTGAAGCTTTAAACGAAATTAACGGACCAACCATTGAGGCTATCAATCTTATTAATCAGGTTAAGGGAAGATCTCACGCTAAATTATTGGTTTTAGCTGATTATAATAAGAATACTTTAAGAGATGCTATTTTACAAGAAAGAGGCTGGGAACTTTTCTACGAAGGAAAACGTCGTGCCGATTTGATCAGAATGAACAAATATGATGTTTTGGTAAATGCTTATCACCTAAGAGTTGGCGAAGCTGCATTAATCAAAATGCCACAAAATAAATATTACACTTATCCACAAAGTCAGGTTGATCTTAATTCAAAATTAAGTAACGCCGACAGACAATAAAAGGGAATTCAATCAAGAATAGACAGTTAAAATGTCTGTCTATTCTTGATTTTTTAAACAAAAGAAGTACTTTTCTGTTTCACAAAAAGAAGCCTTTCAGATGATCAAAAAATTAGTTTTTAAATCGGTATTTATTTTAGTAGTACTTGCCTTTGCAAGTTGTTCCAAAAAACAGCGTAATTGCATTACCAATATCAATATTGGAACTCATAGCAACAACGAATTGAAGATTCAAATCGATGTTACTACGAATGACGATGTTCAGGTATATGCAACTTATTGGTCTGATAATAATGGGAAAAATAAAATATCCTCTCCAATTTCAAAAACGGGTTTTAAACATTCGTTAGTGCTTTGCAATATTCGTCCGGAAACCAACTATAATTATCAATTGATTACGATTAAGGGCAATGAAAAAGATTCGAGTAAAGTATATAATTTCAAATCCAGAAAATTACCGGAATGGCTTCAAAAGCAATTCAAAGCAAATTGTCCAAAACCGGAATTACTGCCGCAAAATTTCAAAAAAGGTTTTATGCTTTTAGCAAAAAGAGAAACTCCGGGAGTTGCTTATATTGTTGATTATAAAGGAAATTTAAGATGGTATCATACTGTTGAAGGAACCGGATTTAAAGTAACTCATTTCACAAAAAACCAAACCATACTTTCGATTTTAGGTACTAATGATGAACCAACAAGTTACGGAAGCGAAATCCTGGAAATCAATTTACAAGGCGACACTTTAACGCATATTAAAAAAGGCCAGGGCGATTTTAAACAAACTATTCATCATGAAATTTTAAAGAAATCGGCTAACGAAATTGTTACAATAACGGTCGATCAAAAAATTATCGATTTAACTTCTATTGGAGGAAAAAAGAGAGATACCATTAACGGAGACGGAATTCTAATTATGGATAAAAAAGGAAAACAACTTTGGAAATGGAGTGTTTTTGATGAATTAGATCCAATGAAAGACAAGAATTTACTAAAAACCAAAAAAGACTGGACACACGCCAACAGTTTGAATTATGATAAAGACGGAAACTTTTTGCTCTCTTTTTACAACAACGGTCAAATTTGGAAAATTGATTCTAAAACCGGAAAAGTAATCTGGAAACTAGGAAAAGGCGGAACAATGACGATGTCTGAAGATAGTAATTTCTCGCAGGCGCATGCCGCACACATCGATCAGGAAGGAAGTTTACTATTTTTTGATAATGGTGTCTACAAAAAACAATCTTCGGTTTTTGCATTAAAAATAGATGAAAAAGGCAATAAAGTAAATCTGGATTATCAAATAAAATTGCCGAAAGATATTTATAACGACAGAATGGGAAGTGCTTATAGGATTGATAAAGACGCCATTTTAGTTTGTTGTTCAAAAAGACATATTACGGTTTTAACGAATAAAAAAGGAGTTTTACTTTGGGCTTTAGAGTCTGAAATTCCTCCTTATCGCACACAATTTATTGAAGAAGAAAAAATGAAACCATTTCTTCTAAATTAAAAACATTAAACATGAAAAAAGTAATTCTTATTGGTCTATTTTCAGCATTGCCAATGGTTGTTTTCAACTCATGCAATACCTCAAATTCTCAAACTTTGGCAGCCAAAACTAGTACTGCCGATGACGAAGGTTATATTACAATTGACACTTCAAAAATTCCGGACGATCAATTTGGTGAATCTGTTCGTTACGGAAGAGAATTGATGATGAAAACCGCTTATTATATTGGTCCAAATGGTGTTAAAGGGAAATATTTAGGCAATAAAATGAATTGTACCAATTGCCATCAGGATGCAGGAACAAAACCGTTTGCTTTCAATTTAATGGCTTCGCACGATAATTATCCGCAATATCGTGGTCGCGAAAATAAAGTACTTACACTTGCTGAACGTGTAAACAACTGCATTATGCGTCCGCATTCAGGAAAACCACTTCCGCTTGACGGAAAAGAAATGGTAGCCTTTTTATCTTACTTTAAATGGATTAGCAAATTTGTTCCAAAAGATGGAGATTATAAAGGAGCAAAAAATTTAGAAATAGAATTTCCAGATGTAGCAGCTAGCCCGGAAAGAGGAAAAGCATTATTTATTGAAAATTGTGCCCGTTGTCACGGAAACAACGGAGAAGGTCAATACAATGCAGACAAATCCGGTTATACTTATCCTCCACTTTGGGGAGAATACGGTTACCAGCCAGGTTCTAGTATGCACCGCGTTATCAAACAGGCACAATGGCTAAAAAGCAACATGCCTTATGATAAGGTGACAATCGGAAAACCTTATTTAACAGATCAACAAGCATTGGATATTGCAGCTTTTGTAAATGATGATGACATACATAAAAGACCAAATCCTAAAACATTCGATTATCCTAATAAAATGGGCAAGCCTATCGATTATTCACATAGTCCTTTTCAGGACAATTTTACCGAAGAACAACACAAATACGGGCCTTACAAACCCATTATTGCTTACTGGAAAAAAAATGGATGGAAAGCAGTTTACTAACTTTTTAATTAGGCATACCCTTTTAACCTGAACATCAAAAAAATGAAACTAAACCTAAAAAACAGACCTCTTTTAAGTAAAATATTGATTATGTGTCTTTGCATTTTCAGTATTCCACTGGCTGCTCAACAAATAAAATATACTAACGGCAATGACAGCTGGAATCCTAATTTGTTAGGAAATCATCGCGTTGTTGTTGAATTTACCGGAAAAGATAATGTTGCCAAAACCACTATCGAATGGCGCAGAAGAGATGAAAATCCGGAGCTTAAAAAAATAATTGTTCAGGATGCGAATGGTAAAGAAATTCTAAACACAAAAACAGAAAATATCAATAGAGAAAATGGTACAATTTTCTTCGAACCAGTTTCAGGAAAAGGAACGTACTATGTTTATTATATGCCATATATTGATGAAGGTGACGCAAATTATCCGAAAGGAGTTTATGCAAAACCGGAAAGTAAGGCTGATGCTGCCTGGCTTTCTAAAATCAAAACGAATTTAAAAGATAATTGTACGGTTACAGAAATTCAGAGTGTAAATGCTTTTAATAGTTTTTATCCGATGGAAGTCATTGCAACTGCAGCTGAGACAAAAGATATCATTGCTAAAAATAGTGGTAACTCATTTTTAGTTTTCCCTGAAGACAGATTGTATTCTATTCGAATGAAAAATGATCTTCCACAAAGATGGATTCAAAAAGGAGTTCAAAATTCTTTTGCTGACACAGCAATGAAGGGCGAATATTTAGCTTTTCAATTGGGTATTTATGCTTTAGAAAATTTAAGCAATGTAAAAGTTACTTTTTCAGACCTAAAAAACAGCAACGGAGAAATTATTTCGGCTAAAAATATCAGCTGTATTAATACTGACGGAACTAAATATGACGGTTCTGTTTTTACTAACACTGTTTCTGTATCAAAAGGAAAAATTCAGGCAATGTGGTGCGGAATTGATGTACCGCAAACAGCTGCTGCAGGAACTTATACCGGAAAAGCAACCGTTATTGCTGACGGAAAATCTAAAGAAATCGAGCTTCAAATAAAAGTTTCTGAAGAAGTTACTAAAAATGGCGGAATCGACAGCCCGGAAAAAATGACACGCTTAAAATGGCTAAACTCTACTTTAGCTCAGGAAAATACTGTTATTGCACCTTATACTCCATTAGTTGTAAAAGATGCTGAAATATCTTTATTAGGTAGAAAACTGATTTTAGGAACGAATGGTTTTCCAACTCAAATTCAGACTTTTTTTACTCCTGAAATGACTACGACCACTACAAAAGCAAATAATATTTTGAGTGAGCCAGTAGCATTTCACTTTACAGATGCAAACGGAAAAGAATCATTGCAATGGAAAAATACAGGATTAAAATTCACTAAAAAAGAAGCCGGAACTGTTTCATGGGAAAGTACTTCGATATCGCAATCACTTCAAATGGATGTAAATGCTTCTGTTGAATTTGATGGTTTTGTACATTATACCGTTAAAATTACCGCTCTTGAAGATGCTGCTTTTAATGATATTAATATTCATTTACCAATGCAATCTTCATCTGCAAAATACATGATGGGATTAGGTCAAAAAGGTGGAAATCGTCCTGAAACTTTTGAATGGAAATGGGATGTAGCTCATAAAAATCAAGATGGTGCCTGGATTGGAAATGTAAATTCTGGCTTGCAATTTTCTTTAAGAGATGAAAAATACAGCCGTCCGTTAAATACTAATTTCTATTTGCAAAAACCTTTATTATTGCCAACTTCATGGGGTAACGAAAACAAAGGTGGAATTACCATTACACCAAACCAAAAATCAGTTTTGGTAAATGCATACAGTGGTGCAAGAAGTATGAAAAAAGGAGATGTTTTATATTACAACTTCAATTTATTGATTACACCTTTCCGCACCATAGATACAGATTTTCAATGGAATACAAAATTATATCATAAATACAGTCCAATTGATTCAATTGCGCAAACGGGTGCAACTGTAATCAATATTCACCATGCAAATGCCATAAATCCATATATCAATTATCCTTTTATCGAATTTAAAAAGATGAAAAGTTATATCGACGAAGCGCACGAAAAAGGATTAAAAGTAAAAATTTACAATACTGTTAGAGAGGTTTCAAACAAAGCTTACGAAACTTTTGCTTTAAGAAGTTTAGGTCATGAAATCTATTCTCCAGGAAAAGGCGGCGGATTCTCATGGTTGCAGGAACACGTTGGCGATGATTATATCGCGGCTTGGTTTGTGCCTGAAATTAAAGATGCTGCCATTGTAAATAGTGGTATGAACCGTTGGCACAATTACTATGTTGAAGGAATGAATTGGCTAACTCAAAATGTTGGTATTGACGGTATTTATCTTGATGATGTTGCTTTTGACAGAATCACGATGAAACGTATCAAAAGAGTTTTAACAAAAGATGGGCATCCTGGAATTATCGATTTACACAGTGCGAATCAATACAATAAAAATGACGGTTTCAACAACAGCGCAAATTTATACATGGAGCATTTTCCATACATCAATAAATTATGGTTTGGAGAATATTTTGATTATGAAAAAAACCAACCTGACTTTTTCTTAACTGAAGTAAGCGGAATTCCTTTCGGATTAATGGGCGAAATGTTGCAAGATGGTGGAAATCCCTGGAGAGGAATGGTTTACGGAATGACAAACAGAATGCCTTGGAGCCACAATGCAGATCCTAGACCAATCTGGAAATTATGGGATACTTTCGGAATTAAAGGTTCTGAAATGATTGGTTACTGGAGCGAAAATTGTCCGGTAAAAACAAACAATGATAAAGTTTTGGCAACTGTTTACAAAAAGAACAGAACCGCTTTAATTTCTATTGCAAGTTGGGCTGATGCCGATGTAAAAGTAAAACTAAGTATAGACTGGAAAAAACTAGGAATCGATCCTTCAAAAGCTACAATAACAGCTCCAGAAGTTGCTAATTTCCAACCTGCTCAAACCTTTACTGTTAAAGATGAAATTCCGGTTTCAAAAGGAAAAGGCTGGTTACTTATTGTTAAGTAATTAACGATAAACAATTATCCTTCCCTGCTTGTCATTTCGACAAAGGAGAAATCACATAAGAAACTCCGCATAGAAAATCGTCAATCTTTGTCGATTTTCTAGTGTGATTTCTCCTCCGTCGAAATGACAAAAATGCGGGCAAACAACCCAATTATCTGACTAATCATAACCACAATAAATAGCTCTCCATATGAAAATTAAACCTTTCTTATCCATTTTACTCTTTGGAAGCCTGTTTGTCAACGCACAAAATAAACCAACCTTTAAGGAATATAAAAAAGTCTTTACCACGTATCCTTTTTCAGATCCTGATCCTATCCCAAAACCCGATACAAAGGTTTATCCTTATTTCCGTTTTGATGGTTTTACAGATAAACCGGTTCAAAAAGAATGGAAAGTAATCGAGATAGAAAACGATTATATCAAACTGATGATTCTTCCGGAAATTGGTGGAAAAGTATGGTCAGCAATCGAAAAATCAACCGGAAAAGATTTTATCTACAACAACCATGTAATCAAATTCAGAGATATTGCCATGCGCGGTCCTTGGACAAGCGGCGGCGTTGAAGGCAATTACGGAATTATCGGTCACACGCCAAATTGCGCGACTCCTGTAGATTATAAAATCATAACCCGAGAAGATGGAAGTATTAGTTGTGTTATTGGAGTTTTAGATCTATTAACCAGAACTTCCTGGAAACTCGACATCAATCTTCCAAAAGACAAGGCTTATTTTACGACAAATTCATTTTGGTTTAACTCAACTGAATTTGAACAACCTTATTATACCTGGATGAATACAGGAATTAAGGCATCTCAAAGCTTACAATTTATTTATCCGGGACAAAGTTATATTGGACATAATGGTGAACATAATTCGTGGCCAATTGATAAAGAAAACGGTAAAGATTTATCCTTTTATAAAAACAATGATTTTGGCGGTTATAAATCGTACCACGTTTTTGGAAAATACAATGATTTCTTTGGAGGATATTACCACGATGAAGATTTCGGAATGGGAAGATACGGCAATCACGATGATAAACCGGGCAAAAAAATATGGATTTGGGGATTGTCTCAACAAGGTATGATTTGGGAAAAATTATTAACCGATACTGACGGGCAATATGTTGAAGTACAAAGTGGAAGATTGTTTAATCAAGCAAGTGAAGGCAGTAATTTAACGCCTTTTAAACAGCGTTCTTTTGCACCTTATCAAACAGATTCATGGACAGAATATTGGTTTCCGGTAAAACAGACAAAAGGTTTTGTAAAAGCAAATAATTATGGCGCTGTTAATGTCAAAAATGAAAATGGCTGGTTGAAAATCTATTTTTCTCCACTTCAAAAACTAAACGAAAAATTAGAAGTTTTTGATGGTGAAAAGAAAGTTTATTCTAAAGATATTTCGGTTAAAACATTAGAATTATTTAAAGATTCTATTCAGGTTTCGGTTAATGAAAACAAATTAAAGTTAACATTGGGCGAAAATAAACTGGTTTGGAATTCAGCTCCGGAAGATGGAAATCTAAATCGTCCGTTGGAAATGCCAAAAGATTTCGATAACAATTCAGTTTACGGATTGTATCTGCAAGGAAAAAACTATATCAGTTTTAAAGATTATGTTCTTGCGGAAGAAAAATTAAATGCATGTCTGAAGAAAGATCCAAACTATGCTCCTGCCCTTTCTGACTTGGCACAATTACAAATCAGAAAATTTCAATACAAAGAGGCTGTTGCTTCAGCTAGCAAAGCTTTAGCAATTAATACTTATGATCCTGCAGCTAATTATTATTATGGTTTAGCCAATCTTCATTTAGGAAATACAACCGATGCTAAAGATGGTTTTGACATCGCTGCTGCAAGTGTTGAATTTAGAAGTTCAGCTTATACGGCTTTAAGCCAAATTTATTTTACTGAAAACAATCTGGCAAAAGCGATCGAATATGCTGAAAAAAGTTTGATAAACAATCAATATAATTTAGAGGGTTTACAGCTATTAGCCGTTATTTATCGTTTGCAAAACGATCCTAGTAAAGAGTCTGAAATATTAAATAAAATCACAGCTATTGATCCTCTTAATAATTTCGTTCGTTTTGAAAGATTTATTTGGGAAAACTCAACAGCAACAAAAGAACACTTTATCTCTCTTATTCAAAATGAAATGCCGGAACAAACCTATTTAGAACTAGGAATCTGGTATCATAATTTGGGTCGAAATGATGAAGCTTTGAAAGTTTTTTCAACAGCAAAACCAAATGCTGAAATTATTTATTGGAAAGCATTTTTAGAAAACAAAGCAGTTGATTTGAACAAAATTCAACCCGGAATTAGTTTTCCTTTCCGCGGAGAAACTGCCGAAATTCTGGAAAGTTTGATGAAAAATAATAATCAATGGCAATTAAAATATCATTTAGGATTAATTAAATGGAATCGTAATAATCTTTCAAAAGCAAAAGATTTATTCACACAATGTGGAACTCAGCCAAATGATCCGGCTTTTTATGCAGCAAAAGCTTCTTTGTTCAAAGATGATTCTCAATTGGTAATTTCAAGTCTTCAACAAGCAATTAAATTAGATTCTCAAAGCTGGAGATATCCTAAATTACTGGCCGAACATTATATCATTCAAAAACAATATGATAAGGCGCTGGCGATAACAGAACCTTTTTATAAAAAACATCAGGACAATTATTTGATGGGAATGTTATATGCCAAAACATTATTGCTGAATAAAAAGTATGCTTCCGCGGATGCTTTCTTAACCAAACTGCAAATTCTTCCTTTTGAAGGCGCAACAGCGGGAAGACAATTGTATCACGAAGCTAAATTGATGCAAGCTTTATCAGAAATGAAAAACAAGCAATACAAAAAAGCACTACAATTCATAGCCGATGCAAAACTATTCCCGGAAAATTTAGGTGTTGGAAAACCATACGACGAAAATATCGATGAAAGATTAGAAAACTGGATGGATTATCTCTGTTACAACAGTCTTGGCAATACAGAAAAAGCAAATCAATCATTGCAGAAAATTGTTGCTTTTAATCCGAAGATTGATAATACGGTTATGAATTTCTTACCAGCAAATCAATTGGTTTCGGCTTGGGCGATTGAAAAAACATCTTCTGCAAATGAAGCTGAAAAATGGTTGAAACATCAGGCTGATTTATATCCTGCCAATAAAATTGTGCAATGGTGTTTAGCAGTTTACACTAAAAAACCATCGAATGTTTTGACTGAAGATGAAAAAGATGGAGAAGTTAGAATTATAGAGAAACTTTAATCCGAAGGCATTTCAATCATCATCAAAAAACAAACTTTATAAAATTATAAAATGAAAAAAGCTTTTTTAAAATATACGATTTTTAGTCTCATCGCTATAATGGGACAAAAAATTGAAGCGCAAAATACGGATCAAAACAAAGATGAATTAACTGATTACAGAGTTACCGCATTAAAAGTTCATGATTTGATTCACACCAAACTCGAAGTATCTTTCGATTATGGTAAACGCTATTTATACGGAAAAGAATGGATTACTTTAAAACCTCATTTCTACGAAACAGATCAGCTTACGTTAGATGCTAAAGGAATGGAATTCAAAGAAATTGCAATCGTTGAGGGCAAAAAAAATATTCCGTTAAAATATACTCAGGACGGCGAACAGGTTTTTATCACTTTAAACAGAAAATATAAAAGCACTGAAAAATACATTGTTTACATTGATTACATCGCAAAACCTAATGAACTAAAAACAAAAGGTGGTGAAACTATGACGGATTCAAAAGGATTGTATTTTATAAATCCTGACGGAAAAGAAGATAAGCCTGTACAAATTTGGACACAAGGTGAAACAGAAGCTTCATCAGCTTGGTTCCCAACTATAGACAAACCAAATCAGAAAACAACTTCTGAAATTGCCATGACGGTAGATTCGAAGTATACAACGCTTTCTAATGGAAAATTAACTTCTCAAAAAGTCAATAAAAACGGTACAAGAACTGATATCTGGAAAATGGAGCAACCAAATGCCCCTTATTTATTTATGATGGCGGTTGGCGATTTTAAAGTGTATAAAGACTCTTATAATGGCAAAGAAGTGAGCTATTATTTAGAGCCAAAATATGCGCCATACGCCAAACAAATTTTTTATAAAACACCAGACATGATGAACTTCTACAGCAAAATGTTGGGAGTTGAATATCCTTGGCCAAAGTACTCTCAAATTGTTTGTAAAGATTATTTTGGAGGGGCAATGGAAAATACGTCTGCTACAGTTCACGGTGAATATGTTCAGAAAACAGAAAGAGAATTACTAGATGACAATCAGGAAAGTACTATTGCGCACGAACTTTTCCACCAGTGGTTTGGCGATTATGTCACGGCTGAATCCTGGTCAAACTTAACTATGAACGAATCTTTTGCCACTTTTGGAGAAGTACTTTGGCACGGTCACGACGCCGGACAAGATGGCGAAGACAGATCGCGTTATGAAAAGTTGCAAAACTATTTACGTTCACAAAAAAATGGAAACAGCGAAATTCTGGCACGCTTTCATTACAAGAATAAGGATGATATGTTTGATAATATCAGCTACTCAAAAGGTTCAATCATTTTGTATGCTATAAAAAATCAAATGGGTGACGAAGCGTTTTTCAAATCTTTAAACCATTATTTGACAACAAATGCTTATAAATCTGGCGAACCACATCAACTGCGTTTATCAATGGAAGAAGTGACTGGAAAAGACTGGCTGCCTTATTTTAATCAATGGTATTATAATCCTGGAAGTCCAATTCTGGATGTGATTTACAAATATTCTAACGGAAAAATTATCATTACCATAAGTCAATCTCAGGATAGTGCTGTGCAAACATTTACACTGCCTTTAAAAGTTGATTTTTATGTAAACGGAACTAAAATAAGAAAGGATATTTTAATTGATAAAAGAGAACAAAGTTTCAGTTTTGATCTTCCCTCAAAACCTGAATTTATCGATTTAGATCCAGATAAAATCTTAGTTGGCGAAATTAATATAGATAAAAAAACTGCTGCTGATTATCTTTTTCAATATAAAAATGCGCCTTCATATTACAACCGAATTGAAGCTATAAAATTTGCTTCAAAAGACAGAAATCAGGAGTCACAACTTATTTTACTGGAAGGCTTAAAAGATCCTCAAGAAGACTTAAGGGTACTGAGTATCAAAGCAATTGATTTAAATGAAAAACAAACAAAAGATCAGGTTTTAAAAACGCTTCTGGATATCGCTAAAAATGATAAAAAGACCATTGCCAGAGCAAATGCTATTATAAAATTGGCTTCTACTGACGATGCTTCTTATAAAACACTGATGGAAGAAAGCATTAAAGAACAATCATACAACGTAATTGCAGCAGGAATAACCGGATTAACAAAATATTCTCCAGCTGAAGCTGATAAAGCATTGGCTTCATTAGATGACGATACTAAAAAACATGTTACAGCATTGATTAAAAGATTAAGCAAATAAAACTGCCTGATCTTTTAAGCAATCGAATTTATTTTAAAATTAGTAATTAGTATGTAGGTGAATTTCAATTCAAAAATTTTAATTATTTAGAATTGTTTGTTTTTGAAGCCTCTCTAATCTGGTTCATTAGAGAGGTCCTTCAAAAAACAAACAAATTATCCATCAAATGAAAAATTTATTTTACATATTCCTGGCTTTCTTATTCGGATCTCTTTCTTATTCAAATGGTATAGATTCGGCTAAAAAAATACCTGCCGAAAATCCGAAAACGAAAATTTCGATTCCTTTGGCCGGAAATGCTTTTAGCTCCAAACACATTGACGGAAGTACTACGATTACAGATAATGGAATTGAAAACTGGACCGATTTCAGTGAATATTTTACGGCTTATTTTAGAATTTCAAAAGCAGGAACTTTCCAAATTACAGTCGAAGAATCAGTTGAAGTTTTTGGGAAATCAGAATTGGAGTTTTCAATTCAAAACGAATCAAAAAAAGTAAAATTCACTACTTCAAAAAAAGCCGTAATCGTTGGAAACTGGAAAATCAATCAGGAAGGTTATGTGGCTGTCAAAATAAAAGGAATCAGTAAAAATGGAGATCGTTTTCCGTCGATTAATCGTCTTACAATTTCCAGTACAGATTATGATGGAAAAATGTCTTATGTCCCAAATAACGAAGGAAATTTTTATCATTGGGGACGTCGCGGACCATCGGTTCATTTAAATTATCAGGTTCCCGAAAATACAAATGCCGAATGGTATTATAATGAAGTTACCGTCCCTGAAAAAGAAGACAAAATTGGATCTTATTTTATGGCCAATGGTTTTGGGGAAGGCTACTTTGGAATACAGGTAAATTCTGAGATGGAACGAAGAGTTTTATTCTCTGTCTGGAGTCCATTTTCAACAGACGATCCCAAGAGCATTCCGGATTCGCATAAAATTAAAATGCTTAAAAAAGGCGAAAATGTTCATACAGGAGAATTTGGAGACGAAGGTTCTGGTGGTCAAAGTTATCTGAAATACAATTGGAAAGCCGGAACGACTTATAAATTTTTGTTACGAGGAATCCCGGAAGGAAATAATTCTACTACTTACACGGCTTATTTTTATGCACCTGAGTTAAACAAATGGCTTTTAATTGCAAGTTTCAGCCGTCCTCAAACAAGTACTTATTTAAAAAGATTTCATTCGTTTTTAGAGAATTTCATTCCGGAACAAGGCAATTTATCTCGCAGGGTTTTGTTTAATAATCAATGGATTTGCGATGAAAAAGGAAATTGGACAGAAATTAATTCGGCTCGCTTTACAACCGATAATACGGGAGCAAAAGAATACCGAATGGATTTTGCCGGCGGAATTGAAAAAGATTCTTTCTATTTAAAAGACGGTGGTTTTTTCAACAATTATACCACACCAAAAACACTATTTACAAGACCTTTAAACAATAAAAAACCAGAAATAGACTTTAACAAATTACCGTAAAAGACTGATTTCAAAAATAAAACCACTTATGAAAACTACTTTTTTAAAATCCACAATAGTTCTTTTTCTTTTGTTCGGATGGACGATTGCATCGGCACAAATGATTAAGACCAAAACACCTTCCAGACCAAAAGGCCAACAAGATGTTTTGCGTTTGGCTACAACACCTATTCCAACAGTTCGTATAGCTTTCATCGGACTTGGGATGCGCGGACCAGGAGCTGTAGAACGTATGACGCATATTCCAGGTGTAGAAATTGTAGCGCTTTGTGATATGTTAGAAAAAAACACACAGTCAGCTAATGAAATTTTAACGAAAGCCGGACTTCCAAAAGCGCAGGAATTTTTTGGAGATGAAAATGCCTGGAGAAAAGTTACAGCACTTCCAAATGTCGATTTAGTATACGTTGCAACAGACTGGAAACATCATGCTATCATTGGCGTTCAGGCTATGAAAGATGGAAAACATGTAGCTATTGAAGTTCCTGGAGCTTTAACGATGAAAGAAATTTGGGAACTAATTGATACTTCTGAAAAAACCAGAAAACACTGTATGCAACTTGAAAATTGTGTTTACGATTTCTTCGAGCTTACTACTTTAAATATGGCGCAACAAGGATTATTTGGAGAAATTCTTCATGCTGAAGGATCTTACATTCACGGTTTACAGCCTTTCTGGGGAGAATACTGGAACAACTGGAGAATGGATTATAATATCAAACACCGCGGCGATGTTTATGCGACTCATGGAATGGGGCCAGCGTGTCAGGCATTGAATATACATCGTGGTGATAAGATGAATTTTCTGGTTTCTATGGATACGAAAGCAGTTGGAAATCCTGCTTATATTAAAGAAAAATCAGGTCAGGAAATTAAAGATTTCAGAAATGGAGATCATACCATGACCATGATTCGTACTGAAAACGGAAAAACAATTCAAATTCAGCATGATGTAACTTCTCCGCGTCCTTACAGCAGAATGTATCAACTGAGCGGAACTAAAGGTTTTGCAAATAAATATCCTTTAGAAGGTTATGCGCTGGACGGAAAAGAATTAGGCGATGATGTAAAACCTAATCACGAAAAATTAAGTGCTCATTCCTTTGTTCCTGAAGAAGTAAAAAAAGCATTGATGGAAAAATACAAACACCCAATGGTGAAAAATATCGAAGAACAAGCCAAAAAAGTTGGTGGTCATGGCGGAATGGATTTTATAATGGATTATCGTTTAATTCACTGCTTGCAAAAAGGACTTCCTTTAGATATGGATGTTTACGATTTGGCGGAATGGTCGTGTTTAGGACCCTTAACAGAAATTTCTCTTGATAAAGGTTCTGTTCCGGTCGAAATTCCGGATTTCACTCGAGGTGGCTGGAATAAATTACAAAAATTAGAGTTTTCAGAATAATAAATATTGGTTAGTTAGGTCAGGCAAGAGAACACTTTTAAATTTGTGTTCTCTTGCTTATTTTACATCCTAAAATTAAAACAAAATGAAAAAAATATACTTTGTACTTTTATTTTCTGCCTTGACATTTTCAATTGGTTTTGCACAGCAAAAACAAACATTTGCCATTAGCGATGGAAATTTTTTATTAAATGGAAAACCGATCCAAATTCATTCAGGTGAAATGCATTACTCCCGAATTCCACAACCCTATTGGCGTCATCGTTTACAAATGATGAAAGCAATGGGATTAAATGCAGTCGAAACTTATGTATTTTGGAATTACCACGAAACAGCTCCCGGAGTTTGGGATTTTAAAACTGGAAATAAAAACCTGGCAGAATACATTAAAACAGCTCAGGAAGAAGGATTATTTGTTATTCTTCGCCCAGGTCCTTATGTTTGTGCCGAATGGGAATTTGGCGGTTATCCCTGGTTTCTGCAAAATGTTCCTAATATGGTTATTCGTGGTAACAATGCAGCGTATTTAACAGCAACAAAATCTTATTTTACTGAATTATACAATCAGGTTAAGGATTTACAAATCACTAAAGGCGGGCCTATTATTATGGTTCAGGGCGAAAACGAATTTGGATCGTATGTTGCACAACGCAAAGATATTCCGCTTGACGAACATAAAAAATATAGTGCTGCCGTTTTTCAGCAATTAAAAGATGTTGGTTTCGAAGTTCCGTTTTTCACTTCTGACGGAAGTTGGCTTTTTGAGGGTGGTGCCTTGCCAGGTGCTTTACCAACAGCCAATGGCGAAGATGATGTCGTAAAGTTAAAAGCGGTAGTTAATCAATTCAATAACAATAAGGGTCCTTATATGGTAGCCGAATTCTATCCGGGTTGGTTAGATCATTGGGCAGAACCATTCCCAACACAAAAACCGGAACAAACCGTTCGTCAGACTAAAAAATATCTGGACAATCAGGTTTCATTTAACTATTATATGGTTCATGGCGGTACTAATTTTGGCTTTACTTCCGGGGCAAATTATGATAAAGAACATGACATTCAGCCTGATATGACATCGTATGATTATGATGCTCCAATTAGCGAGGCCGGCTGGGCAACTCCAAAATATAATGCGCTAAGAGAATTATTAAAAACACCTCAAACTCCTGCTGTTCCTGCAAAAATACCGGTGATTACAATCCCAAATATTGCTTTGACAAAAACAGTAGATTTAGCCTATTTAAAAGCTGAAATTAATCCGGTGATTGAAGATAATCCACAAACATTCGAACAACTAAATCAAGGTGACGGTTATGTTTGGTATAGCAAAAAATTCACACAACCTATCAGTGGAAAATTAGAATTGAATGGTTTACGAGATTATGCGATCGTGTATGTAAATGGCAAAAAGGTAGCCGAATTAAACCGATATTACAAAAAATACGATTGTGAAATTGAAGTTCCTTTTAATGCAACTTTAGACATTGTTGTCGAAAACATGGGACGTATCAATTATGGTTCTCAAATTAATGCAAATAATAAGGGAATCATAAGTCCGGTAATTATAAATGGCCAAACGATCACCGGAAACTGGGAAATGTATACATTACCAATGAATAAAGAACCGGATTTGACTTCTTATAAAAATTCAGGCAAAGCAAACCGACCAACTTTATATCAGGGAACTTTTAATCTAAATAAAACTGGAGATACATTTTTAGATATGCGCGATTGGGGCAAAGGTATTGTGTTCATAAACGGAATCAATATAGGAAGATATTGGAGCGTTGGGCCACAACAAACACTTTATGTTCCGGGCTGCTGGCTTAAAAAAGGAAAAAATAATATTGTTATTTTTGAGCAGAAAAACGAAACTATTCAAAAAGAAGTAAAAACTATTATTACACCAATTCTGGAAGATTTAAAAACAGAAACGACACAATAGAACTTCTGTCAAAAATAAAAAAAGCCATTCGTTGCGACGAATGGCTTTTCTATTTATAATTTCAAAATTACTTCCAGTTAAAAGTAATTCGTTTTTCAATTTCTGAACTTAAACTTAAAAATACCGGACAAGTCATTCCTGCACGTTCCAAAATTGTTCTGCTTTTTGCATCTTCGACACCTTGCATGTCAAAAACAATTTCGATTGCACCAATTCGTCTTGGTTCAGCATTCATTATTTTAGTCACTTCAGCTGTTGATCCAACGAAATCTACATTCAAATCGCGCGCTTTGATTCCCATAATAGTCATCATACAGCTCGCTAAAGCATTGGCAACAGTATCTGTTGGAGAAAAAGCTTCTCCTTTTCCATTATTATCTAGTGGTGCATCTGAAATAATTTCGCTTCCTGATTGCACATGAATTGATTGTGTTCTTAAATCACCTAAATAGGTTACTTTTGATGTCATTAGTTTGCTACTTTTAAAGTTAAATCTGAGTCGTAATATAAAATGTACACCCCTTTATTGGCGTGTCCCCCATCTTCTTTTTTATAATACTGAAATTTATTATCAACTTGTTCTGTTGTCATTAAGTCCGCCGTTTCCTGATACGTTTTTCCTTGTACCAAACGCATCATGGTATCAAAAGTAACATCAAAACCTCTTGTTGCATAGGTATTTGGATTCACTTTGTTTTTCAGGCGATATTCTTTTTCAAAAATTAAAACACCAGGCTCATCACTTTCACGAGTCACAGACGGATACATTAATTTCAGTTTAATTAAGTTTTCAAAACTAATTTCGTCCGTATCAAGTGTACTGTTTGGTTCTAAAATTACCAATTGCACCTGACATGACTTTTGTGCATCAAGCAGCGCTTTTATAGTTGTTTTAACCATAGCTGTATTCCCGGTTTCCATCACTACATAATTCATTCGGTTTGGTAATAACAAACTTTTTAAATTGGCAACATCTAAACCTCCAGTTTCTGTTAAAGCAGAAAATACAACCCCTTTTTGATTTTGTTTGATATAACTAATAACAGATTCTTTTTTCTTATCTACAACAGCTACAATATTTCCATTTTTAGCACGCATATAATCAAAAACAGCGTTTCTTACTACGTCGTTCGTTGGTATTGACTGGTACAAATTATCGATTGGATTCGCACTATCTTTTGACAATGGCGAAATCACAGGTACATTATACAAGCGTAATGAATTAGCTGTTGTTTCTGCATTAGTCTGATAAAATGGTCCAATCACAGCACTCGCATCCTGCAATTTATTTTGAGCAATTAAACCCGAAACATTCGATGCCGTTTTGGTTTCTCCTGAATCATAAATAGAAACATCAATTGGCAATTTTAAAGTTTTTGCCGAATCGATTGCCATCATCGCTCCCGAATAAAAATCCAGGGTCATGTTTAAAAACTTATCATTTTTAATACGAGTAGCACTACTTGTCGTATCATTTTGCATTTTAGCTAAATTGAACGGCAATAACAAAACCATTTTTTTACGTTCTGTTTGCCCTCTCTTTTTTGTCAGTTCAACCACTTCAGGATTTGCAGAAACCGTTTCAGATTTCACTTTTTCTAAAACCGAAATACCACCACTACCTGCATTAGCAATTGGTTTCTCAGCTACCTTTTCAACAGGTACTGCTTGTGCAATAATTGGGGCTGGTGCCAAATATCCTGACGGAACTTTTAAAACCATCCCTTCTTTTACTCCTTCAGAAAGTGCCGGATTTAATTCTGTTAGTTCTTCCTGAGTAATATGAAAAGTTCTGCCTAAACTATAAAAAGTCTCTTTCGGTTTAACCTGATACTCCATATAAGTAGTTACTTTTCTAGGAATTTCTGCCGCTTTTGCGACAGGTGCAACTGGCGATGAATTTTCTGTTTTAGGAGCTGTTCCTTTTATAGTAACCCTGTATCCAATTGGCAGACTAGACACAATTTCCGGATTGCGTTTTTCTAAATCCTCTATTGTAGTATTGTATTGTTTAGCGATCGAAAACTTAGTTTCTTTTGCTACAACATCATGATAGACATATTTTTCAGGTCCTTTTTCTTTAGTTGTTTTTGCAGAAGCTGAACTAGCTTTTGCAGCACTTCCTTTTGCCGGAATCACTAATTTTTGACCAATTTGAACTCCTGTTTTTTCAAGACCAGGATTTGCCGCTTTTAAAGCTTCATCAGAAATTCCATATTTATGCTCAATACTATAAAAAGTCTCTTTTGGCTGAACTTCGTGTATGATTTCTTTTGAATTTGCAGCAACTTTTGTACTAGTTCCATCTGTTTTACCTGCAGTAACTTTACTAACATTCGTCGGAATTAATAAAACCATATTTGGTTTCACACCATTTCGTGCATCTGGATTTAATGCATAAATATCATAAGGCGTAATCTTAAATTTTACAGCAATTTGATTGATAGTTTCTCCACTGGAAACGGTATATTTTATCACTTTTTCCTGCGAAAAGGCAGAACAAGTAATAAAAAACACAAGGGATAATAAGGCGAAATAATATTTCATAATAGGACTTAAACAATTTAATTTTTAATTCAAAAACAAGATACTAATTTTGTTCAAAGCAAGATTCAGGCCACTTGTTAATTTTTTTCCAATTATTACCTAAGATCAATTTCTGCCTTAGCGATAATAATGTCTTTATATAACTCATCTTCCTCCTTTTTCTTGCATTTATATAAAACTTCTTCCATATTTTGGTATCTGTCTGAATAAACATAATACGAAAGACTATTTATATTAAAGAAAAAACTAGCATTAAAATCCCCAGAATCAATAAGTTTCATAATAAACTTATCTCTCGGTGTCGCATCTGTAAATATACCTAAAACTAAGTAATAGCCATTTGAAACTTCTTTAAGATTATCAAAAACTTCTACTTTTATTGTTTTATCATTTTTAAGCGGATTTTCCTTCAATTCGCGCTTCATTTCCTCTAACGAAATTGCTTTTGAAGCTTCATTAGAATTGGTTTTATTTTGATTTTTTAAAACATCGTCCTGATACTTTTTCAATTTTATCAAAGCCAGTTTATCATCAAATTGTCGGGCTTCCATACTATAAAATGAAGCTTTACTAATATGTCTTTTTACCTCGATTTTTTTCTGAGTGTCTAATGAATCAATCTTTGCAATCAAAAGTTGATTTTGTGCATCACCTTGCTCCTGCTCTATTTTATAATGTTTAAGTTCTTCTAAAAAAAGACGTTTTTGCAATGAAGTTGATGGTTTGTTTTTTTCGCTTTCGCGGACTTTCTTCTTGTATTCCTGATTTTCCTCAACAGCAATTTTCTCTACTTTATTCATTAAACCGGCATAAGCTTTTCTATTTTCAGCCAGTTCTTTTTTTAATTGAGAAGATAATTCATTTGTTTTTCCGATGCTTTCATAGGATTGTTTTTCCAATCTTTTTGATTCATCAACATTCAAAACATCCATTCTTTTCAATTCAACTAAATCATTATTCATCGTATTGACTAACGAATCTAATTTAGCCATTAAAATATCCTGTACATTTTTATTGGCTTCTAAAACCAAACGTAATTTTTCAACCGAATTATCTTTAGAACCATTCATATCATTCAGATTGACTTTCAAATCATTAATTTTTATGATTTTCTGGTTCATTTCTTTCTGAACAACCAATCTGTCTTTTAAATCATCAATCTCAACTGTTTTGGCTTTTGTCTTTTCAACCACAACTTGTTTTTCGGCCAAAGCCAACATTAGTTCTTCACTTTCATTTGTTGGTTTAATTGCTGTTGTATTAATGGCTAATTTATTTCCAACAACTAATCCATTTACAATTTCAGGATTTTGTGATTCTAACTGATCGATAGAAATGCCGTATTTTTTAGCGATCGAAAATTTAGTTTCTTTAGATTCAACAATATGAAAAATGGTTTCATTATTAATTACACGAACTCTTCCGTCTAACGTTTTTCTTTTGTTCGGAATAGCAATTATCTGACCAATTTGCAATCCGTTTTGAAGCAATTCCTTATTCCCATTTTCAAGATCCTGAACCGAAACATTATACTGTCTGGCAATACTAAACAAAGATTCTTTAGTCACTACCTGATGGCTTACTTTTGAAGAGGTTGTAATTTCAGTTTTTGAAAGATTGTTAGAATTCTCCGGGATAATTAATTCCTGACCAATTTGAAGTCCGTTGGCAAGAATTTCAAGATTTGCATTCTGAATGGCATCAACCGTAACTTTATATTGTTTTGAAATGCCGTACAGCGTTTCTTTTGCAGCAACGATGTGGGTGATTTGTTGCTTTTGGTTTTGTTTTTCTGTCGGGTGGACTGGGATTTTAAGAACTTGATTGTCTTGGATTCCGCTTTGTGATTCAGGGTTGAGTTTATAAATTTCATCAACAGAAACCTTATATTTTTGGGCAATAAAATAAGCAGTTTCCCCTTTTTGAATTTTGTGTTCAATAATTGAATCTTGTGCAGTTATTTTGTTAAAAGACAAAATAAAGACAAGAGAAATCGTTAAAAGTTCTCTCATAAATAGTAGGTTTAAAAATTTAAGGCGTTACAAATGTAACGCCTTAAATTGAAAAATATTACTATTCCCACTCAATTGTTGCAGGTGGTTTTGAACTTATATCGTAAACAACGCGATTCACGCCTTTCACTTTATTAATAATGTCATTTGACACCTTCATTAAGAAGTCGTAAGGTAAATGAACCCAGTCAGCGGTCATACCATCAGTAGATTCAACTGCTCTAAGCGCCACTACTTTTTCATAAGTACGCTCATCGCCCATCACACCAACAGAATTTACCGGAAGCAAAATTGCTCCAGCCTGCCAAACTTTATCGTATAATCCCCAAGATTTTAATCCGTCAATAAAAACGGCATCAACATCTTGTAAGATTTGAACTTTCTCCGGAGTAATATCTCCTAAAATTCTGATTGATAATCCTGGTCCAGGAAAAGGGTGTCTTCCTAATAATTCAGGATCTATTCCTAAAGTAGCACCAACTCTACGAACTTCGTCTTTAAACAACATTCTAAGTGGTTCTACAATTTTTAATTTCATATAATCTGGCAATCCACCAACATTGTGGTGCGATTTAATCGTTGCCGATGGTCCTTTTACAGAAACCGATTCGATAACGTCAGGATAAATAGTTCCCTGAGCCAGCCATTTTACATCTTCGATCAAATGTGATTCATCATCAAAAACTTCGATAAATACACGACCAATTGTTTTACGTTTAGTTTCAGGATCACTAATTCCGGCTAATTCGCCAAGAAAACGATCTCCGGCGTCTACTCCTTTTACGTTCAATCCCATTCCTTTGTATTGATCTAATACATTTTGGAATTCGTTTTTACGAAGTAAACCGTTATTTACGAAAATACAATATAAGTTTTTACCAATTGCTTGATGCAATAAAACTGCCGCTACAGTTGAATCAACTCCTCCTGATAATCCTAAAACTACTTTATCGTTACCTAATTTCTCTTTTAATTCTCCCACCATTTCCTCAACGAAGGCATTTGGTGTAAAATTCTGAGGAACTTCAGCAATGTCTACTAAAAAGTTTTTCAGCATTTTTGATCCATCTGTAGAATGGAAAACTTCTGGGTGATATTGAATAGCATAAGTTGTTTCACCATCAATTTTATAAGCAGCATATTCTACGTCATGCGTGCTTGCAAGTTTCACTGCATTTGTTGGCAAAGCTTTGATACTATCGCTGTGGCTCATCCAAACCTGGCTGTTTTCTGAAACTCCGTTAAAGAAAACTTCATTCTCCTTAATATAAGATAAATTAGCTCTACCATATTCTCTGGTGTTCGAAGCTGCTACTTCTCCTCCACTAAAGTGAGCTAAGTATTGTGCTCCGTAACAAACTGCCAACATTGGAAGTTTGCCTCGAATTTGAGATAAATCAGGATGTGGAGCATCTTCTGCACGAACAGAAAATGGGCTTCCTCCTAAAATTACGGCTTTATAAGGTGATAAATCACTAGGAAAGTGATTGTAAGGGAAAATTTCGCAGAATATATTTAATTCGCGAACTCTACGCGCAATAAGCTGAGTATATTGCGATCCGAAATCTAAAATAAGTACGTTGTGTTGCATGCGCAAAAATACTTTTTATATTCGAATTTGAAAAATTGAAGATGTGAAAAAAATATTTTTTTTTCACATCTTCAATTTTAGGTACAAAGGTCCAGAGTAACAAAGGTTCAAAGGTTTCTTTCTTTGACCCTTTGAACCTTTGTCACTTTGAACCTCGAAGCTCTACTCTTTCGTAACAATAATCGACGCTTTAAATCCAGCGGCAAGATTATCCCAATAATCGTTTGTAACTAATTGGCCTTTATCGTCGTAAACCTGAATTTCGGCTGTATTTCCTCCTAAAGAACCAATATTTAATGCTTCAAAATCTAATTTATTGAAACCATTTACAAGATTAATTTTAACGTCTTTAAAATTAGAGTCTAAAAAAATCTGAGATTGTATTACCTGATCATTTGAAGAAACTTTTATCAAATCCCCATCAATTGCTCCGAAGTCACGGAATTTCACAATAAAATAAGCTGATTTCGTTCTAAAATCTCCCAAAGAAATATTTCTCTTCACCAAAGTTCCTCTGCCTTCTCTTAAACCAGCATCTTTTAAAGCCTTATCGACGTCTTTTTCCATTTTTGCCACATAACGATCGCCAGGATTAGCAAAGTCAGTTTCGGTAGACATCGTAAACTTGCTTTTTTGTTCTCCTACCTGAAATTTAGATTTAGATGTAATAGTGGTATTATCATAAACATTTGGCGTTTTGATACTCGGTACCTCTGCTTTTGGAGCGGAAGGATCTAATGTCTCAGGCTGAGGAATTTTTTTAGGTTTTGCACTAAACTTTGGAGCAGGAATACTCTTGAACTTAGTTCCAAACTCCGTCTGGGCTGATACTGTTACAGCGGTAAAAAATAATATGAAAAATAAAATGTGCTTCATTGAAAAAGTTTTATCGAATCGGCTTTTATAATTTTATAAAATAATAGTATAGCAAAGCAAAAATAGCATAATTTAATTACGCACTTTAACTTTAAGACTTTTATAACAATATATTAGGCTAATTTTTTGAAACAAAAAACCTGCCAAGAATTACTACTCCTGGAAATTAAATTACAATTTAATCCCGAAGCTTCGGAACCAAATGCCAAAACAAGTGAATCTATTAAAAATTAATTCGTTATTTTTTATTTAAAAAGAATTGCATCACTTTGATAATTACTCACTTATTCATAACTTGAAGGTTCTAATTTAATTTTATTAAAAAACATATAAAATGGATTATATCGACTATTATAAAATATTGGACATTACAAAATCAGCCACTGAAGCCGATATCAAAAAAGCATATCGAAAACTGGCTCGAAAATATCATCCTGATTTGAATCCGAATGATAAAGAAGCGGAGAAAAAATTTAAGGAAATCAACGAAGCCAATGAAGTTTTAAGCAATCCGGAAAATCGTAAAAAGTATGATAAATACGGAAAAGACTGGAAACATGCCGATGAATTTGAAAAAGCAGGTTACGATCCGAATCAACAGCAATATTCAAGACAACAGCAACAAGGCGGTAATCAGGATTTTTCAGGTTTTGGAGGCGATTTTTCCGGAAGTGATTTTTCTGATTTCTTTAATTCAATGTATGGAGGAGGAAGAAGTTCGCGAGGACAATCAAAATACCGTGGACAAGATTTTAATGCCGAATTACAATTAGATTTGGCTTCGGCCTATACAACACACAAACAAAGTTTAACCGTAAATGGCAAAAATATCCGAATTACAATTCCGGCCGGAGTTGAAAACGGGCAAATCATTAAAATTCCCGGACATGGCGGACCTGGTGCAAACGGTGGACCAAGTGGTGATTTGTATATTACTTTTTTAATTGACAATAATTCTGATTTTAAACGAGAAGGAAATAATTTATATTCTGATGTAAATCTTGATTTATATACTGCCGTTTTAGGAGGCGAAGTTTTCGTGAATACTTTTGATGGAAAAGTAAAGGTGAAAGTGCCTGCTGAAACCCAAACCGGAACGAAGGTAAAATTAAAAGGAAAAGGATTTCCGGTGTACAAAAAAGAGAATCAGTTTGGCGATTTATACATTACTTATAATGTCAAAACGCCAACCAAATTATCTCAAAAAGAGAAAGAATTATTTGAAGAATTAGCTAAAATAAGAAATCATGAATAGTAAAAACTTAATCCAGATAAAACAATTTTGCCTGTATCACGAAATCGAAAACACCTTTATAACCGAGTTGAACAATTATGGTTTAGTAGAAATTATTATTCAGGAAGAAGATGAATATTTGCAGCCTGAACAGTTGCCAGCTTTAGAAAAAATGATTCGTATGCATTATGATCTCAAAATAAATTTAGAAGGAATTGATGCTATTTATCATTTGCTGAACAAGATTGAAGTTTTGCAGCAAAACTTAACGGCAACACAAAATAAACTTCGTCTTTTTGAAAAATATCAAGTTGAGTAAATAATTAAAATTTGGTGTTTAAATATCACAAAAAAGAATATTTTACAGATTGATTTCAAATAAATGTATACCCTTTTCAGTTACATATTTTATAAATTGCAGCCTATTAACTAACCAGAATTATTTTTAAAATTAATACCAAATAATTCAAAATAACAGAAGAAATGAAAAGAGAAAACATCTTGACAGGATCAGCATGGGAAGACAAAATGGGATATTGCCGTGCGGTACGAATTGGCAATATTATTGAAGTTTCGGGCACTGTGGCTATTGTTGATGGCGATAAAGTAAAAGCCGATGATGCTTATGCTCAAACTTATAATATTTTAGAACGTGTTGAAAAAGTACTGGAAGATTTGAATGTTGGAATGAAAGATGTAATCAGAACAAGAATTTTCACTACCAATATTTCAACTTTTGAAGAAGTTGCGAGAGCACACTCTGCTTTCTTTAAAGATGTGAAACCTACAACTGGTTTTTATGAAATCAGCAAACTGGTTGCTCCTGAATATTTAGTTGAAATTGAATTTACAGCTGTTGTTCAATAAATATTTTTTTTAGCCACGAATTCACGAATTAATATTCTAAAAAGATCAAAACAGATATTTTTTTCTAAATTCGTGAATTCGTGGCGAAAACCCGCCCGTATTTAGATTAATGACTTCTCAAAAACTAAAAGAAATATTTCTGACTACTTTCAAATGGATTTTGATCTGTTTTTTGATCGGTATTTTGTCAGGATCTGCATCGGCCTTTTTTTTAGTTTCACTTGAATGGGTTACACAATTTAGAATTCATCACGACTGGATTATCTGGCTTTTGCCTTTCGGCGGATTAATTGTCGGTTTCAGTTACTACTTTTGGGGAGAATCTGTCGTAAAAGGCAATAATTTATTGTTGGAAGAATACGAAGAGCCTAAAAAAGTTATTCCGTTTAAAATGGCTCCTTTAGTACTTTTAGGAACTTTAATTACCCATTTATTTGGAGGTTCTGCAGGCCGCGAAGGAACTGCCGTACAAATGGGAGGCGCAATCGCAGACCAATTTACCAAATTTTTCAACTTAGATAATTCCGAAAGAAAAATATTGATTATACTCGGAATCAGTGCCGGTTTTGCCTCTGTTTTCGGAACTCCTTTGGCAGGCGCTATTTTTGCTTTAGAAGTTTTATATTTTAGTAAAATCAATATAAAAAGTATAATTCTATCATTTTTAGTGGCTTATGCTGCCTATTTTACTGTCGAATTCTGGCAGGTAAAACATACCCATTACAGCATTCCCGATATTCCGGAAATCAATCTGCACAATATCGTATATACTGCTATTGTCGGTGTTTTATCAGGTTTTGCTGCTTTATTATTCTCCAGAAGTACTCATTTTTGGGGTTCTCTTTTTTCAAAAAATATTAAATATCCTCCGTTGCGACCTTTTATTGGCGGAATCATTTTAGCTATTGCTATTGCTGGCTTCGGCTTTACAAAATTCTCAGGATTGGGCGTTCCGGTTATTGTAGACTCCTTTTCTAACGTTAATTCCTGGTATGACTTTTTACTTAAAATTTTATTTACCGGATTTACTTTGGGAGCCGGTTTTAAAGGTGGTGAAGTAACACCATTGTTCTTTGTAGGAGCAACTTTAGGAAGTGCTTTATCGGCAATTATTCCAATGCCAATTGCTCTTTTAGCGGGAATAGGTTTTGTCGCTGTATTTTCGGGTGCGACCCACACTCCTATCGCCTGCACCATTATGGGAATGGAATTATTTGGAATTCAACCCGGAATTTTCATCGCAATCGCCTGTACAATTGCCTACTTTTCTTCAGGTTCTGTCGGAATTTATAAATCACAGATTGTAAAAGGCGCAAAGTATAAATTGTACCATAGAATAAATTCCAATTTTTAAATTCCAAATTCCAAAACTCAGGATAACTACTCATTCAAATCAATATTTTTAAATACTCTTTGTCAACCTTTGTGGATTCTTCGTGAATCTCTGTGGAACAATAATTCATAACCTATAATTCATAATTTATAAAAGTGTGTTAATCTCCAAAATGTTTTCAACATTACATTAAAAAAATGTAAATTCGCACACTATGAAAATACAAGATATTCAGGCAATACAATTGTTGCTTGCAACTCCAAAGAAAATTGCAATTATACCGCACAGAGGACCAGATGGCGATGCTATGGGTTCTACTTTAGCATTATACCACTTTTTATTAAAAAACAATCACCAGGCAACGGTGATTGCTCCTAACGATTTTCCTGATTTTTTAGCCTGGCTTCCAGGCTCTGAAACCGTAAAAATATTTGAAAAAGACACTGAAAACTGTACTAAAATACTTGAAGAAGCAGAGTTAATTTTTACACTTGATTTTAATGCTTTTCATCGTACAGGCGAAATGGAACATACTTTAGCAAAACTAACTGCTCCGTTTATTATGATTGATCATCATCAAAAGCCTGATGATTATGCTGCTTATACATATTCTGATACATCATTCGGATCAACTTGCGAAATGGTTTATAATTTTATTTCTTTCTTAAACAAAAAAGAAGATTTAGATAAAACCATTGCAACTTGTATTTATACCGGAATTTTAACCGATTCAGGATCATTTCGTTTTCCGGGAACAACAGGAAACACGCATAGAATTATTGCAGAATTGATTGATTTAGGAGTTGAAAACACTCAGATTCCTGTTTTATTGTTTGATAATAGTTCGTACAGTCGTTTACAATTATTGGGACGTGCTTTGCAAAATATGAAAGTGTTTGAACAACATAAAACCTCTTATACCTCACTTACTCAAGACGAGCTTGACTCTTTTGATTATGTAAAAGGTGATACCGAAGGAATTGTAAATTACGGGTTAAGTATAAAAGGTATTGTTTTTACTGCTATTTTTATCGAAAATAAAGACGAGAAAATTATCAAAATTTCTTTCCGTTCGCAAGGTGGATTTGATGTAAATCAGTTTGCCAGAGATCATTTTAATGGTGGAGGGCATAGCAATGCTGCCGGTGGAAGATCTGAAGTTTCGATGGAAGAAACTTTGAGAAAATTTGAAGATTTAGTAACTAAACTAAAAATATAACCTACTATGAACTACATAAAACTAAGCATTTATACGCTCCTTTTTGCTGTTTTATTGGTTAGCTGTAAACAACATGAAGATGCCAGAAGACCTATTTCAAGAGCTTCGGGAACTTTTATGAAAAAATCAGTTGATCGTAACAAAAAATTAATAGCAGACGAAGAAAATGTTATTAAAAAGATCATCAAAAGCAATCCAAAAGTAAAATATTACGCGACAAGAAAAGGTTATTGGCTTTCTTATGACGAAAGAAATTTAAATGAAACTCAAACGCCCCGAAAAGGAGATATCGCTTATTTTAATTTAGAGGTAAAAGACATCAAAGGCAATGTGATTTATTCAGAAGCTGATCTTGGTCCACAAACCTATTATGTAGATAAACAAGAGATTATGATGGGATTACGTGACGGTATCAAATTGATGCGTAAAAACGAAATCGTAACTTTCCTGTTTCCTTCACATATTGCATACGGATATCATGGAGACAATAAAAAAATTGGCCCAAATCAATCTTTGATCTGCATCGTTACCCTGCGTAATTTTGTTCCTGATCCGGCCGCTCCACAAACAGCTGCTCCAGCGACACAAGCTCCAACAGGGCAAACTACAGCTCCAACAACAGCAACTGGACAAACTCCAAAACCTGCAACTCCAAAACCTGCAGCAGTAAAACCAGCAACTCAAACTAAAAAAGATACAATAAACCCATAAAAACAACCTTTTAAAAATGAAAAAGAGTATTTTATTATTACTACTAGCCGTTACCTCATTTTATTCTTGTAAAGACGAGCATAGCAATTTGCCTGATGGTTTGTATGCTGACATTGAAACTAACAAAGGCCATATTATTGTTGAACTGGATTATAAAAAAGCGCCAATTACAGTAGCAAATTTTATAACACTTGCGGAAGGTAAAAACGAATTTGTAACCAAAGAATATCTTAAAGGTAAACCTTTTTACGATGGTTTAAAATTCCACAGAGTAATTGAAGAATTCATGATTCAAACCGGAGATCCTGAAGGAACTGGTTCTGGAGACACAGGATATAAATTTAAAGATGAGATCACTGATTTAAAATTTGACAAACCTGGTGTTTTGGCAATGGCCAATAACGGTCCAGGAACTAACAGCAGTCAATTTTTTATTACACATGTTGAAACTCCATGGTTAAATGGAAAACACACTATTTTTGGTCATGTAGTTGAAAAAGGACAAGAAGTAGTAAACCAGGTAAAACAAGATGATAAAATTGTTACTGTAACGATTATCAGAAATGGTGAGGCAGCTAAAAAGTTTGATGCAGTAAAAGTATTTCACGATTATTTTTCAGAAATAGCAAAAGAACAAAGCAAATATGCAGGAGTTCAAAAAGAAAAAGTAGACGCACTTGCCGCATTAAAAGCAAAAGCTACAAAAACAAACAGTGGTTTAGAATATGTAATTACTGAAAAAGGAACAGGTAAAAAACCTGCAAACGGAACTCAGGTTTATATTCACTATTCTGGTTTCTTAGAAAACGGAACTCTTTTTGACTCAAGCGTAGAAGAAGTTGCCAAAACTTTTGGAAAATTCGATCCGGCAAGAGCTGAAGCAAAAGGATATCAGCCAATTCCTTTTACAGCAGGAAGTAAATCAGGATTAATTCCTGGATTTATTGAAGGAATTGAACAACTTTCATTTGGAGATAAAGCAGTTATTTTCATTCCATCTCATTTGGCTTATGGAGCAACTGGAGCTGGTAATGTTATTCCACCAAATGCTAATATTGTTTTCGAAATTCAATTATTAGAAAAACCACAATAATATATTTTAAAACTTATCATAGACTTAAATTCGGAATACGATGAAATTTAAATTTCTATTTTTATTTTGCCTTGCAATTGTAAATATTCAGGCACAGACGACAAAGAAACCTGTTGCAAAACCAAAAGCTGCACCAGTAAAAACAGTAGCTAAAGCAGATCCAAATGACGGTATATTTGCTACTATTTCTACAACAAAAGGAGACATTATTGTTTCTTTAGAATATGTAAAAGCTCCTGTTACTGTAGCTAACTTTATCTCTTTGGCAGAAGGTAAAAACCCTAATGTAAAAGTGGAAAAACTAAAAGGGAAACCATTTTACGACGGATTAAAATTCCACAGAGTTATTAATGATTTCATGATTCAGGGTGGAGATCCTGATGGAAATGGTTCCGGTGGTCCCGGATATTCATTTAAAGATGAATTTACTGAAGAATTAAAATTTGACAAAGGCGGTATTTTGGCAATGGCAAATTCCGGTCCTGCTACCAACGGAAGTCAATTTTTTATCACGCATAAAGACACACCTTGGTTGAATGGAAAACATACTATTTTTGGACATGTAGTTTCTGGAATGGACAATGTAAATAAAATTGTTCAGGATGATATCATGACAAAAATTACCATTACACGTAAAGGCGCAGCTGCTAAAAAATTTGATGCTGTAAAAGTTTTAACTGATGAGGCTAAAAAAGGAGAGGCTAAAAAACTAGAATCACAAAAAGTGGTTAAAGATAAAGCTGCTTATTTTGAAGCAACAAAAGCGAAAGCTACTACAAATGCCTCTGGTTTAAAATATGTAATAACGCAAAAAGGAACTGGTGTAAAAGGTGCTGAAGGATCTAACATTTATTTTCACTATGCAGGATATTTTGAAGACGGAAGCCTTTTTGACAGCAGTATGCCAAGTGTAGCAAAAGCATATGGTAAATATGATGCTAACAGAGATGCGCAAGGAGGATATAAAGCTTTTCCTTTTACTGTGGGTAAAAAAGACGGAATGATTCCTGGATTCATTGAAGCTCTTGACATGATGACGGACGGAGAAAAAGCAATTTTCTTTCTTCCTGCAAATTTAGCTTATGGCGAAAAAGGTGCCGGAGGTGTAATTCCGCCAAACGCTACTTTAATTTTTGAAATTGAAACATATAAAACTCAACCAACGAAATAATTAGAACTAATTATTTAATAAATTACAAAGCCATCAAATCACAGATTTTGATGGCTTTTTTGTTTTGACCATTTTCAATATTTTGACAAATCTTCAATTTACAAGAAAAATTTACTCCAGAAGCAATGGTAATAATACTGTTTGTGTCAATTTTCTGCTAAATCATAAACAAAATAGCTTACCTTTGCCGGCTTTAATTTTTTAAAAGATAAATTCAGATGTCACAAAACAATGTATTAAAAGGAGTGTTTTTAGTTGCTTTAGGAGCTACAACTTACGGAATGTTAGCCACTTTTGTGAAAATGGCGTATTCTGAAGGATATACAACTGCCGAAGTAACAACATCTCAATTTGTTTTGGGGATTATTGGAATTCTATTAATTAATACTTTCCAAAAAATTAAGCACAAAAACAATGTTGTAAAAGCCACTCCTAAAAACATTTTTAGCTTAATGCTGGCAGGAACTTCTTTAGGAATGACAAGTTTGTTTTATTATTTGGCTGTAAAATATATTCCGGTTTCTATCGGTATTGTTTTATTGATGCAAACCGTTTGGATGGGCGTTTTACTGGAAATGATTTTAGAGAAAAAATTACCATCAAAACAAAAAGTAATTGCTGTTTTCATTGTTCTTATCGGAACTGTTTTGGCTACTAATATCATCAATAACGATATAAAATTAGATTGGCGTGGAATTGCATGGGGTGTTATGGCGGCAGCTTCTTTCACTACAACTATGTTCACTGCAAATCGTGTAGCTACCGAAATTTCATCAGCTCAAAGAAGTTTATATATGCTTTTAGGTGGAGCTATAATTGTGTTTTCATTTGCTTTTGTCACTCAGGTAACACCATTTAATCTGGAAATTTTTATGAAATGGGGAATTGTGCTGTCTTTATTCGGAACTATTATTCCGCCAATGCTTATGAATGCTGGTTTTCCGTTAACCGGAATTGGTTTAGGAAGCATTGTTTCAGCTTTAGAATTACCTGTTTCAGTAATGATGGCTTATGTCCTTTTAAACGAAAAAGTAATCTTTTCTCAATGGGTCGGAATTGTTTTAATTATCCTGGCCATTATTATAATGAATGTAAATTTTAAGCGTAAAAACTAGTTCATTTTACATAGTATTAAAAAAAAGCTTCTTGTAATGTTATAATTGTTAATTTTTTTATAAATTCGTGATAAACAATACGATATCATGAACTTACCCTGGCATTTATATTTAATGGCTTTTCTGTATATAGTTGCTGGAATTAATCATTTTAGAAAACCGGGAATGTATATCAGAATCATTCCACCTTTTTTTAAAAATCCCAAATTGATAAATACTTTAAGTGGAGTTGCCGAAATACTTTTAGGCATTCTTGTACTTTTTCCTTTTTCAAAAAAATTTGCTGCATGGGGAATTATAGCATTGCTAATAGCTATATTTCCTGCAAACCTATTCATGTTTCAAGATAAAAAAGCTAGTTTCGGCTTGCCAAAATGGATTTTATTTGTACGTTTGCCCTTACAAATTGTTTTAATTTATTGGGCTTACCAATATACATTCTAACATTAACCATTAAATTATTTTTATTATGAAAAAATTATTTGCAGAATTTTTCGGAACCTATTGGCTGGTATTTGGAGGTTGCGGAAGCGCCATTTTCGCCGCTGGAATTCCTGAATTAGGAATTGGATTTGCAGGAGTTGCTTTAGCTTTTGGTTTAACTGTATTAACGATGGCTTACGCTGTTGGACATATATCGGGTGGACATTTTAATCCTGCGGTTTCTTTTGGTTTGTGGGCTGGTGGAAGATTTCCGGCAAAAGATTTAATTCCATACATCATTGCACAGTGTATTGGAGCAATTGCAGCAGCAGGCACTTTATACACGATTGCACTAGGAAAAGCTGGTTTTGTTATTGACAATACTAAGGCTGGAGCATTTGCATCTAATGGTTTTGGGGCATTTTCTCCAGATGGATATTCGCTGCAATCTGCTTTTATTGCTGAGTTCGTACTAACCTTGTTTTTCTTATTGATAATTTTAGGAGCAACCGATAAATTTGCAAACGGAAGATTTGCCGGCATTGCTATCGGATTAGGTTTAACTTTAATTCACTTAATAAGTATTCCAATTACTAATACTTCTGTAAATCCTGCAAGATCATTATCACAAGCTATTTTTGTTGGTGGAGAACCATTATCTCAGGTTTGGTTATTTTGGGTAGCACCAATTTTAGGAGCAATTGTGGCCGGTTTTATTTATAAGTCATTACTTCAGAATCACGACGAAGCATAATTTTTTTACTGAATTATAAAATTTTAAGAGAAAATCAGATATATTTATATTTGATTTTCTCTTTTTTATTGATTGTAATAAAAGCATATTACCATGAATGAAATTATTGCTTATTTCAGTACAATTCCCTCTTCTCACCGCAGTTTAATCTTGGTTGGAGGGATTACTATTTTTTGGCTGATCGAAAATACATTTCCGTTATTCCAAATGCAATATCGAAAGTGGCATCACGCCGGAATTAACTTTTTCCTGACATTTACGACGATTATTGTCAATTTTGTTTTGGCTTTTATCCTAATTAAAACCGCCAGCTGGACAACAGAAAATCATTTCGGAATATTAGAATGGTTACCCGAAATTCCAATATGGTTATACACTATTATCGGATTGCTTCTTTTAGATTTAATTGGCGCTTATCTGGCTCATTTTGTACAGCATAAAGTAAAAATTCTATGGCGCTTTCACCTCATTCATCATACTGATACCTGGATTGATACTACGACAGCCAACAGACATCACCCTGGTGAAAGTATAATTCGTTTTTTATTTACCACTGCAGGCGTTTTAATTGTGGGAAGTCCGATGTGGATGGTTTTTCTTTATCAATCTTTATCGGTCGTAGCTTCCCAGTTCAATCATGCTAATATTTCTTTACCAAATAGATTAGATGTTTTTCTGAGTTATTTTATTGTTTCTCCCAATATGCATAAAGTTCATCATCATTATGTATTGCCTTATACAGATAGCAATTATGGAAATATTTTTTCTGTTTGGGACCGGCTTTTTGGTACTTTTACCACCTTACCAAAAGAGGATTTAATTTACGGAGTCGACACTCATATGATGCCTGAAGAGCACAACAAATTGAAAAATTTATTGCAAATTCCGTTTCAAAAATCAAGATCTGTAAAAAACAGTTAAAATCATTAAAAAAAATATCCCTGATCGTACCAACTAATTATTTTTTTTATTAATATTGATACTTAAATTGAAAATCAATCTATTAATCATTAACCCCTATTTTGAATTAATTTTCACGTGATGAAAAAGAGTAACCGCAAAGAGTTGAGCTGGGAACAAACAGAAAAACTTGTTTCGTTAGCCTTGGAAGAAAGAAATCCATTTGAAATTATTAAAAAAGAATTTGGATTGGCAGAAAAAGAAGTTTTGGAAATCATGAAAAAGAAAATGCCGCTTGAAAAATTTGAAATGTGGAAAAAGAAGGCTATAGCAAATAAACCAAAACCAAAACCCGTTAAAATAGATGATTTTGATGAAGATCTGGATGGTAAATATTATATAAAGAACAAACTAGATTAGCATAAAACTCCTGAATTTCAGGAGTTTTTTTTATATTTATCTAAGGACTGTAACAATTTTCTATTTTATAAGTCAAATACACATAACTAAACGCGAACAAATGAAAAAAATAATTTACACCTTAGCCCTTGCTGTAACACTATGGAGCTGTAAAACGGGTAGTACATCAGGTGCTGCAAAAAGCAATACTGTAGATGTAAACATTAATCTTACAGATGTGAAAGATGATAAAGTACTGGTAACGGTTACTCCTCCGGCGATTAAAACGGACGAAATTATCTACAGTATTCCAAAAACAGTTCCCGGAACTTATTCTACAGATAATTATGGAAAATATTCAGACGACTTTAAAGCCTTTGATGCTAAAGGAAACACTTTGACTGTAAAAAGAATTGATGATAATTCATGGTCAATCTCTAATGCAAAAACATTAAAAAAGATTACCTACTTAGTTGGAGACACTTTTGATACTGAAAAAGGAGCTGGTTTTGGAGGCGGAGACGTTTTTTCTCCAGCTGGAACTAACATCAACGCCGGAATCAACTTTATGGTTAATACGCATGGTTTTGTAGGTTATTTTCAAGATAAATTAGATGTGCCATATAAAGTTACCATTACGCATCCTGAAACATTATGGGGTGCAACTTCTATGACAGATACTGACGAGAGCAAAACAAGCGATGTTTTTACAACGCCACGTTACGCTGTTTTAGTTGAAAATCCAATTATGTATTCTAAGCCTGATTATACTACATTCAACGTAAATGGAATGGATATTTTGATTGCCGTTTATTCTCCGACAGGAAAATTTACTGCAGAAAGTATTACGCCGGAAATGAAAACGATGATGACGGCTCAGAAAAACTTTTTAGGAAAAGTAAATGCTACTAAAAAATACACTGTTTTATTGTATTTATCAAGCATGACCAAAGATGATGCACATGGATTTGGAGCATTAGAACATCCAACGGCAACAACGGTAGTTTTACCGGAATCGATGCCAAAAGAAAAATTAGTGGAATCAATGAAAGACGTGGTTTCACACGAGTTTTTTCATATTGTAACGCCATTAACTATTCACTCAAAAGAAATTCAGTTTTTTGATTACAATGATCCAAAAATGTCAGAACATTTATGGATGTATGAGGGAGTAACAGAATATTTTGCAAACCTTTTCCAAATCAATCAGGGTTTAATCAATGAAGATGAATTTTACACCCGTATTGCTGATAAAATTGAGCAGGCTAAAAGATTAAATGACACTATGTCTTTTACCAAAATGAGTGCAAATGTTCTTCAAGAGCCTTATAAAGATCAATACTTAAATGTATACCAAAAAGGAGCTTTAATTGGAATGTGTATTGATATTATTATCAGAGAAAAAAGTAATGGAGAAAGAGGAATTCTTGATTTAATGCATAAATTATCAAACGAATATGGTGTTGAAAAACCATTTAACGACAATGAACTTTTTGCTAAAATTACCGAATTGACTTATCCGGAAGTTGGAGAATTTTTGACTAAATATGTAGCCGGAACAACTCCAATTCCTTACGATTTTTATTTGGCAAAAGTTGGCGTAACTAAAGCATCTGAGAAAAAAGCAGGATCCATTTTTATTAAAGGGCAAACTCCATATATTGGTGTTGACAAAACAACGAAAGCAATAAGTGTTCGTCCTGATATTGACTTAAATGCGTTCTTCACTAATTTAAATCTTAAAGCTGGTGATGGAATTGTTTCTATTAACGATAAAGCATATAACTTAGACAACATTTATGATCTAATTGGAGAAAGCGAAAACTGGAAAGAAAATGATCCGATTACAGTTAAAATAAAACGTGCTGGTGCTGAACAAACTATCAAAGGAACTGTGAAACTACCATATGAAGAAACAGAAACTTTTAAAGCTACAGATGCCTCAAAAGAGAAACTTAAAAATGCCTGGTTAAAAGGATAATAATTCTTTTACTCATCATAAAAAAACCGACAAGTGATTGTCGGTTTTTTTGTTTTTTGTCAGGATGACAATATTGCGTTTATTTCTTAACTGGAAATTTCCAGTCAAATTCGTCTTTGTCATTAATGATCGCACCAATTTCAAATTTCACTACTTCATCAAATTCAGTTTGAAGAATAAACCAGTTGTCTTCATTAAAATAGTTTTCAAAAGTATCAAAAGTTTCCTGAGTATATTTTGTAATTCCTTTTGTTGCCAAATCTTTCTTTACATCAGCAATTTTTCTTCCGATTATTTTGAATCCAAAAACTTCTAAATCATTGCTTGAAGCTACTAAATAACCTAATTTTGAGTCTTCTTCTTCATAAAATGTCAATCTGATTTTTTGTGCATTGTATACAAAAATCACATTATCATCTTCGTCTTTATAATTCTTATCCGGTTTTCCTAAAGCAGCCGTAACATCGTTTTGCTTCATTCCGAAAAGCAATTTGTCAATTCCCGATTTTAGATTTATTTTCATATGGATTTTATTAAATTTTGAAGTACAAATTTCGTGAAGTTTTTTTAAACTCTCGTATGTTTGCCTTTTTATTAATTTTGATAATTCTTCTTATTCGGTTTACTGCTCATATAAAATGTAATTTTTCCACCATTCATAACATTTTCATGTTTAAGGAAAGATTTCGAAAGTTCTTTTCCGTTTAAAAGCACTTTGCTTACAAACACATTTTTATCGGATTGATTAACTGTTTCAACTTCAAATTTCTTTCCGTTTTCTAAATTAAAAATTGCATTTTTTACCAACGGACTTCCCAATGCGTATTCATCAGAACCAGGTGCTACAGGATAAAATCCTAAACTGCTAAAGATATACCACGCACTCATTTGTCCGAAATCATCATTTCCACCCAAACCGTCAGCACCGTTTCTATACATTTTTTTCAGGATCATTCTGATTTTGTCCTGTGCTTTCCAAGGTGAATTTGTCCAGTTGTACAAATAAACCACATGATGAGATGGTTCATTTCCATGCACGTAGTTTCCAATAATTCCTTCCCTTGTAATATCTTCTGTATTTTCGAAATATTTGTCTGGCAAATGCATGTTGAATAACGAATCTAATCGAACATTGAATTTGTCATTTCCACCCATCATTTTAATCATTTCTGCAGGATCTTGTGGTACGTACAAACTATAATTCCATGAATTTCCTTCAATAAAACCTTGTCCGTGAGTATCTAACGGATCAAATTCTTTTTTGAAAGTTCCGTCGTTTAGTTTAGGGCGCATGAAACCTGTTTTTGCATCATAAACGTTTTTATAATTTTTAGATCTTTCAATAAATTCATTATAGATTTCCGTTTTACCTAATTTCTTCGCAGCCTGAGCAATTGCCCAGTCATCGTATGCATATTCTAAAGTTTTTGAAACCGAAGAACCATTTTTATCTTCAGGAACATAACCAATCTTCATATAATATTCCAATCCGTCATAATAGGGTACTTTTGCTGTATTAATACAAGCCTGAAGTGCTTTTTCCGGATCGAAACTAGTATTACCTTTTACAATTGCATCTGCTACCACAGAAACCGAATGGTACCCAATCATACACCAGTTTTCATTGGCATAATGTGACCAGATTGGCAGCATTTTATGCACACTTTGGTCTGAATGTGCAAGCATCGAACTCACCATATCTGAATTTCTAGTTGGCTGAACAATATTAAAAAACGGATGCAAAGCCCTATACGTATCCCACAACGAATAACTGGTATAATTTTTAAAGTTCTCGGCTTTATGAACATTCATGTCCAAACCTTTGTAATTTCCATCTAAATCCATGTATTCTGTTGGACCTAAAAAAGCATGGTACATTGCGGTATAAAAATTCACATAATCTTCTTTTTGAATGGCGTCAATCTGAATTTTATTCAATTCATTATTCCACACTTCCTGACTTTGTTTTTTTACTTTTTCAAAATCCCAACCTGGAACTTCTTTCTTCATATTTTCTAAAGCTCCCGCAGAACTTACAGGTGATAAGGCCATTTTTATTTTGATTTTTTCACCTTCTTCAGTATTAAAATCAAAAAATAATTTTAAGTTTTGTCCTGCCATTTCCGGGAAATTTTTGGTTTGATCAAATCTTCCCCAAAAACCTCTATAAACACTTTTCTCCTGCGCTGCTTGTCCGTAACTCTTAATTGGTTTACTGAAAGACATCGCAAAATAAACTGTTCTGGTTCTTGCCCAGCCATTTGTTTGTGATATCCGGTAATTAAAGTATCATTTTCAATGCGAACAAATGTCCAAACATTCTTTTTATCGTAATTGTAAATTCCTGAAGTTAAATCCAGAATGATATGTGCTTCATCTGACTTTGGAAAAGTATATTGATGCATTCCCACGCGCGTTGTGGCTGTTAGTTCTGCTTTAATATTATGATCTTCCAAAAGAACGCTATAATACGCCGGCTCCGCTTTTTCGGTTGTGTGAGAAAATGCAGAACGATATCCGGAATGTGGTTTTGAAGCTACTCCTGGATTCAATTGCAACTTACCATTTGTCGGCATGATTAAAAAGTCGCCTAAGTCAGAATGTCCAGTTCCGCTGAAATGAGTGTGGCTGAAACCTACGATTGTTTTGTCTTCATATTGATATCCTGCACAATATTTATAGACATTACCATTATATTTTCCGTTTAAACCGTAAGCAATCGTATCTGTTTCAGGGCTTAATTGTACGCTTCCAAAAGGTACAGTTGCACCAGGATAAGTGTGTCCCATTTTTGCAGTTCCAATCATTGGATCTACATATTGAATCAAATTTTGTTTTTCAGTTGTTTTTTTCTGAGCATTGGCAACGCATCCAAGCATTAAAAATGACAATCCAAAAAGAATCTTTTTACAATTTAATCTATTCATTGGGCGGTTTTTTTTTAATCATTATTTTTTGGACAAAACAATATCAGGTATTTACTAAAACGTTTTATCAATATTTTTAGGTTAGAAAAATACAATAAAATATGCTTTTTAAAAAATATAAATTTCACTGAGCTGAAAAGGTTTTAAATATCTTTGATTCACTAAAATGTAATCCCATTCATGAAAAATTATATTTTCACATTGCTTCTTTTTTCTACCACATTTATTTACGCTCAAAAAGTAGAAAGTTACAGACTTACAAAAGAACAAATTATAGAACGAGAACTGGACGGTACGACAGACTTTCCAATCTATAAAGCGTTTGAATACAGTGATAAAGGCGGCGTTTATGAACTACTTTTATGCGAAAATCAAAAAACAATTACTAAAAAAGATACGCTAAATACTAAAATACAAGCCATTTGCACAATTAATGATCACGGAGGTTTTCTTGAAAAGTGGCGCATAAATGATCTTCTTGAAATTACAGAACCAAATGAAACTAATATCTGGTTTTGGACAAAATATTGCAGTACGAAAGATATTGACGGAGATGGTTATATTGAACCTATTATTATTTACGGAACAAGAAATGAAAATGATGAAATAAGTCGCGTTAAAATCATTACTATTTACAAAAACAAAAAATACGTAATTCGTGCTGTCGAATGCGATCTTGACTATTGCAGAAGTTTTAAAAAAGATGCTAACTGGAATTTATTACCACAGAAAATAAAAACTTATGTAGATAACTTAGTCGAGAAAATAAGAAAAGATCAGGGATTATTATTGAAAAATGGTTAGAGAATTCAATATCAAAAAGTCCAGCACTACAATATTGGTCACCCTATGCCTCTTTTTACAGCTTGCGCTTTAGATTTTCTTTTACTTCTTCAAACCATTCGTTTCTCAGAATACTTAAAACAATAGAGTCACGACGAACTTTACTGTTGGCTGTTGGCATATGGCTTCTTAAAACACCTTCGACTTTGCAACCAATACTTTTCATTGCAGCAATACTTCTTTCGTTGTTATTATCGGCGCGGAATTCTACTCTTTCTAATCCAAGGTTTTCGAAAGCAAATTGAAGTAATAGAAATTTACAATGCTTATTAAGACCAGTTCCTCTAAAAGCAGAACCATACCAGGTGTAACCTAATTGTACCGTTTTATAGGAAAGCTGAATATCGTAAAAACGAGTTGAACCAGCGTATTTTTGAGATTTTTTATCGAAAACAATGAAGGGAAATTCTCTTTTTTCGTCTCTTGCTTTTATTGCTGATTGAATGTAATTAATAAGGTTTTCTTTTCCGTCTGCTCCCACTAAAGAATATTTCCAGGTTTCTGGTTCATTGATGGAAATATCCAAGAGATTTTCGATGTCGGTAAGTTCTAACGGACGAAGTAAAACCATTTCGTCTTCGAGTACTAAATTTTGCGGAAAATTCAAATTCATATCTACACTATTTTGGACGAATACAAAGAAACGAAGTTCTTTTAAACATTAACCATATAAGATGTCAAAAATTAAAAATCAAGTTTTACAACAAACGTTAGTTGTGCCAGTTTTACTTAAAAATTAACAGAATTTAACTTATTAACATTCAATATTTTATTCTTTTTATTTCATTAATTTCGTTTTAAAATTCACTAACCAATTTATTTTAAGTAAAAAAAAATCAAGTTTAAACCACAAAAGCCAAACCATGAAATCAAATCTATTTTTAATACTTCTCTTTGTTTTTTTTACTGGATTTTCTTCTTATTCGCAAAATCAGAATAAAACAAGCCAGTCGAAGGAATTTAAGGTAGAATTTGAACAGTTTACATTAGATAACGGGCTAAATGTAATTTTTCATATTGATCGCTCTGATCCGGTTGTTGCTGTTGCTTTGACGTGTCATGTAGGGTCTGCCAGAGAAACTACAGGCCGTACCGGATTTGCCCATTTATTTGAACATTTACTTTTTCTCGAATCAGAAAACTTAGGAAAAGGAGGGCTTGATAAAATGAGCGCACGAATTGGTGGCTCTGGTGCAAATGGTTCAACAAATAGAGATCGTACGAATTATTATCAAACGGTACCTAAAGATGCTTTGGAAAAAATGATTTGGGCAGAAGCCGATAAACTAGGTTATTTTATTAATACAGTAACAGATCCGGTTCTTTCCAAAGAAAAACAAGTGGTTAAAAATGAAAAAAGACAGAGTCACGATAATAAACCTTATGGAAATACCCTTGCCGTAATTGATAAAAATTTATATCCTGCTTCACATCCGTATAGCTGGGAAGTTATTGGTTCTTTGGAAGATTTACAAAATGCGACACTAGATGACGTAAAAAATTTCTACAATCGCTGGTATGTGCCTAATAATGTAACATTAACCATTGCTGGTGATTTTGATACAAATCAAGCAAAAAAATGGGTGGAAAAATACTTTGGTGAAATAAAACCTGGCATAGATATTCCGAATATGGAGAAGCAGACTGTAACGCTCACAGCAACTAAAAAACTTTATTATGAGGATAATTTTGCCCGTTTACCGCAATTAACGATTACCTGGCCATCTGTTTATAAATATCACCCTGATAGTTATGCGTTAGAAGTTTTGGCCAATTATCTTTCAATAGGTAAAAAAGCACCTCTATACAAAACACTTGTAGAAGACAAAAAAATGACCGATGATGTCGAGATGTTTCAATATAATTCTGAAATAGCGGGTCAGTATTTTGTTCAGATTACCGCTTTTGATAAAACAAATTTAAATGAAGTACAAAAAGGAATAAACGAATCGTTTAAAAATTTTGAAGCCGAAGGAATTTCACAACAAGATTTAAATAGAATTAAAGCCACACAGGAAACCGCTTTTTACAATAACTTAGCAAGTGTTCAGGGTAAAGGATTTCAATTGGCCCAATATAAGATTTTTGCGGGAACGCCAGATTATATTAATCAGGATATAAAAAATATCCTTGCAGTAACTTCTGAAGATGTTATGCGGGTTTATAATAAATATATAAAAGGAAAATATTTTATAGCTACGAGTTTCGTACCAAAAGGTCAGGCGAATTTAGCTTTGGAAGGTTCTGAGTTAGCTGTGCTTGAGGAAGAAAAAATAATTAACGGTAAAGAGGATACTTTTGATGCCAGTATTGCAGCTACGTATAAAAAAACACCTTCAGCTTTTGACAGAAGTGTAGAGCCTCCATACGGACAAAGTCCCGATGTAAAATTGCCAGTGGTCTGGAGAAAGAAATTATCATCTGGTATAAACGTTTTGGGTATTGAAAACCATGAAGTACCTCTTGTTCAGTTTCAATTACAAATTAAGGGCGGAATGCTTTTAGAAACTGCAAATAAAATAGGCGTTTCTAATATGGTGGCACAATTGATGACAAAAGGAACACAAAACAAAACACCTGAACAATTAGAAAATGCAATCGAAAGTCTTGGCGCTGTAATTGACGCTTATGTAACTGATGAAGCTATTTTTATTACAGGCAATACCCTGGCAAAAAACTACAATGAAACAATGAAACTGGTTCAGGAAATAGTACTTACACCACGTTGGGATGCAAAAGAATTTGATTTGATCAAACAAAGTACTTTAAGTAAAATTCTAAAGCAAAAAGCAAATCCAAGCAATATTGCAGATAATGAGTTCAAAAAATTAATTCACGGTGAAACATCTATTCTATCAAATAACCTCATTGGAACCGAAAATTCTGTAACAAATATTACTATTGAAGATTTGAAAAATTATTATACAACGAATATTTCGCCATCTATATCCAATTTTCAAATCGTTGGTGCCATTTCTGAGAGAGATGTGAATAATTCTTTAAATTCCTTAAATGAAAATTGGAAGCCAAAAGATGTTGTTATTCCTAAAATAGAAAATACAAAAGGAGTAGTAGCCAAATCAAAAATTTATTTTTATGATGTTCCTGATGCAAAGCAATCTGTTATTCGAATAGGATACCTTGCTCTTGCTGCTACTGACAAAGATTTTTATCCTGCCAAAGTAATGAATTACCGTTTGGGAGGAGGTGGCTTTGCCTCTGAACTGACACAACAATTAAGAGAAGGAAAAGGATATACGTATGGAATCAGATCTGCGTTTCAAGGTTCAAACAACAAGGGTCCTTTTACTATTGATAGCGGCGTGAGATCCAATGTAACTTATGAATCAATTAGTTTAATAAAAGAAATAACGGAGCAATACGGTAAAAAATTCGGCAAGAGTGATCTTGATGTCAGTAAAGACTTTTTAATTAAAAGTAATGCACGAGCATTTGAAACTTTGTCGGCTAAACTGAATATGCTTTATGAGATCTGCAATTATAACTTTCAAAATGACTATGCTAAACAGCGTGAAAACATTGTAAAAAGTATAACAATTGAGGAGATTCAAAAACTTTCTGACAAATATTTAAATGTTAGTGAGATGATTTATGTAGTAGTAGGCGATAAAAAAACACAGCTGCAGAAATTGGAGCAAATAGGTTTTGGAGCACCAGTTCTTTTAAATTAATAACAGAAATGGCAAAAAAATAAAATCGCGTATAAATAAAAACTGTCCCTAAATTGGGACAGTTTTTTATAATTATTCACTCATTTCGTCATAACGCTCCGGAACCTGCGGATCATAAAGCGGACATTTGAATTCTTCCATTATGTCGACCAATTTATTCATGGTTTTTCCTTCTGTTCCGTAACAATCGATTTTAATACTTTGCGGTGTTGAAATTACCTGAAAAGCACCTTTTCCTTTGGTATTTTGCCAGCTGTTTTCATCTACTTTTTCCCATTCAGAGAATATCGAAGCGATTCGGTTTAAGATTACTTCAATAGGAAGAATCTCTAATCCATCAACTTGTTCTTTTTCAAGAAGTGCCTCATAAACTTCGTGATGATTCAAATAAATCTCATCTAAATATCTCCAAAAAAGTAGTTCGTACATAATAAAGTTTTTTTAAACCATATAAGTAATATAAGTTCATATTAAAAAATCGTCTTTCGCAATGTTAGACGCACTGCTGTGCGCCTCTACAAAAAACCTTTGTACCTCAGTACCTCTAAAAATTAATATTCAAATGTTCCGTATTCGCTAGTAATTGTTAATTTCTTAGCATCAGCCGCTTCTACTCTACCCACAATTTGTGCATCAACATTGAATGATTTTGAAATCGCAATAATATCCTGAGCAATATTTTCAGGAACATAGATTTCCATACGGTGACCGCAATTGAAAACCTGATACATTTCTTTCCAATCTGTTTTTGATTGTTCCTGAATTAACTTGAACAATGGTGGAACCGGGAATAAATTATCTTTTATAATGCGTAAATTCTGAACGAAATGTAAAATTTTAGTTTGCGCTCCTCCACTGCAATGCACCATTCCGTGAATTTCATTTGGAGTATACGTATCTAAAATTTTCTTGATAATTGGTGCATAAGTTCTCGTTGGAGAAAGTACCAATTGACCAGCATTTATTGGGCTGTTTTCAACCTCATCTGTTAAGTTTACCTGACCTGAATAAATTAATTCTTCAGGAACAAGGGCATCATAACTTTCCGGATATTTTTTAGCTAAATATTTTCCGAAAACATCGTGACGCGCAGATGTCAATCCGTTGCTTCCCATTCCGCCATTATAGCTTTTCTCGTAAGTTGCCTGTCCAAAAGAAGCCAAACCAACAATTACATCGCCCGCTTTAATATTAGCATTATCAACAACATCGCTGCGTTTCATACGAGCTGTTACGGTAGAATCTACAATAATGGTACGAACGACATCTCCAACATCTGCAGTTTCTCCACCAGTTGAATGAATGGTTACACCAAAAGATTTTAATTCGTTGATTAATTCTTCCGTTCCGTTGATGATTGCCGAAATAACTTCAGCAGGAATTAAGTTTTTATTTCTTCCGATAGTAGACGAAAGCAAAATATTATCTGTTGCCCCAACACATAATAAATCATCAATATTCATGATTAAAGCATCCTGAGCTATTCCTTTCCAAACTGAAATATCTCCGGTTTCTTTCCAATACATATACGCCAAAGACGATTTTGTACCAGCTCCGTCAGCATGCATAATTAAGCAATGATCTGAATCCTGAGTTAAGTAATCAGGAACAATTTTACAGAATGCCTGCGGAAATAAACCTTTATCAATATTTTTTATGGCGTTGTGTACGTCTTCTTTTGATGCTGAAACACCTCTTTGTGCGTACCTTTTGCTAGAATCTGAACTCATGAAAATTAGTTTGTGTTGATGTGGTGCAAAGATAACCAGTTTTTTTAAATCTTAGGTTTATACCAAATTTAAAATTAGATTTTATTCTAACTTAAATCCTGATTTTATTTTGTTTTTGATTCACAAAAAAATCGGCAGTTTTTGATCTCTGCCGATTTTTTAGAATTAAATTGTTTTGAAAATCTTATTATTTTATATTATTTCCAATCAGGCATTGAAGCATTTTGAAATAAGGTAGTCCTTGTGGTATCATCTGTTGTACTGACTGTTTGAATATTTTTAGCAGACAAACCATCATTCGATGTATTCACAAAAATTACTTTTGCTTCATTTGGCGAAAACTTCACATCTAAATCGTTAAAACCATTTTCTTTATTAGAAGCCAGTTCTGCTGAAGTATTTGTTGCTACCGTGTAAATAAATATTCTTGAATCTAATCGTCTGTAATTTGCATTTTCGAATCCTGAAACATCTCTGGTATACACAACACGTTTATTGTCAACAGAAATATCAATTCCGCTTGCACCGCCCGTTACTCCTGAAAGCACTTGGTATAAAACAGTTCCGCTCATATTTATTGCATAAATTTCAACATTGTAACCTGAAACATCATTTACTTTTAGGATAATCTGACTTCCATCCCTGCTCCATTCACATTCAGAAATAAATTTACCATTTGGCGTTTTAAATAACTGTACTAAACCTGATCCGTCAGAATCAATACGGTAGAGTTTGTCAAAATTTGGATAAATAATTTGTTTTCCGTTTGTACTCCATGCATAACTAACATTATCCATATTAAAACCAGCTATAGGGACAAAATTTGTTATTTTTTTGACATCTGTGCCATCCGGATTCATACTGAAAATTTGATTTAGAGATCCATCAGAACTGATATAAGCAATTCTGTTGATGCTTAAATTTTTTCTCGGTCTGTAACTATTCACTTCAGCTGAAGACAATTGGAGTTCATTTCCGGCTTCATCTGCTGTAAAAATTACATTGTTGTTTTTTATCTTTTTAACATACATATATCTCGGATTTGGGAAAGCCAATGTTCTAAACGAATTTGTCACGCTATTTATAGGCTTATTAATTCCGTCATCGACAGTTACCTGCCAATAATATTTTGTGCTAAAACTTAAATCTTTAATATTTAAAGTTGTCGTTTTAAGATCAGAATAGGTTTTAACTTCATCTGTCGTTCCATTTTTCACGGTAACTGTATAAGTAAGCGGATCTCCTTCCGGATCTTTAGCAGTCCAGGTCAGGTTAAGACTTAAAGCCTGACCAACAGCATTATCTGCAGGAGCCGTAAGCACGGGAATTTCTGGCGGTTTATTAGTAGCGGTTGACACTTCTAACTCAAAAATAACTTCAATTTCAATATCTTTTTCAATTGTAGCAGGTACAAATCTGGCAATAAAACCATCTTTTTGAGCCTGAAATGCATATTTACCACCTGGCACTTTATCGATTTTAAAGTATCCATCTTTATCTGTATAAACAGTGCTTGTAGTTGGACTAGACGACACACGGGCATTTTCGATTCCTGTGTAGGTACGAACATCAACAACTCTTCCTTTTATTGATCCTGTTCCTGTTTCGTCAAGTTGTTCTTCACTGCAAGAAATTAAAAGAATAAAGCATACCAAAATTTTAAATCCTATTTTCATTTGAGACTGAATTTTATTAAACTTATATTGAACTTAATCCTTTAATCTTTAATAATTAATGATTAAAAGGCTGCCTATTTTTTCTTGTAATTAAGATTTTTCGGAAAATAATATGTCATTCCTAAACCAAACCGATAGAAATAATCGTCACGGACTCCGGCTATCTTATGATCGACATTATCGCTAAAAGCAGCATTAAATTCGCCGTATAATTTGAGCCCAACATGTGGTGAAACAAGATATTCGACTCCTGCTCCAGCCTGAACTTTGGTATGAAAATTTTCGCGATGATGATCGAATTCAAATCCTGTTCCGGCAAAAAAGAAAGGAGAAAATACGTCCCGGGGCAATACGATGCATTCCAGATTTAAATCTAAAGACAGATAACCATAATCCATATAATTTTTATTTGCTACCTGAAAAGCATTTGATGAAGCGCTCAGGTTAAATGTTGGCGAAAAAAAGTACTTCACGGCTCCTCTTATCATTGGCATAGGTTCCGGATTTGGATAATCTCCCTGCATTAGGGTTGTTCCTCCTACGGCTTCAATTCCAAATCGGGCTCTTCTGTTTTCGCTTAAATTTCGGTTATATAATTGTGCTAAATCGGCTTCGTTTTTCTCCTTATCATATTCCGCAACAAAATCGTCAATTTGTTTTTGTGGCGCGTTTACCTCCCAAAGTTTATCTTTGATTCCGTCTACAATAAGTCCTTCAACCGCTTTTTCGATTGCCTCTGTCACCGCCATCTGAATGGGTTCATTTCGGGTAAAACCCGTTTCAACTTCTAAAAGTCTGTTTAAATTAACGTATCTGAATAAACTTGCATCGACACTTTGTGATAAAATAGTTTTAGAAACATAAACGGTATTCAATATTTTTCCGTTTGAGGTTGATACCAATCTCAAATAGACAGTTACGCGATCTTGTCTATATTGTGTTGACCCCCCAGCGCCAAAATACCTTGCTCCAAAACCACCTGTAATAATATTGGTATCATAAGAAATAATTCCCCCTTCCAGCAGTACTCCTGCAAATAAAAGAGGTGTTAAGACTGCTTCATTGGCTTCTGTTTTTGATGCATATTCCTGACGTGTTGAACGAATAATGTTTCTTTCATTTAAAAGGTTTCCTAAATTTTCACGTTCTATGGGTATAAACCATTTTGAGTCTTGCAAAGCTTTTATTAAAATAGATGTTGCTCCTTGTGTAACAGCAGTACTAAATGTACTTCCCAATTCGGTAGGTTTATACTGCCCGGTTTGGTCTTTAAATTTATAAACACCTACAACTACCTGTTCTTTTGGTTTTGGCATTTCTACTAATACAGTGGTTGCAGGAGTACTTTCTCCAAATACTGCTTTCTGCACTCCAACAGGTTGATTAAAATAAGCTCCGCATCCCGTGAACAGGAAAGTTACTAATAATAGAAAAAGGGGACTTTTATTCATAATTTTCAATTATTTATAATACTAAATGAACCTAACTACTATAAAACTAAATCTATTGACCTGGTAAAATTACTTGTGTCTGTTCGCCGGTCTCTGTATCCAGTACGTCGACTACCAATCCTAAATTAGAATGGTAAATATCAACTGATAAAGTTCCAAATACATAACTTCCGGGAGCAAGTGTACCTGTGCCTGTTCCAGTACCTGTGCCCGTTCCAGTACCACTTCCTGTACCTGTACTACTTCCGAATTGATTTTCGAATAATGAATTTGAAAGTCGGTTCAGTAATTGATTATTCAAATTGCTTTTGAAACGTTCCAAATCGGTCTGCTGTTTATATGCCGAATTGCTATCTTCCTTGTAATCATTCTGGGCCTGCGCCGAACTTAACAGCCAGGGATAGTTGAAAGTTTCGCCTCCAAAATTTGGATTTGCAGCTTTATATGCCAGGTTTTGTGCTATTGAAACAGTAGTAAAACCAAATAAGCAAACGAGTAACGCTATAGTTTTCATATAGATACTTTTTTATTATTTTGAACATTAAATTGTTATCGAAAAAAGACACTCAATTGTTTAATATTGAGTAATCATTTTATTTTGCTTTTCCTGATCTTTAAAATACTTGAATAATTTTGAAGCGGCTGATTCTGCCATGTATTTTAAAAAATCTTCATCAGGACGTGAAATAAACTCCTCTATAATATTACTGTCTACTAATATTGTGATTTTTGTTGTGCGTCCAAAAGTCAATTCCTCCTGAACGGTTACAATTTTAGTAGTATGAACTTTTAGTTTAGAATATTGAGCGTAAAACATATCATAATAATCATTTCCCAATTTTGTTTTGGTATCATTGGCCACGATTCCAACCATTTCGATACCATCAACAGGAACAGATTTTTCTGCGTCTGATTCTGTTTCTTCATTAAAAACAATTCGGTCTTTGCCTATTATGGCATTGCTTTCGTCATAAATCAATAACATTACAATTACTTCATCCTGTTTGGTATAATTTACCTGTGTTTTAGATAGTTCTACTTTTTGAATGGGTTCTAATGTTACTCTTCCGTCTTGAGCGTTTGTTGATTTATTTGAATTTGATTTGTTTTTCTTAAATACACTTAGCTTATATGAAATATTCTTAAACTCTGATTTTAAATTTTCTACAGTTCCGGTTATAAACAACAAATTCTCGATTTCCTTAACTTCTATTTTCGCTTTTACCTCTTTGTAAACGGTTTGCGAAAATCCGTTTTCAGAAAAAAAAATTAAAAAAACTGCAACAATTATGTTCAGATACTTTTTCATGATCTTAGCGATTGAATACGTAAATAGTACCCGAATTTCCAGACTGATTAATGATCATATCTTTGGATATCGAATTTGATCCTGTACTGAAAATCGTTAAATTATTGCCTTCCTGATTGACTTTCATTTGTTCATCTCCGCGGGAGTATAATGAAACATCACTTATATAATTATTGTTGCCTGACTGTATATAGGATTGGTTTATTTCGTCTGCTTTTTTGTAGACATTCATGTAGTTATTGTTACCAGTTTGCTGTGCAGTTACATTAGCATTATTACTGATAATAGTTAAATTGGCTTGATTATAATTGCCAATTTGAGCGATTTTGACTATATTATGACTAATAATATAGTGATTTGGATTTTGATTGCGATTGTTTGATTCATTCATTGCTATAACATATTCATTTATATTCCCATCGACTGATTGTGAGAATATAATTCCTGTAAAAAGAAAAAATATGATTATTGTAGCTTTCATAATTTTTGAAATAATAAAAAAAGGAAGAACTGATTGTATCAAGTCCTTCCTTTTTCTGGTTTGTTTTAGTTAGATTGGATTACTAAGCTTCCGTTAAGTGCTCCAACTTGAGTAACAGTGCTATCATGGCCCCATCCAAATTGTGCTGTAGCTGCAAAGTTAGCGATTCCATACTGTTGAATACTAGAATCGTTAAACAATCCTGCTTGAACTGTCAAAGCATTATTGAATATTCCGTATTGCTCAGTAGAAGCATCATTGCCAAATCCTACCTGAATTGTTGCTTCATTATTTAACCAGCCAACTTGTGTAGAAGAAGCTGTGTTGAAATCACCAAGCTGGAAGATATCAGAAGAGTTGTCTGCTCCAAACTGAGTAACATAAGCTTGATTTCCAATCCAGAATCCTTGAAAAACATTTGAATCATTGTCATCTCCTATTTGAGTTACAACGGCAAGATTTCCAGCTCCTAATTGAAGAATTTGAGAGTCATTGCCCTCCCCATATTGCCCAACAATAGCAACGTTTGCAATTCCGATTTGGTCAACATCAGATACGTTGTCCTCACCAACCTGAACTACTAATGCGCCATTTAATAAACCAGCTTGGTCTACATCACTGTTATTGTTTTGCGCAAAGGCAACGCCTACAAACAGCATCGCGGAGATGCTTAAAATCACTTTTTTCATAATAAATATATTTAATTGGTTATTAATACAACTTATTATGTAGGTTCGCAATTTGGGGTTATGCAGGTTGGCAACTTGGGGGAAGAACGGGGGCTTAAAAACATCATTTGAAAATAAAAATCTATGCTTATTTTCTCAATTTCATATTCAAAATTAGAAAACTTATCGAAAATCGAAACAGGTATAAATACCTATTTTCCAATATCTTAATGCCTTTTCGATGAACTGTGAAACTATGTCGATGAACTGCCGTTTTTATTTTTTGGCACTATAAGAAAAAGACTACTTTTTACAATTTCCTTACATTTAAAGCCAAACAATTGTTAAAAAAGAGACCTTCCAACGTTTATTTTAACATTATCACAAAAAAAGCCTGTCTTTTTAGGACAGGCTTTAAGTGAATGTTTTCTATATATTACTTGGTAAACAATAATTCTCTGTATTTTGTTAAGGTCCAACTTTCATCGTCAACCAATAATTCTAATTTATCACAGTGATTTCGAATATCTTCAAAATAGGGCTTTACATTATTACAATATGTTTCTGCCATTTTTTGGGCATCGGTCAATTGATTTGCTTTCTTTCTTTCATTGGTCATTGCCAATACTTTAGAATTAATTCCTTCAATATGACCAGAAATCTCTTTAATTAGAACGATTTGTTCTTTTGCAATGGTTTCAAACTCTTTTCCGAAGATTTCTTTTAAACCTTTTACGTTCTCAATTAAGGTATTTTGATAACGAATTGCTGTCGGAATAACATGATTTCTGGAAATATCACCTAAAACTCTTCCTTCAATCTGAATTTTTTTAGTGTATTCTTCCAATTCAATTTCATAACGGGCTTCAGCTTCTACATGATTTAGAATTCCTAATTCATCAAACAAATCAAGTGCTTGTTTTGAAACTTTAGCTTTAATAGCTTCCGGAGTAGTTTTAAAATTACTTAAACCTCTTTTAGCTGCTTCTTTTTCCCAGGCATCACTATATCCGTCACCTTCAAAAAGTATTTTTTTAGATTGTTTGATGTATTCTCTTAAAACATTAAAGATGGCATCATCTTTTTTCATGTCTTTAGAATCAATCAAATTATCAACCTCTATTTTAAAATCTTTTAATTGTTTGGCTACAATTGCATTCAATGTAGTCATGGCATTCGAACAGTTTGCATTTGAACCAACTGCTCTAAACTCAAATTTATTCCCTGTAAAGGCAAAAGGTGATGTTCTGTTCCTATCAGTATTATCTAAAAGAACGTCCGGAATTTTACCCACAACATTCAGTTTTAAATCGGTTTTTTCTTCTGGAGATAATTTACCTGTTGTTACACTTTCTAATTCAGATAAAACTTTTGTTAATTGTGCTCCAATAAAAACAGAGATAATAGCCGGCGGCGCCTCATTTGCTCCTAACCTGTGATCGTTACTTGCGGTTGCGATAGAAGCTCTTAATAAAGTCTCATAATCATTTACCGCTTTTATAGTATTGATAAAGAAAGTCAAAAACTGTAAATTACTCATTGGCGTTTTACTCGGACTCAACAAATTAACCCCTGTATCTGTCGCTAAAGACCAGTTATTATGTTTTCCTGATCCGTTTACGCCTTTAAATGGTTTTTCGTGAAATAATACTTTAAAATCATGACGTTCTGCAACACGCTGCATTACATCCATTAATAAAGAGTTATGATCTACAGCAAGATTCGTTTCTTCAAAAATAGGTGCCAACTCAAATTGGTTTGGCGCTACTTCATTATGACGCGTTTTTACCGGAATTCCCAATAACATACATTCTTGCTCTAAATCTCTCATGTACGTTAAAGCACGCGTTGGAATTGATCCAAAATAATGATCGTCAAGTTGTTGTCCTTTTGCAGAGGTATGTCCTAATAAGGTCCTTCCTGTCATCATTAAATCAGGACGTGAATTAGCCAAAGCTTTATCAATAAGGAAATATTCCTGCTCCCAGCCTAATGTTGCTGTTACTTTTTTGACATTTTTATCAAAATAGCGACAAACCTCAGTTGCAGCTTCATCCATTGCCGATAATGCTCTTAATAACGGAATTTTATTATCTAAAGCTTCACCTGTGTAGGCAATAAAAACAGTCGGAATACATAAGGTTGTTCCATAAATAAAAGCTGGAGAAGTTGGGTCCCAGGCTGTATAACCTCTGGCTTCAAAAGTATTTCTGATTCCGCCATTAGGAAAACTTGATGCATCAGGTTCTTGTTGTACTAATTGTGCTCCCCCAAATTTTTCTACAGGATCACTTCCGTCATATGATGTTTCAAAAAAAGCATCATGTTTTTCTGCCGTTGTTCCTGTAAGCGGCTGAAACCAGTGTGTATAATGTGTAACACCTTTGGCCAAAGCCCATTCTTTCATTCCCATGGCGATATAATCTGCCAGTTTTCTGTCTATTTTAGTTCCGTGCTGAATCGCATCCCTAACTCCTTTTAAAGCATCAGAAGTTAAATATTGCTTCATTGCTTTTTCATTAAACACATTTGAACCAAAAATGTTAGACTTTCTATCAATTTCTTCAAAATGTACTGGCTTTCTTGTAGAAGCTTCTTTTAAAGCTTGGAAACGTAATGTTGACATGTATATAAGTTTAAAGATTCGTAATAAATTTCACTAAAAAAAGAGGAACAAATATAAACAATAATACAGCCTATTTAAAAGATATATTTTAGAAATTTATGTGGCAATATTTCAATAGAAGGTCGTTTTTTCAAAGAATAATTAATTCAATTTGAAGAAATGTAACAAAATACACCGGTATTATTCATTAAATAAACATTTTTTCATAATTCCTTAACCCAGAAATTCAAAAAACTTCCGTAATTATTACGAATTTATTTTTTTATAGTGTTAAAAATTGCTTTTTTAAAAATATACCCCCATCTAAATTGCGCTTCTCTAAAAAATAATACTCCGTAAAACAAAATAGCCCCCTAATTTTTAGGACTAAAAAAATAAATCTATATTTGACCCAGCGAAAAAAAACAAAAAAATAAATTTATATTATTATGGCTAAAATTAAGTTAGAGTACATTTGGTTAGATGGATATGAACCAACTCAAAATCTTAGAAGTAAAACTAAAGTAGAAGAACACGAAAATTTCAAAGGTACATTAGAAGAACTTGGAAATTGGTCATTTGATGGTTCGTCAACAAAACAAGCAGAAGGTGGTTCTTCAGACTGTCTTTTAGTTCCTGTTGCAATTTACCCTGATCCAACACGTATCAACGGATATTTAGTAATGTCTGAAGTTATGTATGCTGACGGTACACCACACCCTTCTAACGGAAGAGCTACAATTGATGATGATAATGAAGATTTCTGGTTTGGTTTCGAACAAGAATATTTCATCATGGATACTAAAACTTTATTGCCATTAGGTTTCCCTGTTGGAGGATATCCTGCTCCACAAGGTATGTACTACTGCTCTGTTGGTGGAAAAAACACTCACGGAAGAAAATTAGTAGAAGAACATGCTGATTTATGTATCGCTGCCGGAATTAACTTTGAAGGTATTAACCAAGAGGTTGCTTGCGGACAATGGGAATTCCAATTATTCGCTAAAGGTGCTAAAAAAGCCGGAGACGAAATTTGGGTTGCTCGTTACTTATTAGATCGTTTGACTGAAAAATATGGTTACTATATCGAATATCACCCAAAACCATTAGGAGATACAGACTGGAATGGTTCAGGTATGCATGCTAACTTCTCTAACGAGGTGTTAAGAACATGTGGAGACCAGGCAACTTACGAAAGAATTTGTGAGGCTTTCCGTCCTGTTACTGCTGAGCACATCGCGGTTTACGGAGCTTACAATGACCAACGTTTAACTGGTAAACACGAAACTGCATCTATCCACGATTTCTCTTATGGAGTTTCAGACAGAGGATGTTCTATCAGAATTCCTTTAATGACTGTTCAAAAAGGATGGAAAGGTTGGTTAGAAGACAGAAGACCAGCTTCAAACGGAGACCCATACAAAATTGCTGCTAGAATTATCAAAACTGTAAAATCAGCTTTGTAATTATAGTTCAAATTATACTGAAAAGTGTCATCTTAATTGATGGCACTTTTTTTTTGCACAATTTTGTCATTTCAACGAAGGAGAAATCACACTAGAGACTCAGCAAAGCATGTTACCATCTTTGTGATTTACGCATGTGATTTCTCCTTCGTCGAAATGACAAAGATTGCGTTAAATTTGAAAGTAATTTTCTAATAATTAATTTTTAAGTTAAACTTCAAAACTTATCTTTGTAAATCATTTAAAAAATATCACAATGGTCTGGATTTTCTTTTTATTAGCCGTCATAATTATTCTTGCTTTAGATTTGGGCGTTTTTAACAAAACACCTCATATTATCAGTACTAAAGAAGCAAGTAAATGGACATTGATTTGGGTGACACTTTCATTTGCATTTTCAGGAGTAATTTACTGGCTTTATACTACAGATTATATCGCTAACCCGGATCAGCTCAAACCTGCCGTTGCTTCTATGAAGTTTATTACAGGTTACTTAATAGAACTTTCTTTGAGTGTTGATAATATTTTTGTGATTGCGATTATTTTTGCTTCGTTTAAGATTCCGCAAAAATACCAGCATCGTGTTTTGTTCTGGGGAATTTTAGGAGCGATCGTTTTCCGTGGTTTAATGATTTTCTTCGGAGTAATGTTAATTAATAAATTTACATGGACTACTTATGTATTTGGTTTATTCTTGCTTTTTACCGCTGTAAAAATGTTATTTTCTGGTGAAGACGAAGATTTTCATCCAAAAGATTCTTTTGTTTATAAAGTTTTAGGAAAAATAATCCCGATTACTTCTGAAACAGATGGTGAGAAATTTTTCCTTTTAACCGAAAAAGGAAAAAAAGCAGCTACTCCATTATTTGTAGCTTTAATTGTTATTGAAGTTATGGATGTACTTTTTGCAGTAGACAGCGTTCCCGCAATCTTAGCTATTACATCTGACCCTTTTTTAGTGTTCAGTTCTAATATTTTTGCAATTCTTGGTTTACGTTCTATGTATTTCTTCCTTGCAAATATGCTGGCAAAATTCAGTTACTTAGAATATAGTTTAGTTGCTATTTTAGCCTTTGTTGGATTAAAAATGCTACTTCATGATTTTATTCACGTTCCGGAATGGGCTTCTTTAGGATTTATTGCACTTTCGCTTTTAGTGGGAATATTGGTTTCTCTTAAATTTGGGAAAGAAAAAGAACTTACAGATTTAGATCTGGATTAATTTTCCGGAATTATATATTCATAAAAAAAGGAGATCAACATTGATCTCCTTTTTTACTTCTAATCTTATGATTATTTTATTCTCTTAACATTACTGTCATCAATATTATACTTTTTAATAACTGCATTATAATCTGAATAATCAACTTTATTTACAGTTTTAGAATTTGGTCCTCCAGTATTAACTCCATCATCTCCAGGAATAATAACAACTCTAAATACTTTTGCTGTTGTAAAACTAGATGGTAACTGATTTAAAGGAAAACTAGCATCGATCAAAATAGAAAATTGATCATATGAGAATTCATAATTATACTGTGCTGTACCGCTTGGGAAATAATAAATTTGTGGTAATAATGCCCAAGTATCAATTCCACTATTAGTATTAACTAATTGATAAATCAAAAGATTATCTCCTGAATACATTTTAGGATTTAAAGGAAAGGTTCTACCATAATTATTAGCAGATGTGAAATCCATCTGAACTTCAAAAACTTCAGCAATCCATTCACCACCATCTTGTCCCGGAGGTCCTTCTGGTCCTTCACAACTAGAGAATGCTATAAGTCCAACAATTGCGAAAAGGGTAAGTATCTTTTTCATAATATATTTTATTTTTTAAGGTTTATATATAAAGGTATTTCAAAAATCAAACCAAAAAAAATATTTCACTACTTCTCTGTTAAAATTTTTCTTATTTCTTTGCAACCAACTGATTTTTAAGCAATATTTTATTAAAAAATAATACATGATAAGGTAATGAATTTTCCCAATAATCCCATGTATGTGCTCCAGGTCGTTCTGTGTAATCATGTTCAACTTTATTATAAACTAATCTTCGGTGCAATTCACGGTTTGGTTCTATTAAAAAATCATCAACACCGCAATCTATAATTAAAGGCAATTTATTTTCTTTGATTTTATCCAACATATTCATAACAGCATATTTTGCGTACATTTCAGAGCTGTCACTTTTATCTCCAAATACAGGCTGCATCAATTTGACAACTTGAGCCGAAGATTCACGATTCAGCATTGTACTCATGTCTACTGCTCCACTCATACTTCCGGCAGCGCAGAATAAATCAGGATGCTTAGTGGATAAATAAAGTGCGCCGTGTCCGCCCATCGAAAGGCCGGTGATTACTCTTCCGTTTCTGTTGCTAATCGTTCGGTACGTTTTATCTACTTTCTGAATAACTTCCTGGGTAATAAAAGTCTCAAACTGACTTTCTTTGTTTACCGGACTATCCAGATAAAAACTAAAAGTTTCACCTTCGGGCATTACTATAATCATATTGTATTGATCTGACAATCCCTGAACTAATTTTTTATTAGGTGTGTTTTTCAACCAATCACCAAAATGTCCGTAAGCACCGTGAAGTAAATAGAGTACCGGATATGCCGTTTTACTTTTGGCATACGAATTTGGTAATACAACTGCAGCTTTGTAGGTTTTACTCATCGCTGTACTGGCAATTTGCAAAGTATCTACTTTTGCAGCATAACTCATAGACGAAATGCACAAAAAAGCTGCAAATACTAAAATTTTAAAATTTTTCATATTGGTATTTTTTGATTAGGGATTGTAAATATACTTTTTTCAAAATAAATGATATGAAAAATCTCACCTGTTTTTTATCGATAAGATTATCTATTTGTTGTATTTTTTTTCCACATATTAAAATCTGATAGAAATAAAAAAACCATTCGTTACGACGAATGGTTTTTTACTTTATGAATATTTATTTCCTACCAAATTGCGACGCGCAAACTATCCGGTTGATACATTTTATCTCCTTTTTTGACATTAAATGCTTTATAAAATTCCGGAATATTACTCAACGGTCCGTTTACTCTAAATTGTTCCGGTGCGTGAACATCAGTGGTAATAAGATTTAATTTAGATTTATCTCTCCTATTTACCATCCAGGAATAAGCATATGCAAGAAAATAACGCTGACCTGGAGTCTGTCCGCTGATTTTTTCATTATTTTTATATTGAGCCGTTTTTTGAAAAGCCTCATACCCCATAACTACTCCTCCTAAATCGGCAATATTTTCACCCTGAGTTGCATCTCCGTTTACATTTTTTCCAAGAATAGTAAATTTATTGTATTGAGAAACAATCAATTTGGTTTTATCATTAAATTTTTTCAAATCTTCTGCAGTCCACCAATTATTTAAATTTCCTTTTTCATCATATTGGCTTCCCTGATCATCAAATCCGTGTGTAATTTCATGTCCGAAGAATGAACCTCCAATTACACCGTACAATATTGCATCGTCTGGTATACGACCTTCATAACCTGGCACTATAATATTACAAGCCGGAATAACAATCTCATTATTACTCGGATTATAATATGCATTATAGGTTTGTGGCTGCATAACCCATTCGTTTCTGTCAACCGGTTTACCAAATTTATTGGTCATATAATTGTAATCCCAAATTTTTGCTTTCATGACATTGCCGCAATATGATTTTCTGTCAATTACCAGTGAGCTCATATCTTTCCATTTATCAGGATAACCCAATTTCATTACAATTTTACTCAGTTTGTATAATGCTTTTTGTTTCGTGGTTTCGCTCATCCAATCTAACTTTTTGATATGCGAAGCAAATACATCACGAATATTATTTCCAACTTCCAATAGTTTTTCTTTTACTCCTTTTGGCATATAATCACTAACATATACCTGACCAACCAATTCGCCTAAATATTCATCCGTTTTTCCCACCACTCTTTTCCAACGAGGCTTTTGAGTTGAGACACCAATCATTACGGTAGAATAAAACTTGAAATTTTCTTTCTCAATAGCTGCATTTAAATACGGTGCATAAGAATGCAAAAGATTCCATTTCAAATAAGTCTTCCACTCCTCAATTGTATAGCTTTTTAAAATGCTGTTAAATGCCTTAAAGAATTCAGGCTGACCAACAATTACAGTATCAGCTTTTGCTATTCCTAAAATCGGAAGTACTTTTTTCCAGTCAATATTTGGTGTAAGGACATTAAATTGATTAACGGTAAGTTTGTTATAGTTTTTTGCAGGATCGCGAAGCAATTCTAATTTTCGGGATGATTTTGCTAATTCCGTTTCCAGTTTCAGAATTGTTGCTGCACTCTTTCCTGCAACTGATTCATCTTCTCCCGTAAATCGCATCATTGTTTTAAGATGTGATGCATAAGCTGTTCTAATTTCTGTATTTCGCTTATCTGTTTCAAGATAAAAATCTCTCTGTCCCATACCTAAACCGTCTTGTAAAAAATACAATGCATATTTTGTACTTATCTTATCATCCTGATAAACATTAAATGAAAAAACCGGATCTACTCCAACCGTATGTAAATGTGCAATTGTATTTACAACGCCTTCAACATCGGTAATTTCGTTTATTTTTTTGATTTCGGGATTTAAGGGAGACAACCCTGCTTTTTCAATGGCAACAGTATCCATTCCGGAAGAATAAAAATCGCCAATTTTTTGTTTATTGCTTCCTTTAACGACAGATTCGTCTTTTGCTGCTTTTTCGCAAATGCTTTTAATTTGCCCGTTGATTGTATCCATAACAGTTCGCATTATACCATTATTACTGTCTGTGCCTGCAATCGGATTTTTTTTAAACCAGCCATTATTAGCATAATTAAAAAAATCGGTCGCGGGACTAATCGTTGTATCCCGATTAGTAATTAATGGATCTGAAAATGCTGTTTCTTTTTTGTTACAGCTAAAAAGAGTCATTCCTATAATAAAGAAGACAACAGGTTTTTTAAATAAATTCATTCAGTTATAAATTTGGTGGTTATATAAAAGCTAATATTTACGAGATTATTAGTTTTAAATTGTACTAATAATCTCGTAAATATATATTTTTTAACCTTATAAATGAATGGCTTAACTAATTATAATCTTGTGTTCGTGACGATATTGTGACGCACTTACACCAGTATACTGTTTAAAGGATTTACTAAAATGGCTAAAATTATTAAAACCACTTTCGTAACAAACTTCATTGATACTTATTGGTTTCTCTGCCAAAAGTTTTGAGGCATGAACCAAACGATATTCATTGACAAACTCGGTAAATGTTTTGTTTGAAACTTTCTTGAAATACCTGCAAAATGAAGGTGTTGTCATACTAACCAGACTTGAAACCTCATCTATAGCAATTGATTCCTGAAAATGATCTTTCACATAATTAAAAATCATTTTCATTCTGTCATTATCCTGAGTGTTCAATTCGAGTGAGAAACCATCTGCATTCAAAACGGTATACTCTTCTGACGCTTCCAGTTCGTCTAAAATACTCAAAAGAGTAAGCAAACGCTCAAACGGAAGCTGGTTCTCCATTTTTTCAATTTTATCACCAATTTGCTTTTTAGTTTTACCTCCAAAAGCAATTCCTCCTTTAGACTGTGTCAGGACATTTTGAACCCTTCTCATCTCTGGAGCACCAAAAAAGTCACTACCTAAGAATTCAGGCTTAATATGAATAACTGTTTCGTTTATATTTCCTGTCAACTCATTTGTAAAACCACAATGAGGTAAATTAGCACCTATTAGCATCAAACTACCATTTGTATAATAAGAAACATGGCTTCCTATTTGTCTTTTCCCTGCCCCGCCGTTAATATAAACCAACTCAATTTCAGGATGATAATGCCATAAATGAGCTTTACTATTGGTCTTTTCGGCGTGTTTAGTGTAGGTAAAAGAACTTCCGTATGAGTTTGATATCACTTCAAGAGCTGGGGCTATTGTCTTCATGATATATTTTTTAAATAATAATAGCAAATTTAACAAAAACACCTAAAATAATTCAAATTTTAACCTATAACGGTTTCGTAAATGAGAATTCATCATCGTTTTTCATCTTTAAATTATGTCGAAAAAAGGCTTATTTAGCCATTTTTTTTCAGACCCTTATTTTTATCCATGATTTTTTTAATATATCATATTTAATCAGGCATTTTTATATATATAAAGCATTTTTGTAAGAATGTTAGAATATTATAAAAATGTTAAAAAATAAAAAATGATTGAAAAATAATTCCAGAATTAACCAAAACACCAATAATAATTCAAATTTTAACCTATAACGGTTTCGTAAATGAGAATATAGCATATAAATCGGCAAATATAGTTGTGAAAAAAAATCAACAACCGAAGTAATTTAGCATCAGAAAAAGAAACTAATAATTTAAAGCATAATGATTATGAAAAAGATTTTAAAATTAAGTTTAGTATGTGCAGTACTTTTTACAGGAATGAGCACTTATGCAATTGATGGTAATGAAGATTTTGGCCTACATGTATTAAAAGGAAGCGGAAACGGAAAATTAGTAACTTTTGCTCTTAATCAGGTTAAAAAAGCAAGTCTAACTATATATGATAAAGATGGTTCAATACTTTATCATGAAAACGCTTCTGGTAAAGATGGAATCTTAAGAACTTTTAGTTTTGAAGAATTTCCAGCAGGAACTTACATCTTAGAAGTTGAAGACAGTTCAAAAAAAGTAAAACATGAAATTACAGTAACTGATGATGCTTCTGTATTATCATCAAAAGCAGTTTCATCAGTTTATAAAGCAGATTCTGCTGCTAAAAATACAAGCGTAGTAGTACGCTAAAAAAGTTATACTCTTATAAAGTATAAAAATGAGGTTAGATAGTTAGTAAAGTTTAAAAACTGTATAGTTTTAGAAACAGCTCTTTGTGGTTATTGAGCTGTTTTTTTTTGCTTTTAACTTAATCATTTAACCGCAAAGTACGCAAAGGTTTATTCTGGATTACTTATAGCACACATAAGTTCGCAAAGCTTTATCAATACAAAGCTTTGTGAACTTTGTGTTTGTAAAAACAGGGTATAAAAAACCTTTGCGCACTTTGCGGTTAATTTTTTACGAACCTATTTTTTGTAAGAAATACAGATAATTTCACATTATCTTAATTCATACGAAACATTGAAAAATAATAACCATATCAACGAAAACGCTAAAAATAATTCAAATTTTAACCTATAACGGTTTCGTAAATGAGAATATAGCATAGAAATTGGAAAATAGAGTTGTGCAAAAAACAGTATAACTGAAGTAATTTAGCATCAGAGAATTAGAACTAATAATTTAAAAACTAATGCCATGAAAAAGAATTTAAAATTGAGTTTAGTATGTGCAGTGCTTTTCACAGGAATGAGCACTTATGCAATTGACGGGAATGAAGATTTTAACCTTCATGTATTAAAAACAAATGGAAAACTAGTGACTTTTGCGCTTAACCAGGTTAAGAAAGCAACTTTAACTATTTACGACCAAGATGGTTCTGTACTATATTATGAAAATGCTTCTGGTAAAGATGGAATTCTAAGAACTTTCCGTTTCGAAGAATTTCCGGAAGGAACTTACATCTTAGAAGTAGAAGACAGTGTAAAAAAAGTGAAACATGAAATTACAATTACTGACGAAACTTCAGTTTTATCATCAAAAGCAATTTCATCAGTTTATAAAGCAGATTCTGCTGCAAAAAATACAAGCGTAGCAGTACGCTAAAAAAGTTTATACTTCTCATAAAGTATAAAATGAGGTTAGATAGTTAGTAAAGTAAAAACGTGATTGTTTATAAACAGCTCTTTGTGGTTATTGAGCTGTTTTTTTTGTGCTTTATTTAACCGCAAAGAACGCCAAGTTTACGCAAAGTTCGCAAAGTTTAATTATAAGCTTTGCGAACTTTGCTTTTTCAATTGCGCTTTTTGCGGTTAAATTTTAAAACATTTTTGTAAGAAATAGAGATAAATTTACATTATCTTAATTTAGGTAAAACGTTGAAAAATAATAACCATATCAACGAAAACGATAAAAATAATTCATATTTTAACCTATAACGGTTTCGTAAATGAGAATACAGCATCGAAATTGGAAAATAGAGTTGTGAGAAAAAATTCATAACTGAACTAATTTAGCATCAGAGAATTAGAACTATTAATTTAAAACTAATGCCATGAAAAAGATTTTAAAATTGAGTTTAGTATGTGCTGTACTTTTCACTGGAATGAGTACTTATGCAATCGACGGGAATGAGGATTTTAATCTTCATGTTTTAAAAACAAATGGAAAGCTTATCACATTTGCCCTTAATCAGGTAAAAAAAGCAAGCTTGGCTATTTATGACAAAGATGGTAATCTAATTTATTCTGAATATGCTTCAGGTAAAGATGGAATTTTGAGAACTTTTAGCTTAGAAGAATTTCCGGAAGGAACTTACTATCTGGAAGTTGAGGATAATGTAAAAAAAGTAAAGCATGAAATTACTATTACTGATGGAACTTCTGTTTTATCAAAAAAAGCATTTTCATCAGTTTACAAAGCAGGTTTTTACGATAAAAATACAAGTGTGGCTACACGCTAAAAAGTTATACTCTCTTACAGTATAAAAATGAGCTTCGATAGTTAGTAAAGTAAAAACATGATGTTTTAAAAACAGCTCTTTGTGGTTATGGAGCTGTTTTTTTATGCCTTATATTTTTTGAAACCCCTTGCCGAATTATTTTTGAAAAACTATTCTTAATAATTTTAAAAGTCTGGTTTTTACACTTTTAAAAAATAACACAAAAAAACATCCAATCCTTAAGTTTTTACGTACATACTTTAATAAAAACATAGAAAGATCTTTAATTCAGCAACTTATCCGTTTGAAAACGGCATTTTTTTGCACAAAATTAATTTTTTTTGCTAGTTTTACCGTTCCACTATATTAGTATTAACAATTAAAAAAACAATTAAAAAAGACATGACAAAATTTACCCAAATGGGCTTAGTTGTTGCCTTATTTTTAACAACAATTTTTACCTACGCAATTGATGGAAAAGGAGATTATATTTTGAATATAATTACCGGAAACGGAAAAGTAGTTAGCTTTACTTTAAACACCGTTGAAAAATCAGTTTTTTCTATTTATGACCAAAACAATAATTTAGTTTACACAGGAGACTCTGCTGCAGACAAATTAGAGATTTCTAAAACAATAAGTTTAGAAGGTTTTCCAGCCGGAACTTATGTATTAGAAGTAAAAGAAAATGGTACGGTTGCAAAACATGAAATTAAAGTTGTGGCTAAAAAAGTGAAAAAAACTTCTTTAGACGAATCTGTAAACGAAAGTCCTGCTTTTCGTCGTTAATCACTCTTTTTGCCCAAAAAAGTAAAAGCAGCTCTTTACCAGGAGCTGCTTTTTTTCTTTATAATACAATATAACAGAATTATTCCGTTACACTATTACAGACTTAACAAACTGTAATTATGGAAGTTAATCTAAAATTATAGCTGTAAAAAAATCAAACTTGAATAGATTTAAATACATTTGCACTATTAAAGTTACTTATTCTCAGAGGCGTATGAAAAAAAAGTTAGCCATTTTATTATTATTAAATCTTTTTTGTTTAGAGCTTTCTGCTCAGAATGAAAATTACGTGACCAATAAAATAGGCGAAAAATACGCTTACATTGATGTAACCAAAACTTACGAGAAAGTGGCTGCAAAAGGTTATAAGTCTATAGATTTATTCCAAAAACTAGGAAATTCTTCTTATGCTATTTGTAATCTGGATAAAGCAGCAAAATGGTACGGCGAGTTATTTGCTATGACATATGATCTTGACCCCATGTACTATTACCGTTATGCCGAATCCTTGCGATTCATTTCTCAAAATGAAAAAGCTGATGCGCTGATTGAAAGATTAAAACGTAAATCAAAATAAACGCTGCTCATTTTTAGATCTGCTTTTTATTTAATTTGTTTCCGTAATAATTTTATACAATTCCTGACAATAAGTAAACTTGTCATTTTGTTGGTTTCTTTTATATTCCTGCCCAGTTTCATAAACCGAAACCTGAAACCAAAATAATATCCTAATAGCCATATTCTGGACTAAAGGATTTTTGTTGTCAAGTTTCATAACATTTAAATCCTGAATTTCAGATTTCCAAAACTTAAAATTAGTATTACTCTTAGCCGATTTTAATTCCTGGTCAAAACGAAGCGAAAGTTTATCCAAAATTTTATTTTCCAAAACCTTTATCTCCTCCATTTTTGCTATTTCATCTTTGTACTCTTTAGATTTTTTGATTTCGGCAATATTAGCTCTTAGAAAATTGTCTTCATTCGTATTAAAAAAAGTAATTCCTTTTTCGTACGCATTTACCGAAAGCACCATTTCTTTATTCGCCTTTAAACTATCCCCTATTCGCAGATTCTTATTATAAATTTGTTTAATAATAGTATCGTTCTTTGGTCTTATATTTTTTCTATAAGCCTGAATTTCCAACCAGTTAAATGCGAGAAGCATTTCAGATTGTTTCGGCCAAACATGTTCTTCATGAGCAATAAATAGTGTATTTACAATTTTTGTGTTATCCAGCCAATCTTTATTTTCTATCATTTCCTGATAATTCATATCCCGATCTCCAACCATACCTACATACGAAAAATTATTAGAAGGAGGTATAAACTTATCCATACCATTAAAAGAAGCGCCACAAGCAATAACCCCTTGAAAAGCGCCTGCGGATATACCAAAAAAACCAGCTAATCTTGCACCACCCGAAAAACCTGAAATATAAAGTTGTGAAGTATCAATAGTATAGGTTTGCAATACATCATCAAATAATCTATTGGCAATAGTAATATTCTTTTCGACTGATCCATTTCTCAAAGTATTAGAGCATACCAAAATATAATGATACGTTTCTGCAGCCAGAATAAAGGGCTCAATTCCTTTTTTGCCTCTCGCAGCTGGCTCAAAAATAAAAACCAATGCCAATGGGGTTTTACCATCGTATTTTTTAGGGAAATATATTGCATAGGATTCTGTTGGAGCAACTGCAATTTTCACCGAATCGATAATAACTCCCGTTTTTAATAATTGTTTATTTTGGGCATACCCAAAAACCGTAACAAAAAGAAAGAGAATATAATAGACAGTACTTTTCATGACATTAAAATTAAAAAAACCTTTCGTTTCTGAAAGGTTTTTATTTTCGTTAAAAATCTGAAGATTTTACCTATTGCTGTGCGAAGTCTTCCGACTTCGTGCCGGTCGCTATATTCTATTCCAATATTATTATGTTTTATTCTCTTCGTTGATTATTGGAATGGGTACGAAGCCAGGAGACTTCGCAGAGCGGGGAGCGTAATAAAAATAACAATCATACTTATTGTATACTATATTTTAATTATTAATAAACTTTTCGAAAATTTTTGATTTATATTTTTTGATTTAGTTTTATAACTCCTATTGATGATATTATAAAAGTCAAAAAGAGAAATAAAAACAAAAAATCGATTCTTTTATAATTAGTTATTAAACTAGGTATCTGTGTTATTAATAAACCTAAAAAGCAAAAAAGTAAAATTTTATTGTTTTTACTAATAAAAAAAACAACTAAAGTAGCCAATATAGGTACAACAAAAAGTCCTTGCCAAAATATAGTATCTAACTGACCAAATATGCTCATAATAAATAGCCATAAACAATATAATAAAAAAGCAAAATATGGAATTCCATTTTCACTAAGTCCTGGTAGCATTAAAAATGAAATTATTGCTACTATTTTTAGAATTTTTATTAAGAACATATTTTTTTTGTTTTTGGTGCATAATTAGTCTTTGAAGTATGATTTGGTAGTTTTTCTAATATGCTTTCTACTGTGTCAGGAGTATCAATCTGATTATTACTTTTAACTCCCACAATACTTAATACATCAGTTGCGAAATCAGAACAATTATTATTATCTAGTTCGTACCAACTACTTTGATATTTTTCTGACAAAGAAATAATTTTCTGCAATTGTAGTGGCGTAATTTGTCCTATGTTTCCGGATACATTATAAATATGGCCTCCATTTTCTCCCATATGCTGGCGCGAGCGTCCCGCTCGTGCACATAAGTTATCTTAATTCTTTTTATAAAACTTTGAGTTGACGAGCTGACACACACGACAGCAGGGTCAATAAGTAAAAGCAAAAATTGGAGCGTATATTCCCATTTTTAAAAATTCAAATCTATTTACATTTTTTATAAATTTTATACAATAAATATATTACTGCTATCCAAAATATAATACATAATATCTGCCATATAAATAGCATAATATTAAAATCGTCTATTATTACCATTTCCATAAATACAATTTTATTTTACCCTACTCCCTGAAATTTTAATTTTAAGGTTCATAATTTTAAGGTTTTGAATTAATTAAAACCAAATTATCACTCTAAAAACCAAATACTTGACACTAAAAATTTAATAAATATCAAAATAAGACACTTTTTAAAACAATAAATTATTTATAATTTTCAATAGTATAAAAAACATCTTGACATAATTTAAACAAAAAAACCTCCCATTTCTGAGAGGTTTTTTAAATCTATAAAACAGTAAAACTTACATATTCCTTCTATACTGACCACCAACTTCAAACAACGCCGAAGTAATCTGACCTAAAGAACAAACCTTTGTAGCCTCCATTAAATGATCGAATAAATTTTCGTTTTTAATCGCTGCTTCTTGTAGTTTATTTAAATGCTCATTAACTTTTGCTTCGTGAAATTGATGCAAATTCTCAAGCATGGTGATTTGATATTGTTTTTCTTCTTCGGTGGCGCGAATTACTTCTGCCGGAATTACTGTTGGAGAACCTTTTGAACTTAAGAAAGTATTTACACCCACAATTGGGAAATCGCCATTGTGTTTCAACGTTTCATAATACAAACTTTCTTCCTGAATTTTAGAACGTTGGTACATTGTTTCCATTGCACCCAAAACGCCGCCTCTTTCCGTAATTCTGTCGAATTCTTGTAAAACCGCAGCTTCAACTAAATCAGTTAATTCTTCGATGATAAACGATCCCTGAATTGGGTTTTCGTTTTTAGCTAAACCTAATTCTTTATTGATAATCAACTGAATCGCCATTGCACGACGTACAGATTCTTCCGTTGGTGTTGTAATCGCTTCATCATATGCATTAGTATGCAATGAATTACAGTTATCATAAATTGCATATAAAGCTTGCAATGTTGTTCTGATATCATTGAAATCAATTTCCTGAGCGTGTAACGAACGTCCAGAAGTCTGAATATGATATTTCAACATTTGTGCTCTTTCGTTGGCTCCGTATTTGTTTTTCATGGCTTTCGCCCAAATTTTACGTGCCACACGACCTATAACTGAATATTCGGGATCTACTCCGTTTGAAAAGAAGAACGATAAATTCGGGCCAAAATCGTTAATGCTCATCCCTCTACTTAAATAATATTCCACGTAAGTGAAACCATTCGAAAGCGTAAAAGCCAACTGCGTAATTGGATTTGCTCCCGCCTCGGCAATATGATATCCTGAAATTGAAACCGAATAAAAATTACGAACGTTTTTAGTAATAAAATATTCCTGAACGTCACCCATTAATCTCAAAGCAAATTCAGTTGAGAAAATACAAGTGTTTTGCGCCTGATCTTCTTTTAAAATATCAGCCTGAACAGTTCCACGAACTTGCGATAATGTTTTGACTTTTATTTCATTATAAACATCTAAAGGTAAAACCTGATCTCCGGTAACACCCAAAAGCATTAATCCTAAACCGTTATTTCCTTCCGGTAAATCGCCTTGATAATGCGGACGCTCTGTTCCTTTTTCTTTATATATTTTGTTGATTTTTGCTTCAACTTCTTTTTCTAAATTATTCTCCTTTATATAATACTCACATTGCTGATCGATCGCCGCATTCATAAAGAAACCTAACAACATTGGCGCAGGCCCATTAATGGTCATACTTACAGAAGTTAAAGCATGTACTAAATCAAAACCGGAATACAATTTTTTGGCATCATCTAAACAGCAGATTGAAACTCCGGCATTTCCAATTTTCCCGTAAATATCAGGACGAATGTCCGGATCGTTTCCGTATAAAGTAACACTATCAAAAGCGGTTGAAAGTCGTTTTGCCGGTAATCCCGCGCTCACATAATGAAAACGCTTGTTCGTTCTTTCCGGTCCTCCCTCGCCCGCAAACATTCTTGACGGATCTTCGCCTTCACGTTTAAACGGATATAATCCTGAAGCAAATGGAAATTCTCCAGGAACATTTTCCTGTAAATTCCAACGTAAAATATCGCCCCAAGCTTCATATTTAGGTAAAGCAATTTTCGGAATTTGTAAATGCGATAAACTTTCAGAATGCGTTGCAATCTTGATTTCTTTGTCGCGCACTTTAAAGGAGTAAACCGGATTTTTATATTTGGTAACTTTCTCCTCCCAATTCAGAATAATTTCCCAATTGTACGGATCTAAATCCATTTTTACTTTATCGAATTGATTCAGCAAAAGATTCAAAAAGATTCTGTTTTCATCATGCGCTTCGGTTGCGCTTGGCAGAACAGTAGAATCATCAATTCCCGCTTTTATAATTTGTGGAATTTTTCCAGAAACCGATTCAATGGTTTTGAAAATTCCGTATAATTTCTGTGCTACTTTTTGTTGCGAAAGTGCGATTTCATCATAACTTCTATTATTCTCTGCAATTTCAGATAAATAACGTGTTCTGTGAGGCGGAATCACGAAGATTTTCTCGCTCATTTCTTTCGTAATCTGGAAAGTCGATTTTAATTCGGATTGTGTTTTCTCAACAATTTTATCCATAATCGCTTTGTAAAGCGTGTTCATTCCAGGATCATTAAATTGAGAAGCAATAGTTCCAAAAACCGGCATATCATCCGGATTTTTATCCCATAAATTATGATTGCGCTGGTATTGTTTTTTTACATCACGAATCGCATCTAAAGCGCCTCTTTTGTCAAACTTGTTCAAAGCTACTAAATCAGCAAAATCAAGCATGTCGATTTTCTCTAATTGTGTTGCAGCTCCAAATTCCGGAGTCATTACATATAAGGATACATCAGAATGATCCATAATCTCTGTATCTGATTGTCCAATTCCTGAAGTTTCCAGAATAATTAAATCGTATTTTGCAGCTTTTAAAACCTGAATCGCTTCAGCAACATATTTAGATAAAGCCAAATTAGATTGACGCGTTGCCAAAGAACGCATGTAAACACGAGAATTATTAATCGCATTCATTCGGATTCTGTCTCCTAATAAAGCTCCTCCCGTTTTTCTTTTTGATGGATCTACAGAAATTAATCCGATAGTTTTTTCGGGAAAATCAATTAAAAAACGACGAACCAATTCATCTACCAAAGAAGATTTTCCGGCACCCCCAGTTCCTGTAATTCCTAAAACCGGAATTTTAGAATTGATATTGCTTTCGTGAATTTTATCGAAAACGGGTTTTGCGATTTCAGGAAAATTCTCTGCTGCCGAAATTAAACGTGCAATTGCAGTTGGAACTTTATTTTCGATATGATCGATCTCTCCATTTAGTTTATCTCCGATAGGAAAATCGGATTGCTGAACCAAATCATTAATCATTCCCTGAAGTCCTAATGATCGGCCATCATCCGGTGCATAAATTCGGGTAATACCATATTCATGTAGTTCTGAAATTTCGCTTGGCAGGATTACTCCTCCGCCTCCGCCAAAAATCTTGATATGTCCTGCTCCTTTTTCCTGAAGTAAATCATACATATATTTAAAGTATTCATTGTGCCCACCCTGATAAGATGTCATCGCAATGGCATTAGCATCTTCCTGAATAGCAGTATTTACAACTTCTTCAACGCTTCTGTCGTGACCTAAATGAATTACCTCAACACCTGTTGACTGTATAATACGACGCATAATATTGATTGCGGCATCATGTCCGTCAAAAAGAGAAGCTGCAGTAACAATTCTTACTTTATTTTTAGGAATATATGGTATTTGTTGTTCCATTTTATGAATATGATAATTTTAAGGGAGCAATTTACAAAATATTTTAATATTTGATCACCTCCATAGCTTTATGTTAACAAAAAAAAAGAATAGTTTTTTCATCCAATAGGGTAACAATTTGAAGCTTCACCTTATATAATGTATATAAACCTACAAGACATGGCAATTTCGCAACATTAAAATAGAATCTAACAACGTGTTTCCCAGCATCCTAAAGTAATTTAGCATTGTAGAAAAGCCCCAAATTTTTACCAAAACTTACTTATTAAAGCAATAACGTAAAAATTTAAAATAAAATGAAAACATTATATCCAATCGCCATAATTTTAGTTACAAGTTTCTTTATTTCATCTTTTAATAACCTTGATAAAAATGATTTAAATAAAAAGGAAACTTTAACCTCTAATTACACTTCTACTAATAATGATGATGTAGTAGACAGTGAACTTTTAACTGATTTTTTCAAAAGATATACCGATTTGAAAAAATATCAAAACGACGTAATCTCTTTGTATAAAAACAGATCGTACGGAACCATTTGGTATGAAAATGGAAAATTAACTCAATATGGACAATTATTATATGCCAAATTGAACAACGCTACTTATGAAGGTATAGAAATTCCATACAAAAATGAAATTGACCAAATTTTCAACAAACAAGCAACAGAAAAACCTTCAAAAACCGATTCTGACATGTTGTTGAGTGCAGCTTATATTATATATGCTAATCATAAATTTGAAGGAGTTGATATTGAAACAGTTAAAAAATCAGAATGGCTATTACCTAAGAAAAAAATAGCACATGATACTGTAACTACTTCAACAACAAAACCAGTAGCGGAGAAAACCACAGTGGTAAAATTTGATCAATACAACAAACTTCAGGATGTTTTAAAAAAATATAAAAAAATAGAGCAAGACAATACCTGGACACCGATAACAGTAGAAACTCCTTATAAAGATATTAGACCAGACGCAAAATCTGTTACAGTGGCCCAAATCAGAAATAGATTATTTGTGATGGGAGATTTACAAAACGACTCAAAAAGCGATTTCTATGATCAGGAATTAATGGATGGCGTAATGAAATATAAATTACGTAACGGTTTAAAACCAAATTACATTATCTCTGAAGCCAACATTAAAGACATGAATGAGTCGATACAGGAAAAAATTAAAAAAATCAGTATTAACATGGAACGTTGCAAAGATATTTATCCAACCTTGTTAACTGACACAGAATATATAATGGTTAATATCCCTTCTTTTGAGTTGGTTTATGTAAAAAACGGTAAAATTGAATTGGTATCAAAAGTTTTTGTTGGTGCTCCTTTAACTAAAACAACTATTTTTAACGGAAACATTGATAAAGTAGTTTTTAGCCCTTACTGGACAGTTCCTCAAAGTATTGTTGAAAATGAGTTGAAAATGAAAATAGCTTCTGATCCAAATTATTTGGCAGAGCATAATATGGAAATCGTAAATGGTCAGGTAAGACAAAAACCAGGTCCTGATAATTCATTAGGTTTAGTGAAATTTATTTTCCCAAATCCAGATGATATCTACATGCACGATACGCCTGCAAAAACCTTATTTGATTTTGAACAAAGAACTTTTAGCCACGGTTGTATTAATGTTAGTAAAGCCAAAGAACTTGCTATTGCAATGCTAAAAGATTATCCGGAATGGACTGCGGACAGAATTGATAAAGCTATGGATGGTTCTGCAGAAACAACTTTTAAATTGCCAACTAAAGTGCCAATCTATATTACTTATTTTACAACATGGGTAAAAGAATCTGGTGAAATTAGCTTTTTTCAGGATGTTTATGACAGAGATGGAGATTTGAATAAAGTCCTTTTTCCAGAACAAAGCATCACTAGTAATCCTTAATTTCAATTTTAAAATATAAAAACAAAAGCTGAACAAAATTTTGTTCAGCTTTTGTTTTTTCAATAAGATTTCTGTAGAAATAAAAAAATCCTAACTTATTAATTTAAAATCTTTTAAAGGATTTCAATATTTAAAAACTAAAAGATCTTTGTACTATAATAATACCACTATTTTACAAAAATTAATTTATCATGAAAACAGAAAATATTGAAGGATTAACACTCTTTGAAATAAATTTATTAATTCAGCAAGGCGGAAGATTTGTAACATTTTCAAATCTTAATAATAAATTAAAAGATTCAACTATTTATTTTATTCGTCCCGGAGAAAAGACATTCAAATACGCACTAAAACATTTTTTTAAAACTTTATCTAATGGTTGGCGTACATTTCCCTTAAGACCATTTTACATTTCAAAATCTTTATTTTATTTAGCGATTGGAGGTAAAGATTATACACATTGTTTATTAGCCGACTTCAATAAAATTAATCCGGTTAACAATCCCAATTTGGACTGTTTGCAATATTTATAAGTTTTACAACTTAAAAAACTAAAGCGAAAATGGACTTCTATTTTCGCTTTTTTTATTTTAAAATCTTTATCTGATTAAAAATTATGTACTTTTAAATTCAATTATTATACTAAATAAATACTACGACTTTAAAGAAAATTATGGGAGATTCAAACGAATTAATTGTTAGAAAAAACTGGTGGGACAGAAATTGGAAATGGTTTGTTCCAACCGGATGTTTAAGCCTTTTGGTTCTTTTTGGATTATTTATTGCTGGAATATTCTTCGGCGTAACTTCAATGATGAAAGATTCCGATGTCTATAAAGAAGCCATGACCATAGTACAACACGATAAATTAGTAAACGACAAATTAGGTACTTCTATTGAAGCTGACGGAATCGTGAGTGGAAATATCAGCATTAATAATGATACAGGAAATTGTGATTTACAAATTCCGATAAAAGGGTCAAAAGGAAAAGGGACTTTATTTGTCGTAGCAGAAAAAAGAGGCAAATGGGAATACCGTGAATTGTCTGTTTACGTTGAAGCTACAGAAGAACAAATTGATTTGATAGCGAAGTAATATTTATATTTTTTTTCAAATATATTCACTGCATTTCAATCAATTAACCCTTATTCCGTATTTTTTATTTTATTTATTTCTCTTTTTTCTATATTCGAAAATCTTAGAACCTTAGCAACTCAGAATCTTATCAACTCAAAAAAGTTATTTCTGAAACAAATTATCTGTGCTCCAATAATAAAATTGTGGCGTTGTTTTTGAATAAGTAGTATTTTTGAAACTTATAAAACCCCAAACATGAAAAATATTCTATTATTAGCCCTTACGTTCTCACTTACATCTTGTGCTGAAATGCAACAAACCTTAAATCAGTTCCCGCAAATTTCATCGCAAATACCAGGAGTTGGAGGTGTAGATATCGCTTCTGGATTGAAGGAAGCATTAAATAAAGGAATTACCCAACAAGTTAGTAAATTAACTGCTGTTGATGGTTTTTATAAAAATGAGGCTGTAAAAATTTTAATGCCTGCAGAATTACAAAAAGTAGATGCTACTTTACGAAAAATAGGCCTTAGTTCATTGGCAGATGAAGGTGTGAAAATGTTGAATCGTGCTGCTGAAGATGCGGTAAAAGAAGCAACTCCAATATTTGTATCGGCAGTAAAAAACATGACTTTTACAGATGCTAAAAATATTTTACTAGGAAACGATAGCGCAGCAACAAGTTATTTGCAGGGAAGCACAACAACAGCTTTGTACGGAAAATTTAATCCGGTGATTAAAAGTTCATTCGAAAAAGTAGGTGCCGATGTGGTTTGGACAAAAATTATTACAAAATACAATACAATTCCGTTAGTCAAAAAAGTAAATCCTGATTTGACTGACTATACAACAACACAAGCTTTGGCAGGTGTTTTTAAAATGATTGCCGTTGAAGAAAAAGATATCCGAAATAATATTAGTGCAAGAACAACCCCTTTATTGAAAAGTGTTTTTGCAATGCAGGACGGAAAATAATTTTTTTGAAGGTTCATAGGCTCAAAGTTACAAAGGTACAGAGTGAACCTTTGTAACTTTGAGCCTATGCAACTTTGTCACTAACCAAAAAACAACCAAAAAATGCAAAAAATTACCATTCTGATTCACTGTAAAGACCAAAAAGGAATTATAGCTGCAGTGACCACTTTTATCGCCAAAGTAGAAGGAAATATTACTTATATTGACCAACACGTTGATGTGGAGCAAAATGTGTTTTTTATGCGATTGGAATTCGAATTAACTAATCATCATATCACGATCGAAGGATTGAAAACCGATTTTGATCAAACCATTGCAGCTGATTTTAATATGTCATGGGATTTGTACAATCAGGAACAAAAACCAAAAATGGCTTTGTTTGTATCTAAATATGATCATTGTTTGTTTGACATTTTGGGACGTTACAGTGCAGGAGAATTGAATGTTGAAATTCCGGTAATTATTAGTAATCATAATGATTTAAGATCGATTGCGGAGCGTTTTGATATACCTTTTCATTGTGTCCCTTTTACAAAAGATAATAAAGAAGAAGGCGAAGCCAAACAAATTGAACTTCTCAAAAGATATCAGATCAATTTTATTGTTTTAGCGCGTTATATGCAGATTGTAACGCCAAAATTGATTTCGCTTTACGAAAATAAAATTATTAATATCCACCATTCATTTTTGCCAGCTTTTCCGGGTGCAAAACCTTATCACTCGGCTTTTAAGCGTGGGGTCAAAATTATTGGTGCAACAAGTCATTATGTAACAGAAGAATTAGATGAAGGACCAATTATCGAGCAGGATATTGCAAGAGTTTCTCACATTCATTCTGTTGATGATTTTATCATGAAAGGGCGTGACTTAGAACGTATTGTTTTGGCTCGTGCTATTAAATTACATGCAGAGCGTAAGACTATGGTTTATAGTAATAAAACGGTTGTTTTTTCTTAGGTTCAAAGAGGCAGAGTAGCAAAATCCCAAAGGTTTTTTTAACCGCAAAGTGCGCTAAGGTATTTTCTTTTTGTATTTTACTAAACTTTAAAAAGTTCGCAAAGCTTTGTCTATAAATTTTGCCCACGGATTTTTCCCTGCAAATCGAGTCAAAGGTCCTTTTATAGTTCCCAAGGAACGAATTATATTGTAGGGCTGGACTTCAGTCCAGTTTAAATAAAATAGCTAACCATTTAGAAATTAATTTTTTTTAGGTTCAAAGAGGCAAAGCAACAGAGGTTCAAAGGCTTTTCCTTTCAACTAAAAAAGTAACCCCGACAGGTTTTTAGAAATCTGTCGGGGTTACTTTTTAACTTCTATTCACATCAGAAACCTTTGTGCCTATGAACCTTTATCTAACAACTATCGACAATCTCGGATCATCAAAGTTATTTACCTGTTCCATTGTTAATCCCAGCGCATGTGCAACTCCTTCTCCGTATGCAGGGTCTGCTTTATAGCAATTTCTAATATGACGAATTTGAATAAAAGGTTGTGCTCCTCCTACTTGTCCGGCGGTATTTTTAAACAATAATTGTTTTTTCTCATCTGTTAGCAAACGGAACAATAAACCTGGCTGAGTAAAATAGTCATTATCGTCTTCCCTGAAATTGTGTGCATAAGCATCTCCATGAAGTTTTAATGGTGGTTCTTTAAATTCAGGTTGTTCCTGCCATTCTCCAAAACTATTTGGTTCATAATGTTTACGACTTCCATTATTTCCGTCTACACGCATCGCGCCATCACGGTGGAAAGTATTGTAAGGACATCTTGACGAGTTCACCGGAATTTGATAATTATTAACTCCTAAACGATAGCGGTGTGCATCTCCGTAAGAAAATAAACGCGCCTGCAGCATTTTATCCGGAGAAAAACTAACTCCCGGAACTACATGCGCGGGATTAAATGCTGCTTGTTCTACTTCGGCGAAATAGTTTTCAGGATTTTTATTTAATTCGAATTCACCAACCGGAATTAGAGGAAAATCACCTTTTAACCAAACTTTAGTTAAATCAAAAGGATGAAAACGATAATTCTCCGCTTGTTCTTCGGTCATGATCTGAACGAACATTTTCCATTTTGGGAAGTTTCCTTCTTCAATTGCATCATATAAATCTCTTTGATGACTTTCTCTGTCGCCGCCAACTAATTTTGCAGCTTCTTCATCAGAAAGATTATCTATTCCTTGTTGTGTTACAAAATGAAATTTCACATAATGTCTTTCATTTTGATGGTTTATAAAACTAAAAGTATGACTTCCAAAACCGTGCATTTGTCTGTACGATCTCGGAATACCTCTGTCACTCATTACGATTGTAATTTGGTGTAAGGCTTCGGGTAATAAAGTCCAAAAATCCCAATTGTTATCAGCACTTCTCAAATTGGTTCTTGGATCACGTTTTACAGCATGATTTAAATCGGGAAATTTCATCGGATCACGGAAAAAGAAAACTGGTGTATTGTTTCCTACCAAATCCCAATTTCCTTCATTGGTATAAAACTTCATTGCAAAACCGCGAATATCTCTTTCAGCGTCGGCGGCACCTCTTTCTCCTGCAACAGTTGAAAAACGTACAAACATATCGGTTTTTTTACCAATTTCTGAAAACAAGTCGGCTCTCGTATATTTTGTAATATCATGAGTTACCGTAAAAGTTCCGTAAGCACCAGAACCTTTGGCATGCATTCGTCGTTCCGGAATTACTTCACGATCAAAATGCGCCATCTTTTCTAAAAACCAAAAATCTTGTAATAAAACAGGTCCGCGAGGTCCGGCCGTTTGAATGTTTTGATTGTCTGGAACAGGAGTTCCTGTAGCAGTTGTTAATTTTTTGTTTGATTCCATCTTGCTGATATTTAATGTTTTATCAAATATACAAACTAATACTTATCATATTAATAAACAAAATTGATTGTTATTATATTTTAATAACCAAAAACAATATATAGCAATAAAATCCTCAGAATGAGTTCTTAAAAAATCTTAACTTATGTCCAACAAAGTAATAACAAAACCTTAACAGCATAACATTGATATATGTTGGATCTTTGTAATGTAATAAACTGGTTATTTATTATTTTGGTTTTGGTTAGTTAAATGATGCCGGCGTCTTCGAGATGCCGGCATTCTTTTTTTATGAACTTTTGAATAAATTAGTTCTACCACAGAGATACACAAAGTTATTCACAGAGATACACAAAGAATTTAAATTGTTTGTTGAAATAGTAAGTTTATAAAGCTTTTATTTAAAAATATAACTTGGTGAAACTTTGCGAAACCTCTGTCTATCTCTGTGGTAAAATTATACTCAAAGCCAACCTAAAACTAATTTTTCAATCTTTCATGGAGTAATTTGAAATATGGGAAAGCCTTTAAAAGTCGGCTGCCGTGCCAGGAGAACATTTCTCCGTCTACAAAAATAGTTTTGGCATGATGCGTAAAACGTCCTATTTCGAAAGCGTCTTCTTCTTTAAAAGGATAAGGTTCTGAAGAAAGAAAAACCAAATCCGGATCACCTTCTAAACGCATTTTTTTGAGTTCAATTTCAGGATAACGACCTTTATCTTCGTAGATATTCTGAAAATGATTCAGCTTTAATAATTCATTAATATAGGTATCTTTTCCTGCAACCATATAAGGGTTTTTCCAAATAAAATAGGCTGCTTTTTTTAACGGAATATCCTGAATGTATTTTTTAAAATCGCTCAGGGCAAAAGTTAGTTTGTCATTCCATTTTTGGGCTTCGGTTCTGCAATTAAACAATTGACCGAAATCTGAAATCATCTGAAAGTTATCTTCAACAGAAACTATATTCGTTACCCAAATCGGACAAATTTGACTTAATTGTTCAACGATTTCGAGTGTATTTTCTTCTTTGTTGCAAATGATAATATCGGGTTGCAATAATTTTATTTTTTCAAAATGAATCTTCTTTGTTCCCCCAACAATTTTCTTCGTCGATTTTAAATGATACGGATGCACACAAAATTTCGTAATTCCGATAATTCTTTCTTCTAAACCTAAATCATACAACAATTCGGTTTGAGAAGGAACCAAAGAAATAATTCGTTTTGGAGCTGTCTCAAAAGAATGTAAAGTGCCGAGCTGATCTGAAATTTGTTTCATGTTTGGTTTGGATTGAGTTTTTCTAACACAGAGATACACAAAGTTTTTCACAGAGTTACGCAAAGATTTAGAAGATTACTTCGTGAAACTCTGTGAAAAACTTTGTGTATCTCTGTGGTAAAATTTACTTTGAACTTAAAATCTCTTCCATTTCCTGTTGCACTTTCAATGCTTCTTCCCTAGCCTTTTCAGCGAAGTCAGTCCCTTTTGAGGCGTAGATAATGGCCCTTGCAGAATTTACCAATAAACCAACTTTATCGTTCATTCCGTATTTACATACTTCAGATAAACTTCCGCCCTGAGCACCAATTCCCGGAACTAATAAAAAACTGTCAGGAACAATCTTTCTGATATCTGCAAAATATTCGGCTTTTGTAGCGCCTACAACGTACATTAAATTTTCACTATTCTTCCATGTTTTAGATGTTTCTAAAACTTGTTTGTATAATTCTTTTCCATTTGTAGTTAAAGTCTGGAAATCAAACGCTCCTTCATTAGATGTTAAAGCCAACATGATGGTATGTTTGTTTTCGAAAGCCAGAAAAGGTTCAACTGAATCTTTCCCCATATAAGGTGCAACGGTGACACTATCAAAATTTAAATCTTCAAAAAAAGCTTTCGCATACATACTTGATGTATTACCGATATCGCCACGTTTTGCATCGGCGATGGTGAACATCTCAGGAAAATTTTCATTGATATAATTGATTGTTTTTTGCAATGACATCCACCCTTTTATTCCGTATGCTTCAAAAAAAGCAGTATTGGGTTTGTATCCAACAGCCAAGTCATGCGTTGCATCAATTATAGCTTTATTGAATTCGAAAATAGGATCTTCTGTTTCTAATAAATGAGGTGGAATCTTAGTTAAATCAGGATCTAAGCCAACGCATAAAAATGATTTTTTTTGAAGAATTTGTTCGTGTAGTTGTTGTGTTGTCATGTTGTATTTTACTAGTGCGGCAAAATTACAAATAAGTTATGAGTTATGGGTTATGAGTTTTGAGTTTCAGGTTTAACATTTGACTTTTTTCAATTCTAACTTCTAACTCTTAATTCATAACTCTCAAGCAAAACATTGAATTCCTATAACATCTTCTCAAAATTATATAAGAGAAAAAATTAACTGCTAAGCTATTTTTGTAAAACAACCTTAAATCAAGCAATTATGAGCCCAAATATCGGAATTAGTCCAAAAAATTTAAAGAAAAGCACAACTATATTAGCCACAATTTTGTCTAACGAAATGACTTTGTATGTGAAGACCCGAAAATTTCATTGGAATATTTCAGGAAACAGCTTTATGGAATTACATAAATTGTTTGAAGATCAATATCGAATTTTAGAAGCAAATATTGATGAAGTTGCAGAACGTATTAGTCAGCTTGGTGAAAAAACGATTGGTACTATGAAAGAGTTTATTGAAAATTCGACTTTAAAAGAATCTCCGAAAGAATATGCATCGCAAAAACACATGCTGGAAGAACTTTTAGAAAATCACGAGCAATTAGTAACGGAATTCAGAACTTATATTCCGGTATTTGAGAATGAAAATAACGATATTGGTTCCGCTGATTTTATTACCGGATTATTACAGCAACACGAAAAAATGGCTTGGATTTTAAGACGATACCAGGTTTAACAAAAAAAACAAATGTGAATTATACAACAGTTGCCGAAATAAATGTAACAATGACCTAATCGATAATTTGCAATTTTACACTACTATTAATATAAATATAATTATCATGAATACGACTCAAATAAAAGGGAACTGGAACGAGCTGAAGGGAAAACTTAAACAACAATACGCAGAACTTACAGATGATGATTTAATGTACGCTGAAGGTAAAGAAGATGAAATATATGGAAGACTTCAGCAAAAATTAGGTAAGACTAAAGAAGAAGTTCAACAAATCATTTCAGATTTGTAAAATCTTCCAGGTCAGCCAGGATACCGTCTAATAAAAAAAACATTAGACGGTATTTTTTTGATTTTTTTTAGTATATTCATGTATTACTTAAAGTATCCGATGGGTATTACACCCAGAACCAAAAATAAATTAATTATCTTTAACCAAATTTTTATAAAATGAAACTATTTATAAAGTTCGACATAAACACCATTTGTTCTCTTTATTTAAAGCAAAATCTTGAAGAACAAAACATAAACTTTAGAACTTTGGGTTTTGGTGAGATCGAAATTGAAGATAATCTGGATGTAGAAGCGATTGAATCTTTAAAAGAAAATTTAGCTCCACATGGTTTTGAAGTCGTTGAGAATCAAAAAAGTGTTTTAGTTCAAAAAATTAAGGATGCCATAATTGAACTTGTTTTCCTTGAAGACAGTAATAATTATAAAAGTTCTGTATTTTTAGCTGAGAAACTAAACCATAGTTACGGATACTTATCGAATGTTTTTTCGGAAGTAACGTATTCATCTATCGAGAATTTTATCATTTTACAAAAAATTGAAAGAGCCAAACAATTAATTATTATTAATGAAATGAGTTTGACCGAAATTGCTTTTTTACTAAATTACTCCAGTGTTGCGCATTTGAGTACACAGTTTAAAAACACTACCGGAATTACGCCATCGGCTTTTCAGAGAATCATTAAAAAACGAAGAGAAAATTTAAAATAAAACCTAAATACTATACTAAAATGCAAAAAAACGCATTATATATTTTATTGGCAGATGATGACGAGGATGATCGTCTTTTTTTCAAAGACGCTTTTGAAGAAATCAAAATACAAACCAAAGTACAATTTGTTCATGATGGAATGCAGTTAATGGATCATTTATTGGATCCTGAAACCAAATTACCGGATATTTTGTTTCTGGATTTGAATATGCCAAAAAAAACTGGTAAAGAATGTTTGATCGAAATTAAAAAAACAGATCGCCTAAAAAACATTATTATTGCCATTTACTCCACTTCATCATCTGAAGAAGATATTGAAGACACATTTGTACAAGGAGCCAATATTTACATTAAAAAGCCAAGCGACTTTAATACGCTTAAAAAAATCATCAACGAAGTTGTGACCGTTAACTGGCACTATCATACTTCAGGTTTGAATCGTGATAACTTTTTGTTACGACTAAAATAATACGCATGCCTAATGAAATGGATACCAAATTTTAATTCTTCAAACTCTTTGAGAGTTATTTTTGTCATCGCAGTTTTCATTCTGTTATTTCTGTCTTCTATTGCTTATAAACACAATCAGGATTTAAATGAATCCAGTAAGTTGGCAATGCATACGTATGAGATCAACATACAATTAGAACGATTAATGTCTGCGATTAAAGATGCGGAAACTGGCCAACGTGGATATATCATCACACGAAACAACAGGTTCTTAAGTCCGTATCTTTATTCGCGTGACAAAGTAAATGCTTCTTTTCTTACCCTCAAAAAATTAACTGTTGACAATGCTGTTCAACAGAAAAATCTCGAAAATTTATTCAAATTAATTATTCAGCGATTTGTTTCGTTCGAAAATTGCCTGAAATACAGCGACCCAAAAACATACGATAAAAGAAAACTGGACAATCATATGTTTGGTGGACGAATACTGATGGAAAACATACGTTTTCAGGTTGATAAAATGAATGATATCGAGAAAAAATACCTCAAAAAAAGACTGGAAATTTATGATCAGGAAATTTCATTAAGTCCGGTTTTTTCAATCTCTTTATTTTTAACTGCATTACTTTTTATTTTATTAGCTTACAGACAAATCAGTCGTGATTTTGAGCGTTTGAAAGGTTTCAACAAACAACTTTTAATTTCTGGCGGCTTGATGGCTGAATCTGAAATTATTGGAAAATTTAGTACCTGGCAATGGGAATTAGACGCTAATAAAATTGCTTATTCTGATAATCAGTTCCGATTATTAGGAGTTACACCAAATTCTTTTGTGCCCGTTAGAGAAACTTTTCTGGATTTTGTTCACCCTGATGACAAAGCAGCTGTTTCAAAATCGATGGACAAAATAGTAGAGAAAAAAAATCTTCCTTTTATTTATTATAAAATTGTTCGCCCGAATAATGAAATCAGATATTTTAAATCTACCGGAAAATTATTAACTGATCAGCAAGGAGGCAAAATTCTGCTTGGAATCAATTTTGATATTACCGATGAACATTTACTTAATATCGAACTTCAGGAGAGAAATAGAGAATTAGAAAAAAGTAATAAAGAATTAGCTTCTTTCAACCATGTCGCGAGTCACGATTTACAGGAACCGCTTAGAAAAATTCAAACCTTTATCTCAAGAGTTTCTGAAGCTGATAAAGCGGTAATGTCTGAAAGCGGACAAGATTATCTTTCTAAAATTGCAGTTTCAGCAAAAAGAATGCGTGTTTTGATTGATGATTTGCTTTTATTTTCAAGAACCAATACGACTAAAAAAGAATTTATAGAATCGAATCTAAATGAATTGCTTCAAAATGCCGAATCTGAATTAACAGAAGTTATCAATGAAAAGAAAGCGATTATTACAGCTTCAAAATTGCCAAAACTCGATGTTATTCCTTATCAGATCGAACAGCTTTTTATCAATCTAATCGGAAATTCTTTAAAATATAATAAACCCGGAGTTGCTCCTGAAATTTCTATTGAAAGCGAAAAAGTATCAGCAGCAGATTATCCTGATTTATTAGAACAGTCTGCCAAAAAATTCCATAAAATAACTTTTAGAGATAACGGAATGGGTTTTGACCCGCAGTTTAAAGAAACCATTTTTATACTTTTTCAACGTTTGCATTCTAAAACAGATTATCCCGGAACCGGAATTGGTTTAGCGATTTGCAAAAAAATTGTTGAAAATCATAAAGGGCATATTTTAGCAGACAGTACTCCTGATGTCGGATCTGTTTTCACCGTATTTCTACCAGAATAAGGCATACAATATTGTAGGAAGGCGTTTACCGCAAAATGATCTGATTTCATTTGCTGTAAACGCTTTTTTTATTCCCTCAAAACACCTTAAAAAACGTTATATAAAGCCGTTATGGGAATTATATAACGTTTCTTTTTTATGCTGTAAAGCAAAATCTTTCATTCGTTAGCATCTTTGTAATGTAATACTTTATGAAGTAATAATGAAAACAATGCCCTTATTAAAAGTACCTATTTTTAAAGTTCTTTTCTTGTTGATTTTTATAATTTGTTTTTCTTCCTGCGGGAAAAAAAATCAGCAACAAAGTTCATTTAAAAAAGAAACTTTGAATAAAAGTAGAAATGAAGAAGTCGAAACTTCTTTTTTTATCGAAATGGGAAATATTGTGAATTCAATGATTTCAAAAAGTCAAATTGCACAACAAAAAAGTTCTGAAAGTAAAATTCTGGAAGTAAGTAAAAAAATTGAGAATCATCAAAATCAATTGTTGCAGAAAGTAAACGAAATGGCAAATAAAAAGCTCATTATCATTACCGACATCAACGCAACTCATAAAGATGAGTTAGTAGAATTGAATAAAACAAATGGTATCGATTTTAACAAAACTTATTTAAGTTCTATGACATTATCGCTTGCACAACAAATCAACTTATTTGAAAAGATTTCGAAAGAAACAAATGACCAGTTGATCTTGAAATTAGTGCTTCAGTATTTGCCGGAACAATACCAGCTTTTACGAGAAACAGAACAAATTAAAAGTGAATTTAATTAAATGCCTTTATATCTATTTTTTAACAACTAAAATTTTTAACAATGAAAATGCAATCAAATTTTTTATGCGCCTTAACCCTTTTTATGACAGCTTCATTTGGAATGCTGCACGCACAAGATGACAATGTAACCACAGAGTTTGGTATAAAAGGAGGTTTCAATATGTCTAACTTATATCAAAGTGAGGCTGATGACAATAACGTAATTTACGGTTTTAATGCCGGTGTTTATGCTACTTTACCAGTTTCTGATTTTATCGCGATTCAGCCAGAGATTTTGTTTACTACAAAAGGTGCCGAATTAGATTATAACAATGCCTTTTTACAAGGAAATGCAAAATTCAAATTGAACTATATCGAAGTTCCTTTATTAGTAAGAGTTAATATCACTAAAAACTTTAATGTTCATGCCGGTGGTTATGCATCATACCTGGTAAGTTCAAAAGTTACAGGTGACGGAGATATCAATTTTGATGAAGCAGTTGATACTGATGATTTAAACAAATTTGATGCTGGTATTGCAGCTGGTGTCGGAGTAGATTTTAACCCGATAAGTGTTGGTTTACGTTACAATTATGGTTTAACAACTGTTGGTAAAGAAAGAACTTTTGCAGGAACAACATATACATTTCCAGATGCAAAAAACAGCAATCTTACCTTATACGTTTCGTATAAGCTGAATTAAAAAAAACAATTAATTATTAACCCTAATAATAAAACCATGTCAAATTTATTATACACAGTCGCAGTTATTTTAGTTATTCTTTGGGCTCTTGGGTTCTTTTATTATAGCGCCGGTGGTATTATCCACATCTTATTAGTAATTGCCATTATCGCAATAATCTTCAGACTTATCAAAGGTCGAGAAATTTAAAAATTAAAAATTAAACAAATTTATATTAATCACTAAATCAAATATTATGAAAACGAGTAGCACATTATTAGGAATTTTAGGAGCCGCAGCGGCGGGAGCATTTTTAGGAGTATTGTTTGCACCAGACAAAGGATCAAACACAAGAAAAAAAATCTCAGATAAATCAAAAGATTACGGAGATAACCTAAAAGGCAAAGTTGATGGAATTTTAAGCACAATTACTTCAAATGGTAAAGATATCATTGATGAAGGAAAAGCAAAATTTAATCAGGTAAAAGAAGACTTCAATCAAATTAAAGACGAAGCAAAAACTGTAAAAACTAACTATTAAAAGTGAAATTTTTCAACCATAAAAATACCCTATATCATGGAAACAAATGCAACAACTAACGAAAACCTTAATATGTATGAAAAAGCTGAAAACTATACCAAAACGAGTTTAGAGTTAATCAAACTCAAAACGGTATCAGCAGTAGCAGATGTATTATCATCACTAACATCCAAAATTGCGGTTGGCGCTGTTGTTGCATTTTTCACTTTGTTTCTAAATATTGGAATTAGCTTATGGATTGGGAAAGAACTTGGTGAATATTTTTACGGATTTTTTATAGTGGCGCTTTTTTATCTTATTGTGGCTATTGTTTTGCTTAAAACACAACATTCACTGATAAAAACGCCTATCGGGAACATGATTGTTTCCAGCATTTTAAAAGAACAAAAAACTGATTTAACTAATTGATAATAAATAAAAGACTGTTATGGAAGCTGTTTATACAATTGATGCATTAAATCAGAGAATAAAGCAATTAGAAGCACAACAAGATGTGGAATGGATTGCAATAAAAGATGAAATCGATGAAATCAAAGAGAATTTAAAACCTCTTAATCTTATTCGAAATACGGTGTCAGAAATTAATGAAACTGTTGGTTTTAAAAGCGATCTGGCGCAATCAGCGATCAGTATCGGAATTGGTTACCTCGCAAAAAAATTAGTTGTAGGGAAAACAGATTCTATATTTAAAAATATCCTGGGATCTATAGTACAACTTGCAGTAACCACATTAGTTTCAAAACCACATCATGAATCTTCACCGGAAGAATCATCACAACACGAATCGTCAGAAGAGTAAATGCCTAACTAAATATTATGTATTATGGAAAAGATAGAAGAAATAATTCTAAAAAATGGTGTGTACATGTACTCTAATCTATATAAATGTTTTGAATTTACAAGAGTATTTCTAGGTATCTAACTTGTTTATACGTTTTTACTTTAACAACGGTTAAGCAGTTAATACTTCACTATATTTTTTTTAAGGTTCTGAGGTGCTAAGAGACTAAGGTACTAAGTTTTTTTTACTAAACCTGAACCAAACAGTTGACCTCAATCTTAAGCAAAAGAGACTATTTCATATTAGTGAAATAGTCTCTTTTTTATTTAAAGGTGCTGAGGTGCTGAGGTGCTGAGGTGCTGAGGTGCTGAGGTGCTGAGGTGCTGAGGTGCTGAGGTGCTGAGGTGCTGAGTTCAAAAAGATAAAAAACAAAAAGCCGAACAAAGTTCGGCTTTTTTATATGATCAAGAAACCTTAGTACCTTAGCAACTCAGTACCTCAGAACCTTTAATTATAATTTTGATAAATTGGCAATTTCAAACCAACATATAAATTACAAGCTTTAGAATTATTTGAAAACAAATTCGAAATTAAAGAACCCGAACCAATAAATAACGGACCAGCTCTAAAACCAGTTCCTATTTGAGTTCCGCTGTATTCCATATAAGTTACCGGAAGATAAAAACTGAATTGTCTCGTTTCATATCTTGGTGTAAAAGTAACGGAATTTGCAATCGCCGTTCGGTTTATTTTTTTAGCATCAACCAAACTAAAATCAGTGCTCAAATCAAATAAAACTTGTTGTCAATGTTCCAGTCAAAATTAGTGTGCAAAGCAGTTGGCAAATTGGCTTTTACGCCTTTTCTGGTTGCTGTTTTGGTATAATTAGCGTCGAAAAATTCGAAAATATCATCTGCACTATCAATATCGTCTTGTGTAACACTACCGGTTAGATTATACGTGTTTTCGATGGCATTTTTATAGTTTAGCTTACCAATATCAGTTACAGCTACTGCTGCTTTCAATTTATAGCGATTTCCTATACAAGTATGGCAGTTCGTACGATATTCATACGTAAAACCCAAATCAACGCCAACACCTGCAGATGTTGCATCAAACTCCGGATCTTTACCGTTTTCATAATCGTAGCTTGCAGATGTTCTTAATGTTCCCGTAGAGTAATATTGACTCAAAGCAGGATTAGCATCATTTTTATTAAAGGCTACACTTAAGTTATTTCCGTTGATGTAACCGTTTACACCTGCCATTAAATATTTCACGGTGATACCGCCTTTTATAAAATGCATATCACGATCTAATAAGACAGTTGCATAACTGGCTCCAATCTCAGCCCATGAATTGCTAACACCATTTGGGTTTCCGCCAGATATTAAAAAGCTGTTCGACATATCAATGTCTTTATTAACTTCATCAACAAGCTGACCATTTACATCCACAAGATTGGTAATGCTTCGAACGCGCGAAAAAAGAGCAATACTATGAACCGGCGTAATATTCATCATAAACGAAGGTCCCATAATATCTACATTAAAATTTCCTCTGTTATTCGATTTGATATTTTTGCTGGCATCAGCCTGCAAATCAAAACCGCCGTCTAAAACTTCAGCAAAATTAACGCCATACAAATCATTCTGTGCGGTGGAACTCGCAGAGAAAATCGTAACATCAGCCTTGTATTTAGAATCTACAATAGCAGACGGATTAAATAAAGCTGCCTGAATTCCGGCATAATTATCATCCCGAAATCCGAAATAAGATTGCCCTCGGGCACAAAAAAAGCTTCCTAAGAAGCAAAATAAAAGTAAAGTTTTCTTCATAAATTGGTAGGTTTGTCATGTTTAAAAGATTTACAAATATTTAACAAAAAATCTCAATAAAAAAAACCAACCGATTAGGTTTTAGTTAAGTTTTTGATTTTATTTCAAAAATTGTAATAAAAACCTCGCGCATAACTTCACAATACCAAACAAAAAAGCCGAATTACAAAGTAATCCGGCTTTCTCAATAATCTTTATCTTGCTTCTTTCTTCTATGCTCTAAAGTAAAAAATCTAAGAAGTCTAAAATTAAAATACTTCAGAAGCTTCTTTCAATTTCTCCATATTATTCACCAACTGAAGCTCAGCTACAATTTTCTGAATATCACCATTCATGATGTTTCCTAAATCGTAAAGTGTCAAACCAACTCTGTGATCTGTTACACGACCTTGTGCGTAGTTGTATGTACGAATTTTAGCCGAACGGTCTCCAGAACTTACCTGAGAAGTACGTTTTGTAGCATCTTCAGCTTCTTTCTTCGCCAATTCTTGTTCGTATAAACGAGAACGTAAAACGTTCAAAGCTTTATCTTTATTTTTGTGCTGTGATTTCTGATCCTGACATTGCGCCACTAATCCGGTTGGAATGTGCGTTAAACGTACAGCCGATTTCGTTGTATTTACCGATTGTCCTCCAGGTCCGGACGAACAGAAGAAATCTACACGAACATCGTTCATATCAATTTGTACATCAAATTCTTCTGCTTCTGGTAAAACCATAACAGTAGCTGCCGATGTATGCACACGACCTTGTGTTTCAGTCTGAGGAACACGTTGTACACGGTGAACACCCGCTTCAAACTTCAAAGTTCCGTAAACATCTTCTCCCGAAACCTCAAAAATAACCTCTTTGAAACCTCCAGAAGTTCCTTCGTTCATATCTACAACCGAAGTTCTCCAACCTTGGTTTTCACAATATTTAGTATACATTCTGAACAAATCTCCGGCAAAAATACTCGCTTCATCCCCACCCGTTCCGGCGCGAATCTCCACCATAACATTTTTAGCATCTTCAGGATCTTTCGGAATCAACATAAACTTAATTTCTTCCTCCAGTTCAGGCAATCTTTCCTTTGCTTCATCTAGTTGCATTTTGGCCATTTCGGTCATATCTGCATCACTTCCATCCGCAATAATTTCGTTTGCCTCATCTATATTAGCCATCAAAAGCACATATTCATCACGCTTTTCAGCCAATGCTTTCAGGTTCTTGTACTCTTGATTCAATTGCACATAACGTTTCTGATCAGCAATAACATCCGGCTGGATAATTAAGTCCGAAATCTCGTCGAAACGTTGTTTTACTATTTGAAGTCTATCTAACATTTTTAATTCCTTTTTATTGGACTGCAAAATTACAAAATTTTTGTTGAAAATTCTATCATTAACTTTTTGAGTTTTTTAGGCTTCGTTTCTTAAGATTGTTTGGTGGAATTATGATGGTTTTTAGGAGCTGTTTCCTGCTATCCGCTATATCTTTTTAGGCAGAAGGTGTAGTTTTTAATTTAGATATTTTCGTTTGCCTAAAAAGGATGCCGCTGCTATCAGGGCTAGGGAAATTGGTTTTAGAAGTGGCTTTTGAGTTTAAACATTTTTTTTTCTTAAATCAGGTGTTTTTACGTGGTGGTAGATTTAAATTAAAATACGATGTTTGTTTAATTTTAATAAAAAACGAATCTTAAAACTAATCTATTTCATGGAACAATCAACATTAAAATATCTTCGAATCATTATTCCTGGTTTAATATTTTTGTTTGGCATATATCCAATATATGCACACTATTTTGCAGATTTATTTGGATTAAAAACACTTGATTTTGGATATGTCACAATTTTAGCAATTATAATTGGTGGAATATATTACCAATTAAATATTCAACGAATTATAACAAAACCTTCTCATTTCTTCATTACCAAAAATATACGTAAACATTTAATAAAAATATCTGGTCTAAATTTAAATGCTAATGAATTAAAAAAAATAAGAAAAGAAAAAAAGTACATGAATGTGTTTTATAAAATTTTAGATAATGATGAATCTTTGAAAAAAAAAATGGCTAATGTATATTTCAATGGAATTTTTTGGACTTCAACAGCTGATTCATTTTTAATTAATTTATTATTTCATTTTTTATATAAATATGATGCAACTGATGTTAATGGGAGGGAAAACTTTTCTACCTTGTTTATGATATTGGCGATTTTCTCACTTGTATTGCATATCATTTCAGTTTTCAAACATATTAGTTTAGCAAACGATCAATTTCATTATATAGAAACACACATGCAGTCTGAAATTAATACCGAAATAAATAAGATCGTTTAGGTGATCTTTATATAGTATGTATTCTAAAAAATTAAACTCTAACGCAATTGACATTATAAAACAAGAGTATTTAAAAGATAATACTCCTTGGTTTTTGGGTTATAGCGGAGGAAAAGATTCTTCTGCTTTATTGAAATTGACGTTTAACGCAATGTTACAAACTGAAAATCATCATAAAAAAATATTTGTATTATATTGTGATACAGGAGTTGAAAATCCAATTGTAACCGATTATGTATATGCGACATTTGTTAAATTAAGAGAGGAAAATAAATTAAAAAAATTACCCTTTATATTTAAAATAATAAAACCAAAAATTGAAGATAGATTTTTTGTAAAAGTAATTGGTCGTGGATATCCTACACCAACTAATATATTTAGATGGTGTACAGATAAATTAAGGATAAATCCTGTCAATGAATATATAAATACCAAAGAAAAATCAACAATTTTATTAGGTGTTCGAAAAGCAGAGAGTGAACAAAGAGATCGAACCATATCGAAACATATTACAAATAACGAATATTATTTAAAACAAAATAAATCTAAAAATAGATTGATATTTTCTCCTATTATAAATCATACTTTAGAAGATGTTTGGATAACTATATTAAGTCTAGATTACCCTAAAAGCATTGACTTTAAAAAAATAAGAGAGATATATCAAGATGCTGAATCTGAATGTACAGCTATAAAAACAGAAAAAGAAAAAGCATGTGGAAGTTCACGGTTTGGTTGTTGGACTTGTACTGTAGTAAGAAAAGATAAATCTGTCGCTAATATGATTTCAAATGGATATGAAGAATTGGCAGAATTATATAACTTTAGAAATTGGATTTATAATTTTAGAGATAATAAAGATTATAGATGCAAAAAAAGAAGAAATGGAGTTGTTGGATTAGGGCCATTTACAATTGAAGCAAGGAAATTAATACTCGAAAAATTGAAATATGCCGAAAAAAAATCAGGCTTCACACTTATTGATAAAGACGAACTAAAAAAAATCTATGAATTGTGGGACTTGGACATAAAAAACCCTAGATATTTTGAAATGTAATTTTTTTAATAATAAAAGTCTAACTAATACTTTATAATTAAAGAAGTTTATTAGAATTAAAAGATTAATTCACTCAAAAGTTTAAAAATCGTATCACAAATATAAATTATACTTTGAACAAAATAAAAAGCATTTAAAAAATTAAACCTACTAATAAAAATGGGAATTGAAGAAATTTTTAAAGGAATTTTTGATGTAAAAAAAATACCAACCAAAGTATTTCTAGTTATATTTATTGTTGGCACATTCATGTTTTACGCTCCACAAAAATTTATTACGATCCAATTTAAGGAAGAGAGTGATCTAAAAATTTATGCATACATAGTCTACTTAATTTGTACAGGAATTTTCATCGTTAATTGTATTACAGGGATTTTCAATTATATAAACAACTTATTCTTGAGTAGACGATTAAATAAGGAATATAAAAAATTGCTTGATAATTTAGATAATTATGAAAAAGGCGTTTTAAGAGAGTTCTATTTATATAACAAAAACACTTTAGACTTTCCATATGATGACAATATTATAAAAGGGTTAGTAGATAAAAAGTTTTATATTTTGCTTCACAATTTGGAGGCAGTATAATGTTAAGTGGCAGAAATTCAACTTTTAAAATTAACAGTTACCTAAAAAATATAATATGTCCGGAGAATGATTTAGGCTTGCAAAATAATCCTAATAAAAAACAACAAGATTTTATTTTGCAAAATCGACCACATTGGACTAAAAATGATATACAATATACCAATAATAAAAATTAATTCCCTCGCTGGCGAGAGCGTCCCGCTCGTGAACGCAATCTAAATCAATTTAAAAAACTGTATGGGCACGAGCTGGACGCTCGTGCTAGCAGAGGAAAATTTGAAGTTAAATAAAGGAAAATTTATAACTAATATTAGAAATTATGAAGAAAGAAAATCGTAGTAGTGGAATTTCAATAAGTTGTGGAAAAACAACCGACGATTACTCAAAGTTGCAAAAAATGTGTGAGGAAAAAGCAATGGAATTAGTAAAAACTATTGAAATTGGTAAAGACGAAATTGTTTCAGTTCCTTGTTGGACATCTGATTTTCCTGAGCTAATTGGTGTCGCACATTTTGAGAAGGATGAAAACGGTACCGTTCTGACGAGAGTAGATTTTTCAGAAAGCACATTGTAAAAAACTAAAAAACGGGCGACGGCTAACCCTGCTCTACGAAGTGTTCTTCTGAAACGCTACGCAAATGTCTCTGACTTTGCGTAATTTTTTTACGTTTTTAAAAACTATAAACCTGTCAAAAGTCCCCCCGCTAGCGCGAGCGTCCCGCTCGTGAACACAAGCCATGTCTCAAATAATCTTATTATCTAAAGCAAAAGAAAGCGCTTCGGTGAAGTTTTTAACTTCAAAAGTTTCAAAAATTTTTCTTCTATAATATTTTATAGTATCCGGAGAAACAAACATTTTTTCGGCAATCTGATTTATGGTTAAACCCTGAGCATACAAACGAAGTATTTCTAATTCTTTGTCTTTTAATTTTAATTTATTTTTTTCAATCCACACTTTACCGGATAAATCAAATTTCCATAAAGTATCTGAACCCTGTTTGTTTATAATAATGTTTCCGGCTTTTTTATTGTGTGAAATAGAAACCAGACACAACGATTTCCAAACTGCGCCTTCCTGATTAAGAAAAAGAGGCGTCAGTTTATGATTAATAAGAATGGGTTTGTCATATTTCCCTTTTAAATGAAAATCATACGATATGCTGTATAATTTTCGTTCGTCATTGTTAGGCAGTTTATCATAAAAATCAAATCCTGCACTGTTGATGGTACTTAATAATTCTAGATCTTCTTTTGGAACATTATTAAAATAGAATTCATAACCCATTTCAAGAACTTCTTCTGCAGAAAATCCACATAAAAACAAAGGATTATTGGACACATATTCGAACTTCATTTCTTCATAATCAATTACATAAATACTTTGATACGTTATTTTTGCAAAAGATTTTATCACTTCCAGATAATTACCAAACTGAAATTTGTCTGCCTCCGATGTGACTTCTATCTTATTTCGGTTGAGTAAAGAGCTTTTTTCATTTTCCATCTTATAAAATTACTAAAAACTACACTAAAGTGTAAAATGAATTTAAAATCTATTACTTTTTTTTGTACTCAGTTTTAACCTTATTTATTATGAGAAATAAATCAGTATCAGAATCTAGTTTAAAAGAACTAATTAAGAATAAAAAAGCCTTGAAAATAATTAGTATCGGGTTAGGTATTTTATGGATTCTTATTCTCACCTGGATCATTAGTATACCAAAATACAAGTTAATTTTTACGTCGCTGTCTCTTGCCATTACAACAATAGTTCCTATTTTAATTTTTATGAGTCGAATAGATTCCGAAATTAAAAACCGTAATTCGCAGAACAGTTAATGAAATCTTCATAAGGTTTAAATCTCATGCTGGCGTGGCGTCCCGCTCGTGCACGCGATCAAAATCAATTTTATAAACGATACGGTCATGAGCGAGACGCTCGCGCTAGCAGGAGTATTTTGCCAGAAAAACAAAACACACACTGAATCAGCATTCTACAAATTAATTTATATATTTGATAATTGCCAAAATCTAATCTTTAATCATTTTTTCTAACTAAACCACTAATGGAAAAACTCATTAAAATTGGCCGTTTCTTTTATGGTGTCGGCGTTGTTGCTTTAGGAATTCATCAACTTATAATCAAAAAGTTTCGTTCAGAAATTTTATCTCCATTTCCTTCCTGGGCGCATCACAATAGTATCTTACCTATTCTTACCGGAATTGCTTTAATAGTTGCGGGAATTATCATTTCAGGAGTATTCAAAATTAAATTTATTGACACCAAAAAAGTATGTCTTTATTTAGGTTTTGGTTTTCTTGCTGCTGTCATCACTTCTCACTTGCCTTATATTATAATGATCAGCGCAGATAAAACTCCCGATTTTCAGGTTTGGATAAATGCCATCGAAGCATTAACCTATAGCGGAGGAGCGTTTGTAATGGCAGGATCATTTACAGCGAAAAGTGTTGCCAAAGACGGAAAGAATTTCACCTCATTTTTAGAAAAACTTATTCCGTGTGGACGCGTTTTTTATTCCATTCTGATCATAGTATTTGGATTGAGTCATTTTACTTTTGCCAGCTTTATCGCGACAATGGTACCAAAATGGTTGCCTGCGCCCATGTTTTGGACTTATTTTTTTGGTGCTGCACTTGTAATTTCTGGCATAGCTATTATTTTTAAAATACTAATAAAACCCATTGCGCTTCTGTTAGCATTCACGCTTTTACTGTTTTTTCTATTCTTTCATATTCCTGATGCCATTGCAAACCCATCAGCAGGCGGCGGAAACGAAATTGTACGTGCACTTATATGCTTGCTTTTCTGTGGTATTGCATTAGTAATCGCATTCACAAATGATCTTAAAAGAGAGCTTTAGCATTCCTTATGAAGAAAAAGAAAAACTGGCTCAAAATAATTGTCGAGAATTTACTTGATTTTATTTTAAACTGGAGATAGTATTAAATACAATCCAGATGACGCCAATATGATTTGGCAAATCATAAAATAGGATTTAATTTAGTCCCAAACCAGATGTAATACATTGGTCAAAAATTTAGATAAAACTTACAAACCAATCAGGATGATGACACTAATTGCAATTTTCTTTCCGTTTGTTTCTTTCTTTTTGAGAGGAAAAATACTCACTTCAATTCTTTGTCTAATCTTGCAAATAACTTTAATTGGTTGGATTCCGGCAGCAATTTGGGCTGTTATTTCTTTACAGAATTCAAGAGCTGACAAACGCAATCAGAAACTAATAAAAGCGATAAAATCAAAGTCTTAAATTAATTACCTGAAATACAATTTACTCGCACTCAGAAGATTTCCTTCTAATACGCTAATTAATTCTGAAAGCTTTGGGTATTGCGTATCAAAATCAGTTAAAAATATATAGAAATTAATATGAGTAATTCAGCCCCACAAAATTCAGAAGACATACAAGTATTAGAAATTCGTAATTATTTGTTGAAACCCAATTTAACGGATCAGTTTGGTGCTTATTTTCATTCGAAATTTGTTGCGCCAATGGATGAACTTGGCGGATATACATTAGGAGAATTTAAAATTGACAACGTAAATGACAGGTTTGTTTGGTTTCGTGGTTTTGCTGATATGAAAACGAGATTAAAGTTTTTAAGTGATTTTTATAGTAACAGTACAACCTGGAAAGAATATGGAAAAGGAGCAAATGAAATGATGATAAACTCTGATAATGTTTATTTGCTACGTCCTTTAAAAAGAGAAATTAAGCGTGAATCGTTTCAAACTAATAAAGCATTTACTGTTGTAGATTTTTACATTTGTAATAGCAGACTTGAGGAAGTTATTACCCTTTTTGACTCTACTTATATTCCTTTTCTTAAAGATTTAAAAATAGATGATATAACGCTTTGGGTAAGCGAATTGTCTGAAAATGATTTCCCAAGACTACCCGTTTTTCAGGACAAAAATCTTTTGGTTAGTATTTCAAATTACAAAGATGAAAATGAGTTTTATGCCAGGCAAAAAGAAATTGATAATATGCCTGCCCATTTAAAAAATTCGATTCTGGAATTAGTAACCATTCACAACAGATTGGTACTTTTAAACCTGAGGTAATTTCTCAAAATTTAAATAACATGAACCCTGGATGGCGCAAATATTTTACGGTTCGATAGCGCGGATTTTTTTATGTTCTTATAAACCATAAACCTGATAAAAATTTCCTGTCTTTTTACGATTATAATTACGGTTTCACGTAAGGTTTTTGAATTGTAAGTGATTATGTTTGAGAAATAATAAAATACAATTATGAAAAAAGCATGTTTCTTTCTTTTATTCGGTTTACTTTTTAACATCGGTTTTTCTCAGGAATCTAGTTGCGACAAATTTAAAATTGGAAAATTCCTCTACACAAGTGAAGGACTTCCAGATATAACAGTAACCCGAACCAAAACCACTCAAACGGAAACCATTAAAGAATCAACTGAAGTAATTCAAGGCACAATTGTCTGGAAATCTAATTGTGATTATGAATTTACCTTTTCAAAATGTCCTATAAAAGAGCTTTTAGGAAAAACGATGTCTGTCGAAATATTTGACACAAAAGGAAGCATGGCTAAAGGAAAAGCTTTTTTTGAGGGAAAGAATGTTAGTTTCAATTTAGAAAAATTGGAATAATTTCTTCAATGGCGCTAGCGCTGTCTCTGACGCCCCATTTTTTGTTTTAGAAAATATAAATCTGACAAAACCTTTAGCAACAATGAATAAATTTGACTTTAATAATAAAAGATTTGCAGTAATTGAAAATTCTGATAATGGAGAAGTAAACACACAAACCATTTTTCACTATAAGCAGAAAGGCAATCTTGTAACGGCAGACTATTCTGGAGGAACAATAACCTACGGGAAAATTATTGCCGACTTAAAAGATGATAGATTACACATGCTTTATCAATGTTTAACAGTAGATAATGAATTGAAAGCGGGTAAGGCATTAGCAAAAATTAGATTGACAGAAAATGGCAAAATTAAATTGACTTTAGATTGGGAATGGCTCGACGACGAAAATGGAAAAGGAAGATCTGAATATATCGAGATTGAATAAAATATATATAATATAATTCTTTAAAAAAACATACTTATGAAATTACTAACCACCACTCTACTTTTAATTTTCAATCTAACTCTATTCGCCCAATCAAATCAATTTGTTGGCGATTATCAACGAACACTTAGTGACACACAAACAAAGAGTGTAATTGAATACAAATTGATCTTAAACCAAGACGGCACATTTGTATTTCATTCGTATTCGAATATTAAGGGAGGTGTCCCTCCGGAAGCCAATAAATACGGAAAAGGGAAATGGACTGCAAAAGACAATCTGATTACTTTTTCTTCAAATAAAAAAGAAGATTTTGATGAAAAATATACTTTGGATTTTAATAATTCAATAGCTCGATTTGTAACTAAAAATCCTAGAGACAAATCAGATCAAATCGTAAAAACGAGACTTACGTTTTTGGAGTCAGGAATTTCCTGGATGGAGAGACTTGATGTTTTTAAAATATAACTATTAAACTAATTTAGCATTGTCCTATAAACCAACACCAAAAATCAATTCAATGAAAAAATTATTACTTTTAATTTTATTTGGATTTTCAATAAACAGCTATTCTCAATCTTCTGGGGAAAAACTTTTTAAAGCTATTTTTGAGCATAATTTAAATGAAGTAAAAAAGATTATTGAAGAAGATAAATCGCAAGTGAATTACATCAGAAAAATAAACGAATCATTTTATATTCCGGTATTAATGCAGGCAGTCGTAAATGATGAACTGGAAATCTCGAAATATTTAATTGAAAACGGAGCCGATATTAATAAAACAGATGGTTTTAAAATGACCAATTTAATGTGGGCTGCAAACAATCAAAATGTAGAACTAATTAAATTGCTATTGAAAAAAGGAGCCGACAAAAATGCAAAAGACATGAATGGAATGACTGCGTTAAAAGCTGCTCAGGAAGTGAAGAATACAGAGATAATTGAGCTTCTTAAATAAGAAACAAAACAAACTAAAAAAACAAAAAAACTACAACCCTAAAGTTGTAGTTTTCTTTTTTTATACGATCAGTAAAAATTCCAATTTGAACTTTCCAACTGATTAATAATTTTTTTTAATTTTCTAAAAGCCAAATATTGACCGAAAGCTTTTCCTAAAAAAGCGCCTAAAAGACACATTAGAAAAACGAAACCAGCTGTCGGCCAGGTTAAAAAAAGTTGATTATGGCTGTATTTCCATCCTATAGCGATTAAAAAGAAAATAAAAACAAAGAACTTTCCTTCACCACATCCGCAAGCTTTATATAGTCTGTTGATTTTTTGTTCCCAATTTAATGCTATTTCTTTATCTAAATTTTCCATATCAAATTTCACAGCATTATATCTGTGAAATATCGATTTTATTGATTTTAGATAGCGTAAATCATCAAAACACCGAATGACAAAAAATGAAATATCTGTATGCATCATTATTCGGAATTAAATATAAACACAATGTCTTGAACCACGTAAAGTAGCTATTTGCAGATTCGTCATCGTAAAATTAACCAGTTCACCAGCACCGTCAATACTAATCGATGGAAACATCAGATTGGTTCGACTATCCTCATTGTGCGGTAATAAACAGGAATGTCCAATTTCGTGAGCAATAGACTGAATTCCACTTATATTTGGTTCTATTACGATATAATTATGAGTAGCGGCAAAACTACATCCAACAGTTTTATCTGGTGTGATGCTCTGAACAACAAAAACAATTAATTCAGATCCGTAGCCCAGCGTTCTTTTTAATCCATCTTCAAAAGCACAATCTGCAGAAACCAATTCATAATAAGAACCTCCAATCCACCAATCAGAAAAGAATCCACCGGCCCCACAATCTACATTATTAGCATCATTAGGCGTACTTAACTTTGGAACACAAACACCCGTATAAATTAGATTAACATTACATTGCATTCTAAAAATATCCTGGGCAGTCCTGATTCCCCTAATTGCTGTGGCTTCATTAGTGTGAGGAGTTACGTTATTATTCAGGATAATAAGCTTAACATACATTTTCTTCAAAGGACGAATCCCCGCAAGAGAAGCTAAAAAATCTGGTAAACTAACAATTCTCCAGACGATTTCGGTAATCCAATTAATAACGGTTCTTATAATTCCACCTATAATCGGAATACTTAAAATTAGATTAATAACAAAACCAACAAGATCAAGAACTAGTCCCACGATTGTACAAACAACCTCAGTAATCAATTTTGAAATGGTCACTATAATCCAGGTTACTACCAATACGGCAACCAATACTATCCAGCAAAACCATTTATTGCAACACAGACACCACCAGTTACAAGGTTCTTCCCTGCATCTTTGTTCTTCTCTGTTTATCCAACTTTCTACTGGCTGTTGAACATTTTCTGTTATCCAGCGGCTAACTTCTCTACATACTCTCATGACATTCAAATTTAGTTTTCTTCATTTTAAACCCAACACTACAAATCCGGGTTAACTAACAATCAAAACAAATTTCTGTCCTTTATCTGAGTATGTATCAAGGATAAAAACCCTTTCTTCGGGGGGATTTTTCCTAATTATATTAGTGTATTGATCTTTTATTTTTAAAGATTTCAACTTTTTGTTATAAATTTGATTTTGTTTGCGTACGATTAAACATGTGTATAGTAAGCGACGCAAAGTAATCAATGATATGAACAATGACTTCTTTTATAAAGCTGTAGAACCAGACCCTTCACTTGCCGACTTTGTAGAAAATATTGGGATGTTTCATAACCCATCAAACAATGCCATGGAGGTGGTTTTAATGCCAGATGGAAGAATTGATTTGTTTTTTATGAAATCTGAATTAGAGCCCTTTCAAACTACACTTATTGGTTTAGAAACTATTCCTCAACAACAAAATATTCCACCTAATACAATCGCTTTTAAAATTAGTTTTAAACCTTTGGGAGCTGAATATCTTTTACAGACTTCTATTGCCGATATTTTAAATAGTGCCAAAGTTTTACCTAATGACTTTTGGGAATTTACTACTGATGATTTAAAAGATTTTGAGGGCTTTCATTCTAAAATAGCCAGAAAACTAAAGGAACTTTTGCCTGTCAAAATCGACGAAAGAAAACGTAAACTTTTTAAACTGGTTTACGAATCAAACGGCGAAATAAAAATACAACAGCTTTCAGAAGAAATATCCTGGAGCAGCCGCGAAATCAATCGTTATTTCAATAAACAATTCGGACTTTCTTTAAATGCATTTTGCAAAATCCTCCGCTTCAAGGCTTCATTAGAACATATTGCAAAAGGTAAACTCTTCCCCGAATTAAACTTCACAGATCAAACGCATTTCATCAAAGAAATCAAAAAATTCTCCGGTGTTGTGCCCAGCGAATTACTAAAAAATAAAGATGACCGATTTATACTATTATCCGTTCTAAAACAACAATAATTTTGTTCCGACCAAAGACTGAGAAGCCAAACGGATCGGAATTAATTTAAAATTAAACGGAATGTTACTAGAAAATAAACAAGTCGCTATTATTGGCGGTGGTCCCGGTGGCCTTACATTGGCAAGACTTTTACAACAGCAAAACGTAAATGTAAAAGTATATGAAAGAGATTTAAATAAAAATGCAAGAGTTCAAGGTTCGCCGCTAGATTTGCATGATAATTCGGGGTTAGCCGCTATTCGTAAAGCCAATTTATTCGAAGAATTTAGAACTAACTTTATGCCTGGTGCAGACAAAACACTCATTTTAGACGAACAGGCAAAAGTATTTTACAGCGACCACGAAACCAATCTCGAAGAAGATTTTGGCAATGAATATTTTCGTCCTGAGATTGACCGCGGTGTACTCCGAAAAATATTACTGGAATCTTTACAGCCTGAAACAATAGTTTGGGACAGTCATTTTATTTCGATGGAGCCACAAAACGAAGGCTGGTTACTGCATTTCAAAAACGGTTTATCCGTTTACGCCGATATTGTAATTGGTTCTGATGGTGCCAATTCTAAAATTCGCCCTTACATCACGGACATAAAACCATTCTATTCGGGCATAACAATGCTGGAGGGCAATATTTACGAATCCGTACAAGCAGCGCCAAAGCTTCATTCGATACTCGACGGAGGTAAAATAATGGCTTTCGGAAATGAAAAAAACATATTGATGGGACAAAAAGGCGCAGGCGCTCTTGGTTTTTATGCCAGTTTTAAAGCTGATGAAAACTGGTCCGTCGACAGTGGTTTAGACTACGCCGATAAAGAACAAATTTTAGAATGGTTTAAAAACGTATATCCCGAATGGAGTACTGTTTGGTATGAACTATTCGAAAATGTTTCAGTACCTTTTATTCCGCGTCTTATTAATTGTATGCCTTTAGATCAAACCTGGGAAGCTTTACCTAATGCAACTATCATTGGCGACGCTGCACATGTAATGCCTCCTTTTGCTGGCGAAGGTGCTAATATGGCCATGCTTGATGCTTTGGAATTAAGCGAATGTTTAACTTCTGACAAATATAAAACGGTTCAGGAAGCTATTTCAGCTTATGAAATCATCATGCGAAAAAGAGCTTCAGAAGCAGCACAGGAATCTCTTGAAAATGGAGAGAAAATGCACTCAAAAGATGCGTTGAAAACAATGTTGGAGTTTTTTAGTCACTAAAGTGCTGCGCTAAAAATCAATCAAAGACAGTGCAAAATTTTCTCGCAAAGTCGCAAAGTCGCAAAGTTTGTTTCGCGCAGATTTAAATAATTTGCAACAAAAAACTTTGCGACTTTGCGACTTTGCGAGATTAAAAAAATCAAGCTCAAAAAAAACTTAGTGCCTTAGTGCCTTAGTGGCAAAAAATTTCAATACCAATTTCTAATTCCTTAATTTCGCCTTTAAATCAAAAAGTAGAAATGAAGGTCTGTATTGCTGAAAAACCAAGTGTAGCACGTGAAATCGCATCCGTTTTGGGTGCTAATACCAAGCACGATGGTTATTATGAAGGCAATGGTTATGCGGTGACCTACACTTTTGGACATTTGTGTACCTTAAAAGAACCTAACGATTACAAACCGCACTGGAAAAGTTGGGATTTAAATAATCTACCTATGCTTCCGGAGAAATTTGAAACCAAAGTAGTTGAAAATTCTGGTATTCAAAAGCAGTTTAAAATTGTAAAGAGTTTATTCGATAAAGCCGAAGTAGTCATAAACTGCGGGGATGCCGGACAAGAAGGAGAATTGATTCAGCGTTGGGTAATGAACGAAGCGCATTACAAAGGTGAAGTACAACGCTTGTGGATTTCTTCCCTAACAACTGAAGCTATAAAAGAAGGTTTTGAAAACTTAAAACCATCTGCGAACTACGATAATTTATTCTACGCCGGATTTTCGAGAGCAATTGGCGATTGGCTTCTCGGAATGAATGCCACACGTTTGTATACCGTAAAACATGGCGGTTACAAGCAAGTGTTGTCTATCGGTCGTGTACAGACACCAACTTTAGCAATGGTTGTGGACCGTTTTAAAGAAATCGAGAATTTTAAACCTCAACCCTATTGGGAATTGCAGACTTTATACCGAGAAACGCTTTTTAGTTATGAAGAAGGCCGTTTTCTGAATAAAGAAGATGGAGAAGTTTTAGCCAATAAAGTTAAAGAAAGTGAATTCGAAATTGTTTCGGTTGAAAAAAAGAACGGAAATGAATTTGCACCAAAACTATTTGATTTAACAGGTTTACAGGTTTATTGCAATACCAAATTTGGGTTTTCGGCAGATGAAACGCTTAAAATTGCACAAAGTTTATACGAGCAAAAAGTAGTTACATATCCCAGAGTTGATACTACATTTTTGCCCAATGATATTTATCCGAAAGTGCCCGGAATTCTGCAGAAATTAACGCATTATGCTGCCTTAACGGAGCCACTTTTACAAAAGAAAATTAAAAAATCACCAAAGGTTTTCAACGATAAAAAAGTTACGGATCACCACGCTATTATTCCGACTGGAATAGAAAGCAATTTACCGTACAATCAACAGCAGGTTTATGATATTATTGTAAAACGTTTTATTGCTGTTTTTTATGACGATTGTTTGGTCGCCAATACTACAGTAATTGGAAAAGCGGCAGATGTAATGTTCAAGACCACTGGAAAAGAAATCCTTAAAAAAGGTTTCCGTGTTGTTTTTGAAGACCCGAACGCCAAAGAAAAAGAAGCTGATATACTACCGAGTTTTATTGTGGGAGAAAAAGGCCCACATGAGCCTTCGTTTTTAGAAAAAGAAACCAAACCACCGAATCAGTTCACGGAAGCAACTTTACTGCGCGCGATGGAAACCGCCGGAAAACAAATCGACGACGAAGATTTACGTGAATTGATGAAGGAAAACGGAATCGGCCGTCCGTCAACGCGTGCGAATATTATTGAAACGCTTTTTAAGCGCCAATACATTGTTCGAAACAAAAAACAGGTTTTACCAACGCCAACCGGAATTCAGCTTATTGACACGATTCAAAATGAATTAATCAAGTCGGCTGAACTCACAGGTTCCTGGGAAAAACAATTGAAAGATATCGAAAAAGGAACTTTCACCGCCGGCGCCTTTATTAAAAACATGAAGCGTATGGTCGAAGCTTTGGTCACTGAAGTAAGAAGTGAAACCCGACACGCCAATATTTCGCATGCCGGAAATGTCCAGAAAGAAGCGGTAAAAGTCGAGCAAAAAAAAGCTGCCGGAATTTTAGCGGAAGCCTGTCCGAAATGTAAAAAAGGAAATCTAATAAAAGGAAAATCGGCTTACGGATGTTCTGAATATAAATCGGGTTGCGACTTTGTGTTACCTTATGTTTTTTCAGATAAAAAAATAACGGAAAGCCAATATATGCGATTGCTTCAGAAGGGTTCAACTGTGAACATAAAAGGCTTTAAAACAGAAGCTGGTGCTGTAGAAGGTTTAATTCGTTTTGAAGAAAACTATAAACTAAAGTTAGAAGCAAAAAAAATAGCTTCAAAAGCAACATCAGACTTAAAATCAGATGCGACTTCAGATTCCTTAACGTGTCCGAAATGCAAAAAAGGAACGATTATGAAAGGAAAAACTGCTTATGGTTGCGGTGATTATAAATTAGGCTGTGATTTCAAAGTTACTTTTGATGATGTAAGAGCAAAATTGGGAGATGAAAAACCTACTAAAGAATTAGTTTATGCTATTTTATGTAGTTAGTGGTTATGTGTTAGATGTTAAAGGTATTGACAATTGTCAATTCATAATTCACAATTCACAATTTTATTCCTAACTTAGCTATTCAATCTAACCTCAAAAATTAACCAATATGTTTCAAAAAACCACTCTTCTACTTGTTTTATTAGCCGTTGTATCTTGCAAAAAAGCAGAAACTGTTGAAAAAGATAAAATAAAACTGGCCGACTGGCTTATTGGAACCTGGGAAAATAAATCAGAAGATGGTGTTTTAACTGAAAGCTGGCAGAAAGTAAACGACAGTACTTTCAGTGCGACATCCTATTTTATAAAAAATAACGACACTTTGCATGCTGAAAAAATAACTTTAGCTCAAAAAGGTGAAATGTTATTGTACAGCGCAGCAGTAAATGGACAAAACAACGACAAAGCCATAGATTTTGGTTCAACTACAGAAAGTGAAAACAAATTAGTTTTCGAAAATCCATCTCACGATTATCCTCAAAAAATTACTTATACAAAAGGAGCTAATAATACTTTGACTGCTGAGATTTCAGGAAATCTACAAGGGAAAATGACCAAGGAGAAGTTTGTTATGACTAAGAAGTAGATTTTGGAGCTGCTATTAAACAATGAAAAAAACTTTCTTTTTAATCCTAACTTTAATTCTGATTGTAGGTTGTAATTCAAAAATTGAAAATACTCTAGAAGATATTATTGATAATTTTTCCTTCAATAAAACAAAATCTAACAGTACTGAAATAATTATCAAACTGTATGATACAACACTTACGAAAACAAGAATAACAGATGTTGAATTTTTTCCTTCAAAAAAAGAATTTAAAAATATAAATAAGCAACAATTTGAAAGTTTTGACAAAGTATTTATAAATGCCGAAAAAACTGGATATTGTTGTTGTCCAACTGCTATTTATTCTATTCATTTTTTAAATAAAAAAGAAGAACTGGATTTATTTTATGTTGATACGCTTCAATTTAAAGACAAAATAAGGATATATGAAAAAAGCTTTCAATATTCTTATATAGTTAAAAAACAAAAATGGAAAGATTATCTAAATGCAATTTCAAATTGACAACTCCAACAGATTAATCCCGAAGCTTCGTACGTTACTTCAATATAATCCATCCACCTGAATTTAAACTTCAAACCAGAACCATAGGTTCAAATTATTTTGTAGGGCTGGACTTTAGTCCAGTCTACATCCAGTACAGCAAACAAAAAAACTCAGAACCTCAGAACCTTAGTATCTTAGCCACTTCAAGAATCACTCATTCTCTCCAATCTTATTTACCATAAAAATCATCAGTATTCCTAAAAATGCCATGATTAGAAACGCCCATTTCATACTTAAATATTCAGAGATAAAACCTACCATTGGCGGCACAAGCAAAAAGCCAAGATAACCAACTGTAGATATAGAAGTTAAGGCAGAACCGCTGCTTAATTTTGATGATCTGCCGGCGATGGCAAATACTAACGGAACGACGCAGGAAACGCCTACTCCAATCAATACATAGCCAAAAATAGTTGGATAAGCATAAGGCAGAATAAAACAAATACCAAATCCTGCTGTGATCAAAATACCACTATAAAACAGAATTCGTTTCGTACCAAATTTCATTACACCATAATCTCCAAACAAACGTCCTAAAGTCACCGCTGTTGCAAAAAATACAAATGCAGCACTGGTTAACTTTGGAGAAGCATGCAATATATTTTTAAAATAAATACCACTCCAGTCGTACATCGTATTTTCGCAAGCCATAGAAACAAAACAGATCAGGGCGAACTTCACAAGATTTTTTTCAGGCATCGAAAAGAACTTCTTTTTAACCGGCACGGGCTCATTATGAATACTCATTGGATAAAAACAAGCCGTAAGTCCCATCATAAAAACACTCACTCCTAGTAAATGATAGGATGGTGCAATATGTTGTGTTACCATGATATAACCTAAACCAGCTCCCGAAAAAACCGCAATACTCCAAACGGCATGAAAACGCGTTATAATTGATTTTGGATATAACTTCTGAACCTCAAGAGATTGTGCATTAATCGATAAATTAAAAATATTACGAGAAGCACCAAAGATTAAAAGCACAATGACCAACTGCCAGACAAAAGCAACTAAACCCGGTAAAGACAAAGCAATATTAAACATCACTGCTCCTAACAACATAATATAACGGCTGCTGTATTTATTTAATAACATTCCCGTAAAAGGCATTGTTAACATTAAACCAATCGGGAATGCAAATAAAACAGCTCCAAATTCAGCTTCAGACAAATGTAATTCTGCCTGTATATGTGGAATTCGGGATACCCAGGAAGAATATCCAAAACCGGAAAGGAAAAAAAATACAGTATTGGCTAGCCTAAATCCTTTTGGTGAGCCTTGTATTTTTTTAAAAAAGGGAATGATCATGAAGTCGTGTCAATTTGTTCGGTTGCAAAATTAAGTCTTTTAAAGATATTCTATTCTACGATAATCCTATTAATTTTCAAGTCTTCCCTTATAATTTCAAATCAAAATAAAAGTTACAAATTTCCAGCATTTTATTTTTAATTATTCTAAATAAACTTTAGATTTGTGAAAAATATCATACTTAACAAATTTTAAACCTGATCTTATGAAATTAGATACTTTAAAAAAAATCACTTTTTTTCTTTTTATGCTTGTGGCAAGTCCGCAATTGTTTGCTCATGCACTTTGGATCGAAACTAAGGCAACAGGAACAAAAGGAAAAGCGCAGGAAATCTCTGTTTACTTTGGAGAATTTTCAGATAACGATATTACAAAGGCTGACAAATGGTTTTCAGATTTAAAAGATTTTTCATTGGTTGTGATTAGTCCATCAAAAAAAGAAACTAAACTTTCATCAAAAGCATTAGAAAATAAATATCAGGCATTTTTTACGCCAGATGAAGATGGAGTATATACAATCGTAATGCATCATAAAGTAAAAGATGTTTACGGAACAATGGTTTTAGATTATAACTCAAGTGCAACTGTAACAGTTGGCAATGCTGCAAAAGGAAATGAAGCTATTGCAAACTCAAATATTATCAGTTTATTTTCTAAAGATGTTATAACTGCAAAACAAAATACAAAAATCAATGTAAATGCTTTGTATGAAGGCAAAATTGCCAAAGAACAAAAAATGAAAGTAATCGCTCCAAATGGTTGGGAAAAAGAATTATGGAGTAATGAAAACGGAGAAGTTTCATTTACACCAATCTGGCCAGGAAACTACATGGTAGAATTTGCTTATACAGAAAAAGCATCTGGTGAGCATAATGGTAAGAAATACGATGAAATCTGGAAAATGGCAACTTACTTAATTTCTGTTAAATAAGATCAATTTATTTTGATGTTAATCTATTCTATTTCCTTAAAGCCTTGTTCTTTTGAACAAGGCTTTTTTTTATCATATAGTATAAATAGACCTTTCCAATTAAGCTACGGTATTATTATTTATAATGAATAAAAATAAAACCAACAACAAATTAAGCAAATCTTAAGACAAAAATAATACAAAATTAAGCCATAAAAAGTATTGTTAAATTTTGTTAAAACTATTTACTAACCCTATATTTGCACAAAAAAATTATTTTTATTAAATCTAAATAAAGAACATGAAACATAGTTTACTACTTGCTTTGTCGTTTCTAAGCTTTGGAGCTTATAGCCAGGAATATACAAGTGCAGAAAATACTACTACTTTAAATGATACTGTAAAAAATAAAAAAGGAGAAATCCTTAATGAAGTTTTAATCACAGCAAATAAACCTAAAAAGCCAATCGAAGCAGCTCGTTCTGGTATTAAAGTTATGGACTTGCCACAAAGCGTTCAGGTTATTGGCAGCGAAGTAATCGAACAACAACAAGCGATAAGACTGAGTGAAGTAGTAAAAAATCTAAACGGTGTTTATGTAGGATCTGCTCGTGGTGGAGCACAAGAATCATTCTTTTCAAGAGGATATGATATGAGCGCCAATAATATGTTTAAAAATGGTTTTCGTTATAATGCAGGTTCAATCCCAGAAGTTTCGTCCTTAGAAAAAGTTGAATTCTTAAAAGGAGGTTCTGCTTTATTGTATGGAAATGTTGCACCAGGTGGAATTATGAATTTAGTTACTAAAACGCCAAAATTTACTTCGGGTGGTGAAGTATCTATGCAAATGGGAAGTTATTCTTACTACAAACCTTCTATTGATTTTTACGGACCATTAAATAAATCTATAGCATACAGATTTACAGGGTCTTATGAAAACTCTGAAAGCTTTAGAGATTTTGTAAAAAATGAACGTATCTACATTAATCCTTCCTTTTTGTTTCATTTATCAGATAAAACCCAAATTACATTACAAGGGGATTATTTAAGTGCTGACTGGACACCAGATTTTGGTACAGGGATCTATGAAAAAACAATTTTAGATTTGCCACGTAACGAATTCTTTGGAGCACTTTGGTCTACTGCAAATACTAAATCATCTAGTGCCTCATTATTGTTCAATCATGACATTAACAAAAACTGGAAATTAAATTTTAATTCTTCTTATCAATCTTACCGCAGAACTCAAACATCTACAGCACAGTTAAGCACAATTGATGCTAATGGAAATTGGAAACGTGGCTTAACAAAAGCTGATGGTGCCGAACAAATTTTTGGAGACCAGTTAAGTTTACAGGGAAATTTTAAAACAGGAAGTATTAAACATCAAATATTTACCGGAGTTGATTACGAAAATTCTCTTGCTCCTAGTTACACTTTTGGATTCTATGCTCCTGGAAAACCTGCAGACCTTTTAACAACAGAAGCTACCGCAATAAATTTATATACTTACGATTATAACACACAAAGTACTGTTATACCTTATCCAACAAGAACTACTCAATTAACAAGTACAGAAACGCAACGTTTTGGAGCCTATTTTCAAGATTTAGTTTCGGTTAATCAATACATAAAAGTTCTGGCCGGATTACGTTGGTCATGGCAACAAAGTGAAGCTACCACTACAAAAGAAGTGATAGAGAAAAAGAATAATGTAAATGTCATTACAACTACTTACGAAAATGCATTACCAGTAACTGGTGCTACAGCCGTCAACAAAGCTTTCTCACCAAAAGCAGGTTTGGTAGTACAGCCTACTAAAGATTTGTCTTTATTTGCAAGTTATTCAAACTCTTTTACTCCAAATACTGGAACAACAGTAGATTCACAACCATTAGATCCATCTATTATAGATCAATATGAAGTTGGTGTGAAAAAAGATTTTTTCAGAGGTCTTTTGACTACAAACGTAACATTATATCAAATTACCAACAATAATTTAGCACAAACAGCTCAATATCAATCAGATGGAGTTACACAAAACGTTAATACGAATATAAAAGAATTGGTTGGGGCTACAAAAGGAAAAGGAATCGAAATAGATATTACTGCGACACCTGTAGAAGGTTTGAACATTATGGCTGGTTATAGTTTTAATGAAACCAAAGTATCTAAATCATCTGGAACAAGTGGAAGCCTTGTTGTTGGCGATGTTTTAGCAAGAACTCCAAAAAACACTGCCAATTTGAGCTTTTTCTACAAATTACCTAGCGGTTTATTAAAAGGAGTAACTTTTGGAGCTATCGGAAACTACGTTGGTGACCGTACAGGAGGCTGGAATGATGATTATTTATGGACAGAAAACACACCTTCAACCAATCCAAAAACATATACTGTAACAATTAGAGATCGTGATATTCCTTTGGAAGGATACGTTACAGTAGATGCTTCTCTTGGGTATGAATGGAAAAAATTCTCAATTTTATGCAGACTTTCAAACATAACGAACGAATTGAATTACACAGTTCACGAAAATTATAGTGTGAATCCTATCGCACCTCGTCAAATCATGACAAGCTTACGATACAAATTCTAAAAATTTGAATTAGATTTTAATTAGCCAAGGCTTTTTAAATTTTACAAAAACCTCATTTAGCAATAGATGAGGTTTTTTATTTTCTGAGAAGAAACTGTTTTAAATATCTTTACTTTTGTTAAAACATTTTTATTTCAACAAAACAAAATTTTATGTCAGATTCCAAACAGAACCAATTAAAAAAAACGCTCGGATTAAGTTTTAATATTGCAGTATTAATTGGAGGAACAATTGGAGTTGGAATTCTGCGAACCCCCGGAACAATTGCGGGTCTGCTTGAAAACTACTGGCTTATAATTGCTTCCTGGCTTTTTGGCGGTTTATATATTTTAATTGGTGCCAATTCGTATGCAGAACTCGCTACAATGCTTCCTAAAGCCGGTGGTTCCTATAATTACATTAAAAGAGCTTTTGGAGATTATGCCGGCTTTTTATCCGGTTGGTTTGATTATATTACCAATGCGATTCCACCTGCTTTCTACTGTATTGTAATCAGTGAATATCTGATTATTTTATTTCCGAATTTGGCTAGTTATTCAACCGTAATGGCGATTTCACTTTTAATAGCGTTTGTATTGTTGCATTTAAGTGGTGTAAAAAACGGAAGTGTTATTCAGCAAATCACAAGTTTACTTAAAGTCATTTGTTTTGTATGTTTGGTTGTGGCGTGTTTTATGTATTCTGGAGTAAAAATTCCATCTATTAAAACAGACAATTCATTCTTTCAAATCGGATTACTATTTGGCTTTTTTAAATCGCTTCAGCTTATCATCGGAACATATAATGGATGGAACAGCGTTTGTTTTTTTGCAGAAGAAAATGATGATCCGAGTAAAAATATTCCAAAATCATTATTCAGCGGTGTATTGTTGGTTGTAGCAATATATATTTTGGTAAATATGGCCTTTTTCTATGTGTTGCCACTTGAAACTGTAGCAAAATCTAATTTGGCTGCTGCCGATGTTGCCAATATTATCTTCGGAAAAAATGGAGCTATTATTGTAACAGTAATCTCAATTTTTTCTTTAATCAGCATTTTGAATGCCTTTATGATGATTCCGCCAAGAATTTTATATGGCTTAAGCCGAGATGGTTTTTTTACTAAAAAAGGAACGAATGTCAACAAAGGCGGCACTCCAATTACTGCGCTTTTGGTCTCTTCTGTATTCAGTTTATTTCTGATTTGTATTGGGTCCTTTGAAGTCTTGTTTTCCTTTGCAGCCTTTACTTCTATTATTGTGTGGGGATTAGCATATTGTTCTCTTATAAAACTGAGAAATTCAGAACCTGATTTGCCAAGACCTTATCGTTCGGTTTGGTATCCCTGGACCACTATTTTAGCAATTATTGCTTCGGTTGCATTACTTGCGGGTTTTGTTTACAGTGACCTTAAAAGCTTTATGATTATTGTAGCAATTACTGTGATTTCTTATCCGTTGTTTTTGGTTTTGAAGAGGAAGAAGTAAAAATATAAAGTCCATTTTGTCTTTTGACAATCTTGTCATCCTGAGGAACGAAGGATCACACTAGCAGCTCGACAAAGAGGTTCGACAAAGATTGTAGATTACTTTACGGATTTTCGTGTGTGATCCTTCATTCCTCAGGATGACAAGATTGTTACTACTTTGTAGAGCTTCTCATGGGGATTCCTCGTTCTTCGGAATTGACAAAACTGCAACAAAAAAGCTGTCCAAAAGGACAGCTTTATATTTTAAAAAGTAAATCTAATTCTTATTTCAAACCAGCAATACTTTGCTCAATTGTAGCAATCTTCGCCAAAGCATCAGCTTCTTTGTTTCTTTCGTTAGTCAAAACTTTTTCTGGTGCTCCGGCAACAAATTTCTCATTAGACAATTTCGCCTGAACTGATTTCAAGAAACCTTGTGTATAAACTAATTCTGCATTCAATTTTGCGATTTCAGCTTCAACATCAATATTTCCTCCTGAAATCGGAATGAAATATTCATTTGATTTTACACGGAAAGATAGTGCTCCGTCTACCTTAGTAGATACATATTCGAATGCTGAAATATTACCTAATTTCGTTACGATTGAATCAAAATAAGTCGAAAGATTCTCACTGTTGATTGCTTTCAATTCGATTGCACCCTTAAACGGAATATTTTTATCTTTTCTGATCGTTCTGATTCCTGAAATCACTTCGATTGTACTTTCAAAATCAGCAATTAAACTTGCATTAAACGGTTTTAATTCTGGCCAGGTCGAAACAATTAAAGCTTCTTCGGCAGTTCTGTCAGCAATTAAATGCCAAATTTCTTCAGTTAAGAAAGGCATGAAAGGGTGTAACAATTTCAAATTACTTTCTAACATTTCGATTGCTTTATCAAACGTCGTTTTATCAATTGGTTGTTGATACGCTGGTTTGATCATCTCTAAAAACCAAGAACAGAAATCATCCCAAACCAATTTGTAAATCGCCATTAACGAATCTGAAATTCTGTATTTTTCAAAATTATCTTCGATATCAACTAAGGTTTGTTGCAATTTAGCTTCAAACCATTCAATAGCAACTTTTGATGATTCCGGCTGTGGAATAGTTTCAGAAACTTCCCAACCTTTGATCAATTTAAAGGCATTCCAAATCTTATTAGAAAACGCTTTTCCTTGATTACATAACTCTTCATCAAACATAATATCGTTTCCGGCAGAAGCACTCAAAAGCAATCCTACACGAACACCATCGGCACCGAATTTATCGATCAAATCTAAAGGATCAGGAGAATTCCCTAATGATTTAGACATTTTACGACGTTGTTTGTCACGAACTAAACCAGTTAAATATACATTTGTAAATGGTTTTTCGCCAGCATATTCGTAACCTGCAATAATCATTCTCGCAACCCAGAAGAATAAAATATCCGGACCTGTCACCAAGTCATTTGTTGGATAATAATATTTATAATCAGCACTTTCCGGATCCATTATTCCTCCGAAAACTGACATCGGCCAAAGCCAGGATGAAAACCAGGTATCTAACGCATCAACATCTTGTTTAAGGTTGTCGGTTGTTAGTTGTTGGTTGTTGGTTCTTTCCTTTGCTAAAACTAACGCATCTTCGATGTTTTCAGCAACTACGAAATCTTCTTTTCCGTCTCCGTAATAATAAGCTGGAATTTGTTGTCCCCACCATAATTGACGAGAAATATTCCAGTCGCGGATATTGTTTAACCAGTGCGCGTAAGTGTTTTCAAAACGTTTTGGATGCAATTTGATATCTCCCGTTTCTAAAACTGATTTAATTGCCGGTTTTACTAAATCTTCCATTTTCAAAAACCATTGATCTGATAATCTTGGTTCGATTACCGCTTTGGTTCTTTCAGAAGTTCCAACTTTATTCAAATGGATTTCGGTCTTCGCCAAAGCTCCAATTTCTTCTAATTCTTTTGCAATTTCAGTACGAACTACAAAACGATCTTTTCCTTGATAATGTAATCCGAAACTATTTAAAGTAGCATCTTCATTAAAAATATCTACGATTTCAAGATTGTGCTTCTCTCCCAGCGTTTTGTCATTCATGTCATGCGCTGGCGTCACTTTCAAACATCCAGTTCCGAATTCAACATCTACATATTCGTCTTCGATAATCGGAATTACTCTGCCACAAATTGGAACGATAGCTTTTTTTCCTTTCAAATGGGCAAAACGCTCATCATTCGGATTGATACAGATAGCAGTATCTCCAAAAATAGTTTCTGGACGCGTTGTAGCAATAGTTAAGAAATCTTCTGAATCTTCAATTTTATATTTTAAGAAAAATAATTTTCCTTGTTGTTCTTCGTAAATAACTTCTTCATCAGATAAAGTTGTTTTAGCTTCAGGATCCCAGTTTACCATTCGGTACCCTCTGTAAATTAATCCTTTGTTGTATAAATCAACAAACGATTTTATTACAGATGCCGACATGTCTGGATCCATTGTGAATTTGGTTCTTTCCCAGTCACAAGAAGCTCCTAATTTTTTAAGCTGATCTAAGATTACGCCACCGTATTTATCTGTCCATTCCCAGGCATGCGCCAAAAATTCTTCGCGTGTTAAATCATTTTTATTGATTCCTTCTGCTTTTAATTTTGCTACAACTTTAGCTTCAGTTGCGATTGATGCATGATCCGTTCCCGGAACCCAGCAAGCGTTAAAACCTTTTAAACGCGCGCGACGAATTAAAACATCCTGAATTGTATTGTTTAACATATGTCCCATGTGAAGGACTCCTGTCACGTTTGGCGGTGGAATTACAATTGTATAAGGTGTTCTATGATCTGGCTCTGAATGAAAATAATTATTTTTCATCCAGTAATCATACCATTTATTCTCGATCGTTTTAGCGTCAAATTGTGCTGGAATTGTCATTTTATCGTGGATATGTTTAATCGTTAATTCGTTTAATTGTCAATTTGTTTTACTCTTTCTTAATCGTTATTAATTAAACGATTAAACAGTTAAACAAATAAACCCTAAAAACTTTGGTTCAATTTTTGTAATTATAACTGACAGCAAAAGTAAATAATTAAAGACACTATAAAAAGCGAATTAATAATTTGTGTGTTAATTAAAAGAATGTATATTTACTTACAACTTAAAATAATTTCAAAATGAAAAATGTTGCCTCTTTTATTGCAATCGTATTGTTTAGTGCAATGGGTTACGCACAAAATGGTCCGAAAATTGAATTTGCGGCTCAGGACAATACAATTGATTATGGAAAAATTTCTAAGAGTGATAATGCAGTTCGTTCATTCGAATTCACCAACACTGGAGATGCTCCTTTGATAATTACTGGTGCTGAATCTACAGTAAGTACTATTGTTGTTACAAAACCAGCAACTGCTATTTTGCCAGGAAAAAAAGGAAAAATTGATGTAAAATATAATATGGCCGCTGGTCCTATTCGTAAAACTATTACTGTTGAAACTAATGCAGTGAATTATCCTGATGGCCGTGTAGCCTTAAAAATTAAAGGTGAAGTTTTATAAAAAAAATTAAATCTAAAAATAAATAAAAGCCGTTTCATAATTGTATGAAACGGCTTTTTAATTTTAATTTCTCTATTTATTTTGCTTTTTCAACGCACTCAACAGTTGCGAATTTGTATTTCACATTTTCGAAATCTATAGGCTTATCTTTTACTAAATAAGTAACTCCCATCGTCGTTTGCATGGTTCCGTTGCCTAAAATAAGTTTCTTATCACGTTTTAACAAAGCCATCGGATTTTTGAATTTTGTATCTTTATGTTCGGTATCTACAAATGTGTAATCAATAAACAGCGTATCACCTTTAAATTCTCCTGTGACTTCTCCGGTTCTTTGTGGTGCATTAGCCACTTTCATTACCATATCTCCGGATACTTTTCCGTTTTTTAATGTATTTACTTTTAAATCAATAGTATCCTTTTCATATATTGCTTTATAACATTCAGTATTTACTACTTTTTCACCTTCAGATTTTGCGGATTCAATTCCTTTTTGCTTTTCATCATTTTTACAACTTTGAAATCCAATAGAAGCCAAAACCAAACATAATAATACAGATTTTTTCATATTTTAATTTTTTAAGTTCATTCTTATCTTATAAAAATAAATAAAAAAGAAGCCAAAAAAAAGGCTTCTTAATTAAAATTGTATTTTTTTGATAAGATGATGATTATAACTTCTTAATTACAAATTCGCTTCGTCTGTTCAATTCGTGATCTTCCTCTGAACAGGCATCATCTGTTTTACATTTGATAATTGGTACAGATTCTCCATAACCTTTAGCCGAAACCCTGCTGGCATTGATACCAGACTGAATGATAAATTCTCTGGTCGAATTGGCTCTTTTTTGAGAAAGTTCTTCATTAAATTTATCATTTCCTCTTGAATCTGTATGGGAACCAATCTCGATTACCATTCCGGGATATTTATTCATCAAAGCTACAACTCTTCCTAAAACAACTTTCGATTCTTTACGAATATACCACATATTGTAATCGAAATAAATAGGATCAGTTTTGATAATTAAGCGGTCTTTATCTTTTATGACATCTTTTTCTTGTGCCATAATTTGATTCTCTTTTTCTTTTTTCTTCACTTCTCCAGCTGCAATTTCATCCGCTTTTGCTTTTTTTGTTGCTTCATTTAGAGCGATAATAGCCAATGCTTCTTTATCTCTTTTTTCTTTTTCTAAACGAATTTCCTCTTTTCTTTTATCTTCCGCATTTTTCTGTTCTTCCAATTTAATAGCGTCTAAAGATTTTAGTGCCAGTGAACCGTCGTTGGTTGCATTTCTCGTTTTTCCAATCTCTAAAGTTCTTGACTCGTTGGTATATTTTTCTTTAAACGCAACAATTGTATATGTGCTTTCGCAAGCAACGGTAAAACTGAATTTCCCATCTGCTGAAGTGGTAATTGTATTTAAAACCTTTTTAGCAGAATCCTGCAACATTACAGTCGCATTTTCAAGTACTAAATGAGTATCTACATCTGTAATTGTTCCGGCAATAAACTGTTTACAATCTTCTACGATTAAATCTTTAATTTCTGTGAATTGATAAATGTCATCGCTTCCTTTTCCGCCTTCTCTGTTTGACGCAAAATACCCTTCTTTGGTATCAGAATCGATATTAAAAGAGAAATCATCTAAATTAGAATTTAACGGCAAACCGATATTTACAGGCTCCGAATAGTCATTTCCTTTAATATCTGAAACAAAAACATCTAAAGATCCGTAACCTAAATGTCCATCAGAAGAAAAATAAAGTTTGCTGTCATTTGAAACAAAAGGAAATTGCTCTCTTTTCTCTGTGTTAACAAGCGGACCTAAATTTTTTGGTGTATCAAAAGCTCCTTTATTAATATTTACGGAATAAATATCAAAAGAACCAATTGTGCCCGGCATATCAGAAGCAAAATACAATACTTTTTCATCGGCACTAAGTGCAGGATGTTCTACAGAATAATTTGGGCTATTAAATGGAAGCGGTGTAACGTTCGTCCATTTCCCATCAACTAATTCGGCTTTAAAAATCTGAAGATTTGAAATCTTCTCATCGTTTTTCTTTTTAGTTCCGTTTTTAGAATAATTACGTGTAAAATACATTGTTTTGCCATCTTTGGTAAAAACAGCATTTGCTTCGTGCATTCCGGTTTTTAATTCTTGTGCAAAATAAGTTAAATTGGTTTCCGGAGCATTTATTTCATTCAATGGAATCGTAACCAAATTCAAATAGGTTTCGTTATCCCACTTAAATTTTTTATCGAACAAGCCCGGTTTTAATTTTACTCCGGCAAAAACTAAATTACCTTTATATCTTACCGCACCAAACTCTGAATTTGGTGTATTGATTGCTAAATTTTTTATATCAAATCGATTTCCAATTGCCGAAACATTTTCCAGTTCGTGAAGTTCATTTTGAAAATAAATAGAATCCTTACCATTAGTCGAAGAAGCATAATATTGTTTTAAAGCTGAATTTGCATCTGCAACACTATTTGTAGCTTTTAACGTTTGTGCATATCTGAAATAATAATTTCGATCTAAATCTTTATTATAATTGCTTATTAAAAGTCTGTAATAGCGTTGTGCTTTAACTAAATCATTGGTATAATAGTAAGAATCTGCCAGATTTTTAATTACTTCCTGAGAAGGTTTTTCTTCTGCTAGTTTCTCATATAAAATAATGGCTTCACTATAAAATGTCTTATCAAAAAATCGTTTGGCTCTGACCAAATCTTTATCCTGGGCGTTTATAAACTGTATTGAAAATACGAATATAATAACAAGTAGTTTTTTCATATTTTTCATTTTAAAAGAATCTAGGTGATTTATCATATCCTTTTCCTAATAAATCTAAATCAAATAGCAACATAATTTCATGTGTTCCCGAATTGAACTGTCCTAAATTTGAAAGCGTATAATCGTATGCATAACCTATTCTCAAAGAAGGTGTAACATTAATATTGGCCAAAGCGCTAAAGGAATCATTAATTCTATAAGCTGCACCAAGTTCAAACTTTTCATTGTATAAAACATTTGCAGTAATATCTACAGCAACTGGAGCACCTTTTACAAATTTTGCCATCGATGCAGGTTTTATTTTCCACATATCATTTACCTGAAAAACATAACCGGCGGTTAAATAAGTATGAATTTCTTCAGAACCGTAAGCGTTTAATCCTGACTTTTCTTCAATCTGTTTGGATTTCAATAAATTTGGAGCTGATAATCCCACATAGAAATTATCTCTAAAATAGTACGCTCCTACTCCAATATTGGGTTTGGTTACGTTAATATCTTCTGCGAAAGCGGCATCAGTGGCTGCATTCCCACTTTGTAAAACAAACCCATTAAAATTACTTTGTAATGCTGAAAACCCGGCCTTAAGACCAAGTGAAAGTTTATTTTTTCCACCCAAATTAAGAACATAAGCAAAATCACCGTACACATTATTTTCTTTTTTGGCTCCATCTCCAATATCATCAGATATCAAAGACAAACCAACTTCAATTTTATCACTTAAAGCAGTATGTCCGAAAAATGTAAACGTTTTTGGAGCACCAACGGCACCAACCCACTGCGTTCTGTACAAACCTCCAAAATTCATCATCAAAGGAGTTCCGGTTGCATATGCAGGGTTGATCACACTCATATTGTACATATAATGAGTGTATTCAGGATCTTGTTGTGCCGACGTTGTTGTTATATAAAAGAGAAAACTTATAAAGAGTATTATTTTTTTCATTTGAAAATTATATTAAATAATGTAAAACGGAATTATCGATTTAAATAAAGACGCCCTTGTTTAGGAGGTTTATTGCCTTTATTAAAATGGATAACATAAAAATAAACTCCATTTGGTGCTGTCCCGTGGTTAAGACCCTGGGTTTCATAATTTATTCCGTCCCAGCCTGGTTTGTCTTTACCGCCTCTATACATTCCGTTTCCGTATCTATTAAAGATTTCGATTTGATAATCCGGAAATAAAAAGTCAATATTCGGAATAACAAATACATCATTTACACCATCTCCATTAGGAGAAAACCCATCCGGAATAAAGAAATCTGGTGGTACAACATCGCAATCTGTTAATGAAACAATGACTTCGGTATAGTCATACGAAAGACAATTTTCTGTTGAAAAATCGAATGCGTAATACTTTTTCTTATCAACTAAAGGAGTTGTTGATGGAAATAGATATCCATTTTTTGGAGCATCATACCAAACAACTGACGAAGGCATATTTGTATTATTTGATAAATCTGCAATTGTTGGCGCATCTAATCCGCAGAAATTTTGCCCGTCTGGATTTAATTCCGGCGCTGGTGTATCTTTTAAGGTAACTGTAATCATTGTTGCCGATGATGTACAATTTAAAGTTGTTTCTGTTACATAATAATTTTCCTCTTTTAAAACATAAGTATTCGCAAGAGGAGTTGTTAATGTTGCAGAATTATACCATTTGAATTGAGTACCTTTTGGTTCTAAACTAGCAATTGTAGCTAAATCCGATTTACAAAAAGACTGATTACCTGCAGTTGGCGCAACTGGAATAGGATTTAATGAAAAAGAATCTGCAACGCCGGTTATACTTACACCACAAGTTGTGGTATTATTTGCCAAATTGGTAACAGTTGCCGTTGTAGATCCCGTGTTTAAAAGTAAACTAGCAGGAACTACAAAACTTGCGCTACCATTTGTAGTAGTAAGTACAACTGTCTGTACCGTTGATGTATTACTTCCTGAAAGTACATAAGATAATGTAACGTCCGTCAAACTTCCCAATCCTGAAACGGATGCTGTAACAGGTGATCCAAAACAAAAATCATTAATTTGTATTCTTAAATTTGGAACGTTTGGTAAAGGATTAATAAGAATTGTACCTTTTAAATCTGCACTGTTTGTACATTGTGAAATTACATGTGTAATATTGGTAATCTTTATTTCACCAGTACCACTTTGAGAGTTTAAGATAGAAGGGATTGTAAAACTCGTACTTCCTCCCAAAAACGTAACTCTTGCTATTTGAGAAGGTGCATTATTAGCACCTGAAATATTGTATACAATATCAAAAACTCCATCTATAATTCTTGTAGCATCAGAAATTTTTACTAATGTACTGGTATTTTGACAGGTCGTTATTGGAGCAATTTTTGCTCCTGTTAAATCCGGAATTGGATATATGCTTAATACATCTGATAAATTGTTGATGATATTTTGACAAGCTCTCTCACTAGTTATAGCATAAATATCATTAATACTTACAGTAAAATTTCCAACACCTTGAAAATATTCTGATTTTATCGGAAAAATAAGTACTCCATTAGTAAAATTTGCCATAATTGTTTCTGATCCTCCATTTGGTCCGGAAACATTAAACGAAACAAAGTAACTACCATTAGGAATAGTTATGGGACCTTGATTAATAGTCACTGAATAAGATGCTGTTGGAATTTCCGTTTCGCATATATCAGAATCAACTGTAACTTTGGCACCTGTAAAATCAAGTTTTCGTTCAAGTCTGATTCTGATTGAGGTCGACTCATATGGACAAATTGGGTTTGTTGAAGCAACTGTATAGGTAAAAGAGTAATCACCTGCTCCTAATCTGTTGAATATTTTTTGTATATCAATATTATGATCTCCAACAGTTGTTAATTCTCCGGTATTGCTATTATCTCTCCACACTCCACCTGCGTCTTCTCCAGAAAGTGAATTAAACAAGTCATAATCTGTATAAGCAGTTAAACCATCACTTCCACATAATGATAATCTATTGGCTGTTCCTGACTCAGGCGCCCTGAAAACAGTAACCTTTGCAGTTGATGACATGGCAGGGCAAGTACCAATAGCAGGCATCGTATAAGTAAACTGAAAAGTACCACGCAAATTTTTCACTGGAAGATTGGAACCAACATTTTGATTTGTAGTATCGTTATGCCACTGTCCGTTAGAATGTGGTGCTAAATATTCACCATCAAAGGCAGAGAAAAGGCTAAAGGTCTCAACTGAACTACAAACAGAAACGTTTGGAGATGAAACTCCCGAATATCCACCAATTGTAACTGTAACAGTAGACGTATTATCAGGACAAAGTCCAAGCCCTTCAACAGTATAAGTGTAATTAAAAGTTCCACTTCTACGAATAAGTTGTGCATTTAAAATTCCTGTAGTTGCATCTAAACCTCCGGAACTGTTATCGTCAGTCCATTCTCCACCCGAAATAGGTGAACCTGTTAAGAAAGTAAATAAATCTACTGATTGGTTGGCAGGATCGGGAACATTACAAATTGTAGTTTCACCATCTTCCCCCGCACATTGTGCAAAACTTATTGTAGGTAAACATGAAAAAAAAACAAAAAACAAAATTACTCGTAAGAAATTAGTGTATTTTTCAACCATAAACTTTAATTTGTTGGCAAACTTAATAAATATTAACGCTGGAAGAGAACTATTCCATTAAAACAATAGAATTTTAGTAAAATTCAAACAAAATCAAAAAATAATGTTGATAATCACGATTTTAACACAAAAAAATATATATTTTTCAATCGTAATTCTTACAATTCATCTTCCAGTTTAAACCTGAATTTTAAAATCAAACTATTACGTTCTACTTCCAGGGTAATCCATACATCTTCTTCAGATTTTAAAAGTGCATTTATTTGCTGTAATGAGTATTTGTATGGTGTTGTATGATTAATGCTGACAATGATGTCTCCTGCTTTTAAACCACATTTCTCAGCAGCAGAATGCTTACGAATGTTGACAATTTCATAAACAGGCTTTAGTGAAAACTTATATCTGAAATCATTATTCTTGGTATCATTAAAACCTGCTTCGCTGGGTGAAGTAACTACTCGAACGGTTTCTAAATGTACTGTTTCCTGAACCCATTGCAGACCATTATGTTGTACAGTTATACCACTTTTATTATACGTGAAAGGTTCTGAAAATTTACTGTTTTTTTTAAGAAACATTTTTTTATCCGCATAATCTAAAACAACAGTAAATCGTTTTAAAACTTCGCCACCTACTGAACCTATTCGTCCGGGAACCATTCTAACATTTCTAATAGATGTTGAATCAGGAAATGCGACAATAGGATTCTTAAAATCAAATTCATCCAGAGAGAATTTTGCTATTTTAGCACGATGACCTTCAACATCTCCACTAAATCCTTTTCCTAAAAAATCAGGAAAGTTCTTCTTAGGTAATTTAATTTTGTTATTTTCAAAAATCCAAAAAGCATCACTATTACCAATATCAATCAATAATTTAGCAGGAATAGTAACGCTATCTACAACAGCATTTGCAAGTATATAAGGTTTCGATCTCTCAATAGTAATAGGAACTGCCTTAAAGTTTTTGTCTAATCTTTTTTGATTTTTTTCGTTGTTGGAATGTATAATAACCTTTTTCTTTTGGTAATTAATTTCTACTAAATTATTTTTAAAAAATTGATACCCAATAATACCGTTTACTGGAATTCCGATATGAGAAGACAAATTAAAATTTTGATCCAGAATAATATACAACAGATGATTATGAGATTCTAATCCATGAGTTTCTAATATATTATTGGTTGATTTCAGTCCTTCGATTTCTTCCTCACTTCCTAATCCTCTTAGTTTAATTTTCTCTACATTCTTAAAACTAACTTCTTTTTTTTCTTCCATACTAAACAAAATAGTTTCCTCGACGCCTGAATCTAACAAGAAATTCAACTCGATTCCATTTACTTTTATCGGAATAAAAACAAGATTATTAATCAGTTTAAAAGGTATAACTACCTTAGTCCGGTGGTCTTCAATAGAGAAATCTTCCTGAGCCAAAAGTGAAAAAGGTATCAAAAGCCCAAAAAACAACATGAAATATTTTTTCATTGATAATATTTTAATATAAAATTAATAAAAATATTGATAATTGTTACATTTTCGTAACACCCCATAATGTTTTCGTTAAATTGGAAAAAAAAATGCAAATTTGCACTTCAATAATAAAGCTCATGCCAACAATTTCACACAAAGGCAGAAACATGCCCGAATCACCGATACGCAAACTAGCTCCTTATGCAGACATTGCAAAACAAAAAGGACACAAAGTGTATCATTTAAACATTGGTCAACCGGATATCAAAACACCCGAAGTGGCCATCGAGGCGGTAAAAAATATTGATTTAAGTATTATAGAATACAGTCCGTCTGCCGGATATGAAAGTTATAGAAAAAAATTAGCAAAATTTTACCAACGTCAAAATGTAAATGTTAACTCAGAAGACATCATTATTACAACTGGTGGCTCTGAAGCCTTATTATTCGCACTGGCCACTATTACAGATCCAGGAGATGAAATCATTATTCCTGAGCCTTTTTATGCTAATTACCATGCATTTGCGTCATCAACCAGTGCAACCGTTGTTCCTGTAATTTCGACTATCGAAAGTGCATTTGCTTTGCCGAGTATTGACATGGTTGAAAAATTGATTACACCTAAAACCAAAGCAATTTTAATTTGTAACCCTGGAAATCCAACAGGTTATTTATACTCTGAATCAGAAATTAAACAATTAGCAGGTTTAATTAAAAAACACGATTTGTATTTAATTGCTGATGAAGTTTATCGTGAATTTTTATATGATGGAGATGATGTTCATTTTTCAGTAATGAATCTAGAAGATGTACAGCAAAACGTAATCATGGTAGATTCAGTTTCAAAACGCTACAGTATGTGCGGTGCAAGAATTGGCTGTCTGGTTACCAAAAATGCAGCTGTTTTGGCAACTGTAATGAAATTTGCTCAGGCACGTTTGAGTCCGCCAACAATCGAACAAATTGCTTGTGAAGCCGCTATAGACACACCACAAAGTTATTTTGATGAAGTAATATCAGAATATAAAAGTCGTCGTGATACCTTGATCACCGAACTTAATAAAATTGAAGGTGTAATAGTAACGAAACCAAAAGGCGCTTTTTACTGTATTGCACAATTGCCAATAAAAAATTCAGAAGACTTTGCACAATGGCTTTTAGAAAGTTACGATCTTAATGGTGAAACTGTAATGGTTGCTCCTGCTGCCGGTTTTTATTCAACACCGGGAATGGGTTTAAATCAGGTTAGAATTGCTTACGTTTTAAATAAAAAGGATTTGATTAAAGCTGTAAATGTTTTAAAGGAAGCGCTTTTAGTTTATAATAAAAGATAAAATCAAAAAATACTTGTTCTAAAATCTGTTTTAACTTTAAATGTTGAAACAGATTTTTTTTGCGCTGTGTTTTTCTAAAATAAAACCATAAAAAAACTTTGCTATTATTACTTCTTAGTAAATTAGCTATCAATTTATGGCCTTTTATCATGAAAAAGTTAATTATAATAGCATTTCTATTTCTGATATCAGCATCGTTTACAATTAATAACAATAGTTTAAATGTAAAAGATAGTTGTAAAATTAAACATCGTTATAATCTTCAAAACGAAGGAATAGCATATTATCGAAAAGAAATTAATCAGGCTTTTTTAATATTAAAAAAAAGAAAAAAGAAAATTGATTTAGAACTCAATACAAATGAAAGAGCACAAATTCTTTCTATTGCTTTTCCGGAAATCCTGCGATACGACTCTTATTCTGACTATCTGGAAACATCCTCAAACAGAATTTTTTATGTGGATGAAGGAAAGAATGCCTCAGATTTTTCAACCGGTTATTTTCAGATGAAGCCTTCCTTTATCGAAGAATTAGAAAATTATGTAGCTAATACCGAAAATTTAAAGCAATACAACTGGATTCTTATTCAAAAGAAAAATGAAACAGAAGCCAGAAAAGAAAGAATAAACCGTCTCGGGAATTTTCAATGGCAACTTCGGTATCTAAAAGTATTCTGGTATGCTGCTGAATATAAATATCAAAATATAGATTTTAAAACCACAGAAGACAAAATTAGATTTTTCGCAACGGCCTACAACTACGGATTCAGTAAACCTGAAAAAGAAATAACAAAGTATCAAGCTGCAAAAAAATTTTCTCCCGGAGAAAAGTCCAATGCTGAAAAATTTGCGTTTGCAGATTTTTCAATTGATTTTATAAAGACTTACTCTTATTTCTTCAATTAATAATATAAATAAATGAAATACTAAATTAAAAAACACCTAATTAGTACTAATTTAGATTATATCCAAAAAGGATCGATTAAATAGTAAAAACGATAGAAAAGGTTTCCTTTTTATTAATTATCTTTACCGCCTTAAAAAGATATACCCATTATAATAGTAGTTTTTAATGACAAATAACGAAGATTTTTTAGACGAAATAGGAGACAATCATTTTAGCAGCAACGCGAAAAACCCTGTAAGACAGGATGCTTTTGACTTAACAGATGATGAAAAAATAGAAAAAATAAAAAAAGATGTCGAAAACATTCTACAAACTCTTGGAATGGATTTGACGGATGACAGCATAAAAGGCACTCCAAACAGAGTAGCAAAAATGTTTGTAAAGGAGATTTTTGGTGGTTTAAACCCTTCAAAACAACCTAAAGCTTCTACTTTTGACAATAATTACAAATACGGTGAAATGTTAGTTGAAAAAAACATCACTGTTTATTCTACCTGCGAACACCATTTACTTCCAATTATAGGAAGAGCACATGTAGCTTATATTTCCAGCGGAAGAGTTATCGGTTTATCAAAAATGAACCGTATTGTAGAATATTATGCAAAAAGACCTCAGGTTCAGGAGCGTCTTACTATGCAAATCGTTCAGGAATTACAAAAAGCTTTAGGTACTGAAGATGTTGCCTGCGTTATTGATGCCAAACATCTTTGCGTAAATTCAAGAGGAATTAAAGACATTGAAAGTAGTACAGTTACTTCTGAATTTGGCGGAAAATTTAAAGATCCCCAAACAAAAAGAGAATTCTTGGATTATATCAAGCTAGACACGCAATTTTAGTTTAATCGGTGAATCGTTAATTTGTTTAATCGTCTGGTCGAATTCCGGTTAAGCGCTTAAACAAATCAAACAATTAAACAGCAGAAATATATATTTTCTCCTTTGAAAAACTTGAGGTTTGGCAAAACTCTAGAATGTTTATTTTGGATATTTATAAATTAACTAGTAAATTTCCATCAAATGAAATATTCGGGATAACTTCTCAAATAAAAAGAAGTTCATCTTCTATTGCAACCAATATAGCTGAGGGAACATCAAGAAATTCAAACAAAGACAAAGCTCACTTTTTAACGATCTCTTATTCATCAGCAATGGAAACTTTAAATCATTTAATTATCTCTAAAGATTTAAATTATGTTTCAGAAGCTTAATACATAGAATCTCGTGAAAAAATTGAAAAAATTTGTAATCAAATAAATAACTTAAAAAAATATTATCTTTCTAAAGAATAAGACAAAGTAATAAAACGAATTACACAATTAAACAAATCAACGATTAAACAATAAACTAAATATGCCTTTATATACAAGTCAACATCTAAAAATATACAATTCACTTTCAGGTGAAAAAGAAAATTTCAACCCAATTCATGAAGGAAATGTTGGAATGTATGTTTGCGGACCTACGGTTTATAGCAATGTACACTTAGGAAATGTGAGAACTTTTATGTCATTTGACGTCATATTCAGGTATTTTTTACATCTTGATTATAAGGTTCGTTACGTTCGAAACATTACAGACGTTGGACACATTGTAGATGATGTTGATGAAGGTGAAGATAAGATTGCCAAAAAAGCACGTTTGGAGCAACTTGAACCAATGGAAGTTGTACAACGCTATACAGTAGATTTTCATGACATCCTAAAGTCATTTAATTTTCTGCCACCAAGTATAGAACCTACGGCAACCGGACATATTATTGAACAAATCGAAATCATCAAAAAAATTATCGATACCGGAATTGGTTATGAAGCCAACGGATCTGTTTATTTTGATGTTGTAAAATATAACGAAACCAACAATTACGGAGTTTTAAGCGGACGAAATATCGAAGATATGCTCGCCAACACCCGTGATCTTGATGGTCAGTCAGACAAAAGAAATCCGCAGGATTTTGCACTTTGGAAAAAAGCAGAACCAGAACATATCATGAGATGGCCTTCACCCTGGAGCGATGGCTTTCCGGGATGGCATCTTGAATGTACTGCCATGAGCACCAAATATCTTGGCAACCATTTTGATATTCACGGTGGCGGAATGGATTTAAAATTCCCTCATCACGAATGTGAAATTGCTCAAAATGAGGCTTGCACAGGTCAATCTCCGGTAAATTACTGGATGCACGCCAATATGCTGACTTTAAACGGAAAGAAAATGGCTAAATCAACAGGAAATAATATTTTACCAGGTGAGATTTTAAGTGGAGACAACAACATTTTAAGCAAAGCTTTTTCAGCATCAGTAACACGATTTTTCATGTTACAGGCACATTACAGAAGTATCTTAGATTTTTCTGATGATGCTATTGTGGCCGCAGAAAAAGGATACAAAAGATTAATGGAAGCTGTTGACGCATTGCCAGCTATTTCACCTAGCGCAACAAGTTCTATTAATATCGCTTCCTGGAAACAATTGTGCTACGACGCCATGAACGACGATTTCAACACGCCAATTTTAATTGCTCAGTTATTTGAAGCCGTTCGTTATATTAATTTATTGAAAGAAGGAAAAGAAACTATTTCCGCCGAAGATCTAAAAATATTTACAACAGCTATAAATGCTTTTGTTTTTGATGTTTTAGGTTTAAGTGATGAAAAGGCTGCTGATAGTAATAATGATAAATTAGAAGGCGTTGTAAATATGCTTATCGGAATGAGAAATCAGGCAAGAGCAGATAAAAATTTCGCTCTTTCTGATCAAATCCGCGATCAATTGATTACTTTGGGAATTCAGTTGAAAGATGGAAAAGACGGTACAACCTTTTCAGTATAATCAATTCATTTTCTAATAAACCATGAAAGTAATCACTCCATTTGTTTTATTAGTACGCTTCTATCAAACCGCCATTTCGCCATTTACACCTGCGTCATGCCGCTTCGAACCTACATGTTCGAGCTATATGATTGAAGCACTACAAAAACATGGATTAGTATATGGAGGCTACTTAGGAATAAAGCGTATTTTGAGCTGTCATCCTTGGGGAAGAACTGGTTACGATCCCGTTCCTGAAAAGAAATGTTCACACAAACATTAACTTTTTATAAAGAGGAACTCTACTTTAAATATTTATTTTTACAACTAATAAAAAAATACAATACTACATGACACACGCCTTAAACCTCGTTTGGAACCCTTCAGAAGGAATCAATTTAGGATTTTTCATGATTCGCTACTACAGTTTAATGTTCGTAATTGCTTTTGGTTTAGGATGGTACCTAATGAAAAAGATCTTCGAACGCGAAAATGAATCGATTGACAAATTAGATTCTTTATTTGTTTGGACCGTTTTAGCAACTTTAGCAGGCGCACGTTTAGGACATGTTTTATTCTACGATTGGGAATATTTCAGAAACCATTTACTTGAAATCTTTTTGCCCTTTAGATTTGAACCAAAATTCGAATTTACAGGATTTCAGGGATTAGCAAGTCATGGTGCTGCAATTGCAATTATAATTGCTATGTATTTCTATAGCAAAATGATCTTAAAACGTCCATTATTATGGATTTTAGACCGCGTTGTTATTCCGGTAGCGAGTGGTGCTATTTTTGTACGTTTGGGAAATTTTTTCAATTCTGAAATCATCGGACATGAAACGACTTCCGCATTCGGAATTCGTTTTTTACATGACAAATTCAGTAAAGCCGAAGCTGTGAATGCAACTCAAATCGCAGATCCAAAAGAAGCCTATAATACTATAGCACACAATCCAAAATTCGCTGAATTATTAGCCCAGGTTCCTGCAAAACATCCAACTCAATTATACGAAGGATTCTGCTATATATTTGTATTTGCCATTTTATATTTCTTATACTGGAAAACAAATGCAAGACTTAAATCAGGATTATTATTTGGATTATTTCTAGTACTTTTATTTGTTGTACGTTTCATTGTAGAATTTGTAAAAGAAAGTCAGGGCGGAATTGAAGAAGAATTAGGCTATTTCTCAACCGGACAATGGTTAAGTATACCTTTTATCATTATCGGTCTTTTCTTTATCATTAGAGCACAGAGAAATCCTTTAGCAACATCTTAAAAATTTTAAGTTTCAAAATATATAAAATGCCCGATCTATATCGGGCATTTTTTTTATACCAACCTGAGAACGTGTATAAGCTTAATAATTATAATTGCTATATATTTTAGAAGCAGAAAGTCATCGTTTCTAAAAGAACGTTTAGTCCCGCTGTACACTATATCTTTTTCTGCCTAAAGAAGGCAAAAAAAGGATATCGCTCCCATCGGGGCTAAGCTAGAAGTCTATTTTTCAAAAGAAACTTAGAAACATCCTTTACAGCATTTAATTAAATTAAAAAGTGTTATACAAACTAAGAAACAACTTCTTCATTCCACAAAAATATTCCTTTACTTTAAAGTAAAAACATTCTCTTATTACTTTTAGAAAATAGAATTTAAAATTTTACTCTTTAAAATTTTTCCAAAAAAAAAGATCCAGTTTTCACTGGATCTTTTTTTATATATAAACTAGCAGTTAATTATGCTTTATTATGCTTGTCTTCGATTGTATGTTTATCATCTTTAGAAATCGTATCAACCAATACTGGTGTTGCGATAAATAATGAAGAATAAGTACCTACAACAATACCAATTAACATTGCAAAGATAAATCCTCTGATAGACTCACCACCAAAGATAAACATCGTCAATAATACGATAATCATCATTAATGAAGTATTCAATGTTCTTGATAATGTAGTATTAATAGAAGCGTTTACAATATCTTCAAAACTTCCTTTACGGTTTCCAATGATGAACTCTCTAATTCTATCGAATACAATTACAGTATCATTCATAGAGTAACCAATAACGGTAAGAATCGCAGCAATAAAGTGCTGATCCATTTCCATATGGAAAGGCATGAATTTATAACATAAAGAGTAAATTCCTAGTACAAAGATTACGTCATGCGCAACAGCTGCAATCGCACCTAATGAATATTGCCATTTACGGAAAGAGATCATTAAGTATAAGAAGATAACTGCCATCGCACCAAGAACTGCCCAATATGAGTTAGTTTTGATATCTTCAGAGATAGAAGCTCCAACTTTAGAAGCTTGTAAAACTCCAACTCTTTTACCATCAAAAGTGTTTGTGAATTTATCATAAGAAACATTAGGGAAATACTTCGCCAATGCATTGTATAATTTCTGATTCACCTCTTCATCGATAGCTACTCCGTCTTCTTTAATTTTATATTTAGTCGTGATTTTCAACTGATCATCATCACCTAAAATTTTAGCTTCAACCGGAGTTCCAAAAGCAGCAGATAATTCATCTGAAACAACTGTAGCATCTACTGGTTTTTCAAATTTAACCTGGAAAGTTCTTCCTCCAACAAAATCAACACCTTCATCTAATCCATTAACGAAGAAGATAGAAATCAAACTTACCACAACTACAATAGAAGAGAAGATATAAGTGAATTTTTTGATTTTAATAAAGTCAAAGTGGAAATTAGTAAACCAGTTTTTAGTAATATTAGTAGAGAAAGTCAAATCACCTTTTCCAGCAATATTTCTGTCAATGAAAATTCTTGCGATAAAAATTGATGTAAACAATGAAGTTACGATACCAATTAATAATGTCAAAGCAAAACCTTTAATTGGTCCTGTTCCAAAAATAAACAAGATTGCTCCAGTTAAAACGTGTGTTACGTTCGCATCAATAATAGAACGCATTGCACCGTGCCATCCGTAAGAAGCAACAACTGCCTCTGACAATGATTTACCTTCACGTAATTCCTCTTTTGCTCTTTCAAATATAATAATGTTGGCATCTACCGCAGTACCTAATGTTAATACGATACCTGCAATACCTGGCAATGTTAATACAAAACCAAAACTTGCCATAATTCCAAATAAGAATAGTAAGTTTAATAATAACGCAAGATTAGCATACCAACCCGCTTTACCATAATAGAATACCATCCATAAACAAACTAATAAAAATCCAATTACAGATGAAATTGTACCAGCATCAATTGCAGCCTGACCTAAAGATGGTCCAACAACAGTTGATTGGATAATATCTGCAGAAGCTGGTAATTTACCTGCATTCAATACGTTTGCTAAATCTTTAGTTTCAGCCACATCAAAAGAACCTGTAATTTCAGATCTTCCTCCAGCGATTGGACCACTAGTAACACCAGGAGCAGAATACACAATGTTATCTAAAACAATAGCGATATAACTTTTTTGAGCGAAAGCTCTTCCTGTCAATTCTTCCCAAACTTTAGCACCCTGACTGTTCATTTGCATAGAAACAGCTGGTTTTCCTAATTGGTCAAAAGTATCTTTTGCATCAGTAACAACACCACCGCTCATAGCAGGTACGTTATCTCTGTTTCCTTTTAAAGCATATAATTCAACTGCTTCAACTTCTTTTCCTTTAGCATCTTTTAAAGTAGTTGGTTTACTCCACACAAATTTCGCGTTGTGTTGGTCAGCAGCCAATAAAACTCTAATTTCTGGTCTTTTAAAATAAGCATTGATAGTAGCAGTATCTTTTGGAGCAAAGTAAGCTAAAACCGGTCCACCACCCTGACCTAACATTTTGTCAAATAATGGGTTGTTTCCTTTCTTAACGTCAACAGAATCTTTAGCATCAGTCAATAAAGCATTCAATGAATCTTTAGCAACTGTTTTAGTTTCTGTTTTCTTAACTTCAGTTTTTTTCAAAGCTTCATTAGTAGCTACTAAGAAGTTTCCAATTTCTTCAATTTTATAAGTTTCCCAAAACTCTAATTGAGCTTTTCCTCCTAATAATTTCTTGATTCTATCAACATCTTTAGCACCTGGAAGTTCAACTAAAATTCTTCCAGTTTCTCCTAATTTTTGAATGTTTGGTTGTGTAACACCAAATTTGTCAATACGCTCTCTTAATACTTTGTAAGCACTTTCGATAGACTCATCAACTTTTTTCTTAATTACTTTTTGAGCTTGCGCATCAGTCATTTGGAAATCAATTCCACCTTCACCTTGTAAACTTCTGTTTGCAAAAATATCTGGTGAAGCTAATTTTGTAGTTCCATTTGAGTTTGCTTCAAACGCTTCAAAAAACTTATTTAAATAGGTTTTGTTTCCTTCTAAATTTGCAGTCGCATCAGCTAATGATTTATTAAATACCGGATTTTTAGAATTGTTTGACAATCCTTTCAATACATCTTTAACAGAGATTTGAAGAATAACGTTGATTCCTCCTTCTAAGTCAAGACCTTTATTTAATTGTTTGTTTTTTACTTCATTATAAGTAAAATTTGTAAAACCAAGATTTAGCACATCTACTTTACCAATAGAATCTAAATATTTTAGCTCTTTATCAGGATTGTCTCCTGCAAAAGCTTTAGCTTCACTTTTGACGCTGTTTGCCACAAAAGTGAACGAAAGTTGGTAAATACTTACCAATGCAAATAGAATTGCGAAAAATTTAATAAGTCCTTTATTCTGCATTATTACTAAAAATTAATTATGTTTTATTGTTTGTTTTTGTTTTAAAGTCCCATAAAATAAGCCCTGACATCATTTTTTAAAACTAAAAAACCAGATCACGAATTACAGCATTTTTTTTAAACCGAGCAAATATATAATTCTCGAAAAGATTAACCAATTTATTTATTAATTAATCTCAAAAAAAAGACTGCAAAAGTGCAGCCTTTTCCTTTTTTTACCAAATTCTTTATACTAAAATCGATTTTAGGGCATCATTCATACCTCTAACCGCATCTGCGCTTTTAGCGAACAAAGCCTTTTCCTGATCGTTTAATTGAATATCTAAAATTTCTTCTACTCCATTTTTACCTATAATACAAGGTACTCCAATACAAATATCATTTTGTCCGTATTCTCCTTCAACAAATACAGAACAAGCAATCATTTTCTTCTGATCGTTCAATATACTATCAACCAAATAAGCCACAGAAGCTCCTGGAGCATACCAAGCTGACGTTCCTAATAATCCAGTAAGTGTTGCTCCTCCTACCATAGTATCAGCAGCAACTTTCTGCAATGCTTCTTCTGAAAGGAATTCTGTTACCGGAATACCATTATAAGACGCTAAACGTGTTAAAGGAATCATCGTAGTATCACCGTGACCACCAATTACCATTGCTGAAATATCATTTGCAGGTTTATCTAAAGCTAAAGACAAATAAGTTCTAAAACGAGAACTATCTAAAGCACCACCCATACCAATAATTCTGTTTTTTGGTAATCCTGTAGATTTTAAAGCTAAATACGTCATCGTATCCATTGGGTTCGAAACAACAACAATTATAGTATTTGGCGAATGCTTTAATACATTCTCAGCAACTGTTTTTACAATTCCTGCATTTATACCTATTAATTCTTCACGTGTCATTCCTGGTTTTCTTGGAATTCCTGATGTAATTACTACTACATCACTTCCAGCTGTTTTAGAATAATCATTGGTTACACCAGATACTTTGGTATTAAAACCTGTATTAGTAGCACATTGCATAATATCCAACGCTTTCCCTTCGGCAAAACCTTCTTTAATATCCAACAACACTACTTCGCTGGCAATTCCTCTATAAGAAATAACATCAGCACATGTAGCTCCAACATTTCCTGCTCCTACAATGGTAACTTTCATATTTTATACTTTATCGGTTATTAATTAATTTATTTTATAAACGACAATTCGTTTAATCGTTTAAGTAAATTTAAACAATTAAACGAATTGAAGGTTAAACTTTTTTATTATGCATCGATATTTGCGTAAACAGCATTTTTCTCGATGAATTCTCTACGTGGTGGTACTTCGTCTCCCATTAACATTGAGAAAACTCTATCGGCTTCAGCCAAACTATCAATAGTTACCTGACGTAAAGTTCTGAAGCTCGGATCCATTGTAGTTTCCCATAATTGCTCCGCGTTCATCTCTCCAAGACCTTTATAACGCTGAATAGCTGCACTTCCTCCCATTCTTTCATTCGCCTGATCGCGTTGAACATCATTCCATGCGTACTCCTTTTTATTTCCTTTTTTAACTAAGTATAAAGGTGGTGCTGCAATGTAAACGTGACCTTCTTCGATCAATTCTTTCATGAAACGGAAGAAGAACGTTAATATTAAGGTAGAAATGTGACTACCATCGACATCGGCATCACACATGATGATTACCTTATGATATCTTAGTTTTTCAAGATTTAATGCTTTACTGTCTTCTGCAGTACCAACAGTTACTCCAAGAGCAGTAAATATGTTACGAATCTCTTCGTTTTCGAATACTTTGTGGTGCATTGCTTTCTCCACATTCAAAATCTTACCACGTAACGGTAAAATCGCCTGAAAGTTACGATCACGACCTTGTTTTGCTGTTCCACCAGCCGAATCTCCCTCGACAAGGTAAACCTCACATCTTGCAGGATCCTGCTCAGAACAATCCGATAATTTTCCTGGTAATCCACCACCACCCATAACGGTTTTACGTTGTACCATTTCACGCGCTTTTTTCGCAGCGTGACGTGCCTGAGCAGCTAAAATTACTTTTTGGATGATGATTCGTGCATCATTTGGATTTTCCTCCAAATAATTCTCTAACATTTCTCCAACAGCCTGAGAAACCGGAGAAACTACTTCTCTGTTTCCAAGTTTAGTTTTTGTCTGACCTTCAAATTGTGGCTCAGCAACTTTTACCGAAATAATAGCTGTTAATCCTTCACGGAAGTCATCTCCCGCAATTTCGAATTTCAATTTATCTAACATTCCAGAGGCATCTGCGTATTTTTTTAGGGTTCTTGTCAAACCACTTCTAAAACCTTGTAAATGCGTTCCTCCTTCGTGTGTATTAATATTATTTACATAAGAGAAAATATTCTCTGTATAACTTGTATTATAAATCAAGGCAACTTCAACCGGAATTTCACCTTTTTCATTATCCATGCTGATCACGTGAGAAATAATTGGCTCACGGTTACCATCTAAATAACGAATATATTCTTTAAGACCTTCATCTGAATGAAAAACTTCAACTTTAAATTCTCCTTTATCATCAACTTCTCTTTTATCTGTAAAAGTAATTGTGATTCCTTTATTCAAGAAAGAAAGCTCACGCATACGAGCTGATAAAGTATCATATGAAAACTCTGTAGTTTGTGTAAAGATTGTATCATCAGGGTAGAAAGTCTGACGTGTACCTCTTTTATCTGTTTCTCCGATTTGTTTTACCGGATATAATGATTTTCCTCTTTCGTATTCTTGTTCGTAGATTTTACCATCTCTGAAAACAGTAGATTTCATATGAACAGAAAGCGCGTTTACAACTGAAACTCCAACACCGTGCAAACCTCCGGAAACTTTATAAGAATCTTTATCGAATTTACCTCCGGCACCAATTTTAGTCATTACAACCTCAAGTGCAGAAACTCCTTCTTTTTTGTGTAAATCAACTGGAATACCACGACCATTATCTTCAACTGTTACCGAACCGTCTTCGTTAATTGCAACACCAATGGTATCACAATGTCCTCCCATCGCCTCATCAATAGAGTTATCAACAACCTCATAAACCAAATGATGTAGCCCTCGAACCCCTACATCTCCAATATACATCGATGGACGCATTCTTACGTGCTCCATTCCTTCTAATGCCTGAATACTATCTGCTGAATAATTGTTCTTCTTGATTTCTTCGCTCATATAATTTATTCTAAAAAATGTATTTATTGTCTAACACGCAAATATATAAAAACGCAAATTATATATCCGTTAAATTCCTATTTAAAGCACTTAAGTTATTAACATATTGTCAAAAAAAGTCAATTAAAAATGGAACAATCAATTTTAATTTCTGTTTTTTTGAAATTCTAAATCTTAAACCAAAATTCTAAAAAATAAATTGCAGTTTCAAAACTTAAACAATTGTAAAAAACAAAATCCGAAACCACATTTTCATGCTGTTTCGGATTTTAGAATTTGAATTAAAAAAAATTACATTTTATTTTTTATTAAAATCTCCTGCATAAACAGAAGTCATTTTATCCAGACTTAAATATTTTTTCAAAACAGCATTAACATCTGCTACTTTTAATGCTTTGACTTTGTTTTCTAAATCATCATAGTCTTCTAACGGAACACCGTATTGCAAATAGGTATTAACAAGATTCATCAAAGTGTCGTCACTTCCTAATCTTGTTTTTCTTTCATTCTGCCAACTAACCAAATTTGATTTTAGTTCTTCGGCAGTAAAACCATCTTTTAACGCTTTAGTAATTTCTTCTTTTGTAGCCGTCTCAACCGCATTCTTTTTTGTCGGATTTAGAAAAGCATAATACGACCATGAAGCAACATCATTTGTGATAGGCACATCAATAAACGAACCTGCACCGTAACTTATTCCCTCTTTTTCTCTCAATCTCATCGGGATTCTTGCACTTAAAAAACCACCACTACCTAATATTTCATTAGCCATTACAAATGCGGGATAATCGGCACTGCTTCTGGTCATTTTAAAACCAATTCTACCAAGCGCTACGGCATTTTCTTTATCTGGAGTTATATAATCCTTATCCAAAACTTTTGTTTCAAAATAAGTAGGTTTAGCTAATTCATATTTTGACTTAGAGTTCCATTTTCCGAAAGTGTTTTCTAAAATCTGAACAGTAGATTTTTCATCCAAATCTCCAACTACACTTCCAACACCATTATTTCCACCCAGAATATTTTTATAAAAATCTACAATTTCAGTTTGTTTTATCTTTTTAAAAGCATCGATTTGCTCCTGAATAGTTGGAGTATAAAAAATACTTGTTTTATCATATTTTGTAGTCTGTCTTGAAAGCTCTGTAAAAGCAACTGTTTGCGGATCATTAAGATTAGACTCTAAATAAGTATTATAATCCGTAATCGTTTTGGTCAACTCATTTTCCGGAAAAGTAGAATTGACAAGTAAATCATTTAAGATTTCCATCACTTCTTTAAAATTTTCCTTATACGTACTAATGTTAATCGACAAAGTTTGTCCTGAATAATTAAAATAAATACTAGACTTTAATTGATCCAATCGATCCTGAATTTGCTCTTTTGTTCTGGTTTTTGTTCCTGTTTTTAATAATTGGGCAAGAATTCCGCCAGCATCCGTTTTTCCTGCTAAATCTTTTTCATTACTCATCGGAAATTTAAAATTAGCCTGAACTTTTCCTCCTTTTATTTCTTTTTTGATCAAGCCGTATTTTGCTCCGTTACTTAATTTTCCCTCAACAAAATTCTGTTTTAAATTTTTGATAGACGCTTCAAATGCAGCTGCTTCCTTTTCTAAAGCCTTACCTTTGTAATCTTTAGTTAAAGCAACTACTTGCTCATCTGTATATTCTACAGATTTCACTCTTTGCTCATCTTTTGAAGGGATAAATATTCCAACCGTCCTGTTATTACTTCTAAAATATTTCTCAGCAACTCTCTGAATATCTTCTTTTGTTAATTTTTCGACTGCATCTCTGTACAAATAACCTAATCTAAAATCACCAGCTCCAATAATTTCTGTTAGATTAATCGCAAACGAAATGGTATTATTTTTAACACTTTCAATTTGTTTGATAATCTTTGCTTTGGCTCTGCTTACGTCCTGATCTGTGTATATTGTTGTTGGAATTTTATCCAATTCTGTCCTTACAATATCTCTTGTAGCCTTAATGTCTTTGTCATTAGGGACAGCAACTCCAAAATACATAAAACTTGCATCCCTTACATTTGGCTGCCACACATACAAACTTGAAACTTTTTGGGTTTCAACCAAAGTTTTATACAAATAACCCGATGGATCAGAAGTCAGAATTTCACCTAAAGCATCAATTGCAGCAAAATCTTTATCGGCATAGGGAACAGTATGATATAAAGCCCCAACATTTTTGCTGTCTCCTGCTCTGTTAAGTTCAACGAATTTTTCTCCATCCTGAGCCGGTTCAAGAGTATATGTTTTATCTAAAACCCTTTTTGGCCTCGGAATAGCTCCTAGATATTGTCCAACATATTGCAATGCTTTTTGTTCATCAAATTTACCTGCGATAATTAAAGTAGCATTGTCTGGCTGATAGTATCTTTCATAAAAAACTCTCAGTGTATTTGCTTTAACCCTTTCTATATCTTCCTTGCTTCCAATCGTACTATTTCCGTAATTGTGCCACAAATAAGCTGTTGAAAGGATTCTTTCCTGTAAAACGCCATCCGGATTATTTTCACCTATTTCGAATTCGTTTCGCACCACTGAAAATTCCTTATCAAGATCTGTTTGCAAAATAGTCGCATTAATCATTCGATCAGCTTCCATTTCAATACTCCATTTTAAATTTTCATCGTTTGATGGAAAAATTTCATAATAATTAGTTCTGTCTAACCAGGTTGTTCCATTGGCCGCTCCTCCTTTATCAGAAAGCATTTTTTTGATGTCGCCCAAATTCTTAGTACTTTTAAAAAGCATATGCTCTAATAAATGCGCCATACCTTTTTCTCCATAACCTTCGTTTCTGGAACCTACACTGTAAACAATGTTGACCACCATATTGCTTTGAGAAGCGTCTGGAATCAAAAGAATTTTTAATCCATTATTTAAAGAATATTCTTTAACACCTTCTACATTAGTAATGTATTTTGGTGTTTCAGATTTTTGGGCATAAACTGAACTCAATGAAACAAATGAGCAGCACAAAATTCCACATAGCAATAGGTTTCTCATAGATTGTGTTTGATTATTTAGAATTAATTGTTCTTGGTAATCAAATATAGTATTTTTCTTAAATACGATAATCTGAAATTAACTAAGTTTTAGTAATTTACGGGAAACCACAAAAAAACCGAAACTACATTGTGAATGCATTTCGGTTTTTATATTTTGATTCCAAATTGAGATTTGGAATTTGGAATTTTTTTATTAGAATTTCTATATTAAACTGCAACTCCAGATTTTACACTCTCAAAATTTCCCTTTAAGTGGGCTGCATTTGCCCTGCCACTTGGATCCTGATTGTCTTGCCATTTCGGAATCCATTTGCGTACTGTTTGAGCAGCACTAACCTGTGGATAATATTTATGAAAAATTGATCTGTAAAAATAAGCTTCTTTTGTTGTTGGTGAATTGTATGGAAATTCAGCAGCAGCTCCGGCTAATTGTTCGTCTGAAACCTGTTCAGCGCAATATTCAATTAATTGATCAACCCAATTATAACCAACTCCGTCTGAAAACTGCTCTTTTTGTCTCCACAAAACTTCTGCTGGCAAATACGGATTTTCAGGGGTATCAAATGCTTTTCTTAAAATATATTTCTCAATACCATCGTATGTTTTTGGTTGTTTTTCTTCCGTTTTGATTCGGATTGCTACATCTAGAAAAGCGGTATCCAAAAACGGAATCCTCACTTCTAAGCCCGTTGCCATTGTGGTTTTATCAGCACGTAATAAATCGGCAGTAAATAATTTCTGAACTCTTTCAATTGTTTCATCCTGAAATTCTTCTGTTGATGGTGCGTTTCTAAAATACAAATGTCCACCAAAAATCTCATCGGCACCTTCACCTGAAAGAATTACTTTTATTCCTTTTTCGCTTATTGCTTTAGATAGCAAATACATAGGAACTCCTGCTCTTACAGAAATAATATCATACGTTTCAATATGATAAATTACTTTTTCGATCATTTCAACAGCTTCTTCTACAGAAAAATGTATTTCATGATGTTCCGTTCCCAAAAATTCTGCTGCTTTTCTGGCTGCAGTATTATCAGGTGCATCAGCATCTAATCCGATAGAAAATGAATGTAATTTTTTTCCGTTTTCAGCATATATTCGAGCTGCGATTGACGAAGTCAAAGAAGAATCTAAACCGCCTGACAATAAAACACCAAGAGGAGCTTCACTCATTAAACGTTTACGGGTAGCTTCGACTAAAGTCTCACGTATCAAATCTAAATCAAGACTTTCAACTGCCTTTACATGATCTTCATATTCAGGTCGGTAATATTTTACAAAACCTGTTTTAGCTGTATAATAATGTCCCGGAGGAAAAGTTGAAAATGACTTACACTGATCAGCAATAGATTTCATTTCTGAAGAAAAATAAATCCTTCCTCTCTCGTCCAATCCGTAATACAAAGGTTTTACTCCGATAGGATCTCTTCCGGCAATATAATCATCGCCATCAATAATAACGAAAGCAAAATCTCCGTCTAGCATATTACAGAAATTATATCCAAATTCTTCGTACAAATGGACAATAACTTCTGAATCTGATTTTGTTCTAAATGTGTGTTCCTTTAAAACAGTATTTTTTAATTCCTGATAATTATAAATTTCGCCATCATGAACCATCCAGGCTTTATTTGTTCCCTGAATAGGTTGTTTACCTGTCTGTAAGTCCACAATTGATAAACTTTCGTGACAAATAATACTTCCATTCTCCATAATATGAAGATCATTCTCATCAGGACCACGATGTGACATTCTTTTAGAAAGTTCTTTTACAAGTTTCGGGTCTTTTCCTTTACCAATAACGGCCAATAATCCAGACATACAATTCTATTTTTTATTATTAATTTTTTCACTCCCCTCATGGAGTGAATTAATTTTAAAAGCTTACTATAATTTCAAATATGACACAAAACTAAATATTATTCCTTCATTTCATTGATTCGTTTCTTAATCTTGTAGATTTAAACTGTCTTTCAACAAAACATCAAATATAAAAAGAAAGTTAAAATATTATCGAAAAAAATCATAAGTCGCTGAAATTATGAATTTAACAATTTAAAAGACGAAAAACGTCCTCTAAATAGAGAACGTCTTTGCTTAATATATACTAAATTCAAAAATTCATTTTTTTATGCTTTCTCATAGGCATCATCATGTACACTTGCAACAGCTCTACCTGAAGGATCATTCATGTTTTTGAAAGCTTCATCCCATTCCAAAGCAATTTTTGTACTACAAGCAACACTTGCTTCCTGAGGCACACATAAAGCTGCAGCATCACTTGGGAAGTGTTCAGCAAAAATGGAACGATAATAATATTCTTCTTTAGAAGTTGGCGTTTGTAACGGGAATTTAAATCTTGCATTTGCCAATTGCTCATCAGAAACTTCTTTTGCTACGACTTCTTTCAAAGTATCAATCCAGCTGTATCCTACTCCATCAGAAAATTGCTCTTTTTGTCTCCATGCTACACTTTCCGGCAACATATCTTCAAATGCTTTACGAACAACCCATTTTTCCATCGGATGCTCTTTGTTAATCATTTTATCTTGTGGGTTAATGCGCATTGCAACATCCATAAATTCTTTATCTAAGAATGGTACACGACCTTCAATTCCCCAGGCAGCTAAACTTTTGTTCGCTCTTAAACAATCATACATATGAAGTTTTCCTAATTTACGAACGTTTTCTTCGTGGAATTCTCTTGCGTTTGGTGCTTTATGGAAATATAAATACCCTCCGAACAATTCATCTGCACCTTCGCCAGAAAGAACCATTTTAATTCCCATTGATTTAATAACTCTCGCCATTAACCACATTGGAGTTGAAGCTCTTACTGTAGTTACATCATAAGTTTCAAGGTTGTAAATTACATCACGAACTGCATCTAATCCTTCTTGAATTGTAAATTTAATTTCGTGGTGAATAGTTCCGATATGTTTTGCTACAACCTGAGCAGCTGCTAAATCAGGAGAACCTTCTAATCCTACTGAAAAAGAGTGCAATTGCGGATACCAGGCATCAGTAGTATCATCTGATTCTATACGTTTTTGTGCAAATTTTTTGGCTACAGCCGAAGTAATAGACGAATCTAAACCTCCAGAAAGTAAAACTCCATAAGGAACGTCACTCATCAATTGTCTGTGAACTGCAGCTTCAAGTGCTTTTTTAATTTCAGGAATACTTGTTTCGTTGTCTTTTACAGCATCATATTCTGTCCAGTCTCTTTTGTACCATTGTACAAATTCACCGTCTTTACTTGTCATATAATGTCCTGGAGGAAACAATTGAATTTTTGTACAATATCCTTCCAAAGCTTTTAATTCAGATGCTACATAAAAAGTTCCATGTTGATCCCAACCAATGTACAATGGAATAATTCCCATATGATCACGAGCAATAAAATACTCATCTTTCTCTACATCATAAATCGCGAATCCAAAGATTCCGTTCATTTCATCAATAAAGTGAGGTCCTTTTTCTTTGTAAAGAGCCAAAATTACTTCACAATCACTTTCAGTCTGAAAGTTATATTTTCCTTCAAATTGTTTACGCAATTCTCTGTGGTTGTATATTTCACCATTTGCAGCCAAAACCAACTTTTTATCTTCTGTAAATAAAGGTTGTTTTCCAGACGCCGGATCAACAATTGCCAAACGCTCATGAGAAAGAATTGCTTTATCATTACTGTAAATACCACTCCAGTCTGGTCCACGGTGACGGATAATTTTAGACATTTCTAATACTTGAGATCTTAAAGTCTCGGCTTTTTGTTTTAGATCAAAGGCACATACGATTCCGCACATAATTATATATTTTTAATTGTAAATTTTATTTTGATAGGGCAAAGATGCGGTATTGGTTATAATTGAAAAACATAAATATTCATTTCAGTTATAATTTTAAAGCATAATTTCCATTTTACATATAAAATGTAAAATTTTAAAGCAAAAAAAAGCCCTAAACTTGAAAATTTCAATTTCAGGACCAAATACAGCGTAAAACGCAAGGTTTTCAATAGATTATTGAACTATGTTTTAACATTTAAAAGAAATATTAAGAAATATTCAACAACAAGAATAAAAGCTGTTCAGAAATTATTTATTACTCAATCCTGAATTAAATTATTCAACACTTTCAATAGTATAATGTGTTTTATTAATTTCAAACTGAAACCCAACTTTATTCCCCATTAAATGAGAACCCAAAGGAGATTGTGGAGAAAGTGCAATAACATTAATTCCGTCAATTGAAATTTTAGGAAGTGCCACGCTCAAATACAAATGAATTCCATTGGCTTTTACCAAACTTCCTGAAATAATATTTTCTGTTGTTTTTGACGCGTCAATCTTGTCTAAAATCGCTTTTTGAGTTATAGCTTCTTTTAATTTATTGGTCAGTTTTTCCTGTTCGATATGCATCATCGACAAAGCGGTTTCATGCTTATCACCGGCAGAACCTTTTGCATCGTTTTTAGAATCTTCGGTCAAAGCCGAAATCATGTCTCTAAAAACATCTATTCGGTCCTGAACCATTTGTAAATAATGGGAATGTATTTTTTGTTTGAAGTTCATAGGTTTTCTGCCACGAAGGCGCTAAGTCGCAAAGATCGTAAAAAAAAGTAAGCTGCAAATTCAAGATAAATTTATTTACTCTTGAATTTGCAGCTTTATTAACTTTAAAAAACTTTGCGACTTAGCGCCTTCGTGGCAAACTTCTCTTAAAAATCGAATTTATAATTTCCTCCAACTAAAACCTGGAATCCCTGAACCGGGTAATTCAGCCATCTTTCATAAGCCTGATTTCCAATATTATTCAGCTTTAAGAAGAAAGTTAAACGTTCGTTGTATTTGTATCCTAAATGGGCGTTCGCATCAAAATAACTTTTTAAAGTAACCGGAACGCCAAGTGTTGCAACATCTAAATTGGTTTGCATATCCTTACGTTCTCCCACAAAGAAAACATTTAAACCAGCGTACCATTGTTTAGTAATAGTAACATCCAAATTGGAACTTAATTTCATTGAAGGTAAGTTCCACGCTTCTAATCCATCAGTTTTATAACTATTGAAAGTTCCGTTGATTCCGAAAGAAACATTTTTAGAAAAGTCAGCTTTTAATTCTGCATAAAAACGTAAGGTTCTTACGTCATCATAAACTACTCCAAATGAATTTCCGAATGCATAATTCTGGTTGTCAAAATTCTCTGTATAATCATTGCTTTTAAACAAAGCTTTGTCTTTTTCGTTTAAATAAGAACCCGTCAAATTATAATTGATATTATTAGCCAATTTCCCTTTTAAACCAGCAAAAACATTATACTGATTGCTTGTAGGTCTCATATTTAAAGTTGGAGATAAAAACGGATTTGCAGTCACAAAATCAGCATAAGAGTTTTGATTTAAACTTCCGTTTACTCCTGTGTAGAAAATCATTAAATCGCCTACTAATTTATAAGAAGCATTTACTTTTGGATAAATATAGAATTTGTTTCCGCTGTTTTCAGAATCTAATCCGTAATACAATCCAGCTCCCAATTCTAATGTCCAATCGTTTTCATGAACTACAAAACTTGGCTCAATTCCGAAGTTCGTTAAACTGTATTTTACAGGCTCAGTATTCGTTAAAGTATAATTATTTTCGAAAGAGCCACTTACGTGATCAATGATAACATTGGTATTAATCGATTGATCCATTACATCTACTTTGAAAGAAGGTTTCAGATAAAATCTATTTTCCGAAGAGGAGAAACTATCTGAAAAATGGGTAAATCTTGTATCGATTTTGTTGAAAATCCCTTCATTGAATTCTATATTTCCTCCTAAAGAAATTGTGTTATATGAATGATTCGGATTAATTCCTCTGATTAAATCCTCTTGTGTTTCAGGAGGCAAAGTCATTCCAAAATCAGCTGGCAAACCATACCAATTGTACAGTTGATTCTGATATCCTAAATCTACAGCCCAGGACATATCGCGATTATTTACACCATAACCAACATTCAAAGCTGTATCATAAAATTCATCATTCAGATTCACATCTTTAATTCCGCCCTGAGAAGAATGATGACGGAACATTCCGGCCACATAATCATTATTTCCTAAATCCTGTGTTACAAATAATTCAGCATTCAAAGTGCCATAATTTCCAACTCCAAGAGTCGCATAATTATTAAACAATCTTTCTTTTTTAGATTTCTCTACACCTTCTGCTTTTCCTTTTGAAGGCGTAAAAGTTGATGCAACCGGAACCGACAAAATACTATATTTAATAGTCTCTTTTGGCTGATTTCCGCTATCGTCAAGCGAAGGTGTTTCTTTCACTTTAAAAGCATCTGAAATTGTTGGCGAATAAGGCTTTACCACATTTACCGTTTCCGTTCCGATGCTTTCATTTTTCTTTTGAGCAAACGAAAGCTGAACAACAAACAACAGCAGTAAAATGATGGTTTTATTTTGGCATTTAATTTTCATACTTTATTTTTTTGAGAGAAAAGAAAAAAGAGCAAAGAAGAAAGACTTCTATCCTATTTCTAAATTTTCTCTATTTTTTATTCTATTCTAAAATCCTGATTCTTTATCCTATTTTCTAATATCTTTTTTCTTTGCTCTTGACTCTATTTTCTAGCTTTCCCACTCTCCTTTTGCGACAAACTGCGCTTTTCCTCCAATATTAATATCAAATTGATTATCAGTTAATTTCCCTTTGAAATAAATCTGAGAAGGGCGATCAATATAATCTCCCTGATAATTTATCAATTCAAATTCTGGTTTATGATACTTTAGTAGGAAAGCCTGCAGACATGTACTTGCGCTTCCTGTTGCTGCATCTTCTACCAATTGATTATGTTCAACACACAACATTCTGCTAAACAATTTTGACCCTTCTAAATAATAAAAATACAAGCCTCTGTGTGTTGTTTTGCAATTCTTTTTCAGCCATTCATCTGTTTTGTCTTTGTCCAGAATCAAATTTTCTAGCGCTCTTTTACTACTTAAGCCTACCATTACAAAAGCGCTTCCAGTTGTTACTTCCTGAATTGGAAATTGATTTTCAAAATCTTCTTTTTTCAGATTACTGAATACTGTCAAATCTTCTTTCGAAAAAATATCCCAAAACTTTGGTTGTGCTGCTTTTAACCAAATTAAATCTTCCGTTTTATGAATGGAAATTGGTCCAATCGGAACATTTAATTTTATTTGCTCAGGCGAATTTTCAAACACTTTATTCATCAAAACCCAGGAAGTTCCAATTATTGGATGACCTGCAAATTGCATTTCATGAGCTGGTGTAAAAATTTTCACTTCAGCACTATTATTTTCTCTATCCAATTTTGTTATAAATGTGCTTTCCGCAAAATTAATTTCGCGTGCAATCTTTTGCATCTCTTCTGAACTTAAATTCCCTGCATCTAAAAAAACAGCCAACTGATTTCCAGCATATTTTTTATCGGTAAAAACATCAACTATATAAAAAGGTAAACTCATTTCTTTTCTTTTTTTTTAGAAAATAGAAGAAAGAACAAAGAGAAAAGACTTCTAATCTTTGCTTTCAATCTATATTCTATTCTCTCTATTCTATATTCTATATTCTTTATTTCGTGATAGACGAATTCGTTTTTGATTCTTCTAATTTAATCGCACTTAATTCTTTTTTAGCTTCTTCAACAACATCCGGGAAATCTGTGAAATTGTTGATTACATTGTCCAGAATATATGTTGCCTGATAGCTGTCTTTTAATCCGTAGAAGTTTTTCGCCATCAAAACCAAACTCTTCGCTCCGTAATATTTATAACCTGAATAATTCTTGGCTAGTTTTTGAACCGAAACATTTGAAGCATCAAATTTTCCTTCTTTCGTTTTAAAGTATGCGTCATAATACAAAGCTTCTGCTGCTAATTCTCCTTTAGATGTCGATGCTAATTTTGCGTAAGCTATTTTAGCTTTATCTTCATCGCCTGTCTGCATTGCTGCGCGCGCTACGATAATCTGGGCATCGGCTTTTACATTCGCATCGGCTTTTGGATTCTGCAATACTTTATCTGCTGAAATTACCGAGTTATCGTAATCTTTTTTATCATAATAACATTTCATCAAATTAGCTTGCGCAAAGTTTTTATTCTGAGCAGAATCGGCTTCATTTTCTAAGCGAACTAATACCGGAATCGATTTATCACAGTCTTTTGCTTTCAGGTAAATCTGAGCTAATTTATTTAAAGATTGTTCCGTAAATTCGCTTCTTGGCTGATCAATTACATATTGATAATTCGCTACTGATTTAACTTCTGAACCTTCTGCATAAAGCAATTGTGCTAAATAAAAGTTAGCTTCAAGTGCGTGTAAGCCTGACGGAAATTTACTCACATAACCCGTAAAACCAGTAATTGCCTGTTTGCTGTTATTTTGGCTGTATTGTTTAAAAGCAGCATCATAAGTATCGTTATCCAGTTCAGCATCTGTAACCGAAACAAAATCTAATGTACGTACCCATGTCGCGTATTCATCTACTTTTCCTGAATCAACATAAATCAATCTTGCTGTAGAAACTGCTTCTAAAGCTTCAGGCGTTTTTGGAAATTCAGCTGCCACTTTTTTAAATTTTACCAAAGCCTGCTCATCACGATCTGAATTATAATAAATCAAACCTTGTTTTAAAATTGATTTTGAAGTAAATGAACCATTCTTATATTCTGAAATCAGCTGATCATAGGTTTTAATCGCCTGATCGTTCTTTTTCTCCGCTACATAAGTATTTCCTAGTTCATACAAAGCGTCATCACGATATTCTGATTTTTTATACATCTGAAGAAAATTATTCAACTCTTCAACTTTCTTGTCATTTTTCGACATGAAACCGTATGAAATTGCTTTTTGAAATTGTGCATAATCGGCATCAACACCTTTTGCTACAATTGCTTTTGCGTATGCTTCATTGGCAGCACTATATTTTGAAGTCACAAATCGGCAATCTCCCAAACGCAAATACGAATCGTTCAAACGAACTTTATCTGATGGAGCGTTATCAATTTGAGCCTGAAAAGAATTCGCCGCCTGATCATATTCTTTCAATTTAAAATACGTGTATCCAATATTATAATTGATATTTTTATATTCTTCTGTCGATTTTGCTGCTGCCTGACCCGCAAACTGTTTGTAGGTTAACAATGCATTTTGAAAATCATCTGAAAGATATTCTGTTTCCGCTTTCCAGAAAGTAGCGCGTGCTGTAAACTCAGGTGTTTTTTGTTCGCTGATGGCACTTTTGAACATTTTTCCGGCTTCAGAATAATTTGTGTCATTATACAATTCCAATCCTCTGTAAAAAAGTACTTTTTGATAAGCCGCTTTATTCTCAGCTGTTCTGTTTTTCTCTAATAACACCAAAGCTTCTTTATAGTTTTTAGAAGAAATATAAGAATCAACCAATAATTTTTCAACTTCGGCTTTGCTGGAATTGTTTGGGTATTTTTTTAAGAAATCAAGCAGAATTCCAGGAACGGTTTGGTAAGCATTTCCAATTTCATAACTCAATTTAGCATAATTCAACGCTGCATCTTCCTGAATCTGCGCATTAAATTCCATTTCAGAAGCGTTTTTAAAAGCATTTAAAGCTTCTTGTTTTTTACCTGTATTCAAGTAACTCAACCCTAAATGGTAATAAGCATTTTGCGCTACGAAATCTTTTCCTTCAATGATTTTATTGAATTGAGAAATGGCTTTTTCGTATTCTTTTTGTTCATAATATGCATAACCCAATTGATAGAAATCGGTATTATTCCATTTTCCTTTTTTACCGGCATATTGCTCTAAAAACGGAATGGCTTTTCCGTATTGTTTTAGATTGAAATAGCTTTCTCCGATAATTTTATTTAGCTCTGATTTTTCTAATTCATTTGATTTTGCCATTGCTTTCTGACCCAAATCAATTGCTTTTTGGAAATTTCCAAGCTTAAAATTCATATCAGCCTGATAGTACGAAAGCTTTTCTTTGTATTTCTCTTCGCCTGAAACTTCATCAAAATATTTGGTTGCTTCTTTATAATCGTCGCCTTCATAAGCCATAAACCCTAAGTAATATTTGGCTTGAGAACCAAATTCCGGAGAATTCACTACTTTATTAAAATAGGTTGTAGCTTCCTTTTTCTTTTTGGCATTGAAGTAACTATATCCTTTCTGAAAATTAAATTTATCAGAATCGGCTTTGCTCATATAAGTTTCATCCACTTTGTCAAACCATAGCAAAGCTTTTGGATAATTGCCTTGTTCAAAGAAAAACTGGGCAACTTCAATATAAGCCTGATTTTGTTTGGTACTTGTTGGATAATCGCTCACAAATTTTTCCATCAAAGCATCGGCATTTGCCTGATTGGTTCTGATGGCGCAATTGGCAATGTAATAGGCACAATCTGACTGAACTTCCTCAGTCGTGGCGTGATTTTTTACATATTCAAAAATATGTTGTGCCGAAGCGTATTGTTTGTCATTGTATAAAGCCAGTGCTTTGTCAAAATCCTTTAAATCGTATGTATATATAGCTGATTTTTGTGCCGAAACTGTGGTCGAAATGAGGATTATTTGGAGTATAAAGAACCAGGAAAGTTTACGCATTGTAATTATATTTAGTATTCAAATGTATCATTTTATACCGTCTATAACGAAACGTTTCGGGCTTTTATTATGAACAAAAAACATAACATGTGTTATTTTATAGCTTCTGTGCGGGGATTTTTCCACTATATAAGTCATATAAGTAATTATAAACGAGGTGTTTTTAGCAACTTAATTAAGACGAAAGGTCGTATAAGTTTTTTGAAATAAAAACCTTATCCAAAATCTGCTAAAATGACCCTATATCACTTATATGTTAAAAAAAATCATTTCAATATTTTATCAGAAATCATTGAAATTTATTTTGAATCCAACCGTTAACTTCTTACTTTTACCAATCAAATCAATTTATTATGTCACAAATCGTACTGTCTCTTAAAGAAGTCACTATATATCAGGAAGGAAGAAAAATTTTATCTCATATTAATTTAGATGTTCAACACGGTGAGTTCATCTATATTATCGGAAAAACCGGTTCTGGAAAAAGTAGTTTCATGAAAACTTTATACGGAGATTTACCTTTAAGTGAAGGTGAAGGACATATAGTTGAATTTGATTTGGCTACTTTAAAAGAAAGCGAAATTCCATACTTAAGACGTAAAATTGGGATCGTATTTCAGGATTTCAAATTACTACCGGATCGTTCTATAAAAGACAATATGCTTTTTGTTTTGAAAGCAACTGGCTGGACAGAAAAAGAAGCAATGGAACATAAAATTGATGAAGTTCTGGATAAAGTTGGTATGAAAGAATTTGTTAACAAAATGCCACATCAACTTTCTGGAGGAGAACAACAACGTGTCGCTATTGCACGAGCATTACTTAATGATCCGGAATTTATTCTTGCCGACGAACCAACCGGAAACCTTGACCCACAAACGAGTTCTGAGGTACTTGAAGTATTGAAAAAAATCAATGCTAACGGAAAAACGGTTATTATGGCAACGCACGATTATGCTTTGCTGATGAAATTCCCTTCTAAAACATTGAAGTGCGAAGATGAAAGAATCTTCGAAGTGGTGCAACGCTCTGTGTAATGCTTTCTATTTTAATTCCGGTTTATAATTATACTGTTTTACCGCTTGTAAAAGAGCTAGTAAAGCAATGTAATAGTAGTGGAATTACTTTTGAAATTCTTTGTCAGGATGACGCATCCAATTCACAAGAAAATAGTATTAATCAAGAAATTAATTTCCTTGCAAATTGTTCGTTTTTTATAAATGAAATTAATTTAGGAAGAGGAAAAAACATCAATTCTTTAGCTCAAAAAGCAGTTAATGATTGGCTGTTAATTTTGGATTGTGATACTTTTCCGGCCGATTCTAATTTCATTCAAAAATATATCGATGCTGCTTCAAATTCAAATAAAAACATTTTTTTTGGAGGAATAATTTATGAAGATAAAAAGCCTCAAAAAAAACAGCTTTTGCGTTGGATTTACGGGCAAAAAAGGGAAACTAATTCTGTTTTAACTTCTAATTTATTAATTAAAAAAGAAGTTTTTCTGCAATATCCATTCGACGATTCCATTACAAAATACGGTTATGAAGATTTGTGTTTTTTCTCTGTTTTGAAGAAGAATCATTTTGAAGTTTCCCAAATTGAAAACCCAACTTTTCATTTGAATTTAGAAACTTCAGAAGTGTTTTTAAACAAAACTAAAATTGCTTTAGAAAATCTGGTTTTTCTTTATAATTCAAATAAAATTTCTAAAGAAGACAGTAAAATTATTAAAGCATTTGAACTTTTGAAAAATCTGAAACTAACTCGATTTTCAGCTTTCATTTTTAAGAAAAATCAAATCAAAATTGAACGAAATTTGCTTTCTGAAAATCCTTCTTTGTTTTTGTTTGATCTTTATAAATTGGGGTATTTTTGCAGTTTAAAATAAGTTAATTAGAATTCAAACTCTCCAAAAACTCCTTCCACTGCTCCATTATTTTTTTAACTGAATATTCTTTAGAAGTTTCTTTCGCATCTAAACCAAATTTCAATCTTACTTCTTCATTTTCAATTAAAAAAGAAAGTTTTTCAACATACATTTCAATGTTATTATCCGGAATCAAAAAACCATTTTCAGCATTTGTAATTATCGCTCTTGGTCCAGTCGGACAATCATAGGCTATACAAGGCAAACCCGAAGCCATAGCTTCCAATAAAACCATGGGAAAACCTTCTGTTCTCGAAGTCATCACATAAATAGAAGCTTTCAAGTATTTTTCCTGAATATTTTTTACAAAATGCAAATAATTAATACCCGATTCTATTTCTAATTTTATTGCTTCTTTTTCCAGCGAATCGACATCATCGGTATAAATATCTAACGTCCAATCCGGGTATTTTTCTCCGATTATTTTCCAGATCAACAACAATCGATCTAAACCTTTTTCATACGAATTTCGGGCAATTGCGATTACTTTTTTCTGTTTTAAATCGGTAGATTTTTTACTTTTTATCCAGGACGGATTTGGAATTACGATGCCATTTTCAGCATTCCATTCTTTTAGATTTTCTTCTGAAAGGGTAACAATTTTTGTAAATTTTCGAGCGCCAAAATCTTTGAATTGATATTTTATTTTCTGAATTGATTTGGATATAAAATCTGTCTTTTGTACTTCTTCTTCAACAAATTTAGAACCGTGACATTCAAATACAATTGGCATTTTCGTTTTGGCAATTAAAGGAAAAACAAATGCTTTTAAACCATTATCAGCCACTAAAATAACATCAGGTTTAATTTCCTTAATCTTTTGATTTATTTGTTTTTGAAAAGAATTGAAAAACTTTAAAATATTGCCTTTCAAAATCATATTATGAAAAATGATATCATAATCAAAATCATAAAAAGGCTGAATATTTTCTTCATTTTGAGACAAAATATGAACTTCATAACCAAAATGTTCCACTAAATAATTGGCTTTAATCGCCAAAACTCTGGCAACTCCGCCGGCATTTTTTATTTTGGGAACAATGTAAAGCAGTTTCATTTTTTAGACATCAAAAAAGTTCCAAAATCTCTGATATAATCAGATTCTTCAAAAACATCAGAAGCCAGAACCAGACAAACAGCTCCTGAAGAAAAGTTTTCTAATTCTCTCCAAATTCCTTTTGGCAAATGCAATCCGATATTAGGTTTATTCAATAAAAAACTTTTTTTATCGATTCCGTCATTAACTCTTACTTCAAAACTTCCGCTTAAAGCAATTAAAACTTCGTGCTGTTCAATGTGCGAATGTCCGCCACGAAAAGCAGTACTTGGAACATCAAAAAGATAATAAACGCGTTTGAATTCAAATGGCAAAATATCATTTTGAATAAAAGCCAAATTCCCGCTTAAGTCTTCTATAACCGGGATTTTAAGTAGCGCTATATCTTGGATTGTCGTCATATTTTAATTGGCTTTGAGTAAATGTAGCCATTCTTGGCCAATTTTTTCTAATAAAAATGCCTGAATACTTTCAAGTGTATTTTCTTTGCAATGTTGATATAAAACTTCATCTGAAACCAATAAATTCATAGCTTCCGTCAATTTTTCCCAATTCTGATTTTCAACTAAAATACCATTTTCAAGAGATGTAATCATATCTCTTGGCCCAAAATCACAATCGAAAGAAACAACCGGAGTCTGGCAAGCCAAAGCTTCTAAAATAACATTCGGAAATCCTTCATTTTTACTGCTTAAAACTAAAAATTTAGCTTTGCCTAGATATTTAAAAGGATTGTTTTGATAGCCAATAAGATGAACAAAATCGGTTATATTATGCTCTAAAATTGCTTTTCTTAGTTTTGATTCATCACCATTTCCCACAATAATCAAGTGGATTTGCTTTTGTACTAAAACTGATTTTGCATAACTTAAAATCAGTTGATCAAACTGCTTGATTTCGTTTTCGTATTGCCCAACAGCAATAATAAAATCGAAGTCAAATTCTATGTTTTCTTTTTGCTTTTCCAGAATTTCTTCTAAATAAACCGGATTGTGAATGGTAACAACGTTTTTTAATTGATGTTTATTTTCAATTAATCTTTCCATTTCATTCGTAATAGCCACATTCGCATAACAATGATTGTACATCAATCTCGTTAACCATGAATTATTTGGCATATAATGATCGATCAAAAAACTATGAACGGTAAAAATGGTTTTGGTATTGTAAATCAATCTCGCTAAAATAAGTTCCTGAATGATTTTAGTTCGAAAACGAAAATCGATAATAAAATCAAATTTATTGTTGTTCAGATATTCTCGTAAAGCCCATAATCTTTTGGCTTTATTAAAAAATCCGTTGTTTTTATTTTTGAGCAATCCAAGATTAACTAATTTCCCGGAATAAGCAAAACTGACTTCATTGAGAACAATAATAATATCTACTTCAAAACCTTGCCTTTCAAAAAAAATAGACAAATTCGCCATCACTTTATCGCTTCCGCCTCCGCTTAAGCGATAGCCAATTAAAGCAATTTTCTTTTTTTTGTGAGACATTATCATCCGTGATTTCTTATTTTCGTATCAAATATAACTCTTTAAAATAAATTAAGATTTAGAACCATTAAGACATTGAGTTGCATAAAGTTTTGAGCTTAATTTTCTTAATACCTTAATGGTAAAACAAAAAAATATGAAGGATAATCCATTAGTGACCATTATTTGCTTGTGTTACAATCAGGAAAAGTATGTTGTGGAGAGTTTATTTTCGGCAATACATCAGGATTATCCTTTTATTGAAGTGATTATTGTAGATGATTTTAGTACTGATAATTCACGAGAAGTAATTCAAAAATGGATTATTGATTATCCAGAAATTCAATTTATAGCCAATGAAACCAATTTAGGAAGTACTAAATCCTTTAATAAGGCACTTAAATTAGCAAAAGGTGATTTTATAATTGATTTAGCCTGCGATGATATTTTAGTGTCAAATTGCGTTTCCTTACAACTAAAAGCTTTTCAGGAAAGTTCGTTTAAAAACTTAGGTGTTGTTTATGGAAATGCCGAATTAATTAATGAAAACGGCAATTTCTATTTTTATTATTTCCCTGTTGATTCCGATAAAAAAACAATTGAAAAAAGGACAACCGGAGATATTTATCTGAGTGTTATTTCTGGCGGAAATAGTATTTGCTCGGTTTCATCAATGGTCAAAAAATCAGTTTTTGATGCTTTGAATGGCTATGATGAAAATCTGGCTTATGAAGATTTAGATCTTTGGATTAGAGCTTCCAGAGTTTATGACTTTGATTATATTGATGAAATTTTAATTAAAAAGAGAATTTCGACCACTTCTTTTGGAACTCATTTTTTCATTAAAAATGATGCGAGATCTAAGAAAATAAATTATACGACCTATTTAATAATTCAGAAGGCAATTGCTTTAAATCGATCTAAAATTGAACATAAAGCTATTTTGAAACGAATGCATTTTGAAATGATTTTAGCGTATAAAACAGCTGATTTTAAATTGTTATTGAAATATATTTTGTTGGAAATAAAACAACGAATTAAAATCATTTTTGGATAATGAAAAATATTCGCCAGGAATTTATATTTGTAATGATTGTCAAATAATTCGTGAATTCGTGGCTGTTTTTCAATACTAAATCGTGAGAAAATCATCTAATAATTGTTTTTCACCTTGCCAATCTCTTGAAATATTAGACCGAATTAATTTTGCGGGAACGCCTCCAATCAAAATATTTTCTCCTAAATTTTTATAATCTTTAGTACACAAACTATTCGAAGCGATCGTACAGAAATTTGGTGTTTGCGTTCCTTTCATAATCGAAACCCTGTTGCTGACAAAATTGTAATTTCCGATAAAAATGGGTGCTGATTTTTGGAGTTTTGCTCTTGTTTGTGTATCAATTAAATCATGGAAATTGGTATCGATAATCTGAGCTTCAGAACCAAATCTTGCATAATCTCCTAAAACAATTTTTTCGGTACAAATTATTTTTCCGCCTGACGCCATTGAAGCCATATTTCCCAATTCGCAAACGGCATTTTCTCCAACGAAAACAAAACAATCCTTGCCAAATTGAAACTTTCCTTTAAAAGTCAATTTTCCTAAAATAAAGATTTCAGCAATGCCTTTATGAGTTGAATTCAGTTCATAAGGCTGACCAAAACCAATCATTCCTTTTTTGATGTTTCCATCAATCTGTATTTCTCCTTTTATCGAAGTAAATTTTACTCTTCCGTAAAAGAAAACCGGAAGTTTTTTAGCGGTTTCAAAAGGGAATTTCTTAAAATTAAAATACAGCGTTTTGATCCAGTTTACTTTGTAGTAAAACCTGAATTTATGATAAAAAGAGCGACATTTTCTATAACCGTTCTGAATCATTTTTATCTTTTTTTTGCTGAACAAATGACGTAAATATTTCGCTTACATTCATCTTTTTATTCAATTCATAAAAACTAAAAGCAAACGAAATTAAAATCATCACAGTCATTAAACTGTATTTTAAAACTGAAATTTCGATGTAGCGAAGCAAAAATGTGGTAACACAAAGCACAAAACAAATGAAATAAACTTTATAAAAATCGACATTAAAATAGAAATCATATCGTTTTTTAGTGATGATCTTCAATCCAATAAAATGGAATAAAAAATACAGGCAAAAACTAAAACCTAAGCCTTCTAATCCGTAAAAATAATAACCTGAAATATTCATTATCAATGACAAAAAATTAAACCCAATCGCTGTTTTAATAAACATTTGCGAATCGCCTTTTGCAATTAAAATAAAACCGATCGCCCAGGAAACCGCGCGAAACAACATTCCTAAAATTCCAAAACAAACCATCGGAATAATAGCGTTGAAATTGGTTGTGTAAATGATTGGAATTATAACCGAAATGAAGGTTAAAAACAGAACAATAATTGGCGTAATAATAATGATTGAAATGAATGCTTGCTGAACAACACTTTCTCTAACTTTGTCATTATCAAAATTAACAGCAGATAATTTCGGAAAATAATCGGTGCTCATTACAGTAAAAATTATTCCGACATACGAATTCAGTAAAGTAAAACCGGCGTTGTAAAATCCGACTTGTTCCAAACCTCCATTTTTTCCAATATAAATCTGAACCAAATAGGTTGACAAAAGCGTTAAAACACTGCTGATTGTTAACATAAAACCCAATTTCACAATCGACTTTCCTTCTAATAAAATTGTGGCAGTAGAAACTTTTTCTTTTTCGCTTTTGATTTTATTCGAATAATAAAAAGAGAAAACGAATGCTGATAAAGAAGCAATTATAATGGTCGGAATTATAGCATCAATTCTTAAAAAACAATATAGAGGAACTGAAAAAAGCAGTCCAAATAAATTGCCGTATAAATTGGCTTTCGCCAGTAGTTTCATCTGCCTTAAACCTTGCAAAACTGCTAATTGTCCTGAAGATAATTGTTTAAACAAAACCGTAATCGCAATAAATACAAATGAATAAGTTTGACTTGAATCTCCAAAAGTCATTATGCTCAATCCTTTTGAAAAAAGAATCGTCAACAACATTCCGAAAATACCCGTAAAAAAAACAATCTTTTTTACGATTTGAATGGTCTTTGAGACTGTCTTCAAATCGTCATTTTTATAATCTTCTGAGATGTTTTTTACTGCGCTGGTTTCAATTCCGAAGCCTGAAATACTGCTTATCACACTCAAAGTTGAATTCAGTAAAGCGATAATTCCCATTCCGGCAGGACCGATAAAAACCGCTATTAATTTGGTTCTGATAATAGAAATTAAAATATTGAAAAACTGAACGCCCCCAAAAATTGAAGTCGTTTTTATAATTTGCTGATATGAAGATTTGCTATCAGACACGAGTTAATATTGATTTAAAATTTCAATAATAAAATCAATTTCGGTTTCACTTAAAACCGGATTTATTGGTAAACTTAAAACTTCATTATGGATTTTTTCTGTAATTGGAAACGACAAATTATTCCATTCCTGAAATGCCTTTTGTTGGTGTGGTGGAATTGGATAATGAATTACAGTCTGAATATTATTTTGGCTTAAATATTCCTGCAAAGCTTTACGGTTTTCGATTCTAATCACAAATAAATGAAACACATGATTATTGGACAAATCCCAAAACGGAAGTATTATTTTATCATTTTTAATTTCAGCTAAATAACGTTTTGCAATCGCACGACGTTTATTATTATCAGTATTTAAATTCGGTAATTTCAAATTTAAAAAAGAAGCCTGAAGTTCATCTAATCTGGAATTTACGCCAATATATTCGTTGTAATATTTTTGATCCGATCCATAGTTACGAAGTGCAAAAAGTACTTTTGCTAATTCAGAATCATTGGTCGTAATCGCTCCACCGTCGCCTAAACAACCAAGATTTTTTCCTGGATAAAAACTGAAAGCACTTGAATTGTGAATTGTAAATTGTGAATTGTGAATTGCTCCATGCGATTGTGCGCAATCTTCAACTATAATTAAATTATGTTTATCTGCGATTTCATTTATTTTATCCATTTCAGCTAATTGCCCGTATAAATGAACGGCTAAAATGGCTTTTGTTTTGGATGTTATTTTCTCCTGAATCAAATCAGGATTGAGGTTGTAGGTTTCTAACTTTGGCTCGACTAAAACCGGAATTAAATCGGCTTGTAAAATAGCCAAAATACTGGCAATGTAAGTGTTTGCCGGAACGATAACTTCGTCGCCTTTCTGTAGTTTTCCTAACTGAATGTAGCCTTTAAAAATCAAAACCAAAGCATCAAAACCATTACCCACTCCAATGCAATAGTTCACTTGATTATATTCGGCGAAAGCCTTTTCAAACGTTTCCAGCTCTTTTCCTAAAATATACCAACAGTTGTTTAAAACCAATTTCAATTTTTCCTGAAAAGCAGTTTCATAAGGTTCGTTTATTTTTTTAAGATCCAGAAATTGTATCATATTTTTTTTTCCAAAATTTTAAACACATAGAAACATAGTTTTTGTAAGCTTAAAAATAGGCGTTTCACTTTTTTTTACAAACATAGCTATGTGTTAGAAATATATTTCTTTTAATTTCCTTTCTTTAACATATAAAAATCTATGTTTCTATGTGTTTAAAAAATAATTAATCTTAATCTGTTGCTGTTATTTTAAATCAATTTTATAAAAATCCTGATTGTAAACTGTGCAGCCTAATTCTTCTTTTTGTTGCAAAAGACCGGAATGATAACTTTTTTCATCATCCGAATTCACAATTCCCATATCAAAAAACTTTTTGCCTTTGCGTTTGTATTTATGTATCAAATTAATGAATAAAAAGTCTAATGCTCTTACTTGTTCTCCTTTTTCTGAAGTAGCACCATATTGAGATTTAACTACATTTTCAGTCTCAAAAATAGTTATTCCGGCAATAATCTCATCATTTTGATAAACAGAATATTGTCTGATATTTTCTGGAAATTTCTGTTTTAACAAAGCTATTTCTTCTTTAGTATGAACCGGTTTTGCGTTGAATTTCTCCCATAATCTTGGTTCGAGAATCTCTTCCCAAAATGGCTGAAAATCTTTTTCTTCTACAATATCCAAATCAAGGTTTTCAATTCTTCTGAAATGCTTCATTTTACTTTTAGAAACGTGCAAAGGCAATTGCAGATTTACGGCCAAATTCATTTCTTTTCTTACTGACAAAGCGCCTCGATGATGCAAAAAGAAGTCCATCTCCTGATTTCCTTTCGAAAAATAAAACGACGGAATGGGCTTGTAATGAAAAGCCGTAATTGAATTTTCTTTGAAAAAAGATAAAATTTCATCTAAAATTAATTCTACTTTTTCTGTCTTTAATTTAGATGAAAACACTAATCCTCCATAAGTTAATCCTTGATGAGAATACACGGAGTTTTCTTTTTTATTGGCTGGTAAAATTGCTTTTAGTTTTTCATTTTCAAAAACTAAAAGCGAAAAATCTTCAAAACGATCCTGATGATATTCCATAAAATCACGATGAAACAAAAACGTAGCATTTTTGGCCAGAGCGACAAAATCGTTCCAGATCGCGTAATGGTTTTGATCGTATTTTTTTATAGAATATTTGGTCATTTTCAAGTGAGAGTATATGTTTTGAAGCGAAAAGTTAGCCACGAATTCACGAATTTTTCATTGTTCCTATTAATAAAATTCGTGAATTCGTGACTAAAAATTTTCAGCTAATATCTTATTTATGGCTAAATGCCGGTAAATACCATTTGAATTTTACCGCCATCAAACGTACCGTAATAATAACAACTGAAGTTAGTAAATATAAAATATCATTATCTAAATTGAGTCCTTTGAGTGCAAAAAATACTATTCCACCAAAAATGCAGATTGTGGCATAAATTTCTCTTCTAAATATGGTTGGAATTTCGTTACACAAAATATCCCGAATAACACCACCAAAACAAGCCGTCATCGTTCCTAAAGCAATGCAAATTACGGGATGTAAACCTATCGAAATTCCTTTTTCAAGTCCAATTAAAGTAAAAACACCCAAACCAATTGTATCAAACAAAAACAGAGAAGTTCTCAATTTGTCAAACTTTTTTCTGAAAAGAATCGCTAGCAAAAATCCTAAAATAATCACATAAACATATTGTAAATCTTTCATCCAGCCCACCGGAGTTCTGCCAATTAAAACATCGCGAAGTGTTCCTCCACCCACGGCCGTTACAAAAGCAATAATAAAAACCCCAAACGGATCCAGTTTTTTATGCATTGCCGTTAAAGCGCCAGACATAGCAAAAGCCATTGTTCCGATAATATCTAGTAAGTGAAACATTTCTTTTTTTTAGGTTCAAAGTTGCAGAGGTACAAAGGTACAAAGGTTGCGGTTGCATTCTTGCTTCTTTATTCTTGCTTCTTTCTTCTTGCTTCTTTCTTCTTTATTCTATTCTCTTTATTCTTTATTTCTTAGTATAAATCGGGCTTCTTTTCAATAAATACGTAATCGAATCAATCCAGCTGTCTTTCAAATTAAGGAAAGGTTTACGGGTTTGCGAATAAATTTTCGTGGTGTTTTTATACATATCAAAATACACATTGTAGTAATAATACATTTGTGTATTGGCCGTTGTTGTCGAATAATCGTTTGATTTAATCTTTTTATCATTGTTGCTTACTGTTGTACTTCCGCTTCCGTAAGTTGATGCCGTTGAACTCGTTGACATGGTATATGAAATTTTTGCCGCTACAATATTATCAACTCCAAGAATTTTTTCAAGATCTGCAATTGGCGTTTCATCAATATTGGTGTGATCGATTCCGGCTTTATGGAGCAAACTATTTGTCGTTCTTAAATCCTGAACTGTCAATGGAAAAATATTGGCTGATTTATCTAACAATTTGTTATACATATCGTTTTGAGCAAATTTAGCCATATCTTCAGAACTTACCTGCGTATCTGAATTTATATACGGAACCGGCAATACCGCGATAGTATTTGGCTTCATTTCTGCAGCTGCAACATTTTGATTTGAAGTTGGTTGGGAAGTACTTCCCTGCGAAACGTCGAAAGTCTGTGAACGTCCGCTGGCAAAATCAATTTTGGCAATTTGCGAAACATCAAGTGAAATTTGCATTGTTTCTCCCGGTAATGAATATTCAACCGTTTGATCAGACATTTTTGCAATCGTACATTCAATAATTGTATAATCTCTTTTAATAATTTTATCCAGCTTTTTTCCGCCTTGAGCGAAACCAAAAACAGAAACAACCAGCATCAATACGACAACAATAACTTTCTTTATTTTCATGGTATTCAGATTAAATTAAATTCGAAAAATTCATGTCCTTAACAAAGTTAAGAAATCATCTTACAAATACCATTATAGATTAGAAATAAGAATAGGATTTTTTAGAAGCTATTCCTGCTGTCCAATGTATCTTTTATTGTGAACCTCACCATAAAACGATATCGTTACCATCATGACGAGGGCACTTCTTTTTAAAAGAAAATTAAAGGAAATTTAGAAATCCAATAAACGGAACAAAAAAACTTAGAACCTTAGAATCTCAGAAACTTAGTAACTTAGAGTTACATATTCTGTGTATAATAATTATAGTCTTTCAAAACTACCCGAATAAAATCGCTATTATCGCCAGATTGATTTTTAATTCCGGTTACACTCTCAATTTTAGCTACCAGTTTATAAATAATTTCATGATCCTTTTTCCATACCGCTTTCTGAAAAGTTTCTTTTATAATTCGCATATCATTATCAGATAATTTAATAACCAAAGGATAGGTTGGAACATATGAAGTTCCTATTTCTTCGAGAATAGTATGACTAATATTAATCCTATTTTTTAAAGTAATAACAGCAGTTCCTGCAGCCATATCGCCTAAACGCTGCGCCTTTTTACTTGAAACTATCGATACTAAGGCAACTGTTCCACCAAGAATCGAAAAATCAACCAATCTAAAAAACCAACGTATAAAATAATCACCAAAACTAGCCTGGTAACCATCAATTTTAACCACTTTTATTTTGAACAGTTTTTTACCAAAAGTTTGTCCTTCAAAAATACTTTCTAAAGTGATTGTATACACCAAAACCGGAAAACTTATGATAAAGAAAACGGCTCTGACCGACCAAACATCCAGGGAATCCATTACTCTTTCAAAATGAAAAAAATAAAAAAGTATCAACGCAACAACCACAAAATAAGATATTTTTATAATTAAATCGATAAAATAAGATCCCAATCGCTCGCCAACGGAGGCAGCAATAAAATTTATTTTAACATTTTGTGTTGTGTTTATAGATAATTCTGACATATTTTATATTTTAGCCTACAATGAGAGAAGTTGCCTTCATAAAACAAAATAAAAAAAAATGGCTGGAGTTTGAACTCGCTATTTTTGGTAAAGCTAAAAAAAATCCTGATGAGTTAGCAAATTTGTACATTCAAATGATGAATGACCTCGCGTATGCGCAAACTTATTATCCAAAAAGTAAAACCGTTATTTACTTAAATCATCTGGCTTCTCAGATCTATCAAAAAATATATAAAACGAAAAGAACAGAAAAAAACCGAATTTCAGAATTCTTTGTAACCCAAGTTCCATTGCTTGTTTATGAATATAAAAGGTATTTATTGTATGCATTTATCTTGTTTTTTGCTACGGTTGCTATTGGTGCTGTTTCTGCCCGTTACGATTCAGATTTTGTTCGCTTGATTATGGGCGACGATTATGTGAATATGACTTTGGAAAATATCAAAAAAGGAAATCCAATGGCAGTTTACGGTTCTTCGGCCAACTGGGGAAGTTTTATAGGCATTACGGTTAACAATATTAAAGTGGGCGCTGCCTGTTATTTTTACGGCATTTTTGGCGGACTTGGTACCTTTTATTATTTACTGCAAAACTGTATCATGTTGGGTTCGTTTCAGTATTTTTTCTTCGAACACGGCGTTTTCTGGAAAAGTGTTCGTGGCATCTGGATTCATGGTTCTATGGAAATTTTCGCCATTGTAATTGAGTCTGCTGCTGGATTTATTTTTGGAGCTTCGATACTTTTTCCAAAGACTTTTTCGAGATTAAATTCTTTTAAAATCGGATTTAAAAACAGTTTCAAAATCTACCTAAGTACGCTTCCCTTTACTTTTATGGCCGGCTTTCTAGAAGGTTTTATTACACGATATTCTATTGATATGCCTATTTGGTTAAGTATTTTCATCATACTGTCTACCTTGAGTTTAATCTCATTTTATTATTTAGTTTATCCTTTTATAGTACACAAAAAAGCACAACAATTATCAGCCAAATTGACTTAACCGAATCTAATAATGAAGAGTTTATTTCTTATTTTATCTTTCTTTTTTTGCTTTAGTATCTCACATGCTCAGGATACTTTGGCGAAAGCCGAACCTCCAAAAGTGGCTGCTGTAAAATATACGGAAAAAGACATTCAGATCGATTCAGATACGATTGAAGCCAAAACATTCCCAAAAAACTTCAAAAAAAAATATACAGATCCTGAATTTATTTACGAACCAAAAGCGCCCGAAAGAGGCATTTGGGATAATATTAAAGAATGGATTGCTAATTTATTGAGAAAAATTTTCTCTTTCACTGATGCTAAAACTTCTATCACTGTCACTATTATCTTGTTGAGAATATTGGCTGTTCTGGTGATTATAGTCGTTATTTATTTTATTGTAAGAGCTTTAATAAACAAAGAAGGACAATGGATTTTTGGGAAAAATGCCAACAAAAGAGCTGTTCAGTATTCTGATATTGAAAAAAACATTCATTTACTGGATTTTGAAAAACTGATAAAAGAAAGCATTCAAAACGGAGAAAAAAGACTCGCCATTCGTTACTATTATCTTTGGTTACTAAAAGTGATGGCCCAAAATAATTACATTGAATGGGATATCGAAAAAACGAATTCTGATTATTTATACGAACTACAAAGTCCGGTTTACAGAGAAGATTTTACCTACCTCTCTTACTTGTATAATTACATTTGGTATGGCGAATTTGAAATTGATGAAACCACTTTTTCAAAAGCCGAAAACCGTTTTAAGAAATCCATAAAAACCTTTAGCAATGAATAAATCAATCAAAATTTATATCGCTATTCTGGTTTTTGTTTTAGCCTTAATTCTAATATCAGATCGCAACGAGAAAAAGCCCATCGACTGGCGTCCAACATTTTCTGTTCACGATAAAATTCCGTACGGATTATATATTCTTAACAAAGAGATTAAACCTCTTTTAAAAAATCATAAAATTGAAAGAATTGCCAATGTAACGCCGTATGAATTTTTGGATTCAAAATACGATGACGATACTTTGGTTGAAAATTACAAAATTAAAGGTACTTTTTTGAGTATTTCAGATGTTGAAAACATTGATGAACAATCGGTTAAAGAACTTTTTTATTTTGTTTCGCACGGAAATAATGTCTTTTTAAGCATGAGAACATTTCCTGAAGCATTAATGGATAGTCTAAAAATTGATACAAAATTTGATTTTCATCAACCGAAAAACAATCAGGTCTGGATCGCAAACAAAAATGTTAGTTCTAAAAAATACATTTTCCAACAATCTGTAGAGGATTATTTTTCGAAAATTGACACCGCAAATACAACGGTCTTAGGATATCAAAGCAATGAAAAAAAAGAGAGACACATCAATTTTATAAAAGTTCCTTATAAGTATGGTAATTTTTATCTTCATACACAGCCGGCGGCTTTTACGAACTTTCATTTATTAAAAAAAGATCATTTTCAATATGCTGAAAATGTCTTGTCTTATATGCCAAAAGGTGACGTTTTTTGGTACACCAAATTGCAAAACGACAAATCGATTTCGCATTCGCCTTTGCGTTTTATCCACAGTCAGCCTGCGCTAAAATGGGCCTGGTATTTAAGCTTACTCGGAATCTTGATTTTTATTATTTTTAATGCCAAACGAAAACAAAGAATTGTTCCGATATTAAAACCTTTACCTAATTTAACACTCGATTTTACCAAAACAGTAGGGAATTTATATTATCAGGAAGGCGATCATGAGAATCTTATTGATAAGAAAATCATTTATTTTCTGGAAAAACTCAGAAATGAATATTTAATTGATACAACGAAACTTGATGACGTTTTTATTCAAAAACTCCATCATAAAACAGGAAAAGATTTAACCGATATTCAGGAATTGGTTTTTCTGATTAACGAACATCGAAACAGTTATCACGGAAGTCTCGAAGAAGATTTAATTAGAATTAATAATGCTATCGAGAAAATTTTACATTAATATTTTTAACCAAAATTCATTCAAAAGAAAACATACCAACCATGGACGATATCAATACACCAGAAACCGAAATCACAAATGAAAATGTGAATTTTGAAACCAGAATAAATTTAGCGCCGCTTTTGGAGCATGTCAACTCGATTAAAAAAGAGCTGGAAACCGTTATTGTAGGGCAACAAAAAATGATCGATCAGCTTTTGGTGGCGATTTTATCAAACGGACATGTTTTGTTGGAAGGTGTTCCGGGTGTTGCCAAAACAATTACAGCAAAATTATTATCGAAAACCTTAAATATTGGCTTTAGCCGAATTCAGTTTACACCTGATTTGATGCCATCAGATATATTGGGAACTTCGATTTTCAATTTAAAAAGCTCTGAATTTGAATTCAAAAAAGGTCCAATTTTCTCTAATTTAATTTTGATTGATGAGATAAATCGTGCTCCCGCCAAAACACAGGCTGCACTTTTTGAAGTTATGGAAGAGCGTCAGATTACCATTGATGGATCTGCCTTTCAGCTTGAAACTCCATTTTTGGTTATTGCGACACAAAACCCAATTGAGCAGGAAGGAACATATCGTTTGCCTGAAGCACAATTAGATCGTTTTTTATTCAAAATAACCATTGATTATCCAAAATTAGATGAAGAAATCCTGATAATTCAAAGAGAACATTTATTGCAGGATCACGGAAAACTGGAAGCCATTAAAACGATACTTTCTGCTGAAGAAATAAAAGGATATCAAGGTTTAGTGAAACAAATTAGAGTGGAACAAAATCTTTTAGAATATATCGCAAGAATTGTGGTTAACACAAGAGAAAATGCCTTTTTATATTTAGGCGCTTCGCCTCGTGCTTCAATCGCAATTTTAAATGCTGCAAAAGGTTTTGCTGCCATTCGTGGTCGCGATTTCGTTACTCCTGAAGATGTCAAAGAAGCAGCAATTCCGGTTTTACAACATCGTGTTATCGTTACACCGGAACGTGAAATGGAAGGCATTACAAGCTCTGAAATTATCAAACAAATTCTTGAAACAGTTGAGATACCTAGATAATTGTGAATTGTGAATTGTAAATTGTGAATTGACAATTACGACGGAACCTGAAACCTGAAACTTGAAACTTTAAAACCTTTTTTTAATTGAAATTCATCAAAAGCCTTTATCTCAATAACTTCTTTTTCTATATTCTGTTAGGGATTATAGGAATGTTTGTTTGTGCTTTTATTTTTCCGAATTTATACAATAGCGTTTGGTTTATTGTTTTGGTTTTAAGTACCTTTTTAGGTCTTGATCTTTTGCTTTTGTATTTATCAAAAGGAATTGAAGCTTCAAGAAAAACACCAGAAAAACTTTCGAACGGAGATTTAAATCCCATTCAGATTACGATTAAAAACGGTTATACTTTTCCGATTTCAGTTAAAATTATTGATGAAATTCCGTTTCAGTTTCAGGTGCGTGATTTCAAAATTATAAAAACGATTCCGGCTTCGACACAAAAAGAAGTGGGCTACGATTTGCGTCCGACAGAACGAGGAGAATATTCCTTTGGAAATTTAAACATCTATGTTTCTTCTCCATTAAAATTAATTTCCCGAAGATTTACTTTTGATAAAGATCAAATGGTGCCAACCTATCCATCTTATATTCAATTGAAGAAATACGATTTGCTGGCTTTTTCGAATAATTTGTATCAATACGGAATCAAGAAAATTCGTCGTATTGGCCACACTATGGAATTTGAGCAAATTAAGGAATATGTTCAGGGTGATGATTTGAGAACAATAAACTGGAAAGCGACGGCAAAGAAAAATTCGCTGATGGTGAATCAGTTTCAGGATGAAAAATCGCAATCGGTTTATATGGCGATTGATAAAGGCCGCGTGATGCAAATGCCTTTTGACGGTTTAAGTTTATTGGATTATGCAATAAATTCAACTCTTGTTTTATCGAATGTTATTTTGAAGAAACAAGACAAAGCCGGAATTTTTGCTTTCTCTAAAAAAGTAGAAAACAGAGTTTTTGCAGAAAGAAGATCTTCGCAAATGCAAAAAATTCTGGAGACTTTATACAACATCAAAACTGATTTTTTTGAAAGTGATTACAGCAGATTGTATGTCGACATTAAGAAAAACATCAATCAAAGAAGTTTGATTATTTTGTATACCAATTTCGAAACCATGGACGGTTTAAACAGACAATTACCTTATTTAAAAGGAATTGCGAAAAGCCATTTATTAGTGGTTGTTTTCTTTAGTAATACCGAACTGAACGCTATCATCAATAAAAAAACAGATACGGTTCAGGAAATTTACGATAAAGTTATAGCCGAAAAATTCATGTTCGAAAAACGTTTAATCGCCAACGAACTGAAGAAATACGGAATACATTCTGTTCTTACTCAACCTGAGAATTTGACTTTGGATGCTATTAATAAGTATTTGGAGATTAAGGCAAGAGGGATTTTGTAATTAATTTCGAAAAACATCTAAACTCAAAAAAAGATTCAATTAAACTTCAATTAGTTCTCAAAGTTTATTCCTTAAAACGATAATCATTAAAAGACTTTCTTTTGCCTTTTATTAATTTATGGTTACATTACGTTATCACGTAAAAATCGATTACTTAAATTAAGTAGTTTTGAAAAAATTTCAAATCAATACATGTAATTTCAAACTAATAAAAAATGAAAAAAGTTATTCTAATTCTGTTCATTTTATTAAGCTGGAAATCTTTGGCACAAAAAACAGAAAACATCATCATCATAACCACAGACGGTTTTAGATGGCAAGAAGTCTTTAAAGGAATGGATCCTGCCATTGCCAATGATAAAAATTTCAATCAGGGAGACAGTACTTATATTTATAAAAAATATTCCGGTTCTGATTTTAAAGAAAGTCGCAAAAAATTAATGCCTTTTTTATGGTCTGAAATCGCGCTAAAAGGTCAGATTTACGGAAATCGTGAACTTGGTAATAAAGTCGATGTTTCTAATCCGTATTGGTTTAGTTATCCCGGATACAGCGAAATTATGACCGGAAATGTTGATGTAGCCATTAATTCAAATGGTTATAAAGCGAATCCAAATGTAAATATTTTAGAGTTTCTAAATCAACAGCCAAAACTTAAAGGAAAAACAGCTGCTTTTGGTGCCTGGGACGCTTTTGACCGAATTTTGAATGAAGAAAGAAGTGGTTTTCCGGTTATTTCTGCTTTTGACAACGTTGGAGGAAACAAACCAACAGCAACTCAAAAATTGCTAAACGACATGCGTAATAATTCGTACAAGCCTTTCCATGAAGAGGAATGTCTGGATGTTTTTACACACTATCAGGCTTTAGACGAACTTAAAACCAAGAAACCAAAAGTGCTTTATATCGCTTACGGCGAAACAGATGAATGGGCACATCACGGACATTACAGATCGTATCTCGATGCTGCCAATCAGGTTGATAAATGGATTCAGGAAATCTGGACTTTTGTGCAAAATGATCCGCAATACAAAAACAAAACTACTTTACTGATCACTGTAGATCACGGTCGTGGTGACAAAACAAAAGCACAATGGACAGATCACGGTGCTGATGTTGTGGGTGCATCTGAAATTTGGTTTGCTGCCATTGGACCAGAAATTGCAGCAAAAGGCGAAATCAAAACAGATTCTCAATTGTATCAAAAACAATTTGCACAAACCATTGCAAAAATTATGGGTTACAATTTCACTACAACACATCCTGTGGCGAATGAAATTCCGGAATTGCTTCAAAAATAAATGTAACACCCAAATAATTAACCAATTAAACCAACCAAAACCAATGAAAAAAATTCTACTAAGTCTTTTCTTTTTAATTCTTTTTATTCCGAAAATAATGGCACAAGCAGATACAACTGCGGCCTATTATGACAAAATTGATCAATCCCTGAAATATGAAACTGGGAAAATTACTTTATCCGAAGGAGAAGGAATATTAAATGTTCCTAAAGGATTTAAATTCTTAAATGGAGAACAAACACAACATGTCCTAAGTGATTTATGGGGAAATCCAAAAGATGAATCAGTTTTAGGATCTCTGGTTCCGGACGGAAAAGGCGTTACACACAGCAATAGCTGGATGTTTGTAATAAGCTATCAGGGAGATGGTTTTGTAAAAGATGATGACGCAAACGACATCGATTATGACGATTTGCTAAAAACCATGCAGGAAGATATGAAAGCGGCAAATGAAGAAAGAAAAAAAGGTGGCTATGCAGAAGTGCAATTAATCGGCTGGGCATCAAAACCTTATTATGATAATAACTTAAAAGTATTACACTGGGCAAAAGAATTAAAATTTGGTAAGGATGCAACCAATACTTTAAACTACGATTTAAGAGTATTAGGAAGAAAGGGAATGTATAATATTTCGGCAGTCTCCAGTATGGGCGAACTTGCAGAAGTTAAAGCCAGCATTCCGGGAATCCTGAAAAGCGTTGAATTCAACGACGGACACAAATACCTGGATTTTAATGCAGATACTGATACCGTTGCTGCCTGGACCATTGGAGGCTTAGTAGCCGGAAAAGTATTGGCAAAAGTGGGCTTCTTTGCTATTTTGGCAAAATTCGGCAAAATCATTGTCGTTTCGCTTATTGCAGGATTTGCAGCGATAAAGAAATTCCTGTTTGGTAAAAAAGATCAGGTTGTTACAAGGCCAGCTGAAGAAGAAGTTGCTTTATTAGAAGAAAACAATTCTACTGAGGAATAATACACTGAAGAATAATATTTTATAGCCACGAATTCACGAATTAATTTTTTCCTTTACTACAAGAAAAAATTAATTCGTGAATTCGTGGCTATCTTTTTTAAACCTTTGCCCTATGAACCTGTGAACCTTTTTTTAAAAAATTCTCAGTACCTTAGCACCTCAGAACCTAAGTACCTTTAAAAAAAATGAAACAAATCACCTCCATTCAAAATCCGTTTATAAAATCGCTTGTTTTACTGCAGGAAAAGGCAAAAGCCCGTAAACAAACCGGAACATTTTTGATTGAAGGTTTACGTGAAATTTCGATAGCCTTAAAAGGTGGTTACGAATTAGAAACTGTTTTGTTTTTACCCGAATTAGTTACTGAAAATCAGATTCATAAACTGGTCAATGCGCCAATTGAATTAATTGAAATCAACAAAGAAGTCTATCAAAAACTGGCTTATCGCGATACAACTGAAGGAATTTTGGCTGTGGCCAAAACCAAATCATTGCAATTATCAGATTTAAAACTATCTGAAAATCCATTGATATTAGTAGCCGAAGCACCAGAAAAACCAGGTAATATCGGTGCACTTTTACGTACGGCCGATGCTGCCAATCTTGATGCGGTTTTGATTGCCAATCCAAAAAGTGATTTATACAATCCAAATATTGTACGTTCGAGCGTAGGTTGTTTATTTACCAATCAAATTGCTACAGGAACTACAGCTGAAATCATTGCTTTTTTGAAAGAAAAAAAAATTGACTTTTATTGCGCTACTTTACAAAACTCAACATCTTATCACACCCAAAATTTTACAACTCCAACAGCATTAGTTGTGGGTACAGAAGCGACTGGATTAACGCAAGACTGGCGTGATGCAGCGACTCAAAATATCATAATTCCAATGCAGGGCGAAATCGACAGCATGAACGTTTCGGTTGCTGCTGCCATTTTAATTTTTGAAGCTAAACGTCAAAGAGGGTTTAATTAATTATAAATTTAAAATTATGAATTATAAGTTATTTCTAATACTAGTTCTTTTAGGTTTTACAGCTTCTGCTCAAATCACAAATCAGGAAGTTGATGAATTAGTTAATCGTACTATAAAAGCTTTTGATGTTCCCGGAATTGCTGTTGCAATTGTAAAGGACGGAAAAGTAGTTTTGGCAAAAGGATATGGCATAAAATCGATAACAACACAGGAAAAAGTGGATGCGAATACTCTTTTCGGAATTGCATCAAACAGTAAAGCTTTTACAAGTGCCGCGCTTGCGATGTTAGTTGATGAGAAAAAAATAAAATGGGATGATAAAGTGATCCAATATCTTCCGGATTTTAAAATGTATGATGATTATGTTACAAAAGAATTCACGATTCGCGACTTACTAACGCATAGAAGCGGGCTTGGCCTTGGAGCCGGAGATTTGATGATCTGGCCTGACGGAAGTGATTTTAAAGCAGCAGACATCGTTCATAATTTAAGATATTTAAAACCTGTTTCTAGTTTTAGAACCAAATACGATTATGATAATTTAATGTACATTATCGCAGGTGAAATTGTACATGTTGTAAGCGGTCAAACCTGGGCTGATTTTGTGGAAACCCGCATTATGAAACCGTTAGAAATGGACAAAAGTGTAGCTTCTGTAAAACGCTTAAAAGACACTTCGAACGTAATCACGCCTCACGTTCCGATTGATGGAAAATTAAAAACGATCAAACGTTATGAGAATCAACTTTTTGATGGTGCTGCCGGAATTTATTCAAGCGTAAATGATTTGAGTAAATGGGCGATTCTGCAAATCAATAACGGAAAATACGGTGATAATAAACAACTATTTTCAGAGAAAGAACACGATGAAATGTGGCAATTGCAAACTATTATTCCAATCAAAACAAAACCTCCTTACAATACCCATTTTTCGGGATATGGTTTAGGTTGGTTTTTAAGTGATGTAAAAGGATACAAGCAAGTTTCGCACACCGGAGGCTTAGAAGGTAATGTTACGCAAACAACATTGATTCCAGAAATAGGTTTAGGAATTATTGTTTTAACCAATCAACAATCCGGAGCAGCTTTTAGTGCAATTACCAATACAATTAAAGACAGTTATTTAGGCATCAAATCTGACGATTATGTAACCGTTTACAGTAACCGAATGAAAGCGAATGAAGCTTCTGCAGATAAAGTAACCGATGAAGTTTGGGCAATAATTGCAAAAAACAAAAAAGACAAATTAAAAATCGATTTTTCTAAAATTACCGGAACATACAAGGACAATTGGTTTGGAGAAATTACAATAACAGAGAAAAAAGGAAAACTATATTTTGCCTCAAAACGATCTTCTCAATTAGTTGGAGAAGTCTTTTTCTACAAAGATGGCAACTATGTTGTAAAATGGAATAATGCTTTTTTCCATGCTGATGCTCATCTACTTTTCAAATATGATGAAAACGGAAAAGTTACTAATCTAAAAATGCTTCCAATCTCTGAATTAACAGATTTTAGTTACGATTTTCAGGATTTGGATTTTACGAAAGAATAATTTTAAATTTTAGATTTTAGATTGAAAAATTAAATTCTGCGAATTTAATTTTCTAACAAAAAAAGGTTTGTTTCAATTTCTGACTGAGCGAATCGAAGTTCTTTGTTATAATAAAAGAATCTAAATTCTAAGTAATTTCACATTCGAAAAATCTAAAATCTAAAATCACAAATCTACAATACAAAGCCTTGCGTATATTCAAACTAATGCTTATTTTTAGTACTTGAACTATGCCGTTATGATAGAAATAGATATTGAAAAAGAAAACAAAGCGATTGCGCAGGAATACAAAGAATTACTTCGAATAAGTTACCAGACTTTAACACCCGCTGATAAAAAACTAATCCGGAAAGCTTTTGATGTTGCCGTTGATGCCCATAAAGAGCAAAGACGCAAATCTGGCGAAGCGTATATCTTTCATCCTATTGCAGTTGCAAAAATTGTTGCCTCTGAAATTGGTTTGGGAGCGACCTCTATCGCTGCGGCATTATTGCACGATGTTGTTGAAGATACTCCAATAACTGTTGAAGATATTGAGCGTTTATTCAACCCAAAAGTTGCACAATTAGTTGAAGGTCTGACTAAAATTTCGCTGGTTCAAAAAGATTTAAATGCCTCTATGCAGGCTGAGAATTTCAGAAAAATGATCCTGACACTGAACGATGATGTTCGTGTTATTCTAATAAAATTGGCCGATCGTCTTCATAATATGCAGACAATGGACTCGATGGTGGAATACAAACAAACCAAAATCGCTTCGGAAACTTTATATATTTATGCCCCACTCGCCCATCGTTTGGGACTTTATAACATAAAAACCAAACTTGAAGACTTAGGTTTAAAATATACTGAGCCGACTGTTTACAACGACATTGTAAGCAAAATCAGAGAAACGAAAGAAGAGCAAGATGCTTATATCAAAGATATTTCGGATGTTTTGAAAAAATCTTTAGATAATGAAGACATCGATTATATTATAAAAGGTCGTCCGAAATCTATTTATTCGATCCGAAGAAAAATGCGTGCGCAGAATGTAAGTTTTGATGAAGTTTACGACAAATTTGCCCTTAGAATCGTTTATAAAGCAGATCCGCATGATGAAAAATTCATTGCCTGGAAAATCTACTCGATCGTAACAGATCACTATCGACCAAGCCCTAGCCGTTTGCGCGACTGGATTTCATCTCCAAAATCTACAGGTTACGAAGCTTTGCACATTACTGTAATGGGACCTAAAGGTCGTTGGGTTGAAGTGCAGGTTCGAAGCGAACGTATGGACGAAATTGCAGAAAAAGGTTATGCAGCACATTACAAATACAAAAATGGTGCAACCGAAGAAAGTGGATTGGATGTTTGGCTGAATTTACTTCGTGAAGCGCTGGAAAATCAGGAAACGAATGCGGTTGATTTTGTGGAAGATTTTAAAATGAATTTATATTCAAAAGAAATCTTCGTTTTTACTCCGAAAGGAGAAATAAAATCATTGCCAAAAGGTGCTACTTCACTGGATTTTGCTTTTAGCATTCATTCTGAAATTGGAATTAAAACCAGAGGGACACGTGTAAATGGACGTTTAGTTCCCTTAAATCATGAACTTAAAAGCGGAGATCAGGTTGAAGTTATTACTTCTGCCAACCAAAAACCAACGGTAAACTGGTTGGAATATGTAACAACATCAAGAGCAAAAAATAAAATCAAAAACGTTCTTAACGAGAACACCAAAAAAATTGCTGAAGAAGGAAAAGAATTACTTACCAGAAAATTAAAACATTTAAAAATAACCATAAGCGAACAGGTTATCAATGAGTTGGTGAATTTCTTTAAACTAAAAACGAGTCTGGATTTATTTTACAGAGTTGGAATTGGTGCTATTGAAAATCAGCAATTAAAAGATTACGCAGCACAAAAAGGCAATACGATCATCAATTTCTTTAAAAATAAAATTAAAAGAAATAAAGATACCGCAGACGAAGATATTCATAAACCAGTCATCAGCAGCAATTATGACATGCTGGTTTTTGGAACAGAACACGACAAATTAGATTACAAACTTTCGCAATGTTGTAACCCAATTCCGGGTGACGATGTTTTTGGTTTCGTAACCATTAATGAAGGTATTAAAGTGCATAAAAAAGATTGTCCAAACGCGATTGGAATGCAGTCAAATTATGCGTACCGCATCATGAGTGCGAAATGGATTGACTCTTCTCAGGAAGAATTCAAAGCCATCATCAACATTACAGGAATGGATGTTTTAGGACTGACCAATCAATTGACAAGAGTTATTTCGAACAATATGAGCGTAAATATTCAGAGTATTTCTTTGAGTACGGATGCCGGAATTTTTCACGGACAAATTGCTGTTATTGTAAAAAACAATACCATTCTGAAAAAGATGATCAATGCCATCAAAAAAATTGATGGAGTTGATAAAGTCACACGTGAATACCGAACGTAAAAAAACACTACTTCTCTAGTTTAAAAAAATTGTAATTATGAAAACAGATTCTTTGGAAATTCCTAAAGTTAATTTTGATGAAAACGGAGCACTTTTAATTGTTGCTTCTGAAACCTCTTCAAAAGATGATTTTGATTTTTTTCAGGGAAAATCTATTATCAAAAACAAAAAATTAAAAAGCAGATTTGCGAATTGTACCGAATGGATTGAGTTCCCATCAACCCAGGAAATGTACAAGATTCTGAACGGAATTGGAAATATCGATAATTTTCTGGCCACTTTTGATGGCGAACCTTTTGAAGGAATGACGGTTCGATTATTTAATCCGAAAACAAAATTGTGGAGTATTTATTGGGCTGATTCAACTACAGGAACTTTAGACAAACCAGTTGTTGGTTCGTTTGAGAATAAAGTTGGACATTTTTTCTCCGAAGATATTTTTGAAGGAAAAAATGTATTGCAAGTATTTCGTTGGGATGCCAGAGATGAAAACAACCCGATTTGGAGTCAGGCAATGTCTGATGATAAAGGAAAAACATGGGAATGGAACTGGTATATGTATATGACAAAAACGAAATAAAAATTTGTTAGTTTTATCATAAATAAAAATAATTATGTTAATTAAGTTTGTTTGAACTTCGTAAAAATAATTGATCCAAAAGCCTGTATTTATTGCATTATTATTAATCAAATCGATATTCGAACGTTAAACTTTAAACCCGAAACTTTTATTCATTAAAAATAAAAATTTATCTTTGCCGGATATGACACTCATTTCAACTGACAACACTAAGAATCAAGAAATTGTAAAAAATGTTTTTACAATGTATCTTGAACAAAAAGGGCATCGCAAAACTCCTGAGCGTTATGCTATACTTCAGGAAATTTACGATAGCGAAGAGCATTTTGATATAGAAAATCTTTATATCAAAATGAAAAACAAAAACTATCGTGTGAGTAGAGCAACATTATACAACACGATCGAGTTATTGTTAGACTGCGCTTTGGTTAGAAAACATCAATTTGGACAAAATCAGGCTTACTACGAAAAATCGTATTTCGACAAACAACACGATCATATTATTATGACTGATTCTGGCGAAGTAATTGAATTTTGTGACCCAAGAATTCAAACCATCAAGAAAACAATCGAAGAAATATTTGATATCGAAATTACGAATCATTCACTTTATTTCTACGGAAACAAAAAGCAAAAACAATAATCCGGAAAGGAATTATTCAAAAAATAAAAAAAAGAAAATTAACTACATTAATCAGTAGGGCAACTTAAATTGCCTCAACGCAAATTAAAACAGAATGACCGTAGATTTATTACTAGGATTACAATGGGGAGATGAAGGTAAAGGAAAAATTGTTGACGTTCTTACCTCAAATTATGATATTATTGCACGTTTTCAAGGAGGACCAAACGCAGGACATACATTAGAATTTGACGGAATTAAGCACGTACTTAGAACTATTCCTTCTGGAATTTTCCATAAAGATTCAATAAACATCATCGGAAATGGAGTTGTAATTGATCCAGTAGTTTTTCAAAAAGAAATTGAAGGTTTAGAGAAATTCAACCTTGACATTAAAAAGAAATTAATCATTTCAAGAAAAGCACATTTAATTTTACCAACGCACCGTTTATTAGATGCAGCATCTGAAGCATCAAAAGGAAAAGCAAAAATTGGTTCTACATTAAAAGGAATTGGACCAACTTACATGGACAAAACTGGTAGAAACGGTTTACGTGTTGGAGATGTTGAATTAGAAGATTTCAAAGAGCGTTACAGAGCTTTGGCTGACAAACATGAAGCAATGATTGCTTTTTATGATGTTGCTATTCAATACAATTTAGCTGAACTTGAAAAAGAGTTTTTTGAAGCTATTGAAGAACTTAAAAAATTAGATTTTATTGACAGTGAAGAATATATGTACCAAGCTCAAAAAGCAGGTAAATCTATTCTTTGCGAAGGAGCTCAAGGTTCATTATTAGATGTTGATTTCGGAACTTATCCTTTCGTAACTTCATCAAACACTACTGCTGCCGGAGCTTGTACTGGTTTAGGAATTGCTCCTAACAAAATCAAAGAAGTTTACGGAATTTTTAAAGCTTACGTTACACGTGTTGGTAGCGGACCTTTCCCAACTGAACTTTTTGACGAAGTTGGTGCTACAATGGCAAGAGTTGGAAACGAATTTGGATCTGTTACAGGAAGACAAAGACGTTGTGGATGGTTAGACTTAGTAGCTTTAAAATATGCTGTTCAGGTAAATGGTGTTACACAATTAATGATGATGAAAGGCGATGTTCTTTCAGGATTTGAAACTTTAAAAGTGTGTACAGAATACAACTACAAAGGACAAAACATTTCTCACTTTCCTTATAACATCGAACCAGAAAATGTAACTCCGATTTATAAAGAATTTAAAGGATGGCAAGCTGACTTAACAGGATTAACTACTTACGAGCAATTGCCTATCGAGCTAAAAGAATATATTGAATTTATTGAAGCAGAAGTTGGAGTGCCAATCAAAATTGTATCGGTTGGTCCAGACAGAAAGCAAACAATAACAAAATAATAATTACTAAACGCTCTGATAACCAGAGCGTTTTTTTATACAAATATTTACGCCATGAAAAACCCGGAAATTAAAGTTACAGAAACTAAACTATTATCAGACAATTGGTACATCCTGAATAAAGTTACTTTCACCTATCAGAAAGAAAATGAAAAAGTTCAGACTCATGTTCGCGAAGTTTACGATCGTGGCAATGGGGCTGGGATTTTATTATATAATTCAACTAAAAAAACCGTCATTTTAACTCGTCAATTTCGTTTGCCTACTTTCCTTAACGGAAATAAAACCGGAATGATGATCGAAGTTTGTGCAGGACTTTTAGACGAAGATAATCCTGAAGAATGTATTATTCGCGAAACCGAAGAAGAAACAGGATATCGTATCAAAAAAGTAGAGAAAGTGACACAAACTTATATGTCTCCAGGCGCTGTAACCGAGATTTTATATTTGTTTACAGGTGAATATGATGAAAGCATGAAAGTAAGCGAAGGCGGCGGATTAGCTTCTGAGCAAGAAAACATTCAAGTTTTAGAATATACTTTTGATGAAGCTTATGCCATGATTGAATCTGGTGAAATTGTTGATGCTAAAACTATTATTTTATTGCAGCATGCTAAAATAAAAGGGCTGATTTAAAAAAAATAAGTATTTTCGATTACTAAAGCCCGAAATAGCATTCAAATGAAAATACTCAAAAAACGAAAAATATATTTAATCATAATAGCAACATTGTTTATCCTTATAAATATTGTTGCTTTTTTTCATGCTTATAAATTCACTCATTTTACAGACAACATTTCCGAAAAAACTAAAAGCCCGGAAAAATTATCTTCTTTTGAAAAAGCTAAAACTTTATTTTTTGGAGTAAACAATCCGAAACCAAGAAATGCCAAATTTCCTTCTCAAAAATATAAAACTTTAAAACTTCACAGCAATAAAGAAATTGAATGTTGGTTCATTGAAAATAAAAATTCAAAAGGAACAATTATACTATTTCATGGCTACGGAGGAGAGAAATCTTCAATGCTTTCAAAATCGGATGAATTTCTAAAATTAGGTTTCAGCACGATGCTTGTTGATTTTATGGGAAGTGGAAATTCTCAAGGAAATCAAACTACAATTGGTTATAAAGAAGCAGAAGAGGTAAAAACAGCATTTGATTATTTGCAAAAATCAGGAGAAAAAAACATATATCTTTTTGGCACATCTATGGGAGCTGTTGCTATTATGAAATGTATTAATGATACTAAAATAAACCCAAAGGGAATAATTATTGAATGCCCATTTGGTTCAATGTACACAACAGTATGTGCCAGATTTAAAAAAATGAATGCACCAACTTTTCCTATGGCAGGAATTTTACTTTTCTGGGGCGGCATTCAAAATGGATTTTGGGGTTTTAATCACAATCCAACGGAATATGCGAAAAATGTAAATTGTCCAACTCTACTTCTTTATGGAGAAAAAGATAAAAGTGTTAGTCGCAATGAAATTGATGAAATTTACAAAAACCTAAATGGACAAAAAGAGCTTATTACTTATAAAAATACAGGACACGAAAACTATTTGATAAAAAATAAAACAGAATGGGTTAAAAATATTTCTGATTTCTTAATGATAATCAAATAAACAATTCCAGAAATTCTGTAATTCATTTGAACGCGTATTAAAATAACTTTACATCAATAAAAAACCAGTTTATGAAAAAGTTATATTATACCTCAAATATTTTGCTTTTACTTGTTTTAGTTTTGTTAGGTTCTTGTGAACAAAAGAAAACTATAAGAAGAACAGAAGCAAGTAATCACAAAATTGTTGAATACAAAAAGCCTGAATCATCTATTGCTTTTAAATTTGAAAAAACAAAACAATGGCTTGACTCCATCAAAGGTGATTCAACTAAACTTGATATTGCATACGCTATCAACAGAACAGATAAAGCTAATTTTGTTAAAATGGATTCAGTTGTAATTCCGACTGATTTGAGTGGTGATTTAGTTTATTATCTTCCATTTCCATTGCATGTTGATGCTTTAGAAGAGGTTTCAAAAGTATTAATTTTCTCCTATCCTACTCAAACTTTTGCCGCTTATGAAAATGGCGAGTTAGTTTATACAGGACCAACCAATATGGGAAGAAAAAAAGATCCAACACCAACAGGATTATTTTTCACGAATTGGAAAGCTGAAAAAACAACAAGTACTTTTAATGACGAATGGGATTTAAAATGGAATTTCAATATCGAAAATAAATTAGGCGTTGGTTTTCATCAATATGAATTACCAGGTTATCCTGCCTCACATTCTTGCCTGCGTTTATTAGAAAAAGATGCAAAATATCTTTATAAATGGGCAGACGAATGGATCCTGAAAGATGCAGAAAATGTAAAAGTAAAAGGAACTCCAGTTATTGTTTTTGGAAGCTATAATTTTGACGGACCAAAACCATGGTTAGAATTAGTAAATGATCCAAAAGCTTTAAATATTTCTGAAAGTGAATTAGAAACTCAAGTTCAGCCTTTTATTCAAAAGATATTAGAAAACCAGAAAGTTAGAGAAACAGAAAAACAGACTGCCTCTCTATAAAAATAGTAATAAAACAAAAGGCGTAAGAATCAAATCTTACGCCTTTTGTTTTTATAATAAAAACTAAAAATTATCTTGAATAATTTGGAGCTTCTTTTGTAATAGTTACGTTGTGTGGGTGACTTTCAGTAATTCCGCTTGACGTGATTCTAACAAAACGTCCTGTTTCCTGTAAAGTCGGAATATCTTTTGAACCACAGTATCCCATTCCGGCACGAAGACCTCCAATAAATTGAAGCATACTTTCGTTTAATTCTCCTTTGTACGGAACACGACCTACAATTCCTTCCGGAACTAATTTTTTAACATCATCCTCAACATCTTGGAAATAACGATCTTTAGAACCAGTTTGCATTGCTTCAACAGAACCCATTCCGCGGTATGATTTGAATTTTCTTCCTTCAAAAATAATAGTTTCTCCCGGAGATTCTTTTGTTCCTGCTAATAATGAACCTAACATTACACAGTCAGCACCTGCAGCGATAGCTTTAGGAATATCTCCAGTATAACGAATTCCACCATCAGCAATAACTGGAACTCCAGTTCCTTTAATAGCTGCAGCAACTTCTAGAACTGCTGAAAATTGAGGAAAACCAACACCAGCAACGATACGGGTTGTACAAATAGAACCAGGTCCAATTCCTACTTTTACACCATCTGCACCATTTTCTACTAAATATTTAGCAGCTTCCGGAGTTGCGATGTTTCCAACGATTACATCTATTTGAGGAAATTTTGATTTTACTTCTTTTAATGTGTTTACTACACCTTCAGTATGTCCGTGTGCTGTATCGATAATAATAGCATCTACTCCTGCAGCAACTAAGGCAGCAGCTCTTTCGACAGCATCACCAGTAACTCCAATTGCAGCAGCAACTCTTAAACGACCAAAAATATCTTTGTTTGCGATTGGTTTTTGCGTCAATTTTGTGATATCTCTGAAAGTAATTAAACCAACTAATTCATAATTAGCATTTACAACCGGTAATTTTTCGATTTTGTGACCTTGTAAAACTACCTCTGCTTGTTCTAATGAAGTTCCTTCGGCAACTGTAACTAAGTTTTTACTTGTCATTACCTCAGCAATTGGTCTTGCACCGTTTTTCTCGAAACGTAAATCACGATTGGTTACAATTCCTTTTAAGATTCTATTTTCGTCAACGATTGGAATACCGCCGATTCCGAATTCTTTCATTGCATTTTTTGCATCTGCAATAGTTGAATTCGTTGGTAAAGTTACCGGATCGATAATCATTCCTGCTTCTGCACGTTTTACTTTTCTAACCTTCGCCGCTTGTTGCTCGATGGTCATATTTTTATGTAAAACACCAATTCCGCCTTCCTGCGCCATAGCGATTGCCATTGCACTCTCTGTAACGGTATCCATAGCAGCTGACACTATAGGAACGTTTAGTGTTATGTTTCTTGAAAATTTTGATTTGATACTCACTTCGCGAGGAAGCACATTCGAGTAGTTAGGTACTAATAATACATCGTCGTAAGTTAAACCTTCGCCGATAATCTTGGAGTTGTGTGCTATCATGTTGCAATTTCTAGTTGAATTGCGTGCAAATATAGTGAATAAATTGGAAACTTGAATACTAACTTTTTCTTAATTTTCTCTAGTAGAGAATGTTCTTACAATTTAAATTTCAATAAAGAAATTTAAAATCCAATAAAGACAGGAAAATTTTAACAATAAAGAACCTTAAAAAAATCCAACTTTTAGTCATAATTCCTTCAAATTGGAATTTAAAAAACTAATCTTCTGAAGCAGGAAAAATAAAATTAATTCCGAATTGAAATGCTAAACTGTTAGCCTTCGAGACATCTCTATATTCCAGAACATTGTCGACGAGAGCGTAAATATTAACTTTTCCGATCGTTCCGGAGAGCCCTAAACCAATATTTTTGCTTGAATAAGAATCGAATGTATAAGTGGCCTTGAAATCTAATTTTTCAAAAATGCTTCGTTTGTAAAAAGCCGTGAAAGCAATAAAAGGCTCATTTGGCATTGTCATAGCAAACATTTGGCCTCCAACTGCATTGAGGTATCTTCTTTTTGCCGAAGCTCTGCAATTGCATTCTTCATCTGACCTGGATTCTCCAAAAGAATACTGAACAGAAGAATATAATTTGGTTGGACGCCAGGTTGTGTATTTATTGTAAAGTGTGTCGCGTGGAATAGCATCTTCAAAATCATCAAAAACATCTGCGGGCTTGTTTGTAAAATCGAAAATAGGATTTGTGCCTTCGTATCTATAAGTTCCTTTATAGGTTATGGTTTCGATATCTTTGGACTGATTTACAAATCCGAGATCAATTATACTTGCCGTAAACTGAAGATTTTCTCTAAAATAATAGGTAATTCCGGCATCAAAACCCAAACCTAAACTACCGTTAAAAAAGGTGTTGTGAGCGATATCTTCTGCAACATTTCCTTCGTATTCATCTTTGGTAAATTTGGCAATTCCGGAAGTTCTAAGTTCCAGATTTGAAGTGATTATTTGTGTATAAAGATTTGGAGTTCCGGCACTTTGACCTGTATAAATAAATCCGGAATTTCGTGTAGATGTGGCATTAGCACCACTTGAATATAATTTGGCACGACCACCTAAAACGACTTTTTCACTTAGTTTTTTATGAAATCCGACATGAAGAACAGAAAGTACTTCGGCTCTTACATTGATATCAGCCAGATTAAATGATTTTCCGATATAATCTTTATTACCATATAAGGCAAATATAGCGGGATCTTTAGGAACGTACATCAAAAAATCAAATTCCTGATAGGCTCCAAATGAAATGTAAGATTGACTGTCTTCTCCTCCAACTCTAAACCCTCCGGAAAATAATTCTAATTGCTCATTGACCTGAGCTTTGTCTTTGTTGGATGAATGGTTTACAATATTTCGAACTTTGTCATTAAAATCGACTCCATTATTAGCAAATAAATCATAAGCAGAAAAACTGCTTGAACCAAGATTCGCAGAAATTCCGGATAAAACAGGAATTCCAAAATAGTATTTGTATGAAACATCGGCACCAGGATTTACAAGTGACGATTGCGGAATCGATGTAAAATTATACAGAAGTTGTCTGTTTTGGGCTAAACAAATCAACTGCAAAAACAGCATTAAAATTAGGCACGTTTTTCTCATTCGATCTCCATATAAACGGTTGCACTTGATCGTAATTTTAAATTACCTAAACTGTTTTCGTCTATTAGTGGACCAGCAGCCATTCTTACTAAAAAACCAACTTTAGTAGTTGCCTTTAAAAGCTCTAATCTTTGGTTTTCGAATACTTCAGTAGGATATTTTATAATATTTGAACTTCCGGTATATGCTGGAATCGCAAATCTTAAAGTCTGCAGAACCTCATCGTTGTCGTTAAGAAGCAAAACATCTAATGTAAAAGCTCTTACTATTGTATTTTCAACCTCAAAATTAAACTCTGCTTTCACCAGATTATCTCTGAAAAATTTATCTTTAAAAGCATCAAAATCCTCAACATCAAATGCGATCTTTTGTTCTGTTCCATTATCTAAAAATTTATTGGCCGGAACATTAAAATGAGCCAGATTGGCTACAAAAGCAGGTTCTAGCTTAAGATCTTTAGCCTGATCAAAATCTAAATCACTTGAGCATGAAAAAAGCAGGAATGCAAAAACTAAAATTTTAGGAATTCTATTTAAGAGATTTACTTTCATAACTTAGTAAATTAGAATAATCAATAATAACGTGGGTTTCTGAAAGCTTATTACAGAGATGTAATAAATATACTGCTTTTTAATGAAATTTCCCGAACAATTTTGAAGCCTCATTATAAGCACTTTCAAAACTTAAAGAATTAAGGCCCGTTGTTTTTTTATTAGCTGTAAAATAGGAAATCAGTTTTTCTGTAGGCATATTTCCGGTCAATTTATCGGTAGCCATTGGACATCCGCCAAAACCCTGAATGGCACCATCAAAACGAGTGCAACCTGCTTTAGAAGCGGCATCTATTTTTTCGAACCAACTATCTGGCGTTGTATGTAAATGTGCGCCAAATTCTATTTGAGGGTATTTTGGAATTAAATTAGAGAAAAGATAGGTAATCACTTCCGGAGTAGAACTTCCAACAGTATCTGAAAGCGATAATATTTTCACTCCCATTTTTGAAAGTTTTTCGGTCCACTCCCCTACTATTTCAACATTCCATGGATCTCCGTAAGGATTTCCAAAACCCATTGAAAGATAGGTTACGACTTCTTTGTTTTTCTTATCGGCAATTTCAAGAATTTCTTCTAATGTAATTAGTGATTCGGCAATCGTTTTATGAGTGTTTCGCATTTGAAAATTCTCTGAAATAGAAAAGGGAAATCCTAAATATCGAATCACTTCATGCTCTGAAGCTGTTGCCGCTCCTTGTGTATTAGCAATTATTGCCAGTAATTTACTTGTAGTTTGAGAAAGATCAAGTTGCGCCAAAACCTCGGCCGTATCCTGCATTTGCGGAATTGCTTTTGGAGATACAAAACTTCCAAAATCAATAGTATCAAACCCTACACGAAGTAAAGCTTGTATGTACGAAACCTTATTTTTTGTCGGAATAAAAGTTTTGATGCCTTGCATGGCATCTCGCGGACATTCGATAATCTTGATTTCTTTATTCAAAGCTTACTCTTTTATGAAGGCTAAGTTAGCTTCTTTTTTAAAGAAATAAAAGCTATAATTTTCAATAATTAAAAATTACTCAATATTGTAATAAATAATAATATTACATAAAAACGTAATAATATACAATATTACGTAAAAGCGTAATATTAAAAATAAATCCCTATATTTGTAATATAAAACTTTATTATTTTTTAATTATATTTGAATTATGACTAGTGTAATCACAGGTGATATAATTGATTCAAGAAAGCAAAAATCAAAAGACTGGGTCGAAGGTTTAAAAAAAATTTTGTCTCCGTTTGGCGAAACACCAAGTCAATGGGAAGTTTACAGAGGTGATGAATTTCAAATCGAAATACAAAATCCTGAAGAAGCTTTATTGGCTGCTATTTTAATAAAAGCACATTTAAGGTCTATAAAATTAGATGCAAGAATGAGCATTGGTTTTGGAAGTAAGACACATAATGCCGAAAAAATATCTGAAAGTAATGGGACAGCTTTTATACATTCGGGAGAACTTTTTGAAACTTTAAAAAAGCAAAAAGTAACTTTAGCCATGCGAACCGGTGATGTTATTCTGGATGAAAAAATAAATTTGATGATTCAGCTGGCTTTGACTTTTATGGATAGCTGGCTCGTACAATCTGCCGAATTTGTTGCTGTTGCCATAGAAAACCCAACTTTATCACAAGAAGAACTGGGACAAAAATTAGGCATTAATCAAGCTGCCGTGAGCCGCAGGCAAAAACGCGCTCAATTTGATTTAGTCATGAATTTAGATCGTTATTTTAGAAAACAAATAAAACAACTTATAGCCCCATGATTTTATTTATAAAACTACTGTTAGCGCATTTATTAGGCGATTTTATCTGGCAGCCAAACTCATGGGTTGCCGATAAAGAAATTAAAAAACACAAAAGCATTTATTTATATTTTCATATTCTCCTGCATGGAGTTTTGGCCGCTATTTTGGTCTGGGAAATTAACTTTATACCTTATGCTGCTTTAATTGCCGTGACACACGGTATTATTGATCTTATCAAATTAAATTTCCAGCAACCAAAAACAAAACGCAGCTGGTTTATTGCTGACCAAATTGCCCATATTTTGATTTTAACCGGAATTGTACTTCTGTATCAAAACAAAAGCATTATTAATTTTTGGCAGGACAATGAGTTTTGGATTTTATTGACCGGAATTTTATTTGTCACCAAACCTTCTTCTATTATTATCAAAACCATCATATCGATCTGGAGTCCTGAAAATGAAAATACACACGCAGATAATTCACTTGCCAATGCAGGAAATTATATTGGCATTTTAGAAAGATTATTTGTGTTCTGTTTTATCTTAACCGGACATTTTGAAGCGATCGGTTTTTTATTGGCCGCTAAGTCTATTTTTAGGTTTGGAGATCTACAAGAAGCTAAAGACCGAAAACTAACTGAGTATGTTTTAATTGGTACTTTAGTTAGTTTTGGAATTGCAATAATTACAGGATTAGTTGTTCAGGGTCTAATTCTGGAACTGCTTTAAAACCTTTTTATTGATTGCTTTGATTAAAGCCGGACCTTCATAAATAAAACCAGTATACAATTGTACTAAGCTTGCACCTGCATTTAATTTTTCGATTGCATCATCGGCAGAATGAATTCCTCCTACTCCAATAATTGGAAATGCTTTATTGCTTTTTTCAGAAAGAAAACGAATCACTTCAGTAGAACGTTTTGTTAATGGCTTTCCTGATAAACCTCCCATTTCAGATTGATTTTGAGATTGTAATCCATCTCTTGAAATAGTTGTATTTGTTGCAATTACACCCGCAATTTGTGTCGTTTTTACAATATCAATAATATCTAATAATTGCTCGTCTGTTAAGTCCGGAGCAATTTTTAAAAGAATTGGTTTTACTTTCTGACTGCTTGTTTTTTGCTTTTCTACATTTCGGTTTTGCAATGTTTGCAACAAAGCCGTTAATGGTTCTTTGTCTTGTAAAGCTCTTAAGTTTGGTGTATTTGGCGAACTCACATTCACAACAAAATAATCTACATGATTAAACAAAGCATCAAAACAAATGATATAATCGTCAACAGCATTTTCGTTTGGAGTCACCTTGTTTTTTCCAATGTTTCCACCAATTAAAACGCCTGAATTCTTTTTTAAACGTTCTACAGCTTCCAGAACGCCACCGTTATTAAAACCCATTCGGTTAATAATGGCCTGATCTTCTTTTAAACGAAATAAACGCTTTTTAGGATTTCCTTCCTGACCAACCGGAGTTACCGTTCCGATTTCAATAAAACCAAAACCAAAGTCTGAAAGCTCTTTGTATAATTTGGCATCTTTATCAAATCCTGCCGCCAATCCAACCGGATTTTTGAATTTAATTCCGAAAACTTCACGCTCTAAACGACTGTCTTTAACTTCGTAAATTGATTTTATAATTGAGGAAACTCCCGGAATTTTTGAAATGAATTTAACAAATGAAAAAGTAAAATAATGAACTTCTTCTGGATCAAAACAAAAAAGTATCGGACGAATTATCAATTTATACATAAAAATAGTGTGTGTGTTTTCGGGTGCAAATTTAATTATTAAACTTGAAAATGACTCTTTTTTACGAAAACAAATTAGTAAGTACTTTAAGTCTCTTTATAATCTAAAATAGATTTTTAAATTCTTTTATAATTAACTACTTCAAAACAGAATTCAATAGATTCAATAATTACTATTATTTTTTTTTCGTTGCAAGTTATAAAATGAAACATTTTCAGGTCTTCTTAATAGGGGCGTTCGATTTATTATTATTTAATTTTGAGTAATTTAAGACCAACATTACCCTAAAAATTTTCACTTCAAAATAAATTAGGTTATTCAAACGAAATACTTAAACAATATATATTCTGCCCAAAAGCTTTTTGCATTAATAAAAATTCAGGTTGCATTATTTTTTACAGATTAAATTTTTATCGACAATTCACAAAACGGTTTATAAGAAGCCAGGAATAAATAGCAATAAATAATTAATACCATAAATTATGAAAGCCAACACTATTAAGATACTTAAAAAAAGCATCCCATTATTTCTATTATGCCTTTTACCAGGTATAGCCCCGAAAGTATCAGCACAGGCTGATCCACAACAAATTACAAAGGAAACTTTTAAAGGAAAAATTAGTCTTGATGTTCGTGATTCTAAAGAAGATTGGTCTCCTTACACACCAAAAAAAGCGCCAGATGGGGCTCCAAATATCTTATTCATTTTATATGATGATACAGGTTTAGCCGCTTGGTCTCCTTATGGAGGAGCCATCAATATGCCAACAATGCAAAAATTAGCAGATAACGGTCTTATTTACACACAATGGCATACTACAGCTTTATGCTCGCCAACACGTTCTACATTATTAACAGGACGTAACCATCATTTAAATGGTATGGCAGCGATTACAGAAACTGCAGCAGGATATCCTGGAGCAAGTGGAAGACTACCAAAACAAGTCGCTACGATTGGTCAAGTATTGCAGGACAACGGCTGGAGTACTTTCTGGATTGGAAAAGACCATAACGTACCTGAACAGGACGTTGCTTCTGGTGGAGATCGCAGTACATGGCCTTTGCAAATGGGATTTGACCGCTATTATGGTTTTCTTGGAGGAGAAACAAATCAATGGTATCCAGATTTAGTTGAAGACAATCACTTTACAGAAGCAAAATATGGCCCTGAAGATGGTTATCATTTATCTAAAGATTTAGCAGATCACGCTTTAGAATATATAAAAGATCAAAAAGCAACTAACCCTTCTAAACCATGGTTTATGTGGTATTGTCCAGGTGCAAATCACGCGCCTCATCATGCACCAGAAGAATACATAGCAAAATACAAAGGCAAATTTGACGAAGGTTATGATGCCTATCGTAAATGGGTCTTGCCTCGTATGATTGCAAAAGGAGTTATTCCTGCCGGAACTAAATTTGATAAATTCAATCCGCTTCCTCCAGGAATTTCAAATCCGGGCGACGAAGTTTTAGAGTGGAACAAATTAAGCGCAGACGAAAAGAAGTTATTTTCCAGATTAGCTGAAGTATATGCCGGTTTCTCTGAATATACAGATGCTCAGGTTGGGCGTATTATTGACTACTTAGAAAAATCAGGACAATTAGAAAATACTATTGTTTTATACGCTGCAGATAATGGAGCTTCAGGTGAAGGTTCTCCTTCTGGTTCTGTAAATGAAAATAAATTTTTTAATGGATACCCAGATGAATTGAAAGAAAATTTAAAATATCTTGATAAATTAGGAGGACCAGATACGTATGAGCATTATCCAACAGGATGGGCTGCAGCATTTTCTACTCCATTTAAAATGTTCAAAAGATATAGTGAATATGCCGGCGGAACATGTGATCCTTTAGTAATTTCCTGGCCAAAAGGAATTAAAGCAAAAGGAGAAGTGCGTAACCAATTTCACCATTCTACAGATATCGTTCCAACTTTATTAGAAGTTTGCGGTGTTGAAATGCCAAAAGTTTACAAAGGTGTTCCACAATATCCGCTATCAGGAGTATCGATGAAATATACTTTTGATGCTACACCAGATGCCAAAACTCAAAAACACATTCAGTATTTTGCTATGTTAGGCAGCCGTGCTTTATGGAAAGATGGATGGAAAGCTGTCGCTTTACATGCGCCTCTTACTGGAAAAGGTAATTTTGACAAAGATGAATGGGAATTATATAATACTGATGTTGATCGAGCCGAATCGGTTAATTTAGCTAAAAAAAATCCAGAAAAATTAAAAGAATTAATTGCAGACTGGAACTCTGAAGCGGCCAAAAATCTTGTTTTACCAATAGACGACCGTTCTGCAATAGAAATTTTAGGAATCGAAAGACCATCGTCTGAAGCGCCTCGTGACAGATATGTGTACTATCCAGGAACTGCACCGGTACCGGAAGGCGTAGCTGTAAATGTTCGTGGTCGTTCTTATAAAATCGTTGCAGATGTTGATGTAAAAGACGCTAATGCTTCAGGAGTACTTTTCGCTCATGGCTCTCGTTTTGGCGGACACGCTTTGTTTTTAAAAGATAAAAAACTTAATTATGTATACAACTTTTTAGGAATTGCTCCTGAACAAAAATTTACATCAAACGTAGATATTACTCCAGGAAAACATGTCTTTGGAATGGAATTTACACGTGAAAAAGCGGGCCCAAATGGCGAATCTATTGGAAAAATGAAACTTTATATTGACGGAAAAGAAGTAGCTTCCGGACCAATGAGAACCCAAACAGGTAAATTTACTCTTTCAGGAGACGGCCTTTGTATTGGTTTTGATAGCGGAGATGCGGTAAGTAAAGAATACAAAACTCCAGGAGAATTTAAGGGAGGAGAAATTCTTGGCGTTGGTATTGATGTTGGAAAAATAGAATATTCAAATTTAAACAGCGATGCTAAAAGGGCTTTAAACAGAGATTAATAAAAATTAATTAAAAAGAGGTATTTGATTTGAACAGTAAAATGGACAGCAAATGCCTCTTTTAAATTACATTGATTTCTAATGTTTCATCAAAAGCAATAACCAAATGTTACAGAGAAATTGTTATTTAAAAAAGCCCTTTCTTTTATTCCTTTTTCTAGGCTTAAATATTTTCAATAACCAATGTATAGCTCAGGAAAATGAAGAAAAAGAAGTTTTTCATCCGCATCATCAAATCGGAATTTCTATTAATCATGTTCATGTTTTTGAAGGAAGAGATGATGAAGGAAATAGAGAAGTTTTAGCCTTGCCGGCGTGGGCAATTGATTATACTTATCATATTAGTCAAAAATGGGCTATTGGTCTGCATACCGATTTTATAATCGAGAAATTCAAAGTCGAAAAAAATCTCGAAGGTGGAGAAGATAAAGAAACTGTTGAAAGAAGCTACCCGATTGCTCCCGCTTTAATGGGTATTTACAAACTCAACGAACATTGGAGTTTTTTGCTCGGAATGGGTGGCGAATTTGCAAAAGAAGAAGATTATCTCTTAACACGTGCGGGAGTCGAATATGGGTATGAACTTCCAAAGGAATGGGAAATTTTTGGAACCTTTAGTTACGACATCAAATGGAATGCATATGACAGTTGGGGAATTGGTTTAGGAATTGCAAAAAGTTTTGGAGGATAATGTAAAAGAAGAACTGGAAATCAATTATAGAAGTATATAATCAAATCAAACAGATGCATAGCCCAATCAAAAAATACCTGCCTGCATTCTTATTGCTCTTATTTTGTTTTTCTCTGAATGCACAACAAGAAAAAGACACAACGAAATTAATTAAAGTTAGTTATGGTTCTAAAGGAATAGAATTACGAACCAGAGATAATAAATTTCTTTTTCAGCTTCAAAGCCGTTTACAATTTCGATTTTCAACACCAAATGATCAGGATCCGTTAACTTATGATGATTATAGTCAGGATAAAGAAACTACATTTAAAATTAACAGAGCCCGATTAAAAGTGGGCGGTCATGCTTTTGAGCCCTGGTTAAACTATTATTGGGAATACGAGCTTAGCCAATCCAACTTACTTGATTTTAGAATCATGGTCGAGAAATGGAAATGGTTAAGTTTTAAAGTCGGTCAATGGAAAGTTGAATATACCAGAGAACGTTTTATTAGCAGTGGTGAACAACAAACTGTAGATCGATCTTTAATTAATCGTCCTTTTACAGTAGACAGACAAATGGGAGTCGAAGTATATGGTCATTTAAAAGGAAGCGGCATCGCCGATTTTAATTATTGGGCAGCAGCCTTAACCGGAACCGGACGAGGAAACACCTCAAATGATGATAATAATTTAATGTATTTTGGAAGAGCACAATGGAACTTTTTAGGACGTTTTCTTGATTTTGAAGGAAGCGATTTAGAATTTCACGAAAAACCAACTCCAATTATTGCATTTTCAGGATTAACAAACCGAAGTCCATACACCCGATTTTCACAGTCAGGCGGTGGTTCTTTAGAAGGTTACGAAAATGGTTTGCCCGGTCAATATCGTGTAAATCAGTGGAATTTAGAAAGTGCTTTCATGTATCGTGGTTTTTCCTGGCAAAGCGAATGGCACACCAAAGAAATTATAGATAAATTAAATAATAACGAAACTACTATTATGAAAGGCTATTACATTCAGGCTGGTTATTTCTTTCACAATGCCTTCGACTGGTGGCCAAAACATTTAGAAATGGCAGGGAGACACGCTGCTTATCGCCCTGATAATTCAATTAGACAGAATTTACAAGACGAAACAACTATTGCTTTTAATTGGTTTTTTAAAGGACATAAAAACAAACTTACCTCAGAGTTTAGTTATTTTAGTTTTCAGGATAAAACTTTGCCTTTAGAAGCAGGATGGCGCTTTAGAATACAATGGGATATATCATTATAGCGATACGATTTGCAAAAAAAACAAACTAATAAAATGGTATCGCATTTGTAATCAAAAAGATAGATTAAATAAAACGGAAATGATTCTTCGTTTTCTAAATTATTCTTGTTTTTTTTTAATAATTTTAATACTCATAAACTACTGAAAATGAAAAGCATAAAAAAAACTCTTAGAAAAACAGCACTTATGTGCTTAGTGGGATCATTTTTTTTGATTTCAATTGATAGTATAGCACAGCATCGTGGAGGCGGAGGAGGCGTGCATCGCGGAGGTGCGCAAGCGAGACCGGCAAGACCGGCAACGCAAGCAAGACCATCAGTTAACAGACCTCAATCTCATAATTCCGGAATTAACAGACCAAGCGCAACGACCAGACCCGGATCTAACGGCTCAGGAATTAGCAGACCTAATAATAACAATAAAATCACGAGACCCTCTAATTCAAATTCAAAAATTGGAGGTGATAAAATAACAAATAACAGAAATTCAAACAACAATAACAGAATTAGCAATAAAAACACCAACATTAGCGGCAACACGGTTAATAGAAACCGAAACAATGTAAATATTAACGTAAATAATAGCGTGCATGTTCGTAATAACCGTAATACTATTGTTAGACCTGGAGTAAGACCTTATGTTCGCCCTCCTTACGTATATGGTGGTTATCGATATCGTGCTTATAATCCTTATTTCTTTCATCCGTACAGACCTTTTTATTGGGGACCTGTTTGGCATCCATGGGGATTTTTCGTGGCGACTTTAGCAGTAACAGCTATAGTTGTAAGCGTGGAAAATACGCAATATCATTATGATCAGGGAGTCTGGTACACGCCAACAAGCGGAGGTTATACTGCTGTACCTGCGCCGGTTGGTGGAACGGTCAATAATATTCCGAGTGGAGCCCAGACCGTAAATACCGGAACAGTCAATAATTATTATTACGGAGGAACTTATTATGAAAAAGACGGTAGCAACTATAAAGTTGTCGCCCCAACAGCAGGAACCATTGTAGATAATTTACCTGAAGGTGGCGAGGAGGTTACTTTGGGAGATGTAAAATATGTGAAATTTGGAGAAACATACTACCAACCTGTACAAGTTGATGGCAAAAACAAATATGAAGTTGTTGATGTTGAGAAAGATAATTAAAACCACAGTAACCTTATCAAATAAATAGAGTTTGATAAGGTTATTTTTTTAACTTTACTTTTTTTATTGAAAACAGATTAAAAACTATTATAATGAAAAATAAAACCTACTGGATTTTTGCTATACTAACAATTTCCATAATTTCAATTGCTTATGGTTATACAAAGCTAATTGTTCCGAAGCAAAAATTGACTGCGATGGATTGTGCCGAGACTCCAAATGCAGACTCTGCCTCTTTATTTAAACCAACAATCCAAAACAAAAATAAGCCAACAGGGAAAACACCTAAAGGAATGGTTTGGATTCCGGGTGGTGAATTTTCGATGGGAAGCAATGTTGAAGACGAAAGTTTATGCAGTATAAAAGGAGTTACTAAAGATGCCGCGCCAATACACAGGGTATACGTTGATGGTTATTATATGGATAAAACAGAAGTTACTAATGACCAATTTGAGGCTTTTGTTAAAGCTACTGGTTATGTAACGCTAGCAGAAAAAGCACCAACGCATGAGGAATATCCTGATGCACCATTAGAAAATTTGGTTGCCGGATCAGCTGTGTTCACTCCTACTCCTGCAAAAGTAGATTTGAATAATTATATGCAATGGTGGACCTATGTTAAAGGAGCCGACTGGAGACATCCGGAAGGAGCCGGAAGTTCTATAAAAGGAAGAGGCAATTATCCTGTTGTACAAGTTTCCTATGCTGATGCAGCTGCTTATGCAAAATGGGCAGGCAAAAGATTACCAACGGAAGCCGAGTGGGAATTTGCCGCTCGCGGTGGAAAAACTGGAGAATTGTATGCTTGGGGAAATACGCTAAAACCAAAAGGAAAATTTCAAGCCAATATTTATCAGGGGCATTTCCCGATTGAAAAAGGGGACACTGGAGAAGATGGTTATATCGGAATTGCTCCAACAGCACAATTTGAACCAAACGCTTATGGATTATATGATATTGGAGGAAATGTTTGGGAATGGACAAATGATTGGTATACGGCAGATTATTATGCAACTATAAGTGAAAGCGGAAAAGTTGTCAAAAATCCGCAGGGACCTGAAACATCCTATGATCCGGGAGAACCTAATCTTCCTAAAAAAGTACAACGTGGAGGATCATTTTTATGTACAGATCAATATTGTACGCGTTATATGGTAGGAACAAGAGGAAAAGGAGATTATCAATCTCCGGCAAATCATATTGGATTTAGATGCGTCCAATAAATTTTTTGCCACGAATTACACGAATTTTCACGAATTAATTCAGCTTAAAAAATCCAGTTTGAGTAAATCCTCAAACTGGATTTTAAGTTTATAGCACCTTTTTATTAGTGAAAATTAGTGCAATTAGTGGCAAACTTTTTATCTTTAAAACGCCTAAATAATTACTTATCTTTGCTAAAAAAACAAACAAATGCAGCATATAATAGATCGATTTATCAGTTATGTAACAATTGACACTGAATCGGACCCAAATTCGCAATCTACACCAAGTACTGAAAAACAATGGAATCTTGCCAATAAATTAGTTGAAGAACTAAAAATAATTGGCCTTGAAGATGTTACTATAGACGACAAAGCTTATATCATGGCTACTCTACCAAGTAACGTAGAACATGAAGTACCTGTAATTGGTTTCGTTTCGCATTTTGATACTTCACCGGATTTTAGCGGAGCAAACGTAAAACCTCAAATTGTTTCGAATTACGATGGAAAAGATATCATCTTAAATGCAGAGAAAAACATTGTTTTATCTCCAAATTACTTTAAAGATTTATTACAATATAAAGGACAAACCATTATTACAACTGACGGAACAACCTTGCTGGGCGCCGATGACAAAGCCGGAATTACCGAGATTGTTTCAGCAATGGAATATCTTGTTCAGCATCCGGAAATCAAACACGGGAAAATTAGAATTGGATTTACACCTGACGAAGAAATTGGCCGCGGTGCACATCATTTTGATGTTGAAAAATTTGGTGCTCAATGGGCATATACTATGGACGGAAGCCAGATTGGTGAATTAGAATACGAGAATTTTAATGCTGCCGGAGCCAAAATTACTTTTAAAGGAAAAAGCGTTCATCCTGGTTATGCCAAAGGAAAAATGATCAACTCGATGTTAATCGCTAATGATTTTATCAACGAACTTCCAAAAGGAGAAACACCTCAGGAAACCAAAGGCTACGAAGGTTTTTTCCATGTACATCATTTAACAGGAAGTATTGAAGAAACAGTTTTGGAATTGATTATCCGTGATCATAATAAAATCAAATTTGAGAAAAGAAAAGATTTAATTGAGAAGATTGCCAAAAAAATCAATAAAAAATACGCAAAACAATTCGGAGAAGATATTGTAACTGCTCAGGTTAAAGACCAATATTACAATATGAAGGAAAAAGTACTTCCTGTAAAACATATTGTTGATATTGCCGAAAAAGCAATGAGAGAATTAGACATTAAACCAATCATTAAACCAATTCGTGGCGGAACTGACGGATCTCAATTGTCTTTTATGGGATTACCTTGCCCGAATATCTTTGCCGGCGGTCATAACTTTCATGGAAAATATGAATATGTTCCGGCAGAAAGTATTCAGAAAGCAACGGATGTAATTGTAAAAATTGCCGAGTTAACAGCCATTCCCGGTATCTTTGATGTAGCTGAAAAAACTAAAAGAAAAAGATAATTGGAACCAACTTCTGACAATAAACACGTTTGGGACAAAGTCAATAAATGGGAAGAAGAGCTTCTTTTCTTAAAATCAATTATTGACAAAACTGAACTAACTGAAACCATCAAATGGGGCGGTCCGGTTTATGTTTATAACAAGAAGAATGTTATTGGAATTGGCGGTTTTAAAGATTATTTTACGATTTGGTTTTTCAATGGTGTTTTTCTGAAAGATGAAAAAAAGAAATTAATCAATGCACAGGAAGACAAAACAAAATCTTTACGCCAATGGCGATTTACTTCAAAAGAAGAAGTAAACGAGGCAGCAATTTTAGAATATATTGCTGAAGCGATTGAAAATGAAAAAGAGGGAAAAATTATCAAACCCTCTAAAAAAGAAGCGATTGTTTCTGAGTTGCTTCAAAAAGAAATGGATCAGAATCCAACTTTAGCCGAAGCTTTTCAAAAATTCAGTCCGTACAAGCAATATGAATTTTTAGAATATATTGAAACAGCCAAACAAGAAAAAACGAAACTTTCGAGAATTGAGAAAGTGATTCCGATGATTTTGGGGAATATTGGGTTAAATGATAAATACAGGTAATTAAATACCAATCCCGAAGCCTCGGGATAAATTCCAAATTCCAAACCTATAAATTAACCTTTGTCAAAGTTTATAATTTTGACAAAGGTTTTTCTTTTTTGTCATTCCGAGGAACGAGGAATCCCCGCAAGTAGCTCGACAAAGATTGGGGCTCTTGATTGCGGAGTTTCATGTGTGATCCTTCGTTTCTCAGGATGACAAGATTGTGCAAAAAAAATCCCAAACTCCAATAATAAATTGGAATTTGGGATTTATATTTTTTGAAATTTAAAAAGCTTACGCTTTTTTCAAAGCAGCACTCATTTCCATAGAAATAGCTGAACGCTCAATTTTTAATTTTCCAGACATAGTCTCGATAATTGCACTTGTTTCAGCAAGTTCAACAATTTTACCGTGAAAACCACTTTTTGTAATTATTTTATCACCTACTTTTAGGCCACTTTCAAATTCTTTTTCGTTTTTTGCTCTTTTTTGTTGTGGTCTGATCATGAAGAAATACAACACTACAAACATTAGTAAATAAGGAGCAAATTTCATTAAATCTTGCATAGTATTCGGGTTTTATTTTTGTTATTAATATGATTCTTTTGAATTTGGAATTTACTTAATTCTACATCAAACCTCTGCCTACTTTTATCATTTTTTTATTGGCAGTAAGTTCTTTTACAAGGTTATCTAAAATTCCGTTGATAAAAATACTACTTTTTGGAGTAGAATATTCTTTAGCAATTTCTAAATATTCGTTGAGCGTTACTTTTACCGGAATTGATGGGAATTTTAAAAACTCGCAAATTGCCATTTTTAATATAATAGTATCAATTTCAGCAATTCTTTCGCTGTCCCAATTTGGTGTTTTATCATCGTATTCTTTTGCAAGGATTGATTCGTTTAAAACTGTTCTTCTGAACAAATCTTTAGCGAAATCTTTATCTTCAACATCTTTATACAATTTTGGCACTCTGAAATCGTCCGGATCTTCTGTTTTGATTGCTTTCAATTGTTTGATAATATGTGTATTTACAACCGGAATATCATCAACCCAGGTTAATTTATCGTCTTCTAAATACTCATATAATTTTTCATTCGGAACAATAACTTCAGCAAACAAATCAATAATAAATTGTCTGTCTTCTTCAAAAGTATTTGTTGAAGTTGTCATGTATTTTGCATACAATTCGCTTGATTTGATGTCGTTTAAAAGCAATAAAATATAATCATCATTTAATGACCAGTTATTGATTTTACGATTTTCTAAAGCGATGCTAAGGGAATTGCTTTCGGCAAGTAGCTGAAAAATTTTGTTTTTGATAAATTTTTCATTCGGATTACGTTCTGCAGCAGTTGCAAGATGTTTTTTGCTTGAAAGATGTAAAAAAACAGATTCTTTTTTGCAAATTTCAATCAATGAAGAAAGCATTATAAGATATAAATCCTGAATATTATCAATGCTATAAAAAAGAAACTTTTCTTCTTTTTCCATATTATCAGAACCGCTTTGATGCATTGCATAAATGGATTGCATTACTTTAACGCGTATGTGTCTTCTATTTACCACCTTGTAAGAACATTTAAAAATTAGTCTGCAAAATTAAGGATTTCAATTCTTATAATAAAATTTAATTGCTAAAAAGTCATGGTTTTTAGTGGTCAGTGATCAGCATTTTAGTGGTCAGTGAAATATTCAGATAAAAAGCCTCCGTTTTTAGTGGTCAGTTTTCAGTATTTAGTAATCAGTCGAAGTATGTAGATAAAAAAAGTCTCAGTTTACAACCAAACTGTAAACTGAGACTAATACTATAAACTGAGACTGAACACTAAAAAAAAGTGAACACTGAATACTAATTATTTTTTAGCGTTTTCAATTTTTCTCAAATCAATACGATTTTGAGCAATTGTAAGAGCTGCTTTATGTGTTGTCATTCCGTTTTTCACAGCATAATCGATAATTTCTAAAGTCGTGTTATAGATATTTTCGGTTTTGCTCATGATTTCAGCTTTACCATAATGCTCTAATTCAGCATAAACATTGATGATTCCACCAGCGTTAATCAAGAAATCAGGAGCATATAAAATTCCTCTTTCCTGTAATCTTGCACCGTGAACATTTTCATCAGCTAACTGATTGTTGGCAGCACCAGCAATAACTTTAGCTTTAATTTTGTTAACTGTATTATCATTGATAGTTGCTCCCATCGCACATGGTGCATAGATATCAACATCTGCACTGTATAAATCTTCGCCAGTATAAATTGTAGCGTTGTATTTTTGTGCTACTTCGTATAATTTTTCTTCGTTGATATCAGCGATGGTAACTACTGCACCTTCTTTAGTTAAATACTCTACTAAAGCTTCACCTACGTGACCAATTCCCTGAACCAAAACTTTTTTACCGTCTAACACATCAGAACCAAATTGGCTTTTTGCAGCCGCTTTCATTCCTAAATAAACACCGTAAGCAGTAATTGGAGAAGGATTTCCAGAACCGCCTCTTTCTTCAGAGATTCCAGTAACATAAGGTGTTACGTCTCTAACGGTGTCCATGTCTTTAGTTTCCATTCCAACATCTTCAGCAGTAATATATCTTCCGCTTAAAGAGTGAACAAATTCACCAAACTTACGCATCAATTCTGGTGTTTTTTGCGTTTTAGCATCACCAATAATTACCGCTTTACCACCACCAATATTAAGTCCGGTAATAGCAGATTTATATGTCATCCCTCTTGAAAGACGCAAAACATCATTCAGAGCTTCCCATTCAGTATTGTAATTCCACATTCTGGTACCTCCTAAAGCTGGTCCCATAACTGAATTATGAATACCAATAATTGCTTTTAAACCTGTATCTTTGTCATTGCAAAATACAATTTGTTCGTGATCATCAAAAGATAATTGACCAAAAACAGGATCCATTTTTTGAAGTTCCTTTCCAGTTGCGAAAGTTGCATCCATAGCGCTAGTTGTTTATTAGTTAAAATTATGAATTTGTCAAAAAGACATCTCAAACTTAAATAAAAAATACACATGTGCTAATTTTTTATCTTTAAAATAACAATTTTACAATAGTTTTGTTTTGAATTAATGATATCTTTAATTACTTTTTATTGAATATAATTTGCAAATTCAACTCATTTCAACATTGAATCTCTTAAAAAAATGAAAGAATTAAGCTATTTAAACAAATATTTCATCAAATATAAATATAGTTTCTCGTTAGGAATTTTAATCACAATAATCGCACAAATTTTTTCTCTATTTACGCCAAAGCTTATCAGCAAGTCGTTAAACGCTATTGAAAAGTTTGACAAATTGCCAGAAACGCAACAAGCTTCTCAGGTAATAATCGATTCTTACCGTCAGGATTTAATTCATAATGTACTGCTAATCATAGCCACTACCATTGTTGCAGGTTTTTTAACTTTCTTAATGCGCCAGACTTTAATCGTAATGTCACGCCATATTGAATTTGATTTGAAAAATGAAGTTTTCAGGCAGTACGAAAATCTTTCTCAGAATTTTTACAAACAAAATCGTACCGGAGATTTAATGAACCGTATCAGCGAAGACGTTTCAAAAGTTCGTATGTATGTGGGCCCGGCCGTTATGTACACGATTAATACTTTTATTCGTTTTGCGATTGTTATCATATATATGTATAACGTATCGCCGTTATTGACACTTTATACTATTTTGCCATTACCAATTCTGTCGTATTGTATTTTTAAACTGAGTTCAGAAATCAACAAACGAAGTACTACTTTCCAACAATATCTATCAAAAGTTTCTAGTTTTTCTCAGGAGATATTTTCAGGAATTCGTGTTATAAAAGCCTATTCATTAGAAAATCAACACCAAAATAATATGGTGGCGCTTGCCGATGAAAGCAAAAAGAAAAGTTTGGATTTAGCCAAAGTACAATCGCTATTTGGTCCTTTGATGATTGCCCTGATCGGAATTAGTAATTTGGTTGTGATTTATTTTGGAGGCGTAATGTACATTAATGGAACAATTCCGAATATTGGAACTATTGCTGAGTTTATTTTATACGTAAACATGTTAACCTGGCCAGTCGCTTCATTAGGATGGGTTTCATCAATGGTTCAGGAGGCAGAAGCTTCTCAAAAACGTTTGAATGAATTTTTGAAAATTGAACCGGAAATCAAAAACAACAACGAAAATTCATCAGACATTCAAGGTTCTATCGCTTTCGAAAATGTAAGTTATACTTATGAAGACACCAATATTGAAGCATTGAAAAATGTCACTTTCACTGTAAAAAAAGGAGAAACATTAGCTATTTTAGGAAAAACGGGGTCTGGAAAATCGACTATATTATCTCTTATTTCTCGATTGTATGATGTTACGGAAGGAAAAATCACAATTGATCAAAATGAAATCAGTACTTTGAATTTAAATGATTTGAGAAATAACATTGGAATTGTACCTCAGGATGCTTTTTTATTTTCAGATACCATTAAAAATAACATCAAATTTGGCAATCAAAATGCTACTGATGAAGAAGTGATTGAAGCTGCAAAAAACGCTGTAGTTCACGATAATATTATTGCCTTTAACAAACAATATGATACCATTTTAGGAGAAAGAGGAATTACACTTTCGGGAGGACAAAAGCAGCGTGTATCTATTGCGAGAGCGATTATTAAAAATCCTGCTATATTACTTTTTGATGATTGCCTCTCTGCAGTCGATACCGAAACAGAAGAAACTATCTTGAACAATTTATTCGAAATTTGTAAAGATAAAACTACGATAATAGTGAGCCATCGTGTTTCTTCGGCTAAAAATGCCGACAAAATTATCATTTTAGAAGATGGTAAAATTATTCAACAAGGCTCTCATAATCAATTAATAAATCAGGAAGGTTATTACGCATCTTTATATTTAAAACAACTTTCGGAAAAAGAATTACTTTAATTGTTGTGTAATAGATAATTTTTTATGATTTTTGAGTACTATTAATTCCAAAAATGATAGAACGTATTATGAGAGAAAATGACATGTTAGAAAAAGAAGAGATTTTTTCTAAAGTATTACGAGCAGGAAGAAGAACTTATTTCTTTGATGTAAGAGCTACTAAAGCTGACGATTATTATATCACAATTACCGAAAGTAAAAAATTCACTGAAGAAGATGGATCGTTTCATTTTAAGAAACACAAAATTTACTTGTACAAAGAAGATTTTAGTGCTTTTGCCGAAATACTAGAGGAAATGACTTCATATGTCTTGAACCACAAAGGCGAAGAAGTAATCTCTGAAAGACATCAAAAAGATTTTAAAAAAGAATACGGTTCTGATAAACCTGAAGGACAAAGATCTAGCTTTACTGATATTGACTTTGATGATATTTAGTCCCAATAACTTTTTAAAAAGTACGAGTCCAATTTGTCCTGCATTTTGGACTTTTTTTATATATAAATTTGTTATTTTAGATTTTAGATTTTAGACTTAAGATTTTAGATTCTTAACCCTAAACACAACTAATACAATATGAAAAAGATAATCTTTTTACTTAGTTTTCTTTTTATTGGAATTTCTTCTTTTGCTCAGAAATTAGAATACGAAACCAAATCGAACATTCAGTATTACAACGCTGCAATTAATAAATCTGACTCTTACATAAATGAAAGATGTGTTTTAGATATTTATTACCCAAAAAACTCTAAAGGTTTTGCCACAATAGTCTGGTTTCATGGCGGAGGATTAACCGGCGGAAACAAAGAAATTCCGGAAGCACTTAAAAATAAAGGTTTTGCTATTATTGGCGTTGGTTATAGATTATCTCCAAAAGTTAAAGCTGAAAAAGCTATTGAAGATGCGGCTGCAGCAATCGCCTGGGCTTTTAACAATATTACAAGTTATGGAGGCGACTCTTCTCAAATTTTTATTTCAGGGCATTCTGCAGGTGCTTATTTAGCTTTAATGAATGGTTTAGATAAAAAATGGCTTCAAAAAGAAGGAATTGATGCTAATAAAATAGCCGGACTTATTCCGCTTAGCGCACAATGCATTACTCATTTTGAAATAAGAAGAGAAAATGGAATTCCGGATACAACACCAACTATCGATGCTTATGCACCTTTATTTTATGTTCGTGCCGATGCTCCTCCACTTTTATTAATTACAGGAGATCGTGAACTAGAAATGTTAGGCCGCTACGAAGAAAACGCTTATATGGCACGCATGATGAAATTAGCCGGACATAAACAAACTAAACTTTTTGAGTTAGACGGTTATGGTCACGGAATGACTGAACCTGGTTTTCCCTTGCTTGTAAACGAAGTAAATCGCATTATTAAAGAGAAACAATCCAAAAAATAATTATTAAATAAATCCACGGCAATGGAAACAAACTTATTAATATTACCCGGACTAGGTAATTCAGGTGACAAACACTGGCAAACTTTTTGGCATAAAAAATTCGAAAATTCAACTCGTTTGGTTCAGGACAATTGGGATGAACCTATTCGCGAAGAATGGCTTGCAAGATTAAATGAGGAAATCGCTAAACTCAATCAACCCACTATTCTTGTCGCGCATAGCCTGGCTGTTTCACTGGTATTGCATTGGGCAGAAGCCAATAGCAACAAAAACATTGTAGGCGCCTTATTAGTAGCTCCTGCTGATGTTGATTCACCTCAACATACACCAGATATCATAAGGAATTTTTCACCAATGCCTATTTATAAATTACCTTTTCCTTCAATTGTTGTGGCTAGCGAAAATGATCCTTATGCTTCATTCGAAAGAAAACAATATTTGGCAGAAAAATGGGGAAGCGATTTTGTAAACGTGGGTCAGAAAGGGCATATTAACTCTGATTCAGATTTACAATATTGGGAAGAAGGTCAGGAAATATTAGCTCAGTTGGTTAATAAAATAAGACGATGATTTAACCGCAAAGTTCGCAAGGGTTTTACGCAAAGTTCGCAGAGCTAAATAAGACAAAGCTTTGCGAACTTTATACTTTTCTCTAAAAAATCATTTGGAAATAACTTTGCGAACTTTGCGGTTAAATTATCAAGTAGTTTGTCATAAAAACTAACCTATTCGCAATCCATTTTCGATCTTAAAATCCGGTGCTAGTAAAATAACATCTCCCTCCTTGCCTATCGCGCCAAGAACCAGACATTCACTCATGAATTTTCCAACTTGTTTCTTAGGAAAATTAACTACTGCTATAATTTGTCGGTTTAATAAATCTTCTTTTTTATAATGAACTGTTATTTGTGCCGATGATTTTCGGATACCAATTTCGGCACCAAAATCTATTGTTAATTGATATGCTGGCTTTCTTGCTTCAGGAAAATCATTTACATCGATTATGGTTCCTACACGCATTTCAGTTCTTTCAAATTCACTCCAGGTTAAATCCATTTTGTTTAAATATAGTTGATTAACAAACCTATTAATTTTGTAATTATTATCCTTAATTCTGTAACCACTTTTTTTAGCTCCATTTCTAAATTTACAAGACAACAGTTTATGCTAACCCACAAAGAAAATATAGAAATGGAAAATACGATACTCAATAGCGACCACTCTTTGAAAGATTTTGATTTTGACCTTCACGAACAAAATACCGATAAATATATAAAAACGGCAAAAAATGTTCGGCTTTATGTAAAGGATTATGGAAAAGGAAAACCAGTAATTTTAATTCATGGCTGGCCTCTTTCTAATGAAATGTGGGAATATCAAATTGAATTTCTAGTTCAAAATAATTATAGAGTTATTGCATATGATCGTCGGGGTTTCGGCAAATCATCACAACCTTGGGATGGTTATGACTACGATACATTAGCTGATGATTTGAGCGAAATTATTGAGCAGCTTCAATTAGAAAATGCAACACTTGTTGGTTTTTCTATGGGAGGTGGCGAAGTGGTACGTTATTTCAGCCGTCATGGAGGAAAAGGTGTTACTAAAGCCGCTTTAATTTCATCAATAATTCCATTTTTAGCAAAAACGGATGACAACCCGGAAGGGCGTCCAAAAGAAAAGGGAGAAGCTACTGCAACTGCCATTAGAGAAGACAGAATAGGATTTCTTGAAAACTTTGGCAAAATATTTTTTGGAGTTACTATAATTAACAAACCTTTGAGTACACCATTACTTGAATATTTTACTAAGCTCTGCTCGGCTGCTTCGCCAAGGGCAACACTAAAATGTGCCGAATCTTTATCGAATACAGATTTTAGAGATGAACTTCACACTATAAAAGTTCCTACTTTAATTATTCATGGAGATGATGATAAAAATGTTCCTATTGAAGTAAGCTCAAAAAAGACCGCAGAATCTATAGCCGACAATACTTTTATTATTTATGAAGGTGCTCCACACGGGCTATTTTATACAGAAAAAGAAAAATTAAATAATGATTTATTAAATTTCCTGAATTCATAAAAACCATATTTTATATCCAAAGAGGTTTATTCCAATGGAAAATTTCTTTGGATATATTTTTTCCATTGTGCTCTTTCTTTTACAGAATTAAAAGTTATTTTTGAATAACTAATTCTTTAGAAAAAATGGCACGAACTCCTTCAAATATGATTCCTCTTGGAACAATCGCTCCAGGTTTTAATCTAAAAGACACTAATTCTAATAATGAATATTCTTTTGAAGATTTAAAAGGATCAAAAGGTACTCTTGTCATTTTTATGTGCAACCATTGCCCTTTTGTGCTGCATGTTATAAGAGAAATTGTAATGATTGCTAATGACTATCGTGTTCAGGGACTTGGTGTAATGGCTATTTCTAGTAATGATGTCGAGAAATTCCCACAGGATTCGCCAGAATTAATGACTGAATTTGCTTTTAAAAACAAAATAGATTTCCCGTATTTATTTGATGAAACTCAGGAAGTTGCCAAAGCTTATGAAGCAGCCTGCACGCCCGATTTTTATTTATTTGACAATCAAAATAGATTGTCTTACCGAGGTCAATTAGATGATTCAAGACCAGGAAACGGAATTCCGTTAAGCGGTAGCGATTTAAGAAGCGCCATTGATGCCTTAATTTACAACCGAACTTTAAGTGAAATTCAGAAACCAAGTATTGGCTGTAATATTAAATGGAAATAAACTTTAAAAAAGTTTATTATCTTTGTAAAATACGCATAAAATTACTCATTGTGAGCACTCTTTTACTATTTATAGCTTTCACATTACTGTTTTCTTCTACAAGGAAACCGTCTTCTGCTATATTTATTTCACATAGTAAGGCCTTTATTAATTAGGCCTCCGTCTATTTCATTTCTTCTTTCAGGCGGAGGATTTACATTTCTTAAACTTTATTTTATTTGGCAAAAATCAAATTTTGGTCAGATATTTTTTTGTTTTTCCACATTTAAGCGTTTCAAAAATTAGGTCTTCTTAAAGGTCTTGAAATGACTCGATCTTTATATTTAAAAGAAGAAAATTCATTAAAAAAATAATATTAAATTCAAACAGATATGAAACCAATACCCACTTTCAGCAAATCAGAATATCATTTTTTAAGAGAATTGATATTAAAAAGTAAAAATTCAACAAATACTAAAGAAGCAAATCAGCTGTCACAAGAATTAGACCGAGCCGTTATAAGCAAAGAAAGCGATTTAGATTCTTCGGTTATCAGAATCAATTCTTTTGTAACCATTGAAGATGTAATGGCGAAGAAACAAATGACAATACAAATTGTTCTGCCTTCCTCTGCCGATTTAAAACAATCTAAAATTTCGATTCTCGCTCCGTTGAGTGTTGCAATTATTGGTTTTAAAGAAAATGATCAGGTCGATTGGGAATTGCCTGCCGGAATCAAAACTTTAAAAATAATTGCAGTTAACAATGCAGAAGTTCATACTTCGTAAATTTTTAAACACCTCATTTTTTGAAGGTGTTTTTTTATAGCCATTTGAAATCAAAAAAAAACTATTCAATAATAATACTGAATAGTTTCTTTATATTTTTTGAATACAATTTTTACAATTGAGAATGTATATAATTTGTTATTGAAGCCATACTAGTATCATCTAACTTCGCTTTTTTCTGCATCCTAACTAAAATCGGTGCCCATTCTTCCTGAGTAAATTTCTTCGGCTCATATAACTTGTGGCATTTTGCACAGTTATTTTCATACATACTTTTACCTGCTGCCAATTCAGGAGTTAGTTCTACAGTTTTTGCAGTCTCAGTTACAGCCGGAGGAGTGGTCTGCGCTGTTTTTTTAGTACCACACGAAACAACAAGTAACGTTATAGCGGCTAGTGTTAAGTTTTTTGCTTTCATTGTTTTGGTTTATTTTTATAAGTAAATATAAAAAAATCCCATATGCCGAAACATATGGGATTACTATTTAAAACGAAACTAAATTGTTTCTAAAATCTTATTTAACGTCCATTAATTCAACGTCAAAAATCAAAGTTGCGTTTGGCGGGATAACTCCTCCAGCTCCGGCAGCACCGTAAGCCAAATCAGAAGGAATTACAAAACGAGCTTTGTCTCCAACTTGCAATAAAGCGATACCTTCATCCCATCCTTCGATAACCTGACCTTGACCTAATCTAAATTCGATTGGTTTTTTTCTTGGGTAAGAAGAATCAAAAACTTTTCCGCTTTCTAATGAACCTTCATAATGAACAGAAACAGTTTTTCCAGCTTCCGCTTTTTTACCGTCTCCTTTTTGAATCATTTTGTAACGTAAACCACTTTCTGTTTTATCAAAACCAGCAGCTAATTGTTCCATTTTTGCTTCAGATTCTGCTTTTAAAGCTGCATCTCTTTTTAGACGAGCACCTTTTAAACCAACAAAAGCTTCAATAGCATTCCATTTTTCAGCTTCTTCTCCAACTCTAATGATTTCTACTGTATCAAGATTATCTCCCTGAGCAACAGCATCAACCACATCCTGACCTTCAATTACGTGACCAAAAACAGTATGTTTTCCGTCTAACCAAGAAGTGGGAACGTGAGTAATATAAAATTGAGAACCGTTAGTTGCAGGTCCTGAGTTTGCCATTGCCAAAACTCCCGGACGATCGTGTTTTAAACTTGGATGAAATTCATCATCAAATTTATATCCCGGATCTCCAGTTCCAGTTCCTTTTGGACATCCACCCTGAATCATGAAATCAGGAATAACTCTGTGAAAAGTTAATCCATCATAGAATTTTTGTCCTTGAGGTTTTACTTTATTTTCCATATTTCCTTCTGCAAGAGCTACAAAATTCCCTACGGTGCCCGGTGTTAAATCGTGTGTTAGTTTTACTAAAATCGAACCTTTGCTTGTGTTGAATTTAGCGTATATTCCGTTTTCCATGTTGTTATTTTTAATTTTGATTGCAAATTTACAAATTAATTCTGTATCAATTTGTCTTTCTATTTTTTAGATTTTGATTTATATGTGAGTCCGTAAACTGTTAATGCCAATATTGAAAGACCAACACATCCGATAGCTACCGCATGCCACCCACCTAGTTTCCACAATAATAATCCGTAAGCAGATCCTGCAGCTGTTCCTAAAAAACTAAACGACATAAAAACTGTATTTAGTCTGTTTCGGGCTTCTGGCAACAATGAATATACTCTGGTTTGATTTGAAATGTGAACTCCCTGAATTCCTACGTCAATAAAAACAATTCCAATTGCAATTCCGATCACACTTTCTATTGAAAAATAGAAAATTATAAAGCTAATTAATATCAATAAACAGCCATAACCCACTGCAACTCTCGAACCGCCTTTATCTCCTAATTTACCAACCAATGGCGCTGCTAAAGCTCCGGAAGCACCTACAATCCCAAACAAACCAATTGTAGCGCTACTATAATGAAAAGGTTCTCCTGAAAGTAACAAAACCATAGTAACCCAAAAAGCACCAAATTGAGCAAAACTAAACACATTGATTATTGTTGCTTCGCGTAAAATGGGTTGTGTTTTTATAAGTGTAAAAAGAGATTGAATTAATTGTCCATAAGTTCCCTGAAACTGAGGTTTATTTACTGGAAATTTATTCTGAATCACAAAAAAGATCAAGAGACAAATTCCGGCAGCGATATAAAACATCGATCTCCATCCTAAAACCTGACCAATGAAACCGCTTAAAGTTCTGGAAAGTAAAATCCCAACTAATAAACCGCTCATAATGGTTCCGATGACTTTTCCTCGCTGTTCTACAGAACTTAACGAAGCCGCCAAAGGCAAAATAAGCTGCGGTACAATCGAGGTAATTCCGATCAGTAAAGAAGCAATTTGTAAAATAAAAAAGCTTTTTGCTGTTGCTGCAATAATCAAAGCAATTACAGAAGCAAAAGTGGTTATTAAAATTTGCTTTTTACGTTCGAGTTTATCACCAAGCGGAACCATAAAAAACAAACCAATCGCATATCCAGCCTGAGTCAGATACGTTATTGTTCCCGCGTTGGCTTCAGGAATTTTAAATTCGTTGGCAATTAAAACAATTAAAGGTTGGCAGTAATACAGATTTGCAACTATAAGTCCAGTGCAAGCTGCCATAAATAAGACATTCGTTTTGGATAAATTCATAATGCAAAAATACCAATCTAATCTTTATCAAAACTTTAAAAAATCTATAAATTTTTCAATGTTACAAACAAATCAGACTGGTATTTTGGAAATTATATTGATTTTTAAGCTTTTATTTTTTCATAAAATCTTCACGAATCGGGCTAAATACATCTGTTAGCATTCCTTCTTCTAAACAAACAACTCCGTGAATAGCGTGAGGCGGAATATAAAAACTATCCCCTTCTTTTAATGTTTGTGTTACTCCGGAAATCGTAACATCAAATTTACCACTTGAAACATAGGTCACCTGAGTATGATAATGTTCATGCAAAGTACCAATTCCTCCTTTTTCAAAATGAACATTGACCAACATCACGCGATCATCATAGGCGAGGATTTTACGTTTGATTCCTTCGCCAACAACTTCCCATTCTATATCATCCCCTTTTATAAATTCTTTGCTTGTTCCGAAACTTTGCATACTCACTATATTTAATTAACTTTTTTATTTATTGAATGCTTTTAAGGTCTTTCTCCATTAACTCTATTCCTGCAGCTAAATTGTTTTCCTTAAAATATTTTTTTAATTCTGTTAAACGTTTTTTATTATCGTACTTAAATCCTGAATTTAACTTTCTTTGGCAGAGAGAACATAATCTTACGGAATGCGTATCTGTTTCCGGCATGCTGTTGGTACCATTCATCACACAATTGGCATTAATACAATGACGCAGACCAAACATATGTCCGATTTCATGAGAACATATTTTCAACAAACGCTCTAAACATAAATTAAAATCAGCTTCTTCCTGCATTCTATGAATAGAACTTACTGCAATTTTATCTCTGTAAGAAGCCAGTCCAAAAACATAATTCCATTCGGGTTTGGGATATAAATCTTTTTCTGTTATTGCCATTAAAGCAATTCCTTTACTGGGTTTTTCTTCTTTCAAAACATTTTCTAAAATATAACCTGCTAAAAATTGTTCTTGTCCTACATCGCCAATTCGTCTGGCATAATCAGGAATAATATCGTTTGAAACATTTTCTAAAACCTTAGTTTCTAATTGAAAAAAAATCTGCAAATACTGACGAACTAACTCAATTTGCCTCAATTGCACCGAATTAAATTTTCCGATAGGTTTTAAATAGATAATATTCTCTTCTTTGGATGGAACAACATGAGGTTTTTTCATGAAGTATTTATAACTCTGTCCTTTTTCTTTATGAGAATACAACCATTCACCAAAAACAGGCTCCCTAAGCTTAACATCGTTACTTTTAATGTCTGTGAAATAAGGTTGGGGCGGTAAATTTTCTTCTGGATTTGATTGGGGTTTGGGACTTGAATTTTCTTTTTTATCTGATTGACATGAACAAAGAATCACCAAAAACAGCAAAAGAAGTTTCTTCATAAATGAGTATTAGATTAATTTTTTTACAATAAAATCACAGCTTGTTTTAATGGCTTCAAAAGAATTGGGAACGTAATTATTTTCCTGTTCAACAAAAAAATGAACCATTCCGGATTGTTTTGCTGCTGCAAAAAAGGGTTTAAAATCAATAGAACCAGAACCAATTTCAGCATTCAGAGCAGGATTTACTTTGTCCATATCTTTAACATGCCACATTTTAAAACGTCCCGGATTTTCCTTAAATAATTTAAGCGGATCATTTCCTGAGCGAACTACCCAGTATAAATCCAATTCAAAAGAAACTAAATTTTTATCTGTTTCTTTCAATAGAATCTCATAACCTGTAACATCACCATCTTGTTTTTTAAACTCAAAATCATGATTATGATAAGCTAGTTTTAAACCAGCATCCGCACACATTCTTCCTGCTTCGTTTAAACGAGCGGCAATTATATGAAAATCATTGCGAAAAGGTTCATCAACCCAGGGAATAGTCAAATATTCGTTTTTTAAAATTTTGGCAGCTTCAATGGCAGCTTTAACTTCTTCTAACTTTCCATCATATAAAAAGCTTCCTAAATTATAATGTCCGCTAACCGCCTTTAAATTATTTGCATCTAAGATTTTTTTAAGCTCAATTGGAGTCAATCCCCAAAATTGTTCTTTTATAGAAAAGCCGTACGTTTCGACGGTTGTATATCCCGCTTTTGCAACTTTCTCTAAAGTCGATTTTACATCTTTTGGAAGTTCGTCTCGCAAAGTGTATAACTGCAAACCTATTTCGTTTTTTTTCATGGCAAATGCAAATGAGGGCGAAGCTAAAACTGCTGCTGCAGCCAAGCTTGTATTTATAATGAAGTTTCTTCTTGTAACCATTTCTATCTTAAAAAATTCCGAAAGTAAATCTACTCTTTTTATTGAAATTCTTTACATTTCATTTAAAAATTGATTCTCGAAATTATCGATAAACTGATGTAGAGCAACAAATGTATCGTCATTTATAATTTTTCCGTCCTCGTTAATTTTCCCACGAACACCTTGTATCAATAGTAGATTTTGATCTTCAAATTGTGCTTCTAAAGTTTTCATTATCAAAATTAATTGTTCGTGCCCCATTTCTCCGGAAGCCGAGGCGGTAATCAATCCAACTTTCTTTTTTGAAAAAATAGTAGTAGAAACACACCATTCCAAAGCATTTTTTAAACTTCCCGGTAAACTAAAAACGTATTCAGGTGTACAGATTATAATTCCATCAGCCTTACTAATTTTATTTCTGAAAGAAAGAATCTTTTCTGGCGGGTTTTCTGTATCTAAATCGGGATTGAAATGCGGTAATTCATCTAAAGTTTCAAATATTTCAACTTCAAATCTGGTTTTAATATTTTCTGAGATAAATTGAAGAATCTTATAATTACTGGAGTTTTTTCTTGTGCTGCCAGTTATAGCGAGGATTTTTATTTTTGAATTTGACATTATTGATTTATTCCTTATTTCTTACTTGTATAGCTTCAAAGTTATTGAAATAAGTAAAGTCTTGGTAATTAATCTGTTTTCAATGGACAAAACAGTATAAATAAGGTAATTCTAATTTTGAAATATCAGCTGTAGTTCCTATCGAAACAAATTATTTCGAAGTCAATAAATTCATTGTTGCCAATTTATCAGAATCGAGCGCTTGTGGAGGATAGTTTTGCTTTTCATTTCTAAAAGAAGATACTTTTCCATTTTGGTCTATATACATATAGGTGTACTTCCAATAACTTGAACCTGCTTCTCTTGAATCATTTCTATTTGATTCTTCATAAATTTGATCCGCATAAACAAGTATCTCTCCGTCTTTGCTATTATTAAATACTCTTATAGGTGTACCCCAGGTTTTAATCAGATTTTGTTTCGTTTTTCCGACCCATTTATCTCCTGTGTTTTGTGAACTTGAGCAAGCAGATAAAAATATTATAGCTAGCAATAAAGCATAATTTTTCATAAGGTTAATGTTTTTATGTTTTGGTAAAATTTGAGTGAATAATTATAATAAGTAATATTACTTAAAGTTAGAAAATTTTGATTTACATAAAATCATTCTAATGTTATATAATTATTACCTATCAAACTGAAATTAAACAAATTAACCGAAACAAAAAATACTTTATAATGTATCCTTTCTTCTAAATAATGACTTAAATATTTGATTTTTGTTTTTTAAAATTCTCAATTATTTACTTTGTATCTTTGCAGCCTAGAACTTTTGAAGAAAAAAAATGCGAATTGATATTATTACAATTTTACCTGAACTATTAAAGAGTCCGTTTGAGGCTTCGATTATGAAACGAGCCATTGATAAAGGTTTGGTTGAAGTACATTTTCATAATTTGCGTGATTATACTACCAATAAACAAAAAAGTGTAGATGATTATCCCTTTGGTGGCGGCGCCGGAATGGTTATGACTGTTCAGCCTATCGATGATTGTATCACACATTTAAAAAGCCAACGTGAATACGATGAAATCATATATATGTCGCCTGATGGCGAAACGTTGAATCAAAAAATGGCCAACACCATGTCGATGTATGAAAACATTATCATATTATGTGGCCATTATAAAGGTGTAGACCAACGTGTACGCGATCATTTTATTACCAAAGAAATTTCAATTGGAGATTATGTTTTATCCGGCGGAGAATTAGGCGCGTTGGTTTTGTCAGATGCTTTAATCCGATTAATTCCAGGTGTTTTAAGTGATGAAACTTCGGCTTTGACAGATAGTTTTCAGGATAATTTACTTTCAGGACCAATTTATACAAGACCAGCTGACTATAAAGGATGGAAAGTTCCTGAAGTTTTAACCAGTGGACATTTTGCCAAAATCGACAAATGGCGCGAGGATATGGCGTATGAACACACTAAGAACAGACGACCAGATTTGCTTGAAGAACACTAAAATTCAGTTTCAGGTTTCAGGTTATTTTTGTTTGAGGTTAAAACCCTAGATAACAACAACTTGAAACCAGAAACTTGAAACAAAACAAACGATAACTATCATTTTATCAACAACTTAAAATAATTTACAATTACAATTTATAATTCATAATTATTTTCTACATTTGCACCCGAATTAGACTAACCTCTGGCGAGATCCGTGAATGTTGCTCTATTATAAAAACCATAATTATAAGATATCATGGCAGATTTAATGAAATTCGTTCAAACCGAATTAGTTGCTAAAAAAGATTTCCCTGTTTTTGGAGCTGGAGATACTATCACAGTTTTCTACGAAATTAAAGAGGGTGAAAAAACAAGAACTCAGTTTTTTAAAGGAGTTGTTATTCAAAGAAGAGGTTCTGGTAACACAGAAACTTTTACTATTCGTAAAATGTCAGGTGCTATTGGAGTTGAGCGTATCTTCCCGGTAAACTTGCCAGCTTTGCAAAAAATTGAAATCAACAAGAAAGGTGCTGTACGTAGAGCTAGAATTTTCTACTTCAGAGAACTTACTGGTAAAAAAGCTAAGATTAAAGATAAAAGAAGATAATCATTTATCTCTTTGTTATAAAAAACTCGTTTCATGTTATTTGAAACGAGTTTTTTTTTGTGCTTAATTTTCAAAATATCAAAACCGTAAAATTTTAATATCAAAATCATCGATTTGACAATTTAAACATTCCAAAATAACAATCTGATAAATCCTGTATTTCTCTCTAAAACTACACCGTTTTCGGACTGATTTTATTATATTTGCTCCGCTCATTTTGAGCCGACTATACCTTTTCCATCGCCATCCTTTGGCGATACGATTATAAAAAAAAAAAAAAAATGACACAGAATTCAAAAATTTTTTACACCTTAACTGATGAGGCGCCTCTATTAGCGACTTATTCTTTGTTACCAATTGTTCAGGCATTTACTGCTACGGCTGGGATTGCTATTGAAACCAGAGACATTTCGTTAGCAGGTAGAATTTTATCTAATTTTCCTGAAGTCTTAACAGATGATCAAAAAACCGGGGACGCTCTTGCTGAACTTGGTCAATTAGCAACACAACCAGAAGCTAACATTATCAAATTACCAAACGTTTCTGCATCAGTACCACAATTAAAAGCGGCTATTGCAGAATTACAGTCTCATGGTTACAAAATTCCTAATTTCCCTGAAGAGCCTCAAAATGATGCTGAAAAGGAAATTAAAGCAAAATATTCTAAAGTTTTAGGTTCTGCTGTAAATCCTGTTTTACGTGAAGGAAACTCTGACCGTAGAGCTCCAAGAGCCGTTAAAAACTTTGCAAAAGCAAATCCACACTCTATGGGTGCATGGTCTGCTGATTCAAAAACTAAGGTAGCTTCAATGCCAAATGGTGATTTCTACGGAAGTGAACAATCACTTACGGTTGCAGAAGCTAATGATGTAAAAATTGAATTCGTTGCTAAAGATGGTACAACTACTGTTCTTAAAGCAAGTACTCCTTTAAAAGCAGGAGAAATTATCGACAGTTCGGTTTTAAGCGTGAACAAATTAAAATCTTTTGCTGCTCAAGCAATTGCTGACGCTAAAAAAGAAGGTTTATTGCTTTCTGTTCACTTAAAAGCAACAATGATGAAAGTTTCAGACCCTATTATCTTTGGCGCTATCGTTGAAGTTTATTTTGCTGATCTTTTCAAAAAATACGAAACTTTATTCAATGAATTAAACATTGATACAAGAAATGGTTTAGGTGACATCTACGCAAAAATTGCAGGAAGACCTGAACAAGCTGAAGTTGAAGCTGATATTACTAAAGCAATCGAAAACGGCCCGGCTTTGGCAATGGTTAATTCTGATAAAGGAATTACAAACTTACACGTTCCTTCTGATGTAATTGTTGATGCTTCTATGCCAGCAATGATCCGTACTTCTGGACAGATGTATAATAAAGAAGGAAAACAACAAGATACAATCGCTATCATTCCAGACCGCTCTTACGCTGGACTTTATACTGCAACTATCGATTTCTGTAAAAAACATGGTGCTTTTGATCCTAAAACAATGGGAAGTGTTCCTAACGTTGGATTAATGGCTCAAAAAGCAGAAGAATACGGATCTCACGACAAAACTTTCCAAATGAAAGCAGACGGAGTTGTTCGTGTTGTAGACAATAAAGGAACCGTTTTAATGGAACAAAACGTTGAAACGAATGACATTTTCAGAATGTGTCAGGCGAAAGATGCGCCTATTCAGGACTGGGTTAAATTGGCTGTAAACAGAGCTCGTTTATCTGATACTCCTGCTGTTTTCTGGTTAGACGAAAACAGAGCGCATGACAGAGAATTGATTGCAAAAGTTCAAAAATATTTAAAAGACCACAATACAGTAAACTTAGATATCCGTATCTTAAACCCTATTGCTGCAACTGAATTTACTTTAGACAGAATCATCAAAGGTTTAGACACTATCTCTGTAACCGGAAACGTTTTACGTGATTATTTAACTGACTTATTCCCAATTTTAGAATTAGGAACTTCAGCTAAAATGTTGTCTATCGTTCCGTTAATGAATGGTGGTGGATTGTTCGAAACAGGCGCTGGAGGTTCTGCTCCAAAACACGTTGAGCAATTTACAGAAGAAGGATACTTACGTTGGGATTCATTAGGAGAGTTTTTAGCTCTTGGTGCTTCATTAGAGCATTTAGGACAAACTTTAGATAATTCTAAAGCAATTGTTTTAGCTGAAACTTTAGACGAAGCGAATGATAAATTCTTAGCAAATGATAAATCTCCAGCTCGTAAAGTAGGACAAATTGACAACCGTGGATCTCATTTCTATCTTGCATTTTATTGGGCTCAGGCTTTAGCTGCTCAAAATAAAGATGCAGAATTGAAAGCTATCTTCACTCCTATTGCTGCAGAATTTGAAGCTAACGAAGCTAAAATCGATGCTGAATTAATTGGTGCACAGGGAAAACCACAAACACTTGGTGGTTATTACCAGCCAACTCCTGCATTAGTAAGCAAAGCAATGCGTCCTAGTGAAACATTCAATGCAATTATTGCTAAAATAAAATAAGTAACATATTGTTATAATTATATTTAAAAGACAACTTTAGGGTTGTCTTTTTTTTTATCTTAACTAATGTTTAACAATCGTTACGTACTAATATTTAGTAAGAATTCATAACTATGTAAATCAAAATTACGAAGATGATTACAAAAAAAATAAGCATTTTTCTTATTCTAATTTTTACGACTTTTTCTTCATTTTCTCAGGAAAAATTTACTTTAAGCGGAACTATCACTGACTTTAAAAATAACGAAACCTTAATTGGTGTCAATATTTATATACCTTCTTTAAAAATAGGAACCACTACTAACGAGTATGGCTTTTACTCACTTACTGCACCTGCAGGTGAACATCAAATAGAAATTACATATATTGGATTTCAAACGGTTCAGAAAACTGTTAACTTAAATCAGAACACCAAAATGAATTTCGGACTGAATGAAGGTGGTGAAGAACTTCAGGAAGTGATCATTAAAGACAATAAAGGCAAAATAAATATCAAGTCGCCAGAAATGAGCGCCAACAAACTCTCCATTGCCACAATTAAAAAAATGCCGGTAGTTTTGGGCGAAGTTGATGTTTTAAAATCAATTTTACTACTTCCGGGTGTTACTAATGCAGGCGAAGGCGCTTCCGGATTCAACGTTCGGGGCGGTGGTGCTGATCAGAATTTAATTTTATTAGACGAAGCAACCATATTCAATTCTTCTCATGTATTTGGTTTCTTTTCGGTTTTTAATCCGGATGCTATTAAAGATTTAAAATTATACAAAGGGGGAATTCCGGCGCGATATGGCGGAAGAGCTTCTTCTGTTTTGGATATTTATCAAAAAGACGGCAGCAGCAAAGATTTCCATGTAAATGGAGGAATCGGTTTAATTTCAAGCCGAATTCTTGCTGAAGGTCCGATTGTAAAAGATCGGGGTTCATTTTTGATTGGAGGAAGAGCTTCTTACGCTCATTTATTCCTCAAACTATCAGAAGATCAAAAAAATAATTCGGCTTACTTTTATGATTTAAACACCAAATTAAGTTATAAACTAAACGATAACAACAATTTATATTTATCAGGATATTTTGGGCGTGATGTTTTCAGTTTAAACAAAAGCTTTACCAATACTTACGGAAATTCAACCTTAAATCTTCGTTGGAATCATTTGTATTCTGAAAAGCTATTTTCAAACCTTTCTTTAATTTACAGCGACTATTATTATGGTCTTGATTTGGATTTTGTGGGATTCAAATGGGATTCAGGTATTAGGAATTATAATATAAAATATGATTTCAAACATTATATTTCGGATAAATTCAAACTGAATTATGGACTAAACGGAATCTATTACGAGTTTAATCCGGGAACTATTAAACCAAGTGATTCCGAGTCTGGAATTAATCCGGATCAACTTGACAAAAAATATGCTTTTGAACCCTCTTTTTACGTTGATGCTGAAAATCAGCTTTCGAAAAAAATTACAATTGCCTATGGATTGCGCTACAGTTTGTTTTATCGTTTAGGAGAATCAACAGTTAATTTATACGAAAACAATAATCCGGTTGTTTTCAACTCTGACTTGCAGATTTACGAAAAAGGAACTCCAATCGGGACTGAATATTACGGAAAAAATAAGCTTATAAAAAGTTATAACAATCTTGAACCCCGTTTTTCAGCTTCTTATCAATTAAACGATGATCAGGCTATTAAATTGAGTTATAACAGAATGGCACAATATCTTCAGTTGATTTCGAACACTTCATCACCAACACCACTAGATGTCTGGATGCCGAGTGATACTTATATCAAACCACAAATTGCTGATCAGGTTGCACTAGGTTATTTCAGAAATATCAAAAACGGTGCTTACTCTCTGGAAGTTGAAACTTATTACAAAGAAATTCAAAATCGACTGGATTATATTGATGGTGCCGATTTGATTGCAAATAATGCCATTGAGCAAGTAATTTTAAATGGTCAAATGCGCACTTATGGTTTAGAAGTAATGGTCAAAAAAAATGAAGGCCGATTTAATGGCTGGATTTCTTATACGTTATCCAGATCAGAACAACAAACACCAGGAAGAACTCCGGAAGAACCAGGAATCAATAATGGTCAATGGTATAGTTCTGCGTATGATAAAACGCATAATTTAGCTGTAACATCTGCCTATAATTTGAACGAAAAATGGTCTTTTGGTGCTAACTTTGCATTACAGTCCGGACAACCAGTTACTTATCCGAACGGACAATATGAATATTTAGGAATTACGGTTCCGAGTTATGGCTTACGAAACGAAAATCGTTTACCAGCATATCATCATCTGGATGTTTCAGCAACTTTGACTCCAAGAAAAAACAAAGACCGAAACTGGAAAGGTGAATGGGTTTTCAGCATTTACAATTTATATAATCGCAAAAATGCAGCTTCAATTAATTTCCGCCAAAATGTAGATACAGGTGAAAACGAGGCAGTAAAAACATCGATTTTCGGAATTGTACCTGCCGTGAGTTATAATTTTAAATTTTAAAAATTACTTTCTGTCATCAGAAATTAAAAAAATATAGTATGAAAAAAGTAACTTTACTAATTGTGTTTTTTATATCGTTTTTCTTGACAAGCTGTGAAGAAGTTGTTGATGTTGATTTAGATACCGCACCACCAAAACTAGTAATCGAAGCGGCAATAAACTGGCAAAAAGGTACAACAGGCAAGCAACAGACCGTAAAATTAACTACCACAACTGGTTATTTTGAAAACGTAATTCCAACCGTTTCCGGTGCAACTGTTTATATAAAAAACAGTAATAATGAACGATTTAATTTTATAGAAGTTCCAAAAACAGGTCGATATGTATGTACTAATTTTAAACCTGTTATCGAGGAACAATATACGCTGACGGTTATTAACAAAGGAAATACCTACACTGCAAATGAAATTTTAAAATCAGTGGCACCCATTACCAGAATCGAACAAAATAATGAAGGTGGTTTTACTGGAAAAGATATTGAAATTAAAGCCTTTTATAATGATCCCGCGGCTGTAGATAATTTTTATTTGTACCGACATGTATACTCTAATAAAATCAAATCAAGCTATTATGCAGATGAGGATAAATTTTTTAACGGTAATGAATTTTTCAGTCTTTCAGATGATGACGAATTAGAAGTTGGGAATGAAATTGAAATAACACATTACGGAATTTCAAAACAATATTATAATTATATGAGTATTTTGGTAAGTATTGCAGGCAGCAATGTTGGCGGGCCTTTTCAATCTCCTCCTGCAACTGTAAAAGGAAATATTATCAATACAACCGACAAGAATAATTACCCTTTAGGCTATTTCTCACTTTGTGAAACCGATTTAAAAAAATATACCATCAAATAAACCTAATAAAAATGGAAGCCAGAATTGAAACCTTAACCGAAAAAAAATTGATTGGCAAACATCTTGAAATGTCGTTTATTGAAAACAAAACATTTCAATTATGGAATAATTTTATGCCAAGGCGAAAGGAAATCAAAAATCCAACGAATTCCAATTTGTATTCGCTCGAAGTTTTTCCTGCCGGATATTTTGACAATTTTGATGCAAATACTATTTTTCAAAAATGGGCAGCAGTTGAAGTTTCAGATTTTGAAAATATTCCGTCAGAAATGGAAATATTACTAATTCCAACTGGTTTATACGCCGTTTTTCTTCATACAGGCCCTGCCACTGAAGCTTATCACACCTATCATTCTATTTTTACAGAGTGGCTGCCAAAATCTGAATATACAGTAGATGACAGGCCACATTTTGCTGTAATGGATGAAAGATATAAAAAAGATGATCCTGAATCTGAAGAAGAAATTTGGATTCCGATAAAACATAGACCTTAAATAATTAAAAAAACTATTATCAATTTATGAATTATAAAAATTACTCTAATGAAGATTTAATCGAAGCTTATAGTACAATGTTGGATTATTCTGGAAAAGCAAGCAGTGAAATTCTTTTAGAGATTGATAAAAGAGGTGGAATTGATAATTTTTTAACTAACATAGAATTTAACAAATCTAACAAAGAAGAGATAAATAGAATATCTCAAGAAGTTTACAATCTTTGTAAAGATTTTAATGATTTAGATTTTATAAAAGGTCTCATAAAATCAGAAATATTAGAGCCAAATGAGTTAGATAATTTGGTAACTCTAAAATTTGATCAACACCAAGCATTCTTAAAAAACAGGAAAATTGACCGAAAAACAATATTTGGTAGTTTAGTTGGAATGATAATAGGTATTATAATTAGTCTAATTTTCTACAGTTTATTCACATTTTTAATAGGTAAATTTGTTTTTTATCCAATAATAGGAGTATATTTCATTTGCTATCAAACAATAAAATTAATTACCAAACAGACCAGAGACAATACATTTGTTTTCTTAGCTTCTTTTACTGGTACACTATTAACAATGCTTATATTATTTCTTTTTTCAAGATAAAATAAACCAAAAAATCTCATGCTAACCGAAACTCTAAAACCGCTTTTTAACCGCGATCTAAACAAACTAAAAGTCGAAATTGAATCGTATCAAAACGAAAGTCAAATTTGGGCAATTGATAAGAACATTTCAAATTCGGCCGGAAATCTTTGCTTGCATCTTATCGGAAACATCAATAATTTTATTGGAACAGAACTGGGAAAAACAGGTTATATTCGAAATCGTCCTTTAGAATTTTCGCTGAAAGATGTTCCGAGATCTGAAATAATCACCAAGATTAATGAAACAATTTTAGTAGTCAATACTACTTTGGATTCTTTATCAGAAACTGATTTACAGACAATTTATCCACAAATTGTTTTTGAAAAAGAAATGACAACCGAATTCTTTCTGGTACATCTTTCGACACATTTGGCTTATCATTTGGGACAAATCAATTATCACAGACGCTTATTAGATTTCTAAAATTCACAGTAAAAAAATCTAAAATCTAAAATCCGAAATCTAAAATACTAACTGTACCTTTGCGCCACATTCAAAAAACCAATTCAATATGTCATCACACCATATAGTTCGCGACGATCAGGAACCCGCTTTAATTATTGCCAATGGAGCCGCCTGCAATCCTGAACTTTTAGGACAATTGCTTGAATGGTCTCCGCTTGTTATTGTTTTGGATTCTGCCATCGAAAGAGTGATTGAATTAGGCATAAAGGTCGATGTTCTTTTAGGAGATTTTGATCGTGGTTTCGATCCTGAAATCTATAAAACGTCACAATATCCGATCGAAATTGTGCACACACCCGATCAAAACAAAACCGATCTCGAAAAAGCTTTCGATTATTTAATCGACAGAAAAATTCCAGCCGTAAATGTTGTTTGGGCTACCGGAAGACGTGCAGATCATACCATTACTAACCTTACTAATATTGTTCGTTATCGTAATTTGCTTAAAATTGTAATTCTCGACGATCACTCCAAAATATTTTTATTGCCTACCAAATTTGAGAAATGGTACACAGCCAAAACACCTATTTCTTTGATTCCGATTGGCGTTGTAAACGGAATTTATTCTGCCAATTTAGAGTATCCACTTCAAAACGATACACTGACTATGGGCTACAGAACAGGTAGCAGTAATGCTGTCGCGCAGGACGGACTTGTAACGATTACACATCAAAATGGCGATTTATTGTTGATGGAGTGTATTGATTAAATTGTTTACAAATCAGAATAATGGGTTTAATTTAGTACCAACCCAATGCAGTGTGAGAATATTACTAATCCTAGTTTACCAGAAAATTTACGGTGAAAAAAATTCAACAGAAAAACTGAAAATATAATTTTAAAATGGCAATCATTAAATTTAATTCTCGTTGGAAAGAAGAGTTGGTAGCAACAAGCGAAGAAGGTTCTTTAGTCTTTGAATTTACAATGGGAGAATATAATGTCTATTTCCCAACTCAATATGCTTGGCAAGCTTCTGCACCTGAATGGGCTAAACAAAAATGGGCAACTTATTTAGATGAGTGTAAAATATGGTGTGCAGAAAATAATATTCCAATAACAATTGTTGATGATGGCACAGTTTACGAAGATAAAAACAGCCGCTAACAGATACTACAACGGATTTGGGCAATTGGCTTAATGGAAAAATGGTTTTGTATTTAGGACGGTTTGGCAAATCCGAAGAATGGTCTTAATTTAGTACCAAACCCACTGTAGTACCAGACCGTTAGGCATTAGTTTCACTCAGAATACTAAAAAATGAAACCTTTAAACAAAATGAAAAAACTAATTTTATTAATATTAGTATTGATTTGTGTAGATACATTTTCACAAACTAAGAATAAAAAAGAAACTTTCACTTTCTTGGTTACAAAAGTACTCGGAGATTTAAACAAAGACAATTTAGAAGATAAAGTAATAGTTACCCAAGATACTATTAATCAAAATTCTCCATATAAACTTCAGATATTTTTTGCTCAACCAAACGGTGAATTTAAATTAATCGCTACTTCAACTAAAATAATTGCGCCACAATACCCTGACGGAAGAGATGGATACCGAACAGGAGATGGTTTTATGGATATTACAATTAATAAAGGAGTGGTTAGTGTGAATTTTGGTTTATTAAGAGGACACTTTGAACATAAATTCAGATTTCAAAATGGAAACTTTGAATTAATTGGTTTCTCATGTGTATCATCAGATGGACAAGGAACAATGTACACCACCGACTTTAATCTTTCAACGGGAATAAGAATTGAACAAGAAGAAAGTTATGGTGAAGATGAAAAAAAACCAATTATTACAAAAAAGAAAATACTTATAAGGCCTTTGCCAAAAATTCAAGATGTTGAACCATTTGAAAACGAACTGTACTAAAAAACCGAACGCCTAACAGCTACTACAACGGGAGCAATAAACCCTATAGAAAATCTTATAAAATCTTTTCTAAAAAAGTTATGACTATCTTTGCACTCAAATTCACAAAATGAAAGCAACAGACAATTCGGAAAAAACCAATTTACATCCTCGAAATCTTCATCGTTCCCGTTATGATTTCGAACTTCTTACTACGAATTGTCCTGAACTCAAAAAGCATGTTGCAATAAACCTTTACGGAATTGAAACTATTGATTTCAGTATTCCTGAAGCTGTAAAAGCGCTTAATAAATCCTTATTACAAACCTATTACAATATTCAAAATTGGGATATTCCTAAAAATTATCTATGTCCTCCAATTCCGGGAAGAACTGATTATATTCATTATCTGGCCGATTTATTGGCAGAAACCAATAACGGAATTATTCCGACTGGTTCATCTGTTTTAGGTTTAGATATCGGAACGGGTGCGAATTGTATTTATCCGATATTAGGAAATGCCATTTACGATTGGAGTTTTGTTGGAACTGATATTGACCTTAAAGCAATTGAAAACTGCGCAAAAATCATTGAAGAAAACCCGAGATTGATTGACGCAATCAGTTTACAACAACAAACCGAATCTCGCTTTATTTTCAAAAATATCATTACGCCCGAAGATCGTTTTACTTTCACTATGTGTAATCCGCCTTTTCATGCTTCGGCTGAAGATGCGAATCAAAGTACGGTTCGTAAAGTTTCGAATTTAAATCCAAAGGAAAAGAAAAAAATAAATCCGGTTTTAAATTTCGGAGGTCATAATGCTGAATTATGGTGTGATGGCGGTGAAATTGGTTTCATAACACAAATGATTTATGAAAGTGCCAAATATGCTATGCAATGTCAATGGTTTACCACTTTGGTTTCTAAAAGAGAAAATCTTTCGAGCATTTATAAAACACTAAATAAAGTAAACGCAGCTTCAATCAAAACGATTGATATGGCTCAGGGCCAAAAAACAAGCCGAATTGTGGCATGGACTTTTTTGAGTGAAGCACAACAAAAATCCTGGAAAATCTAAAACATTGATTTCCAACATCAAAACTTGATTATATAATTTGCTTTTGGTAGATTTGATTCTAAATCATTTAATATCAGAAACATGGCAGATTATATTGGTTACCTCGCGTCTGTTTTTATTGTGGGAGGTTTTTTACTTAAAGACCTCAGAACCATTCGTTTTATTAATTTATTCGGATGCATTTGTTTTGTTATCTATGGCATCTTTTTGAAAGATTATAGAGATGTAAGTCAATGGCTTTTACCGGTTATTATTCCAAATGCTATTTTGGCTGTCGTACAGATTTATCATTTGACTGTAAAAGACCCGAGGAGATTGTAATTCTGATACTTTAAAATAAAATTCTAATACTTTATCTGTATTATTCACAGTACCTTTAAGGTAAATTGAATTTTATGACTACACCAAAAATATGCTTCAGAATTGCACTATTTATTTTACTCGCAAGTTGCGCTTCTTCTAAAAAAGCAAAATTTGACGATTACGTTTTTAAAACAAAAAGTGAAAAACAAGCTTATCTAACTTCTTATGATAAAGCTTTAAAACTTTGGGATGTTCCTTATACCGAAGAAAATGTTCAAACCAGTTTAGGAACTGCGCACGTTATTATGGCTGGCCCAAAAAATGGAAAAGCATTAATATTACTTCATGGAATGGACGCCAGTTCTACAATGTGGTATCCAAACATTAAAGCTTTAGCCAAAAATCATCGCATTTACGCCATCGATTTTTTGATGGAACCCAATAAATCAACTTTGACAGCAAAACCGCTTTCATCTGAGGAAATTGTGATTTGGTACAATGAAATCTTCCAACATTATAAATTGAAGAAATTTGATATTGTCGGGGCTTCGCGAGGAGGCTGGATTGCAACATTACTTGCTGTACAAAAAACAAATTCTGTAGATAAAATTGTTTTATTAAGTCCGGCGCAAACCTTTAAATTTATTGATAAAGTCGGAAAAACAAGTAATGCACTAATGTTGAAACTTTTCCCAAGTGAAAAAAAATTCAGCAAAACGCTAATCACATTTTCTACACATTCAGAAAAAATTAGTCCCATTTATAAAAGACAATTTTATTTGGCCAACAAATATGCAAAATCAAATTCAAGCATGCTGAAAATGACGCCTTTTTCTGATGATGAATTAAAATCAATTACAAATCCGGTTTTAGTATTAATTGGAGATCACGACGTTATCAATTCTGACGAAAGTTTAGAACGGGCTCAGAAATATTTAATCAAAAGTAAAACTCAAAAAATAACGGATGCGGGTCATTTTTTAAGCATTGATCAATCTAAAATTGTGAACGATGCAATGGTTAATTTTTTAGATTAATCAGTATTTAGTAATAAAAAATCTTGCAATTCGTAATGAACCATTTTATCTTTTAAATAGAATCCAAACTTTGTATCTTTACAAAACTAAACTTTTCATCAGTCAAAAATGAATTTCCAGGTATCCTCAGAATATAGTCCGAAAGGCGATCAACCACAAGCGATTGAAAAACTAGCACAAGGTGTTCGAGATGGCGAAAAATATCAAACTTTATTAGGAGTTACCGGATCTGGAAAAACATTTACAGTGGCTAATGTTATTGAGGAAGTACAAAGACCAACTTTAGTTTTGGCACATAATAAAACATTGGCCGCGCAATTATATTCTGAATTCAAACAGTTTTTTCCGAATAATGCAGTTGAATATTTCGTTTCTTACTACGATTATTATCAGCCGGAAGCTTTTATGCCTGTGACAGGCGTTTTCATCGAAAAAGATTTATCTATCAATGAAGAGCTTGAAAAAATGCGTTTGAGCACCACTTCTTCCCTACTTTCCGGACGACGCGACATTTTGGTTGTCGCTTCGGTTTCTTGTCTGTATGGTATTGGAAATCCAGTAGAATTCAAGAAAAATGTAATCGAGATTTCCAGAGATCAGGTTATTTCAAGAACTAAATTGCTTCATAGTTTAGTACAAAGTTTATACGCCAGAACGGAGGCCGATTTTAATCCGGGAACCTTCAGAATTAAAGGCGACACAGTTGAAGTTTATCCAAGTTATGCCGATGATGCTTTTAGAATTCACTTTTTTGGAGATGAAATTGAAGAAATAGAATCTTTTGATGCCAAGACTTCGCAAGTCATTGAAAAATTCAAAAGATTGACCATTTATCCTGCTAATATGTTTGTAACTTCTCCTGAAGTATTGCAGGGCGCTATTTGGGAAATTCAACAGGATTTAGTTAAACAAGTTGATTATTTTAAAGAAATAGGAAAACATCTCGAAGCAAAACGTTTAGAAGAACGTACTAATTTCGATTTAGAAATGATTCGGGAATTGGGTTATTGCTCCGGAATTGAAAATTATTCGCGTTATCTGGACGGACGACAAGCCGGAACAAGACCTTTCTGTTTGTTAGATTATTTTCCTAACGATTTTTTAATGGTTGTCGACGAAAGCCACGTAACAGTTTCACAAGTTCACGCTATGTATGGCGGCGATCGAAGTCGTAAAGAAAATCTGGTGGAATACGGTTTCCGATTACCGGCTGCAATGGACAATCGACCTTTGAAATTTGAAGAATTCGAGGCCTTGCAAAATCAGGTTATTTATGTATCTGCAACTCCGGCAGATTATGAATTGCAAAAATCAGATGGAATTTACGTAGAACAAATCATTCGTCCGACAGGTTTATTAGATCCCGTTATCGAAGTAAGACCGAGTTTAAATCAGATCGATGATTTAATTGAAGAAATTCAGGTTCGTTGTGAGTTAGACGAGAGAGTTTTAGTTACAACTTTAACCAAAAGAATGGCAGAAGAATTAGCCAAATATTTGACTAAAGTCAATATCCGTTGCCGCTACATTCACTCTGAAGTTGATACTTTAGAACGTATCGAAATCATGCAGGATTTACGAAAAGGTATATTTGATGTTTTAATTGGAGTTAACTTACTTCGTGAAGGTTTGGATTTACCAGAAGTTTCACTTGTAGCTATTTTAGATGCTGATAAAGAAGGTTTTTTACGAAATCATAAATCGTTAACTCAAACTATTGGTCGTGCTGCAAGGAACCTGAACGGAAAAGCAATTCTATATGCCGATAAAATGACAGGTAGTATGCAAAAAACTATTGATGAAACCAATTATCGCAGAACCAAGCAGATCAACTTTAACGTCGAAAATAATATTACGCCACAAGCTTTAAACAAAAAAATAGATAGTGCGTTTACGAAAAATCCGTTGGTAGAATACGAATTAGGACACACTTTATCAATCGCTGCAGAGCCGGAGACAGCCTATTTATCAAAAGCTGAATTGGAAAAAATGATTCGTGAGAAACGAAAATCAATGGAAAAAGCAGCTAAAGAATTAGACTTTTTACAAGCTGCCAAATTGCGTGATGATATTAAAAAATTACAGGAGCAATTATCTTAATTGTGTTGTTCCTGAAAAACTTTCAATAAAAGTTTAGGGTCAATCATAGCATTAGGTGCTTTCTTCATCAAATCTAAAACTCGTTTTACTGCACCAGGATTCAATCCCATTTCAATAGCAATTTGCTGTATAGCTGTTGCTTCTTTTTGATGCAAAATTCCATCGCAATGCATAATCAAAGCCAATCTGTAAAATTGCTGAATGCGTTGAAATTCCGATTTTATAATCTGTTTTGTATTTTCCTGATGAAATAAATCATTAAAAACATCAAAATCAATATTTAATTCCTGGGCTACAAGCCACAAAAAATCATATTCTCTTTTATGCAATTGCCCGTCAACAGTAGAAAAAGCAATCATTTCTAAAAGTAAACTTCTCTTTTCGACCTCGGTATTCATCAATTTATTATTTTTAGCTAAATTATTATATTTAAATCTAAAACGCAACATAACTGATGATTCGAGGATTCTTGTTTTTTATTTCTCTGTGGATGATCACTATCGGAAATGCACAGCAAAGTACGGCTTCAAAAAATGTATCAACTTTTACGATTGAAGCGCCTCAACTCAAAACCACTAAAAAAATCTGGATTTATTTACCTGAAGGTTATTCGGCTTCAGCCAATAAAAAATACAGCGTCATTTATATGCACGATGCACAAAATTTATTTGATGCAAAAACCTCTTTTGTAGGCGAATGGAATGTCGATGAAAAACTGGACAGCTTAAAAGCGCCAGTAATCGTTGTTGGTATCGAACACGGAAATGACAAACGTATTGATGAATTAACACCTTATAAAAATGAAAAGTACGGCGGAGGAAATGCAGATAATTATCTTGACTTCATTGTAAAAACACTAAAACCTTATATTGATAAAAATTACAGAACAAAAATAAAAGTAAAAAACACAATCATAATGGGAAGCTCGCTTGGTGGCTTGGTTTCGTATTATGCGATTCTGAAATATCCTGAAGTTTTTGGAAAAGCTGGTGTTTTTTCACCATCTTTTTGGTTTTCAAAAGACATTTATACCTTAACAGAACAAACTCCTAAAAACAAAACAAAGATTTACTTTTTGTGTGGAGACAAAGAAAGTGACGATATGGTAGCAGAAATGAAAAAAATGGAAACCCTTTTAGACCGCAATCGTTGTTATTGTCTTCATCTCACTAAAGATAAAATTGTAAAAGGTGGCGAACATAATGAAAAACTTTGGCGCGACAGTTTTGTAGATGCAATACTTTGGCTCGGTTATTAGAATAAAATAAAAAATACAATTATAATAAAATCATGAAATTAATTTTAAGAGAATATAATCTCAAACTAAAACACACTTTTACCATATCAAGAGAATCAATCGATTTTCAGCCTTCACTTATTGTAGAATTACAAAGTGAGGGATTTTCAGGTTTTGGGGAAGCAACTTCAAACCCATATTACAAAACAACTGTTCCGATGATGATACAGGATTTAGAAAAATTCAGAAGCACTATTGAAGCTTCTGAAAATGAAACTCCTGACATTTTTTGGGCAAAAATTTATCCGTTTTTAAAACACGATATGTTCGCTTTATGCGCTTTAGATTTGGCATACAATGATTTATACGCACGCAAGAAAGGCAAAAAATTATACGAATTATGGAATTATACAACCGAGAGAAATCCGCTAACTGATTACACTATTGGTATTGCTTCCATAGAAAAAATGGTTTCAAAAATGCAGGAATTGCCGTGGCCCATTTATAAAATAAAACTAGGAACCAAAGAAGATATCGCTATTGTAAAAGAACTTCGCAAACACACGGATGCTATTTTTAGAATCGATGCCAATTGCGGCTGGGACGTTGAAGAAACCATTAATAATGCTGTTGAATTAAAAAAATTAGGCGTAGAATTTTTGGAACAACCCATGAAAGCGGACAATTGGGAAGCACACAAAGAAGTTTTCAAACATTCTGTTTTACCTATAATTGCTGATGAAAGCTGTATTATTGAAGAAGATGTTGCAAAATGTTTTAACCACTTTCATGGTGTAAATGTAAAATTGGTAAAATGCGGTGGTTTAACACCTGGAAAACGCATGATTGAGGAAGCTAAAAAATTGGGATTGAAAACAATGGTGGGTTGTATGACCGAATCGACTGTGGGAATTTCAGCAATTGCGCATTTATTACCTCAATTGGATTATGTAGATATGGACGGCGCATTGCTTTTGGCCGAAGATATTGCAACCGGAGTTACCATAAAAAACGGCGTTGTCTCCTATTCTGAACTTAACGGAACCGGCGTTACTTTACTTTAATCAATATGAATGTCAATCAATTTCCAGATCGAATTATCGAAATCGACCAAGAACAGTATTTGTACTTTGGCGGAACTGCTTATTTGGGTTTACCAACAAATAAGGTTTTTCAGGAATTGGTCGTGAAAAATATTCTGAAATGGGGAACAACATACGGAAGTTCCAGGAATGCAAATATAAAAGTTACAGCTTATGAAAACGGCGAAACTTTTTTAGCAAATTATATTAAAGCAGAGGCCGTAGTTACAGTTTCTTCCGGAATGCTAGCGGGAAAACTGGTAATTGATGAATTGAAAAAACAAACAGATTGCTTTTTCCATTTTGGTGATATTCATACTGCTATTCAAACAGATAATAGTTTGCCTTTTTTTATAAATGATCAGATCAATCCAAGATTATTAGATAATCGGGAGGAGAAAATTACGATTCTGACTGATGGCGTCCGTTCTTTTGAAACAAAAGCAGTTGACTTGTCCATTTTGAATGAAATTCCGAAATACAAAGAAATTACGCTCCTTATTGATGAATCACATTCTCTTGGAATTTTAGGCAGCAATGGTTGTGGAATTTATTCTCAAATTAATCTTCCCATAAAAAGAAAAATTATGGTTTCTTCGTTAGGAAAAGCTTTGGGTTTAACGGGGGGCGTGATCGCGAGTGACTCATCCTTTATCCGTCAAATTCAGCAATCAGAAATTTTTGGTTCTGCAGCCGGAATGAATCCCGCGTTTGTTCAGACTTTAGCTGATGCTTCTGAAATCTATCCGAAACAACATCAAAAATTAGTTGAAAATCTTAATTATATAGACCAAAAACTGATTAAGAACGATTCTATCAAATTTGATAAAAACTATCCTTTAATCTATTTAAAAGATAAAAATAGCATTGAAGTATTAAAGAAAAATAAAATCATTATTGCGAGTTTTAAGTATAAAGAAAACGCAGATAATTTAAATAGAATTGTAGTTACAGCCAATCATACAAAAGAAGATTTGGATAAATTAACAACCATTTTAAATGAATATAATTCAAAATAATTAGAAATAGTGACAAAAAACTTTGAACCAATTCTGCTACTCTAATTGCTTTTAAAACGTACCTTTGTAAAAAATTAAACGATGACGAACAACGATATCCTAAAAAAACTGCGCGTGGCTTTGATGCTCCGTGATGATCAAATAGTTGAGATTTTAGAATTAGTAGATTTTAGAATTTCAAAATCAGAATTAGGAGCTTTTTTTAGAGCCGAAGATCATGAAAATTACATGGAATGCGGTGATCAGGTTTTGCGCAACTTCCTGAATGGATTGGTAATTCATTTAAGAGGAACAAAAGAAAATCCTAAAAACCCAAACGATGTTTTAGCAAAACATAAAGCTGAAATTCCGAAAAAAGACAGCACAAAAGAAAGACCTGAATTTAAAGCTGCACCGAAAGATGCTGAAAGAGCAAGAGGTGATAAAGCGCCTTCTAAAACTGGTCCGGCAGCTAAAAAACCTTTCAAGAAAAAACCTGCTACACCAAAAATTCAGGTTGTAGAAAAGGTTGTTTACAAAAACGGTAAGAATAAAAAATCGTAATTAAACCACAGAGAACGCTAAGATTTTATATTAGCATTATCTTATAAACACAAAGTTCACAAAGCTATATGGATAAAGCTTTGTGAACTTTGTGTTTATAATAATATAGATAGAATAAAATCTTAGTGTTCTCTGTGGTAAAGCCCAAAAAAAATCCCTCCGAGTATCGAAGGGATTTTTTATATAATTGATTTCTTATTTGATTAAGAAAGTGCAGCTTTAACTTGGTCAGCAGCTTCTTGAAATTGAACAGCTGATAAGATTGGCATACCAGAGTTGTCAATTAATTCTTTTGCAATTTCAGCATTTGTTCCTTGCAAACGAACAATGATTGGCACTTTAATAGCGTCACCCATGTTTTTGTAAGCATCAACAACACCTTGAGCAACACGATCACAACGAACGATTCCTCCGAAGATGTTAATCAAAATAGCTTTTACGTTTGGATCTTTTAAGATAATACGGAAAGCAGTTTCAACACGTTTAGCATCTGCAGTTCCACCAACGTCTAAGAAGTTAGCAGGCTCAAAACCAGCGTATTTAATTAAATCCATAGTTGCCATTGCAAGACCAGCTCCGTTTACCATACATCCTACAGTACCGTCAAGATCTACATAGTTCAAACCTACTTCTTTAGCTTCAACTTCGATTGGATTCTCCTCACGGATATCTCTCATTTCAGCATATTTAGGTTGTCTGTATAAAGCATTATCATCGATATTTACTTTAGCATCAACAGCCATAATTTTGTTATCAGATGTTTTCAAAACCGGGTTGATTTCAAACATAGAAGCATCAGAACCAATGTAAGCATTGTATAATGAATCAATGAATTTAACCATTTCTTTGAAAGCATTTCCAGAAAGACCTAAGTTAAAGGCAATTCTTCTTGCCTGAAAACCTTGTAATCCAACAGTTGGATCAACTTCTTCAGTAAAGATTAAGTGTGGAGTGTGCTCAGCAACTTCTTCGATATCCATTCCACCTTCAGTAGAATACATGATCATGTTACGTCCTGTACCTCTATTCAATAAAACAGAAACATAAAACTCAGAAGTTTCACTTTCACCAGGATAGTATACATCTTCAGCAACTAAAACTTTGTTTACTTTTTTACCTTCAGCAGAAGTTTGAGGTGTAATCAATTGCATTCCGATGATTTGTCCTGCAATTTCTTCAACTTGTTGAAGATTTTTAGCCAACTTAACTCCACCACCTTTTCCACGTCCACCTGCGTGAATTTGTGCTTTTATTACGTGCCATCCTGTACCAGTTTCGGCAGTTAATTGTTTTGCAGCAGCTACAGCTTCAACTGCATTATTAGCCACAATTCCGCGTTGAATGCGTACTCCGTAACTAGCTAAAATTTCTTTTCCTTGATATTCGTGTATGTTCATAATATAGAATTTGTCTGGTTCTGAATTTATTTCAGAATAAAAGTGCGACAAAAGTAGCAAAATTCAACTTAATAGTAAAATCTTTTTCAATTAAAAATGAGTCTATTTCAGATTCCTTTATATTTATTTTCGAAAGCAAATAAATAGTTAAACAATTGCTTTGTTAATGTTAACAGAAAATCACTATATCGTTTGATATTTAACAAAAATACCAACGAATACAATACCTTACCGCGGATTTTTCCTAATATAATTTAAAACATATTGCCATTTTATCATTTAGCAATGGTTTAAATAAAATTATTATCATTTAAGAATCGTTTTTCTAATATTACAACAAAAATGTAAGCCAAATTACAATTTCACTACATTATGTTTAACGAAATCTTTATTTTTGTAGAAAAAATATCAAGAATGAAAGTTAAAGAACAAGGGCTTTATTTGCCTGAATTTGAACACGACAATTGTGGTGCAGGATTTATTTGTAATTTGAATGGTATTAAATCAAACGATATTATTCACAAAGCATTGGACATCTTAATAAAATTGGAACATCGTGGTGCAGTTAGTTCTGATGGAAGAACTGGAGACGGAGCTGGAATTTTATTCGACATCCCACATAACTTTTTCAAAAAGGTATGTGACTTTGAAATCCCTGAAACACGTGAGTATGCAGTAGGAATGGTTTTTTTACCAAAAAGCAAAAACCAGGTTTCTTTTTGTATTAACACTTTTGAAGCAACTATTAAAGATCAGAACTTAAAGATCTTAGGTTGGAGAGATGTACCTGTTGAAGTTGAAAATTTAGGGCAGATTGCCGCAGAAAAAGAACCAACAGTTAAACAGGTTTTTGTTAGCAAAAACGGTCAGGATTTAACTGAAAATGAATTTAATGCAAAACTTTTTGCAGCTAGAAAAATTGCTGAACACGCTATTAGAGGATCAAAAACCTCTGAAAGCCATATGTTTTATTTCTCTAGTTTATCGACAACTACCATAATATATAAAGGTCTATTGATGCCGGAAGACATCAGCCGTTATTATGTTGACTTAAAAGATCCAGATTTAGTGACTCGTTTGGCGTTAGTTCACCAACGTTTCTCTACAAATACTTTCCCTTCATGGGAATTAGCTCAACCGTTTAGATATATGTGTCATAATGGTGAGATCAACACACTTCGTGGAAACGTTAGCCGTATGCGTGCTCGTGAAGAGCTTATGCAAAGCAAAGTTTTTGGCGATGATATCAAAAAATTATTCCCAATTATCTTAGAAGGAAAATCAGATTCTGCTTCTATGGATATGGTGGTTGAACTTTTGTTAATGACAGGTCGTTCATTGCCTGAAGCGATGATGATGGTAGTTCCTGAAGCTTGGGAAAAACACCAGACAATGTCTCCTGAAAAAAGAGCTTTCTACGAGTTTAACGCTTGTATCATGGAGCCTTGGGATGGTCCTGCTTCTATTCCGTTTACAGATGGTAACGTAATTGGTGCTTTACTAGATAGAAACGGATTGCGTCCTTCTCGTTATACATTAACACATAGTGGTTTCGTTATTATGTCATCTGAAATTGGTGTATTGGATATCGATCCGGAAGATGTAATTCAACACGGTCGTTTAGAGCCAGGAAAAATGTTTCTTGTAGACATGAATGAAGGTCGTATTATCGAAGATGAAGAAGTTAAAAAAGCAATCGTAACAAAACGTCCTTACCAGGAATGGTTAGATGCGAATTTATTGCCTTTGGCTAAAGTTCCTTATACGAATAATCCAACTCCAGTTGAGAAATTAGATTTCTTAACAAGACAAAAATTATTTGGTTATACAATTGAAGATTTAAAAACGATCATCAACCCAATGGGAGGTCAGGGAGCTGAAGCCATCAGTTCTATGGGTAACGATACGCCTTTGGCAGTATTGTCAGACCAGCCTCAATTGTTGTACAACTATTTCAAACAATTATTTGCTCAGGTTACCAACCCGCCTTTGGATGGTATTCGTGAAGAAATCATTACTGATATTAGTTTAGCGGTTGGTGGAGATTTTAATATTTTTGAAATTGAATCGAAACAATGTAAAAAATTAAAAATCCAAAATCCAGTTATTTCTAACGAGGATTTAGATAAAATTAGAAATATTGATCACGCAGATTTTAAATCGGCTACCATTTCTACTTTATATAAAATAGAAAAAGGAGTTAATGGTTTAGAGCGCGCGCTTGAAAAATGTGTTCAGGCAACTTTTAAAGCTGTTTCTGAAGGATGCAATGTGATCATTTTGTCAGACAGAGGTGTAAGCGAAGAATTAGCTCCAATTCCTATGTTATTGGCTTGTTCTTACATTCACCACTCTTTGAACATCTTACAGGTTCGTTCTAAATTCGGAATCATAATCGAATCTGCTGAACCACGTGAACCGCATCATTTTGCTTTATTATTCGGATACGGTGCAAGTGCGATTAATCCATACATGGTAAACGAAATCATTCACGATCAGGTTAACCAAGGATTTATTAAAGGTGTAAAAGCTGATTATGCGATCGTAAATTACAATAAAGCGATTGCAAAAGGAATCGTTAAAATCATGAACAAAATTGGTATCTCTACTTTACATTCCTACAGAGCTGCTCAAATTTTCGAGATTTTAGGTTTAAACAAAACATTTACATCTAAATATTTCCCTTACACACCTTCAAGAATCGAAGGAATTGGTTTGATGGAAGTAGAAAAAGAAGTGAAAAAACGTTTCCAAAAAGCCTTTCCAAATTCAAAAGTGGCAAGTTTGCTTTCTTTAGAAATTGGAGGTATTTACAGATGGAGACGCGGTGGAGAAAAACACATGTTCAACCCAACCACTATTTCTAAATTACAACAGGCAGTTCGTTTGAATAGCCCTGAAAGTTATAAAGAATACTCTAATATGGTTAACGAGCAAAGCTCTAACTTAATGACTATTAGAGGTATGTTTGAATTTAACAATTTAGATCCAATTTCTATTGATGAAGTAGAACCTTGGACAGAAATTGTGAAGAAATTCAAAACTGGTGCGATGTCTTACGGATCTATTAGTAGAGAAGCACATGAGAATTTAGCAATTGCAATGAACAGAATTGGTGGAAAAAGTAATTCTGGAGAAGGTGGAGAAGATCCAAAACGTTTCCAGAAAGAAATCAACGGAGATTCTAGAAACAGTGCAATCAAACAAGTGGCGTCGGGACGTTTTGGTGTTTCGATCAACTATTTGACAAACGCTAAAGAAATTCAGATTAAAATGGCTCAAGGGGCAAAACCTGGTGAAGGTGGACAGTTACCTGGAGAAAAAGTGGTGCCTTGGATTGCTGAAACAAGAAATTCTACTCCTTATGTAGGTTTGATTTCACCTCCGCCTCACCACGATATTTACTCTATTGAGGATTTATCTCAATTGATTTATGATTTGAAAAATGCCAATCGTGAAGCACGTGTAAACGTAAAATTAGTTTCTGAAGTTGGAGTTGGAACCATCGCTGCCGGTGTTGCCAAAGCAAAAGCTGACGTTATCTTAATTTCTGGTTATGACGGAGGAACGGGAGCTGCTCCATTAACTTCATTACAACACACAGGTATTCCATGGGAACTTGGTTTAGCCGAAGCACAACAAACTTTGATCTTAAATGATTTAAGAAGCCGTGTAGTTTTAGAGTGTGACGGACAATTGAAAACAGGTCGTGACGTTGCTATTGCTGCTTTATTAGGAGCTGAGGAATTTGGTTTCGCAACTGCACCTCTTGTAGCTTCAGGTTGTATCATGATGAGAGCTTGTCACTTAAATACTTGCCCGGTTGGTATTGCAACTCAGGATCCTGAATTGAGAAAAAATTTCAAAGGAACTCCAGAGCACGTAATCAACTTCATGTATTTTATTGCTGAGGAATTAAGAGAAATCATGGCGCAGTTAGGTTTCAGAACTTTGAAAGAAATGGTGGGTCAGTCACAAAAATTAAATGTGAACAAAGCGATCAAACATTACAAAGCAAATGGTTTAGATTTATCATCCATTCTATACAAACCGGAAAAAGCAAAAACACAGCCAATTCACAATACAACAGAACAAGATCACCAACTTGAAAATGTATTAGATTTTGCGATTATCAAAGAAGCGATTCCATCTATTTATAGAAAAGAAAAAACAAGAGTTACATTTAAAATTAAAAATACAGACCGTTCTGTAGGTGCTATTTTGAGTAATGAAATCTCAAAAATTTATGGCGCACAAGGATTACCTGATGACACTATTTTAGTTGATTTTGAAGGTTCTGCCGGACAAAGTTTTGGTGCTTTTGCAACAAACGGATTGTCGTTTAAAATTCACGGAAACTGTAATGATTATTTAGGAAAAGGCCTTTCTGGAGGAAAATTAATTATCAAAGTCCCTCCTACTGCAACCTTCAAACCTGAAGACAATATCATTATCGGGAACGTTGCCCTTTACGGAGCTATTACCGGAGAGGCTTATATTAATGGTATGGCCGGTGAACGTTTTTGTGTGAGAAATTCTGGAGCAACAGCAGTTGTTGAAGGAATTGGAGATCACGGATGCGAGTACATGACCGGTGGTACAGTGGTTGTTTTAGGAAAAACAGGAAGAAACTTCGCAGCCGGTATGAGCGGTGGTGTTGCTTATGTTTACGATCCAAATCAGAAATTCGATTCGACAGTTTGTAACATGGAAATGGTTGCATTCGATCCTTTAGAAGAAGAAGATTTTACCAAACTAAGACGATTGATCAAAAATCATTCATTGTACACTAGCAGTCCATTAGCAAAAAGAATTTTAGCAGACTGGGAAAATCAACAGAAACATTTCGTAAAAGTAATGCCAACTGATTACAAAAAGGCATTACAGCGAATTGCAGAAGAGAAAAAAATAGAAGAATTAATTGCTTAATAAAACATCAATTTCAAAAATCAATTTCAATGACAATGGCAATGCCTATAAATTGGAATTTAGAATTTAAGAATTGAAATTTAATTAAAATGTCATGGGTAAAATAGGCGGATTTAAAGAATATAATAGAGCCGACGAAAGTAATTTAGCAGTTGCAGAACGTGTTGCGAACTACAACGAATTTACTATTCCGTTAACAGAAGAGAAGAAAAAAGAACAAGGTTCAAGATGTATGGATTGTGGTATTCCTTTTTGCCACAGTGCTTGTCCGTTAGGAAATTTAATTCCTGACTTCAACGACATGGTGCATCAGGAAGAATGGCAAGGTGCTTTAGAGATTTTACAATCTACTAATAACTTTCCGGAATTCACAGGTCGCTTATGCCCTGCTCCATGTGAGAAATCATGTGTATTGGGAATCATCAAAGAGCCGGTTGCTATCGAAAACATCGAGAAAAATATCATCGAAAGAGGTTTTGATGAAGGATGGATCAAACCTCAGCCACCAAAAAAGAGAACAGGAAAAACTGTTGCCGTTGTTGGTTCAGGTCCTGCAGGTTTGGCAGCAGCTCAACAATTAAACAGAGCAGGTCATACTGTAACTGTTTTTGAAAGAGACAATGCTATTGGAGGTTTATTACGTTACGGAATTCCAAATTTCAAATTAGAAAAAGGAATTATCGACAGACGTGTAGCCATTCTTGAAGCAGAAGGAATCACTTTTAAAACTGACGTAAATGTTGGTGTAAACTTTAGCGTAGCAGAATTAAACGCTTTCGATTCTATCGTATTATGCGGTGGAGCAACTGAAAGAAGAAGTTTGCCAACTAAAGGGATCGAAAGCAAAGGCGTTGTTCAGGCAATGGATTTCTTAACTCAACAAACTAAAGTTTTATACGGAGAATCTATTCCAGATCAAATTAAAGCTACAGCAAAAGATGTAATCGTAATTGGTGGTGGAGATACAGGTTCAGATTGTATCGGAACATCAAACAGACACGGGGCAAAATCAGTAACTAACTTTGAGATTTTACCAAAACCTCCAGTTGGAAGAAGTGAGTCAACTCCTTGGCCTTTCTGGCCGTTGCAGTTGAAAACTTCATCTTCTCACGAAGAAGGTTGCGACAGAAACTGGTTAATCAATACAAAAGAATTTATTTCTAATGATAAAGGAGAATTAACTGGATTAAAAACCGTTGAAGTGCAATGGAAAATGACTCCAGGTCAACGTCCTGAATTAATCGAAAAAGAAGGTTCAGAGAAAATCTGGCCTTGCGATTTAGCTTTATTGGCTTTAGGATTTACAGGTCCGGAGAAAACTTTAAGCGAGCAATTAGGTCTTGAAGTTGACATGAGAAGCAACTATAAAGCAAAAAATTATCAAACGAACGTTCCACACATTTTCACTGCCGGTGATATGAGAAGAGGACAATCGTTAATTGTATGGGCTATTTCAGAAGGTCGAGAAGCAGCAAGAGAAGTAGATTTGTTCTTAATGGGCTCTACCAACTTGCCAACCAAAGGAAACGGAGATTTACCTAGTTTGTAATTTTAAGATTCTAAGTTGCTAAGGTTCTGAGGGACTAAGATTTTCTCTTACTCTTGCATCTTAAAAAATTAAAAATTATCAGGTAATCCTTATTCCGATAAACAACACACAGCAAGAAGCCTTGACTAATGTCAGGGCTTTTTAGTTTTAAAGCCACAGAGAAACAAATGTGCAAAGATTAAGGCGTAAAGCTTTTAATGCATAGCCCGCGATTTCAACCGTGGGAGACTAATCATAATTATATATTGTGATTGTGTTTGTGATCATATTGCGTCCAAACGGTTGAAACCGTTGGCTATATTTTTCTTAGTTGATTACAATACGACGGATGCATCGCAGAATTCCAAGAATAAAATTTGTGAAAATTCGTATAATTAGTGACAAAAAAATCTGCACTAATGTTTTAATCTGTTGCAAAAACTTAGTACCTTAGAGTCTTAGTCCCTTAGAACTTAAAAAATATTTTATAAAAATTCGAAATAAACCACTTTTTGTTCAAAAACAAACAATTTGTTACAATTTGTTATTTTTCTACAATTAATTTGTCGTTAGTCAAAAGTGTAATAACTTTGCCCAAAATAGTTTATAAAAATGCAAGCAAAAGATTTACTGCAGTTAGCAGACCAATTTGGAAGTCCATTATATGTTTATGATGCCGAAAAAATCCAATCACAGTACAACAGATTAACCAAAGCTTTCTCTAAGGTAGAAAACTTGAGAGTTAATTATGCCATGAAGGCATTGTCTAACGTTGCGATTCTTCAGTTATTAAAGAACATGGGGTCTGGCTTAGATACTGTATCAATTCAGGAAGTTTTATTGGGACTTCATGCTGGCTATGATCCTGACAAAATTTTCTTTACACCAAACGGAGTTTCTTTAGAAGAAATCGAAGAAGTTGCCGCAATGGGTGTTCAAATTAATATTGACAACTTATCTATTCTGGAGCAATTCGGAACAAAATATCCTCAAATTCCGGTATGTATTCGTATCAATCCGCACGTAATGGCGGGTGGAAATGCTAATATTTCTGTTGGACATATCGATAGTAAATTCGGAATTTCGGTACATCAAATTCCGCATATATTGCGAATTGTAGAAAATACAAAAATGAGCATTGTTGGAATTCACATGCACACAGGATCTGATATTCTGGATATCGAAGTATTCTTGTATGCTGCTGAAATCTTGTTTGATACAGCGAAACACTTCAAAGATTTAGAGTTTTTAGATTTTGGAAGTGGATTTAAAGTTCCTTACAAAAAAGATGATATCGAAACAGACATCGAAGAATTAGGTAAAAAATTATCTAAAAGATTCAATGCATTCTGTGCAGAATATGGCAGAGATTTAACGTTGATTTTCGAACCAGGAAAATTCCTAGTGAGCGAAGCAGGTCATTTCTTAGTAAAAGTAAACGTAGTAAAACAAACAACCTCAACAGTTTTTGCCGGAGTTGATAGTGGTTTCAACCACTTAATTCGTCCAATGTTGTACGGATCTTCACACCATATTGAAAACATTTCTAACCCGAAAGGAAAAGAGCGTTTTTACTCTGTTGTGGGATACATTTGCGAGACCGATACTTTTGCCAACAACCGCAAAATTTCGGAAATTACAGAAGGTGATATTTTAGCTTTCAGAAACGCCGGAGCATATTGTTTTTCAATGTCTTCGAACTACAATTCAAGATACAAACCAGCCGAAGTTTTATGGAAAGACGGAAAAGGAATCTTAATTCGTCAACACGAAACTTTCGAAGATTTGCTTAAAAATCAAATTCCGTTGCCACAAGAAGTTGCTGCAACAGTTTAAAATAAAAAAAAGAGAATATCATTTGTTGAAATCCCATTGCCGAAAGGTGAATGGGATTTTTTTTACAATCTTGTTATTTCGACGTAAGGAGAAATCTTCGCAAAAAAGTCAAAACACACAAAGTAACCATCAAGTTTGTCATTTCGACGTAAGGAGAAATCCTCGCAAGAAACTCGACAAAGTATGTCAAATTCAGAGCTAAAAGAAAGAAAAATCTTAAAAAAATATAACTTTAGCCAAAAAATAAAAATGCAATTACACGAAGGCTATCACACATACTACATATACATCCTTACAAATAAATACAAAACAGTTTTCTACACAGGAGTTACAAATAATTTAAAAATTCGTTTAAGCCAGCACAAAGAAAACAGCACCATTAAAAACAAAACCTTTGCTTCAAAGTATAATGTCACATTCTTGTTATATTATGAAAAATTTACATGGGTTCAAGAAGCAATTGCACGTGAGAAAGAAGTAAAAGATTGGCGTAGAGAAAAGAAAATCGAATTAATAAAAACTATTAATCCGGACTTGGATTTTTTGAATTATTTATTCGAATAATCTGCTTAACGTTTCCAATCTTTGTAGAGTTTCTTTCGAGGATTTCTCCTTCGTCGAAATGACAAGATTGGGAATAATTGGGATTAAAACCTAAAATTCCCCGGTCGCGCTAGCATTCAGACTTGCATATGCTTCTCAAAAAATAAACTTCTAATCTAGCACCGCAACATTTAAAATAAAAATATTATTTTAGCTTAGCATAAACCTCAAATATAAACCCAAAAACCCATGAAAATTACGATTCCCCTGTCGGCATTATTCCTGTTACTTACTACTACTCTATTCAGCCAGACTATCGCTGATTTAAAACTAAAACCTAAAGAAATTCCAAAGTCTTACTTTTCTAATGACGGTCAAATTTGTGTTACTAATGCGGCTTGCAATTTCTATACTGATATTGCCACTTACAGCAATATTATTGGAGTTGTAAAAAGCAAAGAAATTCAAAGTTTCAAAAGTAAAGCAGATAGCGGATCTATCATGTACATTGAATTTGAAAACAGATTTAAAGGTGACAAATTTCTGCAAGGATTGTTATGGGGAAAAGACGGTCAGCCAACTGATGAGCATCCGGAAGAATATCTTGTAAAAGGAAAATTTCTGATCATCTGGAGTTTTCATCCGGATAGTGTTATTAAAGAAAAATCGGAAGCTAAAATTGATGCGATTTTGCAGTAAATATTTTGTTTTTCTTTTCGTTTTTTCTTGTGCTTTGTTTGACATTTGACTATTTCAATGGCAAAGTATATAAAAGACAAAAAAATTAAAGCAGAATGGAAAATGAAACAAGAAAAACAAAAATGATAGATAAATTATAATGTTGTGTTTATAATTTCTGCCTTTTCAATCCTGATTTACACTTTGGAGTATTTAGATTATAAAATATAAAAAAGTTAATTCAAAAGATAAATTTTCTTTTTTATAACTCTTGATTTTTTTCACCTCTAAACTATAATTAATATTAATATTTATAAGTATTATTTAATACTTTAGCACCCGAAAATATTCTGGCATACTTTATTTGGTTGTTCTTTTTACTAACTCATTCAGTATGCAAAGATCGCCCTCAATCAAAAAACCGACCTAATATAAAAGTAAATTTGAAAATCCAACAACTAACATTCACAAGATTTATTGCTGCAATATCAATAGTAATTTTTCATTACGGAAAAAATGTTGATTTATTTAATAATAAATGTGTTTCTTTTATTTTTACTCAGGCAAATGTTGGTGTAAGTTACTTTTTCATATTATCAGGTTTTGTTATGATTGTTGCATATGGCAATAAAGACAAGATTAATTTTACGGAATACATAAAAAATAGATTTGCCAGAATATATCCTGTTTATTTAATTGCTATTTTTATTATAATAAGTATCAAGTTATTCAAAAACATCAATCTTACTGATTTATTTCTCAATATTTTTATGATCCAATCATGGATTCCTGAAAAAGCTCTAACTATCAATTTTCCGGGCTGGTCTTTATCTGTTGAATTGCTTTTTTATATTGCTTTTCCTGTTTTGATCAATCGATTATATTCAAAATTTGAATTAAAAATTAATGCAATCTGGATAATTTTATTTTGGTTAATAAGTCAGATTCTTTTCCATTTAATGATTTATAGAATTATAAATACCGTAAACTACAGCATAATCGATATACCTTATCATCCACTAATGCATTTTAATGAGTTTTTGATTGGTAATTTAGCAGGTTTGTTTTTTATAAAAAAACTCAAGGATCAAAAAAAGAACTATTTCCCAGCTATTGTAATTCTTTTACTTGTTTTAATTTTACTCTTAAGATTCCCAATAGGTTTAAATTTCCATAACGGGTTACTTGCCGTAATATATATCCCCTTAATACTATTAATTTCGCTAAGCAATGATAAACTTACTAAACTATTTTCCAGACCTGGATTTGTTTTTTTAGGAGAAATAAGTTTTGGAATTTATATATTACAAGTTCCCATTTGGGTTATATTTTCAGATTATAGATTAGATAAATATCTGGGTTTAAACAAACAAACTGACTTTACCATTTCATTTTTTACAAGACTCTTTCTGCTGCTTGTAATATCGTCTTTAAGTTATTTATATTTTGAAAAACCATTACGAAATATAATAAAAAACTGTGGGAGAAGCAGAATCTAAGCATTGGCTACTCAAAATTTATAACAAAGAACTGAATTAAAAAAAGTTTCATAACTTCGTTTAAATAAGAACCTGATCACTGACAAAAAATGAAACCACAAATCCGAATCCTAATTTATTCTATACTCTTCTTTTTATATCTTTCTTCAACGCCACTTTTATTAACGTTGGGTGAAAAATTAAAAACGGATCCTTTTATCACTTTAGGCTGTGGTTTTGCTTTATTAAATATTGTTTATGCTTTCTTCGCTTTAAAATGGACTGTTTTACTAAATGTAATCTGCTCTGTTGCAATTGCTGCTTTGGCCTTATTCTTAGCCTTGAAGTTTACCAATTTACATCTGCTTTTAAATTATGATCCTTATCAGGTAAAGACCGCAATATTAGCAAATGCTGTTTTTTCAATTATTTTTTGGGAAATTATTTATCAGATAAAAAGTAGGAAATAATGAAATCAATCTAAAAATTGAGATTAAAAAACAAAAAAATATAACCTACAAATAATGAAAAAAATTGTATTTCTACTACACTTAACTTTTATTACATTACCCATAACTGCTCAAACGGTAAATTTTCCTAAGTATCCAATATATGAGGATGAATATAGGTCTGTAATACAAGATTTTACTAATACCAATGATGATGTTGCTTCTTTGAAAAGCAAAGATAAAATTAAAACCTTGTTAGAGAATACATTACTCTACTATGAAAATAAGTATAACAAGTCTAATACACATCACATGAAGCTGTATTTTTTAAATGGTAAAATTCAAAAGAATGTAACTTTTTATGGCATTACAGAAGATACCTTATACGCTGAAAGAGTTTATAAAAATGACACTCTTGTAAACATAATAGAATTCGATAACAATCAGGATTCAGGTTACGGCAGTAAGTATAGTTTTGAAAAAGGTAAACTGATAAAGACTATAAACAACCATTTAGAGAAAAACAGGAAAAGAAATAACTATTCAAAATATAATAATGGCATAAGTACGACGGAATACATTTTTAAAGATAATGCGCTTGTCAAAATAGAAAACATGGAGCAGCCCGCAGGTGATCCCAGAGTAGATATTGAATATTTATACCAAGATAAAAACATTTTGGAGGTTAAATACATCAAACAGATAAACAGTATTCATATTCTTTCTTTGAGAAAGATTACAAATGAAGAAGAAAATGTGTTTAATTACAGTTATACAAGAGCAAAAGATTTATTGGTCGAAAACATAGATTATAATTTTCTAATAGATTATTTGACAAAAAATGCGTCTGAAAAAATTACTAAAAAATTTGATGCTTCCGGGAATCTAATATTTGAACAGGAAGACAACTCCATTCAAAAAAAATTCTATCAAAATGATTTAATTAAAGAAATTAAATTTTACGATAACAAAAATGTCGAAAACAATGCAATCAAATATACCTATAACAAACAAAACCAAATTTTAGAACGCATTGAAGTTCAAAAAAATGGATCTCTAGATAGAAGAGAACAAAATACATACAATACTTTTGGCGATATTATCACTGAAAAAATTGAACTTTTAACCGACAATAAACCATTTCACACTTCTGTTTACACCTATCAGTACCTTTATGACACGCATAATAACTGGATTGAAAAAAAGAAATTTCTAAACAAAGAGCCAATGACCCTTGTAAAAAGGACTATTGAATATACGAACTAGAAACCAGCTAATACAACTCATTTGGCTTTCAATTTAAAACACTCATCGGTGCATCTTTTTTATTAAATTTACTTTTCATTTTTTTTAATATGAAAAGCACAGAAGAAATAGCTAGCCGTTTTAGAGAAATTATTTTAAACGGAACCTGGGTTGCTAATACCAATTATAAAGATCAACTAGAAAATTTAGATTGGAAAATTGCCACTACTCCGGTAAAAAACCTCAATACCATTTCGGTTTTGGCGCAACACATTCATTATTATATTAAGGGAATAAATAATGTTTTTAAAGGCGGAACTCTTGATATAAAAGACAAATTTAGTTTTGACTTTCCTGAGATCGATTCTCAGGAAAAATGGGAGGCTTTTTTAACGCAATTCTGGAGTGACACTGAAGAATTTGCTTCTTTGATTGAGCAAATGCAAGATGAAAAACTGGATCAGGTTTTTGTTGAAGAAAAATACGGAACTTATAAAAGAAATATTGAGGCTATGATTGAACATAGTTATTATCATTTAGGTCAAATTGTATTGATTAAAAAGATATTGACCGATTAAATTTGAAAGCATAATTTCAATATATTAAACATCCATTTATCTACTACACGTTATACGCAGTACTGTGGGTTTCCATAATTAAACTAACCTTCTTATAAAAATTAAACTTCTAATCTAGCCCCGATGGAAGCGGTATCCTTTTGTGTCCGCCACGGCGGACACAAAAGATTTAGCGGACAGCGGGACAAGTCGTTGTTTTGAAAACGAAAAACTTCTGCTTCTTAATCTAAATATTCCAATTATATTAAAAAAGATAAACAATTGTTAAAAAAAATTACCATTCAACGGACTTTTGTAAATATTATTTTCGTATTTTAGTAATACCAAAAAGATTATTTGTGATTGTGCATATCTAAATACAATTTAATGAAGTTATAGATATGTTATTTTAATTCTAATAATTAACATTTCTTCTGTTCAAAATATTGAAAAAAATCAGCTGATTTGTAAAGTAAATTCATTTAATCAAAAACATAAATTCAAAACCCTAAATTATAAAGCAATTCCGTTATTTCTCCCCAAATCAATAATTAAAAGCCGTTTTAAACCAATAAAAACCATTAGATATGAAATTTGGAGAAATTGTATTTTACTTTATTGTTGCTGTTATTATGATTAGTTTAGCTTATAAATTTTTCTTCTCAAAAACTGAAAAAGAAAAAGAAGATGAACGAAAATTAAAGGAAAGTTTAGCCGATGAATTTATTTATGATCCTGAAACCGGAATCAAATTGACGCTGGAAGAAGCCGAATCAGGAAGTTGGATAGCACACGATAATCTAAACAGGATTAAGCCGAAAGAAGAGCTTGAGCAATATTACAGAGGGAAAGAAAAAGAAATTGAAGAACTCGCAAATTTCCTGAAAAATAGCGGTTATAAGTTTACTAAACTAACCAATTCTGAGGTAGAATTTTTGGAGCAAACTAAGATATTATCTAAATATGATGATTGGTCTTATTCGGGTTCTTATAGTTTTAATGAGGGTAAAGATTTTGTCTTTTTTCCTCGCGTTACGTACAATAACAACCAACATGAAAATGGTTATAGCGAATCGCAAATTATGTTTTGGGTTAACGATATGAGCTTAGATGGCCATATTTATTTAAGAGATAAAACAAAATTTGAAACTCTTGCAGATAGGGTACGAAATGATGATTTGATAGAATTAAATCATTTTGAAACTTTCGTTTTAAAGAAATCAACCAAAATGATTCCGTTAGTAAAAACATTGCAGTTACTTGATACAGAAAGAGATCTTGAAATTGAAATAATCGAAGACAGCTTACTAATCAAATCATTAAAATACGTTAATAAAGGTGACTATTTGAGAATTGAAAAAATAATAAAAGACATCAAAATGGCTGGATAATTTCCTAGTTGTTTTTATACGTTGTACTAATTCTCAAAAAGAAAGCTCTTTTATCGTCATTTTAATTCACAGACGCACAGCAATACGTTTTCATTCCTGTATTTTTTAAATTTAAATTTCGTAATTTTATTACACAACTATTATTTAATAGTGAGAATAAAGTTCTAATTTTTTAAAAAGAATCTTATGAAAACTAAAAAGATATGGGCCAATTTAGCCGTGGACGACCTGGCGAGAACAACCAAATTTTATAGCGAATTGGGTTTTAAACCAAACGGTACAAATGAAGAACTGACTAGTTTTTGTTTTGGAGACGATAATTTTATAATTCATTTTTTTATAAAAGAAAGATTTAAATGGGCTGTAAATGATGAAGCAGCCGACTTAAAGCAGGGTAATGAAATTATATTTTCGCTTTCAGCTGAAAGTGTAGATGAAGTACATCAACGGCTACTGGCGGTTAAAAATGCTGGCGGAAGAATTTTTGCTGAACCTCAAAGCTTTGAAAAAGGTTATTTCTTTGGATTCTCAGATCCTGATGGCCACAAATTTAATGTGTTATACTGGCCTACATAAAACTACGCGAAGCCCTAATTTAAAAAATTCTCTAAAAAAATCACAAAAACATTTTGCGCAACTAAAAAGTTGCTTATATTTGCAACCAATTAGTTGCGTATTTAAATAATTCAAAATGAAAAGAGATATTTTCCAGGCCATTGCCGATCCGACCCGAAGAGCAATTTTAGTATTGGTTGCTACAAACGCACTGACACCAAATGCCATTGCGGAGCAATTTAATACGACAAGACAAGCCGTTTCTAAACACATTAAAATTCTCAATGAATGTGAATTATTAGCCGAAAAAAAAATCGGAAGAGAAATCTATTACCAACTGAAAATTGATAAAATGAAAGAAATTGACAAATGGCTAGAGCAGTTTAAAGAAATTTGGGAAAGCCGCTTCAGTCAATTAGATCAAGTATTAATGAATCTAAAATCTAAAGAAGATGAAATCTAATCTATTGATGAATTTTACCGTAGACAAAGAGAACAGCACGGTAAACGTAAAACGTGAATTTAATGCCTCACTTGACAATGTTTGGTCGGCCTGGACAGAACCAGAAATATTAGACCAATGGTGGGCGCCAACACCATGGAAAGCCAGAACAAAAAGTATGGATTTTAAAGAAGGCGGACGAAGACTGTACGCCATGGTTGGACCTCAGGGCGAAGAACATTGGGCTATTGCCGATTTTACATCGATAACGCCAAAAACAAATTTTAAATATCTGGATGCTTTCAGCGATAGCGAAGGCAACTTAAACAAAGATTTTCCGCGTTCTGACTGGAATGTAAATTTCTCTGAACAAGGCAATTCTACTATTGTTGATATTGCAATTAAACATGAAAACCTTTCTGATTTGGAAAAAATCATAGAAATGGGTTTCAAAGAAGGTTTTACCATTGCTATGGAAGGTTTAGACGAAATTTTTGCTGCCAGAACGAAGTAAGTTTTATTATCGATATTTTATGGAATCCCGCTTTAATGAAGCGGGATTTTTTATTCCGTTATTTTAAATTCTTACTTTTATATTTCATAATTCACTTCTCTACTTAATTTTGAAAAACATTTCAATGACAATTTCAGAAGAAAATAAACTAGATAATCCGGTTTGGTATTCGTTATCAGAAAACCATCAGGAATTCGCTATCGATTATGGAAATATTAAATTCTATAATCCTGATTATTGTCCCTTTGGAAGTTTTACAAATCTGGATAATACTGCAATTGCAACCAAAGAATATTCGGCTTTAACTGATAATTTCTTTATTGTGGGTGAAAAACCTGAAATAGCTGATACTTTAAAAATTACAAAAGAATTGGTTTGTTTGCAAATGGTAATTAATGAAAAAATTCAACTTCCAATCGAATCAGAAATTGTTAAGTTGACTTCAGAACATAATGAAATTTTATGCGATTTAGTAAATTTAGTCCAACCCGGTTATTTTAAAAACAAAACCATTTTACTTGGAGATTATTACGGAATCTTTAAAGAAAATCAGCTTATTGCTGTTACCGGAGAACGCATGAAAATGAATGCTTTTACTGAACTAAGCGCTATAATTACACATCCTGATCATACCGGAAAAGGTTATGCCAAACAACTAATTACGCATGTTGTAAATGCTATTTTTGATCAGGGTAAAATTCCGTTTTTGCATGTTACAGAATATAATACCGGTGCTATTGCATTGTACAAAAAACTAGGTTTTATCACCAGGCGAAAAATAAGCTTTTGGAATATTTCCACATAAAATAAGGCACAGCATAACTCTGCAGAAATAATGAAATAGCGTTAAAAAGAATATTTTTATATCTTTGCAAGCACAAACCAATTAGAAAATTCTATGTGAAATAAAATTTCTTTCAGACAATTATAAAAGCAACTGCAAAACAGTTTGCTTATTTGTTTATTCCCAAAAGAAAGAAATTATGCTTATTTTACAAAACATTTCATATCTACATACGAATAGAGATTTGCTATTCGATAGAATTACTTTTACTGCCAATCAACAAGAAAAAATTGCCTTGATTGGTAACAATGGTGCGGGAAAATCTACGCTTTTAAAAATAATTGCAGGTGAATTACAAGCTTCTGACGGTTGGATTAAAACCAATGCAAAACCTTATTATGTACCTCAGATTTTCGGACAATTCAATCATTTTACTATTGCACAAGCTTTGCAAATTGAAGATAAACTAAATGCGTTCAAAGAAATTCTGAACGGAAATGTAACCGAAGAAAATCTGGAGATTCTAAACGATGACTGGACTATTGAAGAGCGTTGCAATGAAGCACTACAGTATTGGCAATTAACTGATTTAGATTTATCACAAAAACTGGAATCTTTAAGTGGCGGACAAAAGACAAAAATTTTTCTTGCCGGACTTTCGATTCATCAGCCTGAACTTATTTTATTGGATGAACCGAGTAATCATTTGGACTTGGCTGCCAGAAAATTGTTGTATAATTTTATTCAGAACACTTCGGCTACTTTGATTATTGTGAGCCATGATCGAAAATTATTAAATCTTTTAAATGCAGTTTATGAATTAAGCAAACATGGCATTACGGTTTATGGAGGAAATTATGATTTTTATACGCAGCAAAAGCAAATAGAAAATAACGCTTTGCAACAGGATATTCATAGTAAAGAAAAAGCATTGCGAAAAGCCAGAGAAAAGGAACGCGAAACAATGGAGCGCCAACAAAAATTAGATTCTCGCGGAAAGAAGAAACAGGAAAAAGCCGGCGTATCCAGAATCATGATGAATACTTTGCGCAATAATGCGGAGAACAGTACTTCGAAAACCAAAAACATGCACGCTGAAAAAATTGGAGGTATTTCAAAAGAATTACAAGAATTACGCTCCGATTTACCTGAGATTGACAAAATGAAATTTGGTTTTGATAATGCCGAATTACACAAAGGCAAAATATTGTTTACGGCTACTAATATTAATTTTGGTTATCATGAAGAATTACTTTGGAAGAAAAATCTAAACTTTCAAATTCTAAGTGGTGACCGTATTGTTTTGAAAGGATCGAACGGTTCTGGAAAAACAACTTTAATCAAAATTATTACTGGAAAAATAGTTCCGACGCAAGGAAGTATTTATAAAGCCGAAGCCAAAATTGTATATATCGATCAGGATTATTCGTTAATCGGAAATCAACTTACGATTTATGAACAGGCTCAACAATTCAATGTCTCTGGTTTGCAGGAGCACGATATCAGAATGCGTCTGAATCGGTTTTTGTTTTCACAAAATAATTTAGATAAACCATGCAGTACTTTGAGTGGCGGTGAAAAGATGCGTTTAATGTTATGCTGCTTAACGATTAACAATCAAGCACCGGATATTATTATTCTGGATGAACCTACGAACAACTTAGATATTCAGAATATTGAAATTCTTACGGCTGCGATTAATGAATATCAGGGCACTTTGATTGTGGTTTCGCATGATGAAGTCTTTTTGGAGCAAATTAATATTGGGCTTACTTTTGAACTTTCTGAGCGTTGATTTAACCGCTAAGTTCGCAAAGGGTTACGCTAAGTTCGCTAAGTTTTATGCACAAATTTATGAAAAATAAACCTCTCATTTAGCCCCGATGGGAACGATATCCTTTTGTGCCGGCGTTCGGCACAAAAGATATAGTGGACAGCGGGACTGGAGGTTCTTTTGAAAATGAATACTTCTGCTACTTATTTTAATTCACAATTTATAATTCACAATTCACAATTTTATCCGAGCCATCCATCTCGATCCAGGCTTCTGTATTGGATGGCTTCGGCTATGTGTTGGGAGATTATTGTTGGTGCAGCATCTAAGTCGGCTATGGTTCTGGCTACTTTCAGGATTCTGTCATAGGCTCTTGCTGAGAGGTTCAGGCGTTCCATAGCGGTTTTTAGTAACTCTTTTGATTGATCGTCGAGTGAACAATATTCGCGAATTAATTTACTACTCATTTGTGCATTGTAATGTATGTTTTCGACTTCTTCAAATCGTTTGGTCTGGATTTCTCTGGCTGCGGTGACACGTTTTCTGATTTCGACACTGCTTTCTGCTTTTCGGTCATCGGCCAGTTTCTCGAATGGTACCGGCGTAACTTCGATATGAATGTCGATTCTGTCTAATAATGGTCCGGAAATTTTGCTCAGATAACGTTGCATTTCGTGAGGCGAAGAAGTATTGGGCATGCTTGGATCGTTGAAAAACCCACTCGGACTCGGATTCATACTTGCCACCAACATAAACGACGATGGATAAGTTACGGTAAATTTGGCGCGAGAAATGGTTACTTCACGATCTTCCAACGGCTGACGCATTACTTCTAAAACATCACGTTTAAACTCCGGTAATTCATCTAAAAACAAAACGCCATTATGTGCCATCGAGATTTCGCCCGGTTGCGGGTAACTTCCTCCTCCAACTAAGGCAACATTCGAAATAGTGTGATGCGGACTACGGAATGGTCGTTGATTCATCAATCCGACTTCTTTTAATTTTCCGGCAACGCTATGAATTTTAGTCGTTTCTAAGGCTTCACGTAACGTCATTGGTGGTAAAATACTTGGAACTCTTTTAGCCAGCATTGTTTTTCCTGCACCCGGCGGGCCAATCAAAATAATGTTATGACCTCCGGCTGCAGCAATTTCCATGCAACGTTTGATACTTTCCTGACCACGAACATCTGAAAAATCGAATTCAGGAAAATCTAAGGTTTTATAAAATTCAGCTCTCGTGTCAATAACTGTGGGTTTAAGATCTCCTTTTCCGTTAAAAAAGCTAATTACTTCCTGTAAATTGGTGACGCCGTAAACATCTAAACCAGCAACGATTGCAGCTTCTTTCACATTTTGAATTGGGAGAAAAAAACCTTTATAACCTTCTTCTTTGGCTTTTATAGCAATAGGCAATGCTCCACGAATAGGCTGTAAACTTCCGTCTAAAGAAAGTTCGCCCATTATAATATATTCTTCTATTTCGGGTGCTTTTATCTGATCTGAGCCTACTAATATTCCCATTGCCAAAGGCAAATCGTATGCAGAACCTTCTTTTCGCAGATCGGCTGGCGCCATATTAATGGTTATTTTCTTTCCTGGAAAATTTAATCCGTTATTTTTAAGGGCGGCTGCAATTCTGAAACTGCTTTCCTTAATGGCACTATCTGGTAAACCAACTAAGTGTAAACCAATACCTTTGTCCATATGAACTTCAATGGTAATGGTGGTTGCTTCTACTCCAAAAACAGCACTTCCGTAAACTTTTACTAACATAATTTCAAATTCATTAAATGTTTTTAAATCTAATGAAAATAATTATATTGTAACTATTTTACTACAAAAAATATAATTTAAAAAGGTAAGTTAATTTGAATCTTAATTTCCTCCACAATCTTACTCAGATCCAAACTATTCTGATGCGACCAAAGCTTACTTTCAATTTGGCTATTTCGAATACAATTATGACATTCGATCGCTTCATGCGCATATCCTCTACCAAGATTTGGTAGACTAAACACTTCCTCCTGATTATCTTTTACAATTGAATATCCGTCGGCAACATACCACGGAGCATTAAGTTGAATATGTCCTTGCGATCCTCCGATAACAGCTTTCATATCTGACTCAGAATTTATTGAAGCGTGTAAAATCGCCTGTGCCTTTTCATAATTTAAAATCATGGAAGTCTGCAAATCAATTCCGTTTTTATTATGAACCGATTTTGCGATAATTTCTTTTGGAAATCCGAGCATGATATAAGAGAGAAATAAGGGATAAACGCCAATATCGTACAGCGCTCCTCCTCCAAGCTTTTCGTCAAAAAGTCTTCCTCCTTGTTTTTTATCTGCATAAAAATTAAAATCGGCTTTTAAGTAGTTTACATCACCAATTATTCCCTGGTTCGCTTTTTCTAAAACTTCTTTTACTGACGGAATAAAACGCGTCCAGAAAGCCTCCATGAAAAATCTATTGTACTTTTTAGAAGCTTCAGTCATACGAACCGCATCTTTATAAGAAAGTGAAAGTGGCTTTTCGCATAAAACATGTTTTCCTTTTTCTAATGCTTTAATTGATAATTCGGCATGAGAATCATGTGGCGTTGCGATATAAACAATATCAACTTCATCATCGGCAAATAAAGCTTCATAAGAATCATATGCTTTTGGGCAATTGTATTGTTTCGCGAAATCATTGGCCTTATCAAAATTTCTTGAAGCCACTGCAACTAAATTAGCCTCTTCTATCAATAATAAATCGGAGGCAAATTGATTTGCTATGTTTCCTAAACCAATAATTCCCCAATTTATTCGATCTTTATTTTTCATAATGTTCTATTTACACTTCTAATCAAAAGGTTAACTAACCAGCTTACTAAAATAGAGAAAAAAAGAGTAACAAAAACGAAACGGTTATAACATATATTTCATATTTTTAGCAAAAATTTACCAAATTACATATGAAAAAAGCCCTACTCCTACTCTTTTTGAGTGTTTTTTTAACAAAAACGTATGCTCAAGAATACTTCCCTGTTAATGAAAGTGTGCACAACAAAAGCAAGAATTACACTGTTTTTACTAATGCCACCATTTATGTTACTCCAACTCAAAAAATCGAAAAAGGAACCTTACTGATTCAGGACGGTAAAGTTGTTGCGGTTGGAAACGCCGTTTCAATTCCGAAAAATGCTATTACTATAGATTTAGCCGGAAAAACAATTTACCCTTCTTTTATTGATATTTATACCAGTTTTGGAATTGAAAAACCAAAAGCAAATATCACTCCGGGACGTAATCGCAACCCGTTGTACGATACCAAAAGAGTTGGTTACTACTGGAATGAAAGTGTTCGTCCGGAAATCAACGTTTACGAAACTTTTAAATATGACCAACCAAAAGCAGATGAATTATTGAAAGCTGGTTTTGGAGTTGTTGGAACTCATCTTCCAGACGGAATTGCGCAAGGAACCGGAGCTTTGGTTGCCCTGAACAATGAAGACAACAGCAAACAAATCATCGCAAATAAACTAACCAATCATTTTGCATTTACAAAAAGTGCTTTAACCAATCAGGCTTATCCAAGTTCTTTGATGGGTATGATGGCTTTGTTGCGTCAGATGTATTTAGATTTAGACTGGTACAAAAAAGGAAATTCTGAAACCAAAGATTTATCATTAGAAGCTTTGGCAAACAATGAAAAACTGGTTCAGATATTTGCTTCTGAAGATAAATTAAACAGTTTAAGAGCTGCCAAAATCGCAAAAGAATTTGGTTTAAACTATGTTTTAAAAGGAAGCGGAAATGAATTTGAAAGAATTGAAGAAATTAAAGCTACAAATGCTAAATTCATTATTTCGATAAGTTTCCCTGAAGCTTATGATGTTTCAAATCCGTATTTATCCAACCAAATCGAATTGGCTGACATGCGTTTCTGGAATCAGGCACCAACGAACCTAAAAGTACTTTCAGATAACGGAATTGTTTTTGCGCTGACGACAGACAAATTGAAAAAGATTGAGGATTTTAAACCAAATCTTCTAAAAGCAATAAAATTAGGTTTTGATAAAACGAAAGCTTTAGAAGCTCTGACTACAGTTCCGGCTGCTATTTTAGGAAAAAGCGATGAGGTTGGAAGTTTGAAAGTGGGTACTTATGCTAACTTTATCATTACTTCTGGTGAAGTTTTTGACGAGAAAACGGTTTTATATGAAAACTGGGTGCAAGGATCTAAATTTATTGTAAACGATCTTAATGCCAAAGATATTCGTGGAAATTATGACTTAACGGTTGGAAAAGATACCTATAAATGGAAAATTGACGGAACTGCTGATGCTCAAAAATCAGAAGTAACAACTGTTGATGCCAAAAAAGTAAAAAGCACTTTTTCTATTGCTAAAAACTGGATTTCATTGGTTATCAAACCTGCAGATACGATCAAATCTAATTATACACGTTTAACCGGATTTATTGAAAAAACAGATGCTTTATCTGGAAAAGCGGTTTTATCAAACGGAGATGAATTGGCTTGGAAAGCTGTAAAAACCAGTCCGTTTGTTATGGCAAAAGATTCATCTAAAGTAGAAAAACCAAACCCAATTATTCCGGTAACGTATCCAAACGTTGCGTTTGGTGATACTAAAAAACAAACTGCTCAAACCTTATTATTTAAAAATGCTACGGTTTGGACGAATGAAAAAGACGGAATCTTAACTGAAACCGATGTTTTAATCAAAAACGGAAAAATTGCTGCAGTTGGTAAAAACCTTTCTGATGCCGGCGCGACTGTTATTGATGCCAAAGGAAAACACATTACCAGTGGAATTATCGATGAGCACTCACATATTGCGATTTCTAAAGGGGTGAACGAAAGCGGTCACAATTCAACTGCAGAAGTTACGATTCAGGATGTTGTCAACTCTGAAGACATTAATATATATAGAGATTTAGCAGGTGGTGTAACCATTTCGCAATTATTACACGGATCTGCGAATCCAATTGGAGGTCGCTCTGCTATCGTAAAATGGAAATGGGGTTCTTCTCCAGATGAAATGTTATACAAAAATCAACCGAAGTTTATCAAATTTGCTTTAGGTGAAAACGTAAAACAAGCCAATTGGAACATTGACAATCCAACTCGTTTTCCACAAACAAGAATGGGAGTTGAACAAGTCTTTACAGATTATTTTCAACTTGCCAAAGAGTATGACGAAAGCTGGAAAAAATTCAATGCAGGAAATAAAAAAGGAAAAGCGCCAAGAGTGGATTTAGAACTGCAAACGCTTGCTGAAATTTTAAACAAAGAACGTTTCATTACTTGTCACTCTTATGTGGAGTCTGAAATTTTAAATTTGATGAATGTTGCTGAGAAATTTAATTTCCGAGTAAATACTTTCACACACATTTTGGAAGGTTATAAAGTAGCTGATAAAATGAAAGAACATGGCGTTGGAGCTTCAACTTTCTCTGATTGGTGGGCTTATAAATTTGAGGTTAACGATGCGATTCCGTTTAACGGACCAATTATGCACAATGCAGGAGTGGTAGTTGCTTATAACTCTGATGATGCTGAAATGTCACGCAGATTAAACCAGGAAGCTGCAAAAGCAGTTAAATACGGAAATATTTCTGAAGAAGATGCATGGAAATTTGTAACCCTTAACCCGGCTAAACTTTTACATATCGATGATAAAGTAGGAAGTTTAAAAGTAGGTAAAGATGCCGATGTTGTACTTTGGAGTGAAAATCCACTTTCTATTTATGCTAAAGCTGAAAAAACAATTATTGAAGGTGTTGTTTATTTTGATATCGAAAAAGATGCTCAAAAACAATTGGCCATTACTAAAGAAAGAAGTGAATTGATTGGACAAATGTTGCAGGAAAAGAATAAAGGAAACGCAACGCAACAACCAACCAGAAAAGAGAAAAAAGAATATCACTGTGATACTTTAGAACAGTTATAAGAACTTTAGAAAATTCATAATGATAAAAAAAGACAACATGATAAATAGAAACATATATAAATTGCTGCTCTTGTTTTGTGCTTCTGTACAAATAAATGCTCAGCAAATCCCGGCACCAAAACAAAGCAAATCGGTTTTGATTTTAAATGGCACGGCACACTTAGGGAACGGAAAAGTGATTCAAAACAGTGCTATTGGATTTAAGGACGGAAAACTTACTTTAGTAGCCGATGCCTCCACTATCAGACTTGCTGCTGATGCTTACGATACAACTATTGACGCTACAGGAAAACATGTTTATCCCGGATTTATTGCCGCAAACACTACTTTAGGTTTAGTAGAAATTGATGCTGTGAAATCATCAAATGATGAGCAGGAAATTGGAACTTTTAATCCGAATGTGAGAAGTATCGTTGCTTATAATTCAGAATCGAAAGTAGTAGAAACGGTTCGTCCAAATGGTGTTTTGATGGCTCAGGTTACGCCACGCGGAGGAAGAATTTCAGGAACATCTTCTATTGTACAATTAGATGCCTGGAGCTGGAAAGATGCTATTTTGAAAGAAAATGACGGAATTCATCTTAATTTTCCATCCGGTTTTAAAACATCAGGATCATGGTTTGAACCTGGAGTTATTGAGGCTAATAAAGATTATGCTAAACAAGTTGAGGAAGTAAATGCCTTCCTTATAAATTCAAAAGCATACAATCAAAGTACTGCTAAAGAAAGAAACATTGTTTTAGAAGCTACAAAAGGTTTGTTTGACGGAACGCAAACGCTTTATATTCATGCTGATGAAGAAAAGCAAATTGTAGATGCAATTCAGCTTGCAGCAGATCATCAAATCAAAAAAATTGTCATTGTTGGTGGATTTGAAGCTTATAAATCAGCAGAAGTTTTACAAAAATACAATGTTGGTGTATTATTAAGACGTGTACACGATATGCCAACAAGCGCTGATGAAGATGTAAATTTACCGTACAAAATGGCAAAAATACTAACAGATAAAGGTATTTTGGTTGGACTTGAAAACAGTGGAGATCACGAACGTATGAGCGTGAGAAACCTTCCTTTCCTGGCTGGAACTTGCGCTGCCTTTGGTTTAGATAAAGAAGTAGCAGTACAATTAATTACTTTAAACACAGCTAAACTATTAGGTATTGATGCAAGTTGTGGAACTTTAGAATCAGGTAAAGATGCTACTTTATTTATTTCTGAAGGTGATGCATTAGATATGAGAACAAATAAACTAACAACTGCCTTCATTCAGGGAAGAACTATTAATTTAGAAACATTTCAAAGCAAACTGAACGACAAATTCAAAGCGAAGTACGGACAGAAGTAATCTAAATTCTTTTTATAAAAAAGGCATCACTTGAAATTTTCATTTGATGCCTTTTTTATTTAAAAATGAAACGATTTGACTGTTTTTGTAAATATTTGAATAGAATTACTCTTAAAATTAGAATTATTTTCATTGTTTTTTGTTAACAAAGTTGAAAAAACCTACATATTTCAAGTTTCAGATTAATAAATTGTAAAATTTAAGTTCATTTTAACAAATACACATAAAATATAGGGGGTTAAATTTAAAAATTAACAAAAATTAAACATTAGACTCTATTTTTGATAGGGGTGTCGAATGATTTTATATTTTTATAAAAAATTTAAAACTAAATAACTATGCGAAAAATTATTTTAAGTGTGATTCTTATCACTATTTTGGTACTGACTTTTGTATCAAATTTCATCTTATCAGACAACCCAATTCCAGCAGAAGCTGTAAAGTTTGATACCGGAGATACAGCTTGGATGATCGTAGCAACTGCCTTTGTATTGCTAATGACACCAGGTTTAGGATTTTTCTACGGAGGTATGGTAGGTAAGAAAAACGTTATCAGTACCATGCTTCAAAGTTTCATGGCAATGGTAATTGTTACTATTTTATGGGTTGTTGTTGCTTTTGGTTTAGCATTTGGTCCTACTATTGGAGGAATCATTGGAGATCCAACTTCTAATTTATTCTTTCAGGGTGTTGGCACAAATACTGCCTGGAGTCTTGCCCCTACAATTCCTTTTATGTTATTCGCATTATTTCAAGCAAAATTTGCCATCATTACACCAGCGTTAATTACAGGTGCTTTTGCAGAGCGTGTACGTTTCTGGGCTTATTTATTATTCATGGTTTTATTTATCTTAATTATATATGCGCCGTTAGCACACATGACCTGGCATCCTGATGGAGTTTTCTTCAAAATGGGAGTATTAGACTTCGCTGGAGGAACTGTAGTACACATGAGCGCTGGTTGGGCTGCATTAGCCGGAGCAATCTTTCTTGGAAAAAGAAAAGTTCAAAAAGTTAACCCTGCAAGAATCACTTACGTTTTATTAGGAACTGGTTTATTATGGTTTGGATGGTTTGGTTTCAACGCAGGTTCTGCTTTAGGATCAAATGGTTTAGCTGTACAAGCTTTAGGAACTACAACTGTAGCTGCTGCTGCTGCTGCAATGGCATGGGTTTTCCTTGATAAAATATTAGGACACAAATTATCTGCACTTGGAGCTTGTATTGGAGCTGTTGTAGGTCTTGTAGCTATTACTCCTGCTGCTGGTTTCGTAAGCATTCCTCACGCAATTTTCATTGGGGCTTTTGCTGCAATCGTAAGTAACCTTGTAGTAAGTAAATTCCCTAAAGGAAAAATTGATGATGCTTTAGATGTTTTTGCTTGTCACGGTGTTGGTGGTATGGTAGGTATGTTGTTAACTGGAGTTTTTGCTTCAAAAGCTGTTAACCCGGTAGTTGGTGACAATCAAGGTTTGATTTTCGGAACTCCAACTTTGTTCATCAACCAATTAATTGCTTTAGTAATCGTTTCTATCTTCGCATTCGTAGCTTCTTATGCTTTATTCTTTATTGTAAATAAAATTACTCCTCTAAGAGTTACTGAAGAAAAAGAAGAATTAGGATTAGATATTTCTCAACACGGAGAATACCTATAAGAATTTAATTTCCGATTTGCCCAATCATAAAAAAGCACTCTAGGTTTTACTTAGAGTGCTTTTTGTTTGAATTAACTTTCCCCAATTATTTTAGATTTCAGATTGTAGATTTTAGATTCCTACTTTCCTCATTCTATATTACTTTACTCTTTACTCTTTACTCTTTACTCTTTACTCTTTACTCTTTACTCTTTACTCTTTACTCTTTACTCTTTACT